>CAVVGJ010000012.1:0-167197 GCA_963747745.1 uncultured Acidimicrobiaceae bacterium
GTCGGCCGGCGTCGGCACGGTCACCGTGCTGGACGGCGACGAGCTCGTCGGCATCGTGACCGACCGCGATCTGGTGTGCCGGGCCCTGGCCCACCGGCTCGACCCCAACGCCCGGATCGACGGCGTGATGAGCAGCCCGGTGGTGACCATCGACGCCGAGGCCGACCTCCGGGACACGTTCCCTCGCTTCCACGCAGCACGCCATCCGTCGTCTGGCGGTGACCGACGGCGGCCGCTTCGTCGGCGTGATCGCCATCGACGACCTCCTGGTCGACGTGATCAGTGATCTGGGCGAGCTCGCCCGGCCGCTGACGGCCGAGGTCCTGTTCCCCCAGCGCGACCCCGCCGTCCCTGCGGTCCAGGGCGGCTGACGGAGAGGCCCGTCCCACACGCCACCTCCCCGGGACCGGACGGGCGGCATGGGTGCCGTAGAGTGCCGACCGCCATGTCTGACCAGGGACCAGTCATCTACGGCGGCCGGTACGAGATCCACCGGCGGCTCGCTCGAGGCGGCATGGCCGAGGTGTACCTGGCCCGTGACCAGCTGCTGGATCGCCCGGTCGCGGTGAAGGTGCTCTTCGCCCAGTACGCCAGCGACCCTCCTTCGTCGAGCGTTTCCGGCGCGAGGCGCAGGCGGCCGCCAACCTGAACCACCCCAACATCGTCGGCGTCTACGACTGGGGCGAGGAGGGCGGCACCTACTTCATCGTCATGGAGTACGTCGAGCGGCCGCAGCCTCGCCGACGTGCTCCGCCAGGAGGGCCCGCTGCCCGCGATCGGGCGGCCGAGATCGGCGCCGAGATCGCCGCCGCGCTCGGCTTCGCCCACCGCAACGGCGTGGTGCACCGCGACGTCAAGCCCGGGAACGTCTGCTGATCACGCCGACGGGCCAGGTCAAGGTCACCGACTTCGGCATCGCCCGCGCCGTCGGCGGCGGCCGACGAGGACTGACCCAGACCGGGTCGGTCATGGGCACGGCCACCTACTTCTCGCCCGAGCAGGCGCAGGGCCGGCCGTCGATCCCCGGTCCGACGTGTACTCGCTGGGCGTCGTGCTCTACGAGATGGTGACCGGTCGGCCGCCGTTCACGCGGCGACGACGCCCGTGGCGGTCGCGTACAAGCACGTGCAGGAGCAGCCGGAACCGCCCCGCCAGCTCAACGCCGATCGTGCCCGACGCTCGAGGCGATCATCCTCAAGTGCCTGGCCAAGTCCCCGGCCGCCCGCTACCCGTCAGCCGAGGACCTCCGCGCCGACCTGCGCCGCTACCGCGAGGGCAACCAGATCGCGGCGCCGGCTCCGGTACCGGCCCCGGTCCCCGCCGCCACCGTGGCCAAGACCGCGGCGATCCCGGTGACCGCGGCCCAGACCCGGTACGACGAGGCATACGACGAGTACGACTACGACTACGACGAACCGCCCAAGCGCAACGGGGCGTTCATCGCCATCCTGGTGCTGCTCCTGCTGGTCATGGGCGGCGTACTGTTCCTGCTCGCCCAGGCCCTCGGCGTCCTCGACTCCAACAACGGCGGCAACTCCTCCACGATGGTCACGGTCCCCAACGTCGTGGGCAAGCAACTCGACGACGCCAAGCCCCAGCTGACCCTCGGGTTCACGGTGGCCACCACCTTCGAGGACAATCCCGACTTCGACGACGGCCAGATCGTCAAACAGGATCCGGAGGGCGACGCCGATCTGGAGAAGGGCGGCACGGTGACGCTCACCGTGTCTAACGGCGCCCCGGCGATCGAGATCCCCAAGGTCGTCGGCTTCTCGGAGGAGGACGCCGCTCGGCGCTCGGTGACGCCGGCTTCACCGACATCACCAGCGAACCGATCTTCGACGACAGCGTCGAGCCGGGGCACGTGGTCGAACAGGACCCACCGGCCGGCGAGAAAGCCCCCCGGGATGCACCGATCACCCTGCGCATCTCGGCCCCGACCAGCGCACGGTCCCGTCCGATCTCGCCGGACGCACCGCGGCGGAGGCCGAGGCCATCCTGCGCCAGCAGGAGTTCAACGTGGTCCAGCAGCCCGAGAACAGCACGACGGTGCCCGACGGCACCGTGATCCGCACCGATCCGGCGGGTGGCACCATGCTCGACAAGGGCTCGACGGTCACCCTCATCGTGTCGGCCGGACCGGAGCAGGTCATCGTGCCGTCGGTGACGGAGAAGACCGAGGAGACGGCCCGGTCCGAGCTGACCACGGCGGGATTCAAGGTCGAGGTGAAGGATCAGCTCATCCCGCCGGGCGATCCCGACGACGGTCGGGTGCTGAGCCAGGACCCGGCGGGCAACACGAGCGCCGACAAGGGCTCGACGGTCACCATCACGGTCGGTCGATCGATCCTGGATTCGACAACCACCACCACCGGCTGACGTCGCCGCCACTTCGGTCAGCTCGAAACAGCCACCCGATCGAGGAACCGCTGCAGCAGCTGGTGGCCGGTGTCGGTGAGGATCGACTCGGGGTGGAACTGCACGCCCTCGACGTCGAGGTCGCGGTGCCGCAGCCCCATGATCACGCCATCGGGTTCGGTCCACGCCGTCACCACCAGCAGTCCGGGAGCGATCCCGGATCGACCACCAGCGAGTGGTATCGGGTGGCCTCGATCGGGGACGGCAACCCGTCGAACACGCCGGAACCGTCGTGGTGCACGAGCGAGGTCTTCCCGTGCATGACCTGGCCGGCGCGGACGATGGTGCCACCGAAGACCTGACCGATGGCCTGGTGCCCGAGGCAGACACCGAGCACGGGACGCCGACCGGCCAACTCGCGGATGACCGCCATGGAGATGCCGGCGTCGTCCGGGGGTCCCGGGTCCGGGCGAGATCAAGATGGCGTCGGGTGCGAGGGCCTCCACGCCGGCCAGGTCGATCTCGTCGTTGCGACGCACGACGGGGTCGGCCCCAGCTCGCCCAGGTACTGGACCAGGTTGTAGGTGAACGAGTCGTAGTTGTCCACGACGAGCACTCGGAGCGGCACGAGCGCGATGCTAGGGGCCAGGCAACGCCGGCCCAGAGGCCGATTGGAAGGGGCAGCATCCAACGATGGTCGACGAAACCAGGCTGGGACCGGTCGCCCGGCGGCTCGCCGCGACGCAACGCGTCTTGTGCATCGAGGACGAAGCCGACATCGCCTCGTTCCTGCGGGCGTACTTCCGCGCCGCGGGGTACGACTTCGTGCACGTCGATCCCGACGACGACGACGCCATCATCGCTGCAGTCGAGGAGCACAGCCCCGACCTGATCCTCCTCGACGTCCGGCTCCGCGGCTTCACCAGCATCGAGGCCTACCGCCGGCTCCGGAACGAGGACCGTTGGGCCTTCGTGCCGGTGATCATGGTGTCGGCTCAGTCCGAGGCGGTCCTGCCCCAGACGCCGAAGGGCCTCGACGCCTGGGTCTCCAAGCCGTTCAACACCAACGTCCTCGCCGACCTGGTCCGCGAGCAGCTGGCCACCGCGGCGCGCCTCGCCGAGGAGGGCCGCGACCACGACCTGGCGGTGATGACGCAGGCGTACCTCGAGGCCCGGCTCGCCGACGAGGTCGCGGTCTCCGGGGACAACGGCACGTTCTCGTTCGGCCTCGTCCGGCTCCTGTCGATGGATTCGGTGCTGGCCGAGGTGGGACGTGAGGGCCGGGACCACCTCGTGGCCCAGCTGGTGCGCCAGGCCCGCGAGTCGCTGCCCTCGTCCACTGTCATCGGGGTGACCGACGGCGACGAGGTCGCGGTGGTGTTCCCCGCCCTCGACATCGAAGCGGCCCAAGCGGTGCTGGAACCGGCCCTCCGTTCGGCGAGCGGCAGCTTCGAGTTCCCCGGAGGCGCGTCCGTTCCGGTGGTGGTGGCGTGCGGGCTCGCCGCCTACCCCGACCATGCCGCCGACACCGACGGATTGTTCATGGCCGCCGACGCCGCCCTCGCCGAAGCCGTCGAGGCCGACGCGCTGTTGCATCGCGCCCCTGAGGGTGAGCGACCGTCACACGGCCACCTCGATCCGCCGCCCGAGCACCTCCTCGAGCAGACCACGGCGCAGCTCGGCCGAGTGGGTCTCGAGCTCGATCGACTCGTCGCCGCGGGGCGCAGCTTGATCCGCACCGCGTCGTCGTGGCACTCGACGGCGACGTCGGCCACCCGCCCCCCGTGCGAGCGGTCGAGGCCGACGGCGATGCGCAGGACCGCCGCCAGCTGCCGGACGAGCTCGCGGTCGGGCCGGCGCAGCGCGGCCCACTCCTCGTGCTTGGGCTTGGGCGCCGACTTGCGGTGGTACCGGGCGATCTGGGCGATGAGCTCGATCTCCCGGTCGGTGAACCCGGCGAGGTGCTCGGCGTTCCGGATGACGTAGTAGCTGTGCTTGTGGTGCCCCGAGTGGGAGATGTACACGCCGACGTTGCACAGCAGCGCGCCGGCCTCGAGCAGCTCGCGGGCATCGTCACCCAGGCCGAGCAGCGGTTCGAGGTCGTCGAAGAGGCGCAGCGCCAGCCGGGCGACCTCGCGGGAGTGGTCGGGGTGCTCGTCGGTGAGCTCCATGAGGTGCTCCACCGAGCGGCGGCGCAGGTCCCGGAGGTGATGGAGCGTGGCACCGGCCCGTCGCCGGGCCTGGTCGAGCAACACGCCCTCACGCAGGGCGTAGTCGGAGAACACCACCTCGTCGACGCCGAAGACGGCCACGAACTGCTCGAGGATCACCGCCCCGGCGAGGATGATGTCGGCCCGCTTGGCGTCGACCCCGGGCAACGCCGCCCGGCGCTCGGCATCGGGGGCCTCGGCCAGAGGCACGGACCGCGGCACCGATCTCGTCGGCGGTGACCCGCGCGCCGTTCAGGGTCCGGACGCCGTCGGACTCGCCTCGGGCCGCGGCGGCCATGGCCACGATCGTCTCGATGGTGCCCGATGCACCGACGACGACGTCGAAGCCGACCTTGCCCACCTCGAGGGCGAAGGGAGCGAGCATGGCCTGGGCGTGCTGGCGGCAGCGGTCGAGGTGCTTGGCCTTGACCGGGCCCCCCTTGGACGGCGACAGGAACCGCTCGGTGAGGCGGATGGCTCCGAGCCGGAAGCTGCGGCTGGTGAGGACCTCGCCCTCCGCTCCCAACAGGACCTCGGTGGAACCGCCCCCGATGTCGCACAACAGCACCCGCTGGTCGTAGAGCGGCAGCGACTGCAGCACGCCGAGGTGGATGAGCCGGGCTTCCTCGACGCCAGAGATCACCTCCACCGACACCCCGGCCTCGTCGAAGGCTCGGTCCAGGAAGGCGCGCCGGTTCTCCGCTTCGCGGACCGCCGACGTGGCCACCGCGGCCAGATCCGCCCCGTGGGCGTCGGCCACGGCCCGGCACCGGCGCAACGCGGAGACCCCGCGCTCGATGGCGTCGGCCGACAGCTCCTTCATGTCGCCGCCCGACCGGCCGAGACGGACCATCTCCTTCTCCCGGGCGAGGATCTCGAACCGGCCGCCCACCCCCACCCGCGCCACCACCATGTGGACCGAGTTGGTCCCGATGTCGACCGCGGCGAGGATCGCGTCGTCGGGCTCGGTGGCGGCGTCTCGCCCGGTCACGGCGCTGACGGTACAGCCGGTACGCTCGAATCCGTGGCACGATCAGACCGCAAGAAGAAGGGCGGGCGCACCACCCCCAAGGGTGGCGCCGGCTCCGGTGCTCGGCACGCGATCTCCAAGGGGCACGCCACCAGCGAGCCCGACACCTCGTCGCGCTACACCGCTCCCATCCCGCAGGAGTTCAAGGTCAGCCCGATGTGGGTGCCGGTGCTCATGTTCACCCTGCTCGGCCTGGGCGCGCTGACCATCTTCCTCAACTACCTCGGTCTGCTGCCGGGCGCCACCGACAACAAGTACCTGCTGCTGGGCCTGGGCTTCGTGCTCGGCGGCATCATCACCGCCACCAACTTCCACTGAGTGCCATCGGGCCCGGGCCCGATCACTCCACCGGCGTCACCAGGTCCATGTCCTCGAGGCAGTGACGGGGCGGCTCGGGCATCTCGTCGTTGGCCACCGTCATCCGCAGCTCGGAACCGCAGATCGAGCAGCGGTACTGGATCTTGACCTTGCGCAGCTCACCCGGCGGGGGCGGGTCGGGAAGGGTCTGGGACATCCCGCCCAGCATGGCGAGGCCGAACTTGAAGATCAGGCCCCCCGCCACCACCGCCACCACCATGGCGAACCAGCTGGCGTCGCTGAACGCCGCACCCAGCACCACGATGACGGCACCGACGACGATCCAGCGGGGCTGGGGCATGGCGCCAAGGGTACCGAACCCCGTCGGGTTGCCATTGGTCATGTTGTCATGACAATATGACCAATCGTGTTGTCCTGGACCGCCCTCCTCCTGCTCGCCGCCCTCGGCGTCTTCGCCGGTGGGCTCGGGGCGGTGATCGGGATCGGCGGTGGGATCGTGGTGGTGCCCGCCCTCGTCCTCGGCTTCGGCTACGACATCAGGATCGCGGTGGCCTCGTCGCTCGTCGCCGTCGTCGCCACCTCCACCGCGGCCGGCGCGGCCTACGTCGGCGAGGGGCTGGCCAACATGCGCCTCGGCATGTCGCTCGAGGTGGCCACCACCATCGGCGGCATCACCGGGGGGTTGGTCGCGGTGGCCATCTCGCCGTCGGTCATCTCCGCCGTGTTCGCCGGTGTGATGGTGCTCACCGCGGTCTTGGTCGTGCGCCAGGGCGATCCGCACGGCCCGGCCGACACCGGCCACCACGACGACGAGGGCGTCACCACCGGCTGGGAGAACCACGGGGGCCTCGGTGGGGCCTACTACGACGACCGCACCGACACCCTGGTCCGCTACGAAGCCAACCGGGTCGGCCTGGGGTCCGCCATCGCCGGCGTCGCCGGTCTGCTGTCCGGCCTCCTCGGCGTCGGCGGCGGGTTCTTGAAGGTTCCCGCCATGACCCTCGGCATGCGGGTTCCGATCCGCGTGGCCGCCGCCACGTCGAACTTCATGATCGGCGTGACCGCCATCGCCAGCCTGGTGGTGTACTTCGCCCGCGGCTACGTCCACCCGCTCATCGCGGTCCCGATCGCGCTCGGCATCGTGGCCGGCGCCAGCGGCGGCACCAAGATCGCGGCCCGGGTGAGCCCGGAGACGCTGCGCGTGGTGCTCGCCGTCGTGCTGATCGTCGTCGCGGCACAGATGGGGCTCAACGCGGCGGGAATCGGGATCCGATGACCGAGTCCAGCACCGCCGGAACGGCGCACGCGAACGGCGAAGACGCGGCACCCACCGGGGCCCGCACCGTCGTCCACCACCTGCTGCGGGGCGGGCTGGCCATCGCCATCGCCCTCATGCTGGCCGGCCTCGTCGTCAAGCTGGCATCGGGCGACCATCGCAACGAGGCGGTCAAGCTGCTCGGGCTCCAACACGCACCCAGCCTCGGCGACGCGCTCATGGGGGCCGGCATCCTCGCCCTCGGTCTCACGCCGGCCGTCCGCGTGCTCGTGCTCGCCGTGGTCTGGACCCGCGAGCACGACTGGCGCTTCGTCGGCGTCGCCCTCGCCGTGGTCGCCACCCTCACCACCGCGGTGTTGCTGGGGGGCGGATGAACGAGGTCCTCGACCGCACCGAGCGCGCTGCCCCTGTGGGCACAGCTCGAGGCCGCGCTGCGCCGCCGGCTGGCGAGCGGCGAGTTCGACGACGGCTTCCCCACCGAGGCCGAGCTCATCGCGCACTACGGGGTCAGCCGGCCCACCGTGCGCCAGGCGGTGGGCGCGCTGGCCGACGATGGCCTGGTCGTGCGAACCCGGGGCCGAGGCACCGAGGTCGTCTCGACCGCGGTCGAGCAGTCGCTGCCCGGTTCCTACAGCATGGCCAAGGCCATCTCGGCGTCGGGCCAGACGGAGCGGAGCCGCGTGCTCGTCGCCGAGCGCGCCCCGGTCCCGGCCGAGGTCGGCGTGCACCTCGGTGTCGACGAGGGCGACGAGGCCATCCACGTCGAGCGACTTCGCCTCGCCGATGACGAACCGCTCGCCGTCGACCGGAGTTGGTTCCCGGTCGGCGTGGCCGGACCGCTGTTGGCCCTCGACCTCACCTCGGGGTCGCTCTACGACATGATCGCCGACGAGACCGGCCTGCGTCCCACCGGGGGCGAGGAGCAGATCGAACCGGCCCGCCCCGACGCCGTGGCCCGGTCGCTCCTCGGCCTCGGCCCCGACGGGCTGACCTTCGAGATCGTCCGTCACCTGTGGTCGGGCGCCCAGCCCTTCGAGTTCCGCGTCAGCACCATCCGCGCCGACCGCTACCGCCTCACCAACCGCTGGGGCGGCCCGCCGTGACGATCGGATCGCGCGCCGCGCTGGACGACATGACCGGTGAGGTCGGACGTGCGGCGCTCGCGGGCCTGGTCCGTCGTGGTTCGGAGACCGCGTGCAGTGGGAGCGAGCTCCTCGCTCAGCTGGCGCTTGAGCACTTGCGGTCTGGTTGGGGAGCTGTCGGGAGGTCGAAGATCGAGGGACTTGTAGGACGACAACCGTTGGCAAGGCGCGGAGCTGGTAGGGTGGTGGTGGCGCGGAGCGCAGGACCACGGCCGCGGCGATCTCTCACGAGCTCGGCATCGGGGACCCGACCACGGCGGCCTCGGAAGTCGGGGTGCTCGTCGCACGGCTTCGACTCAGCAGGGAACACGTTCGATCCGCCGCGGATGATCAGCTCCTGGACCGCCCGGCCAGGTAGAGGTAGCCGTCGGCGTCGACGAAACCGAGATCGCCGGTGTGGAGCCAGCCGTCGCGCAGGTGCGCTCCGTGGCCTCGGGGTCCCGGAAGTACTCGCGGGGTCGAGTGTCGGTCCGCAGGGTCACCTCACCGACCTCGCCGATGGCGACCTCTCCGCCGTCGTCGCCGACGATGCGGACCTCGGCCGGTGGCATCGGCCGACCGACGAACCCGGCCGCTCGGCGATCTCGGTGGCGGGGAGGACGAACTGGCCCGCGCCGATTCGGTCAGGGCGTAGCCGTTGAACACCATGCCGTTGGTCACCCGCTCGGCCAGCGCCAGCAGGGTCGACGGCGCGACCGGGGCGCTCCCGACCGACACGATCTCCAGCGACGACAGATCGCGGTCGGACAGATCCTCCCGGCCCAGGAGCCGCTCGACCATGGCGGGGACGAGGAAGGCGGTGTGGATGGCGCCCGCCTCGGCGAGATCGCAGAAGACCTCGGGGTCGAAGCGGGGCAGGTAGCAGCCGGTCATGCCGAGCTGCATCGGCACGTAGCTGAATGCAGCTCCCGCCGAGGTCGACATCGGGCTGGCGTGGAACCACACCTTCCCGGTCCAGGTCGGCGCGGCGATCGGGAGCTGCGCCCGTTGGCGTGGCGGACCAGCACGCCCTTGGGGCGGCCGGTGGTACCCGACGTGTAGATGATGTCGGCGGGATCGTCCTCGGTGACCGGCCGTCGACCGGGCGGTCGTCGTCGACGAGGACGTCGCCCCACCCGTCGGGGCCGTCGCCGGCGGGGATCACGGTGACGTCCACCGCGCCGAGCTGGCGGGCCCGCTCGGCCAGCGAGGGGCTGGCGAGCACCGCCGCCGGCTCGGCGTGCGAGCCGATGGCGGCGAGCTCGGCCGCCGACAGGGCGGTGCTGAGCGGCACGGAGATGCCCCCGGCGAGTTGGGCCCCGACCGAGGCCTGGAGGCGACGGAGCGTGTCGGCGGCCTCGAAGAGCAGCGCGACGCGGTCGCCCGGGCCCACGCCCCGGGCCGTGAGGGTGCGGGCGATGCGGTTCGCCTGGCGCCACCAGCGATCGAAGGTCATCTCACCGGTGCCGATGACCCGGTAGGCCACCTCGTGCGGATGGCGCTCGGCCACCAGGCGGAGCTGGTCGGGAAGGATCGGCAAGGTGGTCGATCCGGCTACGTTCTGGGGGACGAATCTCGTCGTCAGCCGCGAGATTCGTCCCCCAGAACGGGATGTCAGTACCCGTCAGAGGCGCTCGATGATGGTGGCGTTGGCCGTGCTCCTGGAAGCCAACGCCATCCCCGTCAGAGGCGCTCGATGATGGTGGCGTTGGCCAGGCCACCGCCCTCGCACATCGTCTGGAGGCCGTAGCGGCCGCCGGTGCGCTCGAGCTCGTTGAGCAGGGTGGTCATGAGCTTGGCGCCGGAACCACCGAGGGGATGGCCGAGGGCGATGGCGCCGCCGTTGACGTTGACCTTGGACATGTCGGCGTCGTGCTCCTTCTGCCAGGCACCGACGACCGAGGCGAAGGCCTCGTTGACCTCGAACAGATCGATGTCGTCCATGGTCAGACCCGAGCGCTCGAGCACCTTGGTGGTGGCCGGGATGGGGCCGGTGAGCATGGTGACGGGGTCGACGCCGGCGAGGGCGAAGGTGTGGAACTTGGCTCGGGGCTTGAGGCCGAGCTCCTTGGCCTTCTCCTCGCTCATGATCAACACCGCGGCGGCGCCGTCGCAGATCTGCGACGAGTTGCCGGCGGTGACCTTGCCGTCGGGGAGGAAGGCCGGCTTGAGGTTGGCCAGCGATTCGGCGGTGGACTCGCGGATGCCCTCGTCAGTGGTGGCCATCTGATCACCGGTGTCGATGAGCTCGCCCGTCTCCTTGTCGAGCTTCTTGACCTTGACCGGGACGATCTCGTTGTCGAAACGGCCCTCGTCGCGGGCGACCGCGGCCCGCTGCTGGGACTCGAGGCCGATCTGGTCGAGGTCCTCGCGGGACAGGTTCCACTTGTCGGCGATGATCTCGGCCGACACACCCTGCGGGATGAGGCCCTTCCAGCCCTCGATGTACTCGACATCGGCGTAGCGGGCGAGGGCGTTGGGGCCGAAGGGCACCGAGCCCGGTGTCATCGAGGCGCCCATCGGCGTGGTGGACATGACCTCGACGCCGGCGGCGATGGCGATGTCGTAGGCGCCGGCGATGACGCCCTGGGCCGCGAAGTGGGCCGCCTGCTGGCTGGATCCGCACTGGCGGTCGACGGTGGTGGCGGGGACGCTCTCGGGCCAGCCCGCGGCCAGCACGGCGTTGCGACCCACGTTGAGGCCCTGGTTGCCGACCTGCATGACGCAGCCCATCACGACGTCGTCGACCAGGGCGGGATCGAGGTTGTTGCGCTCGGCGAGGGCCTTGAGGACCTCACCGGCGAGGTCGGCGGCGTGCCAGCCGGAGAGCTGGCCGAAGCGCTTGCCGCCCGCGGTGCGGACGGCGTCGACGATCACGGCAGTGGTCATGGGGTGCTCCCTTGGTCGTGGGGTGAGCAGTGCTGATCAGCGTGCTCGGCGAAGTTGACCGATCGGTCAAGTACGTCAAGTGTTGCGGCTCTCCCGCCCGATTCGCAACACGCGCCCCGGGAGCGTCAGGTCGTGACCGGCCGCCGGACCGGCACCCGGGCCGCCTTGCGGGGAGCTGCCAACCGGTAGGTGGTCATGAAGGCGGCGCCCACCACGGTGACCAGCGCCACGGCGACGAACCCCGGGTTGCCGGCATCGGTGCCGGCGGTGAAGGCGTGGACCGTGGAGGCGATGGCCGCCGCGTAGCTGGACAGGTGGATGCCGCGCCACCACTTCGTGGGCAGGCGCTTCTTCGCCAGGCTGGTGAGCTCGACGGCGACGAGGAGCCACATGGCGATCACGCCGCCGGCCACCGCGGCCGGCTTCCACCCCGAGGCGAACGGGACCAGCACGTCGGCCACCCCGAATTGGGTGTAGGAGTCGGCCACCAGGGCCACGATGTGCAGGGACAGGAACGCCATCGTGACGCCGGCGAGGCCGCGGTGGAGGTCGAGCAGCCACGGCCCCTTGGGGCGGGACCCGAGGGTGCGGGTGGCGAGGGCGAGCCCGGCGAGGAGGGAGCCCGAACCGGCGATCCAGGCCGTGATCCCCGCGGCGCGGGTGAGGTACCACCAGAACTGCGGGTTGAGCGTGAACGACATCAGGCGTCTCCGATGGGGAACAGGAGGTCGTCGATCGGACCGATGGTCCGGCAACTGCCGTCGGCGACGGTGGCCACTGCCGAGGCGGAGTGGGCATCGAGGATGGCCTCGGCCTCGTCCCACGGGGCGAGGACCACGACCTTGGCCAGCACCTCGGCGGTCGCGGCATCGGCCGCGACCACCGTGGCGCTGCGGACCGGCGTCGAGGACGGGCGGCCGGTGGTGGGATCGATCAGGTGGTGGGCCCAGCTGCCGTCGGTGGTGGCCCATCGGCGACGCGTGATGGTCGAGGTGGCCACGCCGCCGCGGGTCAGGCCGACGGCCCATCCCGGTCGGTGATCGACGGCGCACCACCATCCGCTGCCGTCGGGCGACGCACCGGCGCAGGCCAGATCACCACCGATGTTGGCGCAGGCCCCGGCCGCACCGCGGGCCAGGAGGGCGGCGAGCACGCGGTCGGCGGTGTGGCCCTTGGCGATCCCCCCGAGATCCAGACGGGTCCCTGGGGGGATCGCCACGACCCCTTGGTCGACCGTGGTGGGCGTGGCGGTCGACGTCGGGGTGGACGGCCCGAGCGGCACGGGGCCACCGGACGAGAGGGCATCGAAGCTGCGGTCGTACCCGGCGGCGCGGACCTGCTCGCCGAGCCGCGGATCGAACCAGCCCCGGGTGCGGCGCTGGGCGTCCAACGCCAGCCCCACCAGGGCCGAGGTCTCCGCCGAGACCGCCACCGGTGAACCGGCACGATCGTTGATCGCCGACAGCTCGGAATCGGCGAGGAACCGGGACCAGCGACGTTCGTCGGCGCGGACGATGGCCTCACCGAGGTCGCAGGCGTCTCCGGCGCCCTCGACCACCTGGAGGTGGCAGTCGGTGCCCATCGCCCGGAACCGGTGGTCGTCGACGAAGGTGACGAGCACCGCGTCAGCTGCCCTTCGAGACGGTGGTCGGCGCCGGCGCCCGCCGGGGTGCGGGGGCGGGTCGGGGCGCGGGCGCCGGCGCAGGGGGCGGGTTGACCGGCGCCGGCGCCGCGGAAGCGAGCGTCGCCGTCGAGGTCGCCGGGTGGTGCCGCCGGACGATGACGATCCTGGTGGGCGCCGGCGCCGGAACGGTGGTGTCCGACGCCGATGCCGGATCCGACGGGGCCGAGGGGGCCGGGTTCGACACGGCGGGGTCGGCGCTGACGCTGCCGGTGGCCGGCTGGGCCATGACGCCGGCCATCACGATGGTGCCGGCCGTGGCGACGCCGGCGGCGAGCACCCGGCTGGCGCCGGCGACGTGCGGGCGTCGCCGCCGACCGCTCCGAGCCGCTCCGGGCCGCGGGCGGGGTGGCGGGATCGGGCCGGCGGGCCTGATCAGTCATCGTATTCCCCGCCGGGTTGCTCGCTCACGGAACCGCTGCCGTCGTGACTGTCCGATTCGTGTTCGTAGCTGTCGTCCGAGGCCCCGTCATCGGTGTACGAGCCGTCGTCCCCGCCGGAGGACGGAGCGGGCGCCTGGGTCAGCGTGGCGGGCGCCGTTGGCGCCGCGGTCGAGGTGGGGGCCGGGGCCTGGCCGTTGTCCGCCGGCAGGTCGTACACGTCTTGCACCACGACCTGGACCGGCGCTTCGGTCGTCGACGTCGTGGTCGCGGTGTTGGCGTCGATGGGCTCGAAGAGCTGGACCTGGCTGCTGCTGGCCGGGGCCGGGTCGGACGAGAGCAGCCCGAGGTTCACCGCCCCGGCGACGGAGGCGGCGGTGATCGTGGCGGCGACGGCGCCGGCGAGAGCGAGGGCTGACTTCCGGGACTTGGTGATCATGCGGTTCACCGTACGGAGAGCCCGTGCAGCAGCCGTCGAGGGCTCGTACAAGAAACGGTCAAGATCGCGCTCCCGCCCGCGGCCAGACCCGCGTATCCAGCATGATCGGTGCATGGACGTGCTGGTGGTGGAGGACGACGACGCCATCGCCGAGTCGCTCGGGGAGGCGCTCGAGCGGGAGCGCTTCGTGGTCCACCGGGTCGCCAACGGCCGGGATGCGCTGTCGGCCGAGCCCCACGACATCGTGCTGCTCGACCTCGGCCTCCCCGACATGGACGGGGTCGACGTCTGCCGCGAGCTGCGATCCCGCGGGGACCGGTCGGTCATCATCGTCCTCACCGCGCGCGGCGAGGAGACCGACCGGGTCCTCGGCCTCGAGATGGGGGCCGACGATTACCTGGTGAAGCCGTTCGGGTTCCGTGAGCTGCTGGCCCGCATCCGTGCCGTCCTGCGGCGGGCCCAGCAGGTGGCGGCGTCGGGCTCGTTCGACGATGCCATCGAGGCGGGACCACTGCGCATCGACCAGCGGACGAGGGCGGTCACCCTCGATGGCCGGACGATCGAGCTCACCCCGAAGGAGTACGACCTGCTCTGCTACCTGGCGGCCGACGCGGGTGCGGTGCTCGACCGGACCCGGATCATGGAGGACGTGTGGGACCCGCACTGGTTCGGTCCGACCAAGACCATCGACGTCCACGTCGCCTCCCTGCGCCGCAAGCTCGGTGACCCCCGGTACATCGAGGCGATCCGGGGGGTCGGGTTCCGCTACGTGGCCGAGCCGTGACCATCCGGTTCGCGGCGGCGATGGTCGCGCTGACGCTGGTGGTGCTGGCGTCGCTCGAGGTGCCCCTCGGCGTGAACAACGCCCGGCGGCGCGAGGACCAGCTCTTCGTCGCCGCCGAGCGCGACGCGCTCGGCCTCGGCGACGCGGTGGAGGACCTGCTCGAACAAGGCGATCCCGCGGCGTCGGCCGAGGCGAAGCGGGTGGCAGAGCTGTACGGGGCGGACACCGACGGACGGGTGCTCGTCGTCGACGCCCAAGGCATCTCGCTCGCCGACACCGACCCGCCGCCCGGTGCTGCCGATGCGGTCGGGCGCTCGTTCGCCAGCCGCCCGGAGATCGCCCAGGCGCTGTCCGGCCAGACCGCCACCGGGAGCCGGTACTCCGACACGCTGGGCGAGACCCTCGTCTACGTGGCGGCGCCCATCCGCTCCGGCAACCGCGTGCTCGGGGCGGTCCGCATCAGCCACTCGCGCCACGAGGTCGACGAGGACATCGCCACCTACTGGCGCCGCCTGGCTGCCATCGCCGGCGTCACGCTGGTGGCCGCCGCCGGCATCGGCCTCCTCCTCGGCCGGTGGGTCGCCCGGCCCGTGCGGGAGCTCCAGCTCCAGTCCCGGGCGTTCGGCTCCGGTGACCTCGACGCCCGGGCGGCCACCGACACCGGGCCGCCCGAGATCCGTGAGCTGGCCGCCCAGTTCAACCGCAGCGCCGATCGTCTCGCCGGCGCGCTCCGCACCACGTCGCAGTTCGCCGCTGATGCCGCCCACCAGTTCCGCACGCCGCTCACCGTCCTCCGCCTGCGCATCGACAACCTCCGCGCCGGTGACGAGCCCATCGACGACGATCGCCTCGACCCTCTCGTCGACGAGCTGGCCCGGATGGACCGCACCATCGACGTGCTGCTGGCGCTCGCCCAGCTCGACGAACGACCGCCGACGGTGGAGGCCATCGATCTCCACGAGTCGCTGGCCCGCGCCGCGGCGACGTGGGAACCCGGCGCCGCCGAGGCCGGCGCCGAGGTCTCACACCGGACGGGCGATCCGGTGATGGCCGTGGCCGACCCCGACCATCTCGAGCAGATCGTCGACAACCTGGTGGCCAATGCGCTGGCGGCCATTCCCGCCGGCTCCACCATCGAGCTGGAAGCAGCGCTCGGAGCACACGGGCCGGAGCTTCGCGTGGTCGACCACGGCCCGGGCATCGACCCCGCGGTGCGGGAGCGGGCGCGCCAGCGACACTGGCACGACTCCGCCAGCGGGACCGGGCTGGGCCTGGCCATCGTCGACCGGCTCTGCCAGCACGACCAGGCCACCCTCCACCTCGAGGAGACGCCCGGAGGCGGACTGACCGCCCGCATCCTGTTCCCCGCACCCGCCGCCCCGGACCCCGCACCGAGCTGACACGTCGAGAGCGGTCGAACACGCGGAACCGCCCATCGGCCATCCTGTCTGCGATGGGCGAGACCTACGAGGAGACGGTGCGAGCGTTGTCCGACGCCATCGTCGACGCCCAGGGGCCGATGCGGATCCTCAACGCCATCAAGTGGGACGACGACGTCCGGGAGGCGTTCTTCGCCGGCAACTTCCGCCAGCAGCCAGCCATCGACGCCGAGTGGTACACGTCCCGCGACCTCGGCTTCGACCTCGACGCCACCCGCGATCGCTTCCTCGACATCGAGCTGCAGATCAACCAGTCGCTCGGCACCACGTCGCAACTGGCCCAGCTGCTCAAGCAGACCTGCGAGCAGTACCGCCTCACCCTCGACATGCTGGAGGCACGCGGCACCGAGGCGTTCGGTCCGCTGGCCGCTCAGCTCTACGGCACCACCGACGACGTCTTCCATGCCGGCGGTCCGACGGTGGCCGACCTCGCCGACCAGTTCCGCGACGCGCTGTCCTGGGTGTCAGAGGTCCCGATCGACGATCGAGACGAGAAGACGATCGACGGCGACGACGCGGTCAAGCTCCTCCAGGAGCGGCTCGACGCCTCGATGGGTCCCGGGATGGTCGACGTGGTCACCGACGACGGCATCGTCGCCGACGCGGCCGCCGGGTCGAGCTACATCAAGCTGCGGGTCGACGCCATGTTCTCCGAACGCCAGCTCGAGCAGCTCGAGTCGCACGAGGGCTGGGTCCACGTCGGCACCAGCTCCAACGGCCTGGCCCAACCGGTCTGCACGTTCCTCGGCAAGGCCCCGCCCCGGGTCAACGTCACCCAGGAGGGGTTGGCCACGCTCACCGAGATCCTGTCCCTCACCTCGCATCCCGCCCGGCTGCTGCGCATCGCCGACCGCATCGACGCCATCGCCTTGGCAACCAAGGGGGCCACGTTCGTCGAGGTCTTCGAGCACTTCCGCACCAACGGCATGGACGAGGACGAGTGCTGGCAGCTCACCATGCGGGTCTTCCGGGGCTCGACCCCCACCGGCCTGCCCTTCACCAAGGACATCGGCTACGGCAAGGGGCTCGTGCTGACCTATGCCTACATGCGGGTCGCCATCCGCACGGGACGCCTCGACCGCATCCCGGTGCTGTTCTGCGGCAAGGTCGACATCAACCACATGGGCACCATCAACGGCCTCTTCGACGAGGGACTGATCGACGCCCCCGCCTTCCTGCCCGAAGTGTTCCGCGACGTCAACGCCCTCGCCGCCCAGGTCGCGTTCAGCCGGTTCCTGCGCGACCTCGACTTCGACCGTCTCGCCGCCGACTACACCCCGCTCTTGTAGAGCCGTGCTCAGGGCGGTCCGCTTCGCGGCGCCGCGTGCCGGCTGCTCGCTGGCGCTCCCGACGCCGGCCGTGCTCAGGGCGGTCCGCTTCGCCGCACGCGAGTGAGGCAGCCGCACGGTGGCGACTGCCTCGCTCGTTCCTGTCACGGATCGGGATCGATCCGTCCCCGGGATCGGGGTCTTCAGTTCAGATCAGGCGATCTGAACGACCTTGTGGTGGTGCCGGAGGCCGAAGAGGACCAGCACGAACATGACTGCCGCGGCCACGAAGGTGGCGATGGCGGCGTAGCCGGCGATCTGGCCGACGGTCGCCCAGGCGTAGGCGCTCAGGAGCAGGCCACGCAGGGTCTCGCCCTTGAACATCGTGGTGCGCTGGCCGGTGATGCCGTCAGCCTTGGCCTGCAGCGCAGCGATCTCGGACTCGCTGGCACCCGACTCCTTGGCGGCGGTGACGGCGTCCTTGGCTGCCGTCTCCGGGACACCGAGCTCGGCGTAGGTCAGCCCGCCACCGATGCCCTCGAGGTGGCCGTTGATGAAGCTGGCGTAGGCCTCGGCCTCGCCACCGGTGTTGACCTTCTGATCGGCGTACTTCACGAGATCGGTCCGGCCCTGGCCCTGCAGCTCGTCGGCCGAGGGGAAGGTGATGTTCTGCGAGGACAGCTCACGGTTGACGTAGTCGGCCGAGAAGTTGCTGCCCCAGGCGAGCAGCGAACCCGCCACCACGAGGGCGAGGGTCATCAGGGCACCGATGCCGATCAGGACGCTGTCGATGGTCCGGCGGCGCAGGGGGACGAAGTCCGGCGGCGCTCCGGGGATGTTCGTCTCGGTCTTCTCTGGGGTGAGAACGCTCATGACAGGATCTCTCTTTCTGGGAATCACATCCGGTTGCGTGAACCACTCACGCTTCTGCGTGATGGATTCACGCATGCCCCTGACGGTACGGACAGGACAGCCATCCACCCAGGGGTCGAAGGTCCCAAAGGTGGGTGACCTGCGCACTCTCCCGCGCGGGCCCTCCGGGCCCCGGCTGGGCCGGCGCGGAGCGGTTCCGGCAGACTCCGCAGCGATGACCATCAGGGGCGCAGCTCACATCGCCGGGGTGTTCGAGCACCCGTTGCGGACCATCCCGGACCGGACCACACCGCAGATCCACGCCGAGGTCGCGGTCGGGGCGCTGGCCGACGCCGGTCTCACGCTCGCCGAGGTCGACGCCTACTTCTGCTCGGGCGATGCTCCCGGATTCGGGCCCCTCTCGATGGCCGAGTACCTCGGCCTCACCGGATTGTCCTACGTCGACAACACCGAGATCGGCGGATCGTCCTACGTGGCCCAGGTCGGCCACGCCGCCGCCGCCATCGCGGCCGGGAAGTGCTCCGTGGCCCTCATCACGCTGGCCGGGAAACCCCGCACGGGCGGCTCCCGCCCCGGCGGTTCGGGCCGGGTCGGTTCCGCGCCCGAGTTCAGCTTCGAGGCACCCTTCGGCACCTCGGTGCTCACCAACTACGCCATGGCTGCGGCCCGTCACTCCTACGAGTTCGGGACCACGGCCGAACAGCTGGCCGAGATCAAGGTGGCAGCCAGCACCCATGCCCAGCACAACCCGAACGCCTTCCTGCGCGATGTCGTCACGGTCGACGAGGTGGTCTCGTCCCCAGTGGTCTGCGACCCGCTCCACCGGCTCGACTGCTGTGTCATCACCGACGGCGGCGGGGCTCTCGTCGTCGTCTCGCCGGAGGTGGCCCGCGACCTCGGCCGCCATGCGCCGGTGGTGCTCGGCCACGGTGAGGCACCGAAGCACACGAACAACGGCCGCATCGACCTCACCTACACGGGCGCGGTGTGGAGCGGGCCCCGGGCGTTCGCGGAAGCCGGCGTGACACCGGCCGACATCGACTACGTGTCGATCTACGACAGCTTCACCATCACCGTGCTGCAGACGATCGAGGACCTGGGCTTCTGCGCCAAGGGCGACGGCGGTCGTTTCGTGCTCGACGGGGCGTTGCAGGCACCCCACGGCGCGCTGCCGTTCAACACCGACGGCGGCGGGTTGTGCAACAACCACCCCACCAATCGCGGCGGCATGACCAAGGTGATCGAGGCGGTTCGCCAGCTCCGGGGGGAGGCCCACCCCGCCGTGCAGGTGCCCGAGTGCGAGGTCGCACTGGCCCACGGCACGGGGGGATCGATCGCCACCCGACACGGTTCCGCCACCGTGATCCTCGGGAGGGAGCTCTGACATGACCGAGCACGCGCTGCCCGCACCCAGCCCCAACGTGGAGGACGACGCGGCACCGTTCTGGACCGCCACCAGCGAGCACCGGCTCGTCCTGCCCCGCTGCGCCCGCTGCAGCTCGTACATCTGGTACCCGCGGGGCTTCTGCCCGAAGTGCGCGTCCTTCGACATCGAATGGGTCGACGCGCCGGGCACCGGCACGGTGTACAGCTTCTCGATCCCGCGACGGGGCCAGGGCGCGTACCGCGACTCGGCGCCCTACGTCTTGGCCTACGTCGAGCTCGACCTGCCCGAGACCCGCGGCCGGGTCGACTCGCCCGGCCCCAGGATCATCACCAACATCGTGGACTGCGACCCCGAGTCGGTGTCGATCGGCGACCGGGTGACGGTCGTGTTCCACCCCACGGACTCCGGCCACGCCCTGCCCCGGTTCCGCCCCGTCCCCTGAGCCGGTACCGCCGCCCGTTCCCGGCGGGCAGCAGGCCGGTTCCTGTGCACCACGATCGCGATCTGCGCCATGATCGCGACATGGCCACCGCGATCCCAGACTCCGACCTCGACCTCGACCTCGTCAGCACCGGAAAGCCCAGCCGCCTCAGCGCGGTGGGTCGGTTGCTCACGTTGCCGTTCCGCATCGTCGCCGGCCTGGCTCGGTTCGCGTTCGCCATCGTCCGGGGCCTGCTCGCCATCGTCATGTTCCCGATCGTGCTCGGCATCGCCGCTGTGAAGCGCATCATCGGATGGGCCGCCGACATCACCTTCGCCCTGTGGCGCGTCGTGCTGTTCCTCGTGGGACTCGTGGTGGGTGCGGTCAAGTTCGTCTTCCGCGTGCTCGATGCGACCATCGGCAACCTCATCCGCCTCGTGTTCCGGGTGATCTGGGGAATCGTGAAGCTGGTGCTCAAGATCGTCACCTTCGGTCGCTTCGGCCGAGCGGCAGCCGTGGGCGCGGCTGGCGCCGCGGTGGCATCGAGGGCAACCGCCACCGACAATTGAGCCGGCGCTGAGGGGCTGCCTCGACGACCGACGGGACCCGTAGAATCCGCCGGATGGTCGCCACGGAACCATCCGATCGAACCACCGGCGCCGAGCAGGTGGCCTGGGAGCTCGACGATCTCGTCGACGGCCCCGGCGGCGTCGACGCCCTCCTCGACACCGCCAGCGCGGGAGCACGGTCGCTCACCGCTGATGCCAAGGGCAGCATCGGTGGGCTCGACGCGGCCGGGCTGCGCCAGGTGCTCGATCGGCTCGCCGCCATCCACCAGGACGCCCAGCGGGCCGCCGACTACGCCCACCTCCGATTCGCCACCGACACGGGTGACGCGTCCAGAGGCGCCCTCGTCCAGCGGGTAAGCGAGCGCCTGTCCGACCTGGCGGCCGAGCTGGTGTGGTTCGAGCTGGAGTGGGTGGCGATCGATCCGGAGACGGCGGGGCGCCTGCTGGCCGATCCGGTCCTCGATCCCTTCCACCACCACCTCGAGACGGTGCGGGCATCGAAGCCACACGTGCTCAGCGAGGTCGAGGAGCGGTTGCTGGCCACCACGTCGCCCACCGGGCGCTCGGCCTGGGTCCGGCTGTTCACCGAACAGACGGCCGCCATCGAGGTCACCGTCCCCGGGCCCGACGGCGTCGGCGAGACCATGGCGCTCGACGGCGCCCTGGCCCAGCTCGGCAATCCCGATCGGCAGGTGCGCCGGACGGCGGCGGCCGCGGTCAGCGAGGCGCTGCAGCCTGGTCTACGCACGCGCGCCTACATCTTCAACACGCTGCTCGCCGACCGTCGCATCCAGGACGACCTGCGCCGGTACCCCACGTGGATCAGCGCCTGGAACCTGTCGAACGAGGCCAGCGACGAGTCGGTGCAGGCGCTGGTCGAGGCCGTGGTGTCGCGCTACGACATCCCGCAGCGCTGGTACCGGCTCAAGGCCGGAGCGCTCGGCCTCGACCGCCTCGCCGACTACGACCGCAACGCATCGGTCGCCGAGACCGACCGCCACATCGGCTGGGACGAGGCCACGGCCATCGTCCGCGACGCCTACGCCTCGTTCTCCCCCGAGCTGGCGTCGATCGTGGACCGGTTCTTCGACGAGAACTGGATCGATGCCCCGGTCCGGCCCGGGAAGCGGGGCGGTGCCTTCTGCGCGTACACGGTGCCCGATCACCACCCGTACGTGTTCTTGAACTACACCGCGACACCGAACGACGTGATGACCCTGGCCCACGAACTGGGTCACGGCCTCCACGGCTACCTCGCCCGCCCCCAGGGCGTGTTCGAGCAGATGACCCCGCTGACGCTGGCCGAGACCGCATCGGTGTTCGGGGAGACGGTCACCTTCAACCGGTTGCTCTCCCAGGTCGATGACCCCGGCGACCGGTTCGCGCTTCTGGCCCAGAACGTCGAGGGCTCGATCGCCACCGTGTTCCGCCAGGTGTCGATGAACCGGTTCGAGGAGGCGGTTCACACCCACCGGCGGGAGGTGGGTGAGTTGTCGACCACCGACTTCGCCGATCACTGGGAGGCGACCCAGCGCGAGCTGTTCGGCGACGCCATGGAGGTCACCGAGGGCTACCGCGACTGGTGGAGCTACATCCCGCACTTCATCGGCACGCCCGGATACGTGTACGCCTACGCCTACGGCCAGCTCCTCGCCCTGTCGGTCTACGCCCAGTACGAGGCCCGGGGCGCCGAGTTCGTGCCCCGGTACCTCGAGCTGCTGGCCGCCGGAGGCTCACGCTGGCCCGAGGAGCTGGGCCGCATCGTCGACTGCGACCTGGCCGATCCGTCGTTCTGGCACGCCGGCCTCGACCTCGTCGAGTCCCAGGTGAGCGCGGCCGAGGCCGCAGCCCGGGCGGCGGGGCGACTCTGACCGGTCCCGGGGGCAGGACCTCGGGGGTTACCTGGAGTACCCTCCGGGACCACCGCGAGAGGGAAACCGATGCGACAGATGAGCGGACAGGACGCGGCGTTCCTGTACGGCGAGACACCCAACTGGCACATGCACGTGTCAGGCCTGATCATCATCGACCCGTCGTCGCATCCCGACGGCTGGTCGTTCGACCGCTTCGTCGAGGTCCTCGTGTCCCGGATCCCCGAGGTGCCCCAGCTCCGGTACAAGCTGGTCGACGTGCCCTTCGGGCTCGACCGGCCGGGTTGGGTCGAGGACGGCGACCTCGACATCGACTACCACGTCCGCCGCATCGGGGTTCCCCAGCCGGGTGACCGTCGCGAGCTCGGCGCGCTGGTGGGCCGGCTGGCGAGCTACAAGCTCAACCGCCAGAAACCCCTGTGGGAGGCGTGGATCATCGAGGGCCTCGAAGGCGGCAAGGTCGCCCTGCTCCAGAAGATGCACCACTCGCTCATCGACGGGGTGTCCGGTGCAGGGCTCGCCGAGGTGCTCCTCGACCTGACCCCGGAGCCGCGGCCGGCGAACCCCGAGGTGAAGGATTCCCTGGCCGACGAGACCGTGCCCAGCCCGATCGAGCTCCTGGTCAGGGGGGCGGTCAACACCGCCATCCGCACCCCGTTCCGCATCTCCCGCTTCGTCCGCCAGAGCGTGCAGCAGGTGGCGGCCGCCGCACCGCTGGCCACCGGTCACGGGGTCACCCTGCCGCTGCAGGCGCCCCGGACGTCGCTCAACACCGACCCCAGCGCCCAACGATCCTTCGCCCAGGCCAGCGTGGGCCTCGACCGTATGAAGGTGGTCAAGGACGCCTACCGGGTGAAGATGAACGACGTCGTGCTCGCCCTGTGCGGGGCGGCGATGCGCGACTACCTGCTGGAGATCGACGACCTCCCCGCCGCCGCCCTCACCGCGCAGGTGCCGGTGTCACTGCGTTCGGCGGGCGACGAGTCCGTCGGCAACAAGGTGGGCTCGATGACCGCATCGCTGGCCACCGACATCGACGATCCGGTCACCCGGCTGCTGGCCATCCACAGCTCGACGTCGGCGGCCAAGGAGATGCGCGATGCCATGGCCGTGCACCAGATCATGGGGGTCACCGAGACCACCCCGCCCGGTCTCATCGCCCTGGCGGCCCGGATGTACACGCGCCGGAACCTGGCCCGGTTCACCCCGCCGGCCAGCAACGTGGTCATCTCCAACGTGCCCGGCCCGGATTTCCCCCTCTACATCGCCGGTGGCCGGGTCGAGTCGATCTACCCGATGGGCCCGCTGCTGATGGGCATGAGCCTGAACATCACCGTGTTCTCGTACTGCGGGCACGTCGACTTCGGCTTCATGGTGTGCCCCAACTCGGTGCCCGATCCCTTCCTGATCGCCGACCGCATCGAGCCGGCGCTCACCGCCCTTGAAGAGGCGATGCCCCCGTCCTGATCCCGGTCGATCTGGGACACTGGGGACGATGATCGAGATCCACGAGGCGAAGACGAGCGAGGACGTCGACGCCGCGCTCGCCATCGCCGAGGCCGTCTGGGGCACGGCGCCGGTGAGCACGCCGATGGCCCGGGCGCTCTCGTTCGCCGGCTGGTACGTGGCGCTGGCCACGCTCGACGGGGAGCCGGTGGGGATGTGCGCCGGCATCGTCGGCGTGCACGACACCCGGCACGACAACGGGCGCGACACCGGGCTCCATCTCCACTCCCACCTCGCCGGGGTGCTGCCCCACGCCCAGGGCCGGGGCATCGGGAAGCAGCTCAAGCGGCACCAGCGATCGTGGTGCCTCGACCACGGCATCGAGACGGTGACCTGGACCTTCGACCCTCTCGTCCGCGAGAACGCCCGGTTCAACCTGCACCACCTGGGCGCGATCGGCGATCGCTACCTCGTCGACCTCTACGGCGAGATGGACGACGAGATCAACCGGGGCCATCCCAGCGACCGGCTGCTGATGCGCTGGGACCTGCTGGGCGACGAGGCCGTCTTCGCCCTCGACACGCCCCTGCCGGTCGTCTCGGCCGACGAGCTGCGACGGGGCGGGGCGGTCGACGCCGTCACCGAGACCGGCCGCTGGGTGAGGGTCGTGGAGACCGAGGCCGACGTCCGGTTGGTGGCCACCCCGGAAGCCATCGTCACGCTGCGCCGGAGAGACCCAGACCGGGCCCGCGCCTGGCGCACCGCGGTACGCGAGGCCCTGACCGCGGCGTTCGCCGACGGGCTCCGACCGGTGGCCATGACCGACGAACACTCGTACTTCTGCTGCCGGGAGGCCCGATGACCACCACCGTCCCCGTCCGGCTGCCCGCCGCCGGCATCACCATCGACGCCGTGGAGCTGCGGCGCATCGAGCTCCCCCTGGTGAGCCCGTTCCAGACCAGCTTCGGCACGTGGACGTTCCGTGACATCCTCCTGGTCCGCGTCATCGCGGCGGGCCCCGACGGTGAGGTCGACGGCTGGGGGGAGTGCACCGCCGGCACGCAGCCGCTCTACTCCAGCGAGTACACCGCGGCCTGCGAGGACGTCGCCCGCGACCACCTCCTCCCCCGGCTCTTCGCGGCGGGAGTCCGCCACGGCGCCGACGTCGCCCCCGCGCTGGCCGAGGTGCAGGGCCACCGCATGGCCAAGGCCGCGATCGAGGCCGCGGTGCTCGACGCCGAGCTGCGGGCCGCGCACGTCTCGCTGGCCGATCACCTCGGCGCCGGCGTCGATCGCGTGCCGGTGGGCGTGTCGATCGGCATCCTGCCCACCATCGACGACCTGGTCGAGGCGGCACGCGCCTACCTCGACGAGGGCTACGCCCGCATCAAGATCAAGATCAAGCCCGGTTGGGACGTGGAGCCGTGCCGGGCGCTGCGGGCCGCGCTGGGCCCCGACTTCGGGCTCCAGGTCGATGCCAACGCGGCGTACCGGCCCGCCGACACCGAGCACCTCCGCCGGCTCGACGAGTTCGACCTGCTCCTCATCGAGCAGCCCTTCCCCGAGGAGCGGCTGGTCGACAACGTGGACCTCGTGGCGGCCATCGACACGCCGGTGTGCCTCGACGAGACCATCGTGAACGAGGCGGTGGCCGTCGACGCCATCCGCCTCGGCGCCACGTCGGTGATCAACATCAAGCCGGGCCGGGTCGGCGGGCACCTCGCCGGCAAGGCCATCCACGACCACTGCCTGGCGGCCGGCATCCCCGTGTGGCACGGCGGCATGCTCGAGACGGGCATCGGCCGGGCCGCCAACCTCGCCCTCGCCGCCCTCCCCGGCTTCACGCTCCCCGGCGACATCTCGGCCGCGGCCCGCTACTGGCACCGCGACATCGTCACCGCGCCCGCCGTGCTCGAGGCCGACGGGACGATCCGCGTCCCCTCGGGCCCGGGCATCGGCGTCGAGGTCGACCTCGACTTCCTCACCTCGGTCACCTCCACCGTCGCCCTCCACCGCCCCGCCTGACCCCATCGTTCTTGTCGTCAGAACGGGGGCCTGGTGCCCCGAAACACCGACAAGAACAGGTGGGACGGTCCCGCCTCAATCGTTCTTGTCGCCAGAACGGGAGGTTCCTGCCCCGAAACACCGACAAGAACAGAGTGGTGGGGCGTGGGCGGGCAGACTCGGGGGGTGAGCGTCGACGTCTTGTTCCTGTGCACCGGCAACGCGGCCCGGTCGGTGATGGCGGGGGTCTCGCTCATCGAACGTCGCCCCGACCTCGCCATCGAGACCGCAGGGACCCTGGTGGTCGACGGCCAGCCCATGAGCATCAGGACCCGGGCCGCCATCGAGGGGGTCGGGCTCGGCGTGCCCCGTCACGCCAGCCGCCAGGCCCATCCTCCCGATCTCGACCGGGCGCAGCTGGTGGTGGCCCTGGCACCCGAACACGTCCAGTGGGTCCGCCGCACCCATCCCGCCGCGGCGGGTCACACCGCGACCCTCATCCGGCTGGTGCACGACCTGCCCGGACCCGACGGGTTCACCACCATCCGGGACCAGGTCGATGCGCTCGGCGCCGCCGGGGTCGAGCTCGGCGACTGGGAAGAGGTGGTCGATCCCGGTGGCGGCGAGGCCGAGGTCTTCGCCGCCTGCGCCCGCGAGATCGACGCCCTGGTGGAGCAGCTGGCGCCGCGCCTGGTCAGAGACCCCGGAGGTGCGCGAACTCGTTGAAGGTCACCAGCATCCGGTGACCCTGGCTCGAGGCCCGGATGCGCGTGATGCCGGTGTAGGCGGGTTCGAACACCATGTAGTCGGCGAGACCGAGCACGTGGCCGATGACGGCGTTGATGACACCGCCGTGACACACGACCGCGGCGGTGCGTGACCGGTTCTCGGCGATGATGCCGTCGACGGCGTCGACCACCGTGCGCTGGAACTGCTCGGCGTCGAGCTCGCCCTCGTCGAAGTACCCCCCGTCGAGCATCGCCTGCCAGCGGGGGTCGTTGCTGGCCTTGAGCTCCTCCATGGGGATGTAGGCCTCGGCATGACGGTCGAACTCGGCGACGCCGTCGACCAACACCGGGTCCAGTCCGGTCGCGTGCGCCAGGGGTCGAGCTGTCTCGCGCGCCCGCCGCAGCGGGCTCACGTACAGGGCGTCGACGGACTCGGGGCGCAACCACTCGGCGAGGGCCACGGCCTGGCGGTGGCCGAGCTCGGCGAGGGGCGGATCGGCGGCCTGGCCGACGAGCTCGACCCGCTGGGGTAGGGCGTGGCGGATCAACAGGAGCTCCATCGGCGTCAGCCTGCCCGAGTCGCCCGTCCCGCGCCGAACGACGGACCGCCTCACCGCATCCTCATCTTCCCCTCATACGATGCTCATGTGCGAGTGCTCGTCGTCGAGGACGACGTGAAGATGGCCAGTGTGCTCCGCCGGGGCCTGGAGCACGAGGGCTACGCCGTCGACGTGGTCGGCACCGGGGACGACGCCCTCTGGGCGGCCCAGGAGTTCGAGCTCGATGCCGTGGTCCTCGATGCGATGATCCCTGCCCCCGACGGCTACGAGGTGTGCCGGCGGCTGCGGCGGGAGGGTCGTTGGATGCCGATCCTCATGCTCACGGCCCGCGACGCGGTGGCCGACCGGGTCGCCGGGCTCGATGCCGGTGCCGACGACTACCTGGTCAAGCCGTTCGCCTTCGACGAGCTGTTCGCCCGGCTGCGAGCGCTGGTCCGGCGAGAGCCGGTCGAACGCCCCACCCAACTCGAATCCGACGGACTCGTCCTCGACCCGGCGGCGAAGACCGTGACGGTGGACGGCGAGCGGGTGGACCTGTCGGCGAAGGAGTTCGCGCTGCTGGAGCTGTTCCTCCGCCATCCAGGCGAGGTGCTCTCCCGCTCGCGGATCCTCGACCACGTGTGGGACTTCGCCTACGACGGCGGCTCGAACGTCGTCGACGTGTACGTGCGGTACCTCCGCGAGAAGGTCGACCGGCGGTTCGGACGGAACTGGATCGAGACCGTGCGCGGGCACGGTTACCGTCTCCGCAGCACCTGAGGACCCGGCTCGTGGTGCCCGCACGCGGCTTCCCCAGCCGGTTCTCCATCCGCACCAGGCTGACGTTCCTCGCCGGTGCGGCCTCGGCGTTGGTCCTCACCGTGGGCGCCACCCTCATGTACGTGTCGCTGACCTCCGCCATCGACCGGGCCGTGACCGCCGAGCTGCAGGTCCGGGCCGACGACCTGGAGACCGAACTGGCCCAGGGCGCGCCCATCACGTTCGGCGGCACGCTGCGCACGCAGGTGCTCGACGCCGACGGCCACGTGGTGGCACCGGCGAACGACGCATCGATCCTCACGCCGGCCGAGCTCACCGCGGTCGCCTCGGGCGAACTGCTCGTCGACCGTGACGTCGGGAGTCGTGGCGACGGCCGCATCCTCGCCCGCACCGTCACCCTCGCCAGCGGCCGTCCCGGCATCATCGTGGTCACCGGCACCACCGCCCCCCTACGCGAGGCACGGCGACGCCTGGTGCTCGTGCTCGGGCTGGGTGGCCCGCTGCTGGTCACCGGCGTGGCGGTCACCGCCTGGCTCCTCACCGGCGCCGCCCTCCGCCCTGTGGGACGCATGACGCGGCGCGCCGCCACCTTCTCCCTCGACCAGCCCGACGCGCGCCTGCCCCAGCCGCCCGGCCGCGACGAGCTGGCGGCCCTGGGCCACACACTCAACGAAATGCTCCGACGGTTGGCGGCCACCATCGCCCACGAGCGCGCCTTCGTCGACAACGCCAGCCACGAGCTCCGCACCCCGCTGGCCGTGCTGCGTGGTGAGTTGGAGCTGCTGCGGGTGGATCTGGTCGAGACCGCGGGTGAGGACTCCGTAGCCGGGGTCGACAGCGCCATGGAGGAGGTCGACCGCCTGACCCGCCTCGCTGCCAACCTCCTCGCCCTCGCCCGCGTCGACGCCGGCGAGATCGACCGGGCCGCGGCCACCAAGGTGGCCGACGTGGTCGACGACGTCACCAACCGCTTGGCCCAGACGTCGCCCATCACCATCCACACCGACCTCGACGAGTCGATCTCGGTGCCGCTCGGTCCCGACGGTCTGGACCAGGTCGTGACCAACCTGGTGGCGAACGCGCTCCGCTTCGCGCACGACGAGGTGTCGGTCCGGGTGGATCGTGACGAGATCGGGCGCGCCCGCATCGAGGTGGCCGACGACGGGTCCGGCTTCGACCCCGCCATCCTCGACACTGCGTTCGACCGCTTCGTGACCGCCGATGCGGCGCGCGCCCGGGGCGGGACCGGCCTCGGACTGTCGATCGTCGAAGGCATCGTCAGCTCGATCGGCGGTCGCGTCCGGGCGGACAACGACGGGCCCCTGGGCGGGGCCGTGGTCGTGGTGACCCTGCCGATCAGCCGGTGACCTTCGTCTCGGCAGCCTGTCCTCTCATGGCCGCTTCATGTGGCCCGATGCAACGTGGACACACAGACACGATCGATGTCCGTCCTGCTCTCCCGTGGGGCGACATCTAGGGGGTGGCGTCCGCCCGCCACCCCCGCCCATCGCAGCTCCGGTCGCGGCACGCCCCCGTGCCGCGACCGGCTGTGCATCCAGGAGGAACCATGTCCTCTGACCCAGGACACGACGCGACCGACATGCCCGAATCGATCGGTTCCGACGAGCTGGATCCTCCAGCGCAGCGGGAGCCGCTTCCCCGGCTCCGGGGTCGGGCCCTGCGCCGCCACCTCGAAGCCCGGGAACCGCTGCAGGCCATCGATCTGCGCCGGGCGCGGCTGCGGGGCCTCGACCTGGAGAACGCCGACCTGAGCGGGGTGGATCTGAGCGGTGCCGACCTGCGAGGAACGAACCTCGCCGGTGCCGACCTGCGGGACGCCCGGCTCGACTACGTCGACGCCAGCCGGGCCGATCTCCGGCGGGCCGATCTCGGTGGTGTGTGGTTCCTCGACACCGATCTGACCGGTGCCGACCTGCGAGGCGCCGACCTGTCGCGCTGCCTGAACCTGACGATGGCGAACTTGAAGCGGGTCCAGTGGGACGCCACCACCTCGTGGCCGCCCGGTCTCGACCCCGAGACGAGAACCGCCCGACCCGCCCTCTGAGCGCCCGACGCGGGCGGACGCCACGTGCGCGCCACGGCATCCGTTGGCTGATCGAGGTGTCGAGCGGGTAGAACCCGGTCCCTGATGCAGACCACGACCGGCGCGACAACCGGCTCGGCACACGGCTCCAACGCTCGCCACTCGGCACTCACCCTCGCGGCGCTCGGCGTGGTCTTCGGCGACATCGGGACCAGCCCCCTCTACGCGTTCCGAGAGTCGTTCGAGGCCGCCGGCGACCGGCTCACGCTGAACGAGGCCAGCGCCCTGGGGACGATCTCGCTCATCCTCTGGTCGCTGCTGATCATCATCTCGTGCAAGTACCTCATCTTCGTGATGCGGGCCGACCAGGACGGCGAGGGCGGCATCCTCGCCCTCACCACCCTCGCCATCAGCTCCCGCTCCAAGCAGGTGAAGACGGTCGCGGTGCTCTCGGGCATCGGCCTGTTCGGCACCGCGCTGCTCTACGGCGACGGGATGATCACGCCGGCCATCTCCGTGCTGTCCGCCGTGGAGGGCACCGAGCTGGCCGTGTCGGGCATCTCCGACTTCGTCGTGCCGATCTCGATCGGCATCCTCGTCGCGCTCTTCGCCATCCAGAGTCGGGGTACCGGTGCCATCGGGAAGGTCTTCGGCCCCGTCATGGTGGTCTGGTTCGCGACGCTGGCCGTGCTCGGTCTGCGCCAGATCGCCCAGTCACCGTCGGTGCTCCGGGCCGTCTCCCCCACGTACGCGGTCAGCTTCATCGGCCACAACGGCTTCGGCGCCTTCCTCGCTCTGGGCTCGGTCTTCCTGGTCGTCACCGGCGGTGAGGCGCTCTATGCCGACATGGGCCACTTCGGTCGCCGACCCATCAGCTACGGCTGGTACGGGATCGTGCTGCCCGGGCTGGTGATCAACTACTTCGGGCAGGCCGCCCTGCTCATCCGCGAGCCCGATGCCATCGAGAACCCCTTCTTCCGGCTGGCGCCCCACTGGGGGATCCTGCCCCTCGTCGTGCTGGCCACCGCGGCCACGGTCATCGCCTCCCAGGCGCTCATCTCCGGGGCCTTCTCGCTCACCATGCAAGCCATCCAGCTCGGCTACTCGCCCCGGATGCAGGTCGTCCACACCTCGGAGTCCGAGATCGGCCAGGTCTACGTGCCAGCAGTGAACTGGGCCCTGATGATCGCCTGCGTCGGCCTCGTCATCGGCTTCGGTTCCTCCTCGAACCTGGCCGCGGCGTACGGCGTCGCCGTCACCACCACGATGGTGATCACCACCATCCTGCTCTGGTACGTGCTCCGCGACCGGTTCGGGTGGTCCACCGGCACCGCCACCGCGCTGTGCACGGCGTTCGGGATCATCGACCTCGGCTTCTTCGGCGCCAACCTGCTCAAGATCCCCGCCGGTGGCTGGTTCCCGCTCCTCATCGGCCTCGCCGTGTTCACCATGATGGCGACGTGGCGCACCGGACGACGGCTGGTGGGGGCTCGCATCCGGGCCGGACAGATCCCGCTCGGCACCTTCATCGCCAGCCTCGCCGACCGTGCCGAGGGTCCACCCGCCCGGGTCCACGGCACCGCCGTCTACCTCTTCTCCACGCCCCAGATGACGCCGCCGGCGTTGATCTCCAACCTCCGGCACAACAACGTCCTCCACGAACATCTCGTGGTGGCGTCGATCCGCTTCGCCGATGTCCCCCGGGTGCTTCCGGCCCGGCGGACCGAGGTGGTCGACCTCGGACTCGGTGTACAGCACGTCACCGTGCACTACGGGTTCATGGAGGACCCCTGCCTGCCCGAGGCGCTGGGCGAGGGACCGGCCAGGAACGAGCACATCGACGTCGATCACGCCACCTACTTCCTCGGCGCCGAGTCGATCAAGGTCACCGAGCGGCCGGGGATGATGATCTGGCGGGAGCACCTGTTCCGGGTGCTGATGCGCAACGCCGAGAGCGCGGCCGACTACTTCGGGCTCCCGCCGGAGCGGACCGTGTCGCTCGGCATGCAGGTCGACATCTGACCGTGGCTGACTGCTGACCGTGGCTGGTTTCGACGCCGTCCTCCTGCTGTCGTTCGGCGGTCCCGAAGGCCCCGACGACGTGGTGCCCTTCCTGGAGAACGTCACCCGAGGCCGAGGTGTGCCGCAGGAGCGGCTGGAGGAGGTGGCCGCCCAGTACGCCCGCTTCGGTGGTGTCAGCCCGATCAACGCCCAGAACCGGGCCCTGCTCGCCGCCCTGCGGGCCGAGCTCGACCGGCGGGGCCGCGACCTGCCCCTGGCGTGGGGCAACCGCAACTGGGCGCCGTTCGTCGAGGACACCCTCGCCGACCTGGCAGCCCGGGGTCACCGCCGCGTGCTCGCCCTCACCACGTCGGCGTACTCGTCGTACTCCTCGTGTCGCCAGTACCTCGAGGACATCGAGCGGGCCCAGGCCCACGTGGGCGAGCAGCTCGGCCCCGACGCCGTTCCCGACGTGGTGAAGGTCCGGCCGTACTGGAACCACCCCGGCTTCGTGCTCGCCACCGTCGACCGGCTGCGGGCCGCCGTCGACGAGGTACCACCCGAGCGCCGGGGCGGTACGCGCCTGGTGTTCACCGCCCACTCGATCCCGGTCGCCATGGCCCGCACCTGCGACTACGAGGCCCAACTCCACGACGTCGTGGCGATGGTGTCCGGAGAGCTCGCGGTGGATCTGCCCACCGACCTCGTGTTCCAGTCCCGCTCCGGACCGCCCCAGGTGCCGTGGCTCGAACCCGACATCGTCGACCACCTCCGAGCGCTGCACGGCGACGGCGTCGACTCCGTGGTGGTGGCCCCGATCGGCTTCATCTCCGACCACATGGAGGTGGTGTACGACCTCGACACCCAGGCCGCGGCGGCCGCCGCCGACCTCGGGATGACGATGATCCGGGCCGCCACGGTGGGCACGCACCCGCAGTTCGTGCGGGGTCTCGTCGATCTCCTCGACGAGCACCTCGTCGGCGCACCACCCCGAGCCGTCGGTCCGCTCGGGCCCCGCCCGTCACCGTGCGCGGCCGGGTGCTGCCCGGCGCCCGTGCGGCCCGTCCGGCCGTCGTGACGATCAGTCCAGCTCGGCGGTGACGGCGGCGAGCAGGTCGTCGTAGTCGTCGACGGCGGGGAACTGCGGGAACTCGGCCACGACGTTGTCCGGGGCGCGGAACAGGAACCCGGCATCCGCCTCGGCGAGCATCGAGGTGTCGTTGTAGGAATCGCCCGCCGCGATCACCTTGTACTGCAGGCTGTGCAGGGCTTCGACGGAGCGGCGCTTCTGGTCGGGTTGACGGAGTCGGTAGCCGACGATCCGGTCGTCCTCGATGACGAGCCGGTGGCAGAAGATGGTCGGCATGCCCAGGTGCGCCATGAGCGGGGCGGCGAACTGCTCGAAGGTGTCGGAGAGGATGATGACCTGGGTACGACGGCGCAGCTCGTCGAGGAAGTCACGAGCGCCGGGAAGTGGGCCGAGGCCGTCGATCACGTCGGCCACCGTGGACATGGTGAGTCCGTGCGACGACAGCACGTCGAGCCGGCCCTGCATGAGCACGTCGTAATCGGGTTCGTCGCGCGTCGTGCGGCGCAGGGCGTCGACGCCGGTGCGTTCCGCCACCGCGATCCAGATCTCGGGGACGAGCACGCCCTCGAGATCGAGGGTGACGATGGTCTGCTTCGCAGTCACCGCACGAGTCTGCCCCAGGAGCGCGAAGCTCTGGCCATGACCGAGCCCGCCCCAGGCCGACGCACCGGCGAGACCGTCGAACTGCTCCAGACGATGATCCGCAACGCCTGCGTCAACGACGGCACCCCGGACTCGGGCCAGGAGATCCGCAACGCGGAGACCCTCCGCGCCTTCCTCGAACCGTCCGGGGTGGACCTCGAGATCCTCGAATCCCGACCGGGCCGGGCCTCGCTGATCGCCCGGATCGACGGCACCGACCCGGACGCACCGAGCCTGTGCCTGGACGGCCACACCGACGTGGTGCCCGTGAACCCCGACGGGTGGACCCGGGATCCGTTCGCGGGCGAGCTCGTCGACGGCGAGGTGTGGGGCCGGGGCGCGGTCGACATGTTGAACCTCACGGCGTCGATGGCGGTGGCGGTCCGGCACCTGACCGACACCGGTTTCCGTCCCCGAGGCGACCTGGTGTTCCTGGCGGTCGCCGACGAGGAGTCGGGCAGCTCGTACGGCGCCCGGTGGCTCGCTGACGAGCACCCGGACCTCATCACCACCGACTTCGCCCTGTGCGAGAACGGCGGGTTGCACGGCGGCCCGGCTGACGCACCCAGCGTGGGGATCAACGTCGCCGAGAAGGGCGTGGCCTGGCGGCGCCTCACCGTGCACGGCACACCCGGCCACGGCTCGATGCCGTTCAAGGCCGACAACGCCCTGGTCAAGGCGGCCGCGGTGGTCACCCGCATCGCCGACTACGCCCCCGCCCCGGGCATCCACGACCTCTGGCCCGGCCAGCTCGATGCGCTGGGCCTCGACGAGGCCACCCGGGCGAAGCTGCTCGACCCCGTCGCGCTCGACGAGTTCCTGGCCGCACTGCCGCGCGAGCTCGGCGCCCCGTTCCTCCACGCCTGCACCCACACCACGCTGTCGGCCAACACCGCGGTCGGACAGACCAAGACCAACGTGATTCCCGATCACGTCACCATCGACGTCGACATCCGCACCCTGCCCGGGGAGGGTCCCGAGGAGGTCGAGGCCCACCTGCGGGCTGCCCTCGGCGAGCTCTACGACGACGTCGAGGTCACGGCGCTGATGAACGATCGCTCGACCATCAGCCCGGCCGGCACCGCGCTCTGGGATTCGCTGCAGAAGGCGGTGAACCGACCCTTCCCGGACGTGTCGGTCCAGCCCGGTCTCACCGTGGGCTTCACCGACGCGCGGGTCCACCGTGACCTCGGTGCCATCTCCTACGGCGCCGGGCTGCTCAGCCCCGAGCTCAGCGCCAGCGACTTCGGCCGCCGCTTCCACGGCAACGACGAGCGGATCGACGTCGAATCGCTGGCCTTGACCACCCAGCTGTGGATCGACGTCATCACCGACCTCCTCGGGTGAACCGCCGCGTCTGACCCCGATGAGGACCGGGTATCGGTGCGGGGTGGACCGCCAGCCCATCCACACGTCTACCGACGTGCTCGCCGACCGATTCGTGCTCCAGGACGTCCTGGGCAGTGGCGGCATGGCCACCGTGTGGTCGGCCTTCGATCGACACCTCGGGCGTACCGTCGCGGTGAAGGTGCTGCGTTCGGCCATGTCAGAGGAACACGCCCACCGCATCGAGCGGGAGGCACGGGCTGCAGCGCGGATCGACGATCCGCGGGTCGTCACCGTCCTCGACCTCCAGCACACCGACGACGGGACCCCGTTCCTGGTCCTCGAAGCCCTCGACGGCCGCAGCCTCGCCGACGAGCTCCGCGACGGACCGCTCCCGGTCGACCAGGTCGAGCGCTTGGCGGCCGACCTGCTCGGTGGCCTCGCCGCCGCCCACGAGTGCGGCGTGCTGCATCGGGACGTGAAACCGTCGAACATCCTCCTGGTCGACGACGGCTACCGCATCACCGACTTCGGCATCGCCAGCGTCGACGACGAGACCGCCACCAACGGCGATCTCATGGGGACCTTGGTCTATCTCGCACCCGAGCGGTTCCAGGGCGCGGCGGCCAGCCCGCGCAGCGACGTCTTCTCCGCCGCTGCGGTGCTCTACGAGGCGCTCACCGGGCGCCAACCGTTCCGTGGCCTCTCCCCCTCCGACAGCCTCGCCCGGCTCCGTAGCGGGCAGCTGGAACCGCTCCCGGCCGACCTGCCCGACCGCCTGACGGTCCCGATCCGGCGGGCGCTCGACCCGGAGCCGTCCCGCCGGCCCGCAGACGCGGCAGCGTTCTCGAGGATGCTCGCCACGCACCCGGAGCAGCCCACCGAGCGGATCCGGCCCGTCGACCTCGGCCCCGCGGTCGACCTCGGCCCTGCGGTCGACCAGACCCGTCCGGATCGAACGGACCCCCACGACCGATCGGCCGTCGAGGCCGACGCCCGATCCGCAGGCCGCCCCCACGGCCGTCGCCACCGCCCCTGCACCGGCCGGGCCGTTCGCCACCGCCCCGCAGAACTCCGTCTTCACCGCGCCCGTCGAGCACCAGCGGGAGCCGGCGCATCCGCACCAGCCGAGCCGCCTGTCAGCCGTGTTCGATCGCATGCGGGAACCGAAGGTCGTGTTCGTCGGCATCGCCATCGTGTTGCTGGTGTTGCTGCTCGTCGTGGCAGCGGAAGGGAGCTCGGGGTCCGGTGCGTCACCCGACACCTCCTCGCCACCGAGCTCCGTCACGTCGAAGCACGCAGCCGACCAGCTCGACGCGAACCTCGACCGCATCGCGGAGCTGGGACGATGACGCCGCGACGCGCCGCCTTGGCGCTGGTCGGAGTCGTGCTGCTGGCGACGAGCACCACGGCCTGCGGCAACCAGGACGGCGGTCGCTTCGATGCGTCGGTGGCCGAGGTCCGGGCTGCGGTGGACGCCGGCGATCGAGCGGGGGCGCTCGACGCCCTCGACCGGTTGGCCCGCGACGGCTTGGTCGCCTACGAGCACGGCGACATCGACGACGGCAAGCTCCAGGAGATGGCGTCGTTGATCGACTCCAGTCGCACCCTCGTCGACCAGGTCCTGCCCGGGGCGACCACCACCACCGCGCCGGCCACCACCACCACGGCGCCGCCCCCGCCGGCGAAGGACCCTGGGAAGAAGAAGGACGAGCCCAAGGGCAAGGGGCACGGCAAAGACTGAGCCGCTGCGCCGGCGGACTTCGTCCGCCAGCTCCGCTTCTGGAGTTGCTCCCCCGCCGTCCTCCGGCCGGCCGGCTCGTCAACTCCGGCCGCTGCGCCGCTGCGCCGCTCAGCTCGCCTGGGGGTTGGGCACGGGTGGTTCGGGGTGACCGGGCCCCGGCGGACTGGGCGGCACCGGGTCGGGATGGGGCGACGGATCGGGCACCGGCGGCCGCGGATCGGGGGGTTGTGGGCCCGGGCCGGGCAGGGGGTCCGGTTGCGGCACCGGCGGCCGGTTGGGATCCGGCGCCGGCATCGGATCAGGCTGCATCGGATCGGGTTGGGTCGGGTCGGGGCTGGACATGGTCACCTCACGACGAGAACGGGGCAGGGGGCGTGACGAACGACGAAGTCGGACACCGAACCGAACCAGAGGCGACTCCACCGACCCCGGTCGTGCGTGCCCAGCACCACGACGTCGACGGCCTCGTCCTCGGCCACGGCGCAGATCGTGGGTCCGACATCACCGTGTTCGATGCGGGTCTCGGCGCCGTCGAGCAGCTCGACTGCCTCCTGCACGGTCTCGGCGGCCCGTCGTTCGGCGTCCTGCGAGAGCCGCTCCTGGGTCTCGGTGGTGAGCATGGCGTCGCCGTAGGCGCCCATGGTGAACGCTCCCATCGTGCCGGCGGCGGTCACCGCGTACTGGGCCACGTTCAACACGATGACATCGGCGTCGTGCGGGAGGGCCCGCCGGGCGAACGCGATCGCATCGTGGGACTCGGTGGAGTCGTCGACCGCGATCAACACCTTCATGGGCGGACCATACCCCTGGGCGCGGACCCGCATTCGAGGATGTCACGCCAGCCCCGTTCCGGTGCGATGATCGCCTCGGGCTCGATCGCCCGGCCGCCCGCCCGACCACGTCTGGAGCACCGTTGACCGACCGTTACGCCGATTTCACCGAACTCCGATTCGACCGTCCGTCCGACGCCGTCCTGCGCATCACGCTCGACTCGCCCGGACTCAACTCGGTGAACGCGGCCATGCACCGCCAGCTCGCCGACGTCTGGCTCGCGGTCGACCGGGACCCCGACACCAACGTCGCCCTGCTGCAGGGGGCGGGCAAGGGGTTCTCGTCGGGTGGGAACTTCGACATGATCGAATCGTTGATGGGCGACGAGGCCACCCGGCTGCGCATCATGCGCGAGGCCCGTGACCTGGTCTTCAACGTCATCAACTGCTCGAAGCCGATCGTCTCGGCCATGCACGGACCTGCGGTCGGCGCCGGCCTGGTGGCCGGGATCCTCGCCGACGTGTCGGTGGTGGGACGAACGGCGCGGATCATCGACGGGCACACCCGGCTCGGGGTGGCAGCCGGTGACCACGCCGCCATCTGCTGGCCGCTGATGGCCGGGATGGCCAAGGCCAAGTACTACCTGCTCACCTGCGACACGCTGACCGGGGAGGAAGCCGAGCGGATCGGGCTGGTGTCGATCTGCGTGGACGACGACCAGGTCCACGACCGGGCCATGGAGGTCGCCGAGACGCTGGCCCGCGGCGCGCAGTCGGCCATCCGGTGGACGAAGCAGACCTTGAACAACTGGTTCCGCTCGCAGTCGGCGATCCTCGATGCGTCCCTCGCCTACGAGTTCATCGGGTTCACGGGCACCGACGCCGCCGAGGGCCTCGCCTCCCACGCCGAGAAGCGGGATCCCAACTTCACCGGCCCCACCGGCGACATGAGAACTGGACGCGTCTGCGTACCCCTCAATTTCCCTTGCGCTTCTGGATGTTGGCCCACTCGTCGCGCAGGCCCACCGTGCGGTGGAAGGTCATCGGCGCATCGGCGTCGACCGCGAAGTAGCCGAGTCGTTCGAACTGCACCACCGAACCCGGGTCGGCCTCGGCGAGGGCCGGCTCCACCTTGGCGGCGCGGGTCTGGCGGGATCCGGGGTCGAGTGACGCCATCGGGTCGGTGCCGTCGCTGCCGGGGTGCGACGCCGTGAAGAGCCGGTCGTAGAGGTGGACGGTGGCGTCCGCGGCGTGGGCCGCGCTGACCCAGTGGATGGTGGCCTTCACCTTGCGGCCGTCCGGCGCCTGTCCGCCCCGGGTGTCAGGATCGTAGGTGGCGTGGATCTCGGTGACGGTGCCGTCGTCGTCGGTCACCGCGTCGGTGGCGGTGATGAAGTAGCCGGCCCGCAGGCGGACCTCGCGACCGGGGGTGAGCCGGTAGTACTTGGGCGGCGGATCGACCATGAAGTCGTCCCGCTCGATCCACAACTCGCCCGAGAAGGGCACCTCGCGGGTGCCGGCCGCGTCGTCCTCCGGGTTGTTGATCGCCTCCACGTGCTCGACCTGACCATCGGGCCAGTTGGTGATCACCACCTTCACCGGGTCGAGGACGGCCATGCGGCGCAGGGCGTGGGTGTTGAGGTGGCGGCGGACGTGGGATTCGAGCAGTTCGATCTCGACCGTCGAGTTGGTCCTGGCCACCCCGATCTCGTCGACGAAGGCACGGATCGCCTCCGGCGGGTAGCCGCGGCGGCGCATCCCCCGCAGCGTGGGCATGCGTGGATCGTCCCAACCGTCGACGATGCCCTCGTCGACGAGGCGCTTGAGCAGGCGCTTGGACATGACCGTGTGGGTGAGACCGAGCCGGGCGAACTCGGTCTGCTCCGGTTGCTCGTGCGGGAGGTCGAGGTGGCTCAGGCACCAGTCGTAGAGGGGCCGGTGGTCGGCGAACTCGAGCGTGCAGACCGAGTGCGTCACGCCTTCGAGGGCGTCGGACTGACCGTGGGCCCAGTCGTAGGTGGGATAGATCAACCACTCGTCGCCGCTGCGCTGGTGCGGGACGCGCCGGATCCGGTACAGCACGGGGTCGCGCATCGTCATCACCGGATGGTCCATGTCGATCTTGGCCCGCAGCACCTTCTCGCCATCGGCGAAGGCGCCGTCACGCATCTGCTGGAACAGCCCGAGGTTCTCCTCGGCCGAGCGATCTCGGTGCGGGCTCTCCACGCCGGGTTCCCCGAAGCCGCCCCGCTGGGCGGAGATGGTCTCGGCGTCCTGGTCGTCGACGTAGGCGAGGCCCTTGACGATGAGGTCCTCGGCCCACCGGTAGAGCTGGGGGAAGTAATCCGAGGCGTGGAAGACGTTGGCCGGCTCGTAGCCCAGCCAGCGGATGTCGTCGATGATGGCGGCGACGAACTCGGGATCCTCGGCCTCCGGGTTGGTGTCGTCGAAGCGGAGGTTGCACGTTCCTCCGAAGTCCTCGGCCAGGCCGAAGTTCACCCCGATCGCCTTGGCGTGGCCGATGTGGAGGTAGCCGTTCGGTTCGGGCGGGAACCGGGTCTGGACCCGGTCGAAGCGGCCCTCGGCGAGGTCGGCGCGGATCTTGTCCCGGATGAAGTCGGACGATCGGGCGTCGTCGGGGGTGGCGGCCACCGCACCAGAGCTAGCAGGTCGGGGCCGCGCCGACGACCTTTGGGGAACGATTCGTCGACGATTCGTCGCCCACTGCACCGACGAATTGCCCGGGCGGCCCGAGGCGTGGACGGATCCGGCTGGATGCACGTCAACCGGTCCACGCGTCGCCAGACTGGGACCATCGATCTCGACCCTGTGTCCTCCGCCCACCCACCGATCGTCGTCGAGCTCCGGCGCGGACCGCAGCCCGAGAGCGTGCACGAGGTCCACGCCGCCGTGGTCGACGCCGGTGGGGCGCTGCTGCGGTCCTGGGGCGACGTCGACCGCCTCGTGCACCCCCGTTCCGCGGTCAAGGCCCTCCAGGCCCTCCCGCTGGTCGAGACGGGAGCCGCCGACGCCTTCGCCTGCTCCGACGTCGAGCTCGCCCTGGCCTGCGCGTCGCACAACGGCGAACCCGGCCACGTCGAGGCGGTCCGGGCCTGGTTGACGCGCATCGGCTCCTCCGTCGACGAGCTCGAGTGCGGGGTCCAGGCCGGCCGAGGCGCCGACGCCGCCGGCAACAACTGCTCGGGGAAGCACGCCGGCTTCCTCACCGTGGCCCATCACCTCGGCGTCGCCCCGGGCGGCTACATCCTCCCCGACCACCCGGTCCAGCGCCTGGTCACCGCCGCCCTGGCCGAGACCACGGGCACCACGCTCGACCCCTCCCGATCAGGCATCGACGGGTGCGGCATCCCCGTCCACCCCGTGCCGCTCCGTGCTCTGGCCCGGGCCGCGGCCCGGTTCGGCGCACCCGAGCCACACTGGCCAGCCGACCGCAGCGCGGCCGCCCGCCGTCTCGCCGCTGCCATGGTGGCCCACCCCTGGTTCGTGGCCGGCACCGGCCGGCTGGACACCGACCTGCTGGCTGATGGCGACGGCGCCGTCATCGTCAAGGGCGGCGCCGAGGGCGTCCGGTTCGCCGCCCTGCCCGGCCTCGGACTCGGGCTGGCCCTGAAGGTGGCCGACGGCCACGGACCGGCGTCGGACGTGGCGCTCGGCCACGTCCTCGCCGCGGTGGAGGGGTTCGATCGCGCCGGCGTGTTCGAGCCCCGCCGGCGCATCCTCAACCACGCCGGCACCCACGTGGCCGACCTCGTCGTGGCTCGCGCTCAGAGGTAGCCCAGCGCCTTCGCCTCGCGACGCAGCGTCTCGCGGTGGTCCGGGGTGGCGATGGCGATGAGGGCCTGGGCCCGCTCACGGATCGAGCGGCCGCGGAGCTCGGCCACGCCGTACTCGGTGACGACGTGGTCGACGGTGTTCTTGATGGTGGTGACCACCGAGCCGGGGCTGAGCGTCGACACGATCCGGCTGACCGTGCCGTGCTTCGCCGTCGACGGCATCACGATGAACCCCTGGCCTCCGGGGCTGAACATGGCGCCGCGTGCGAAGTCGGCCTGACCGCCGCTGCCCGACCAGTACCGACCGCCGATGGTCTCCGACGCGCACTGCCCGAGCAGGTCGACCTCGGTGGTGGCGTTGATCGACACGAAGGAGTCGTGCTGGGCGATGACCCGAGGATCGTTGACCCACTCGACGGGGAGCAGCTCCACGGCCGGGTTGTCGTCGAGGAAGTCGTACACGTCCTGGGTGCCGAGCGCGAAGGTGGTGACCAACCGGTTGGGGCGGCGGCCCTTGCGGATGCCGGTGGCCACGCCGGATCGGACCAGCTCGACGAGGCCGTCGGAGAGGAGCTCGGTGTGGATACCCAGGTCGCTGTGACCCTTCAGCAGACCGACGACGGCGTCGGGAATCGACCCGATGCCGGCCTGGATGGTGGAGCCGTCGGGGATCCGGTCCGCCACCGCCTCCGCGATCCGACGGTCGACGTCGCTCGGCGCCCGGGGCGCCACCTCGACCAGCGGACGATCGACCCCGAACGTGGCCGCAACCTGGCTGTGGTGCAGCACGTTGCGGCCCCGTGTCCGGGGCATCCGCTCGTTGACCTCGAGCACGAACGGGACCTGGCCGATGAGGCTGGCCACGTAATCGGCGTTGGTGCCCAGCGAGTAGTAGCCGTGGCGGTCGGGAGGGCTGGAGGCGGCGAAGACGACCGGGTTGTGCACCTGGGCCCTGAGCAGCAGCGGGACCTCGCTGAAGTGCGCCGGCACCAGGTCGCACTCGCCGGCGGCGAAGGCGGGCCGGGTGATCTCGGAGAGGAAGTACGACCGGTGGGTGAGGTTCGGCCGTCTCGCACCGTGGATGTAGGGGTGGTCGTGGAGGGCGTGCATCTGGTGCACGGTCACATCGGTGAGCCGATCAGCGTGGGCGTCGAGGGCAGTGATCAGGGACACGGGCTCGCCGTTGGCCAGGGGGACGATGATGTCCCCGCCGGGCGGCACCTCGTCGACGGCGTCCTCGGGACGGGCCAGCTCTCGTGTCATCCCACGACTCTGGCAAGAACCCGGGCATCCGTCGAATGGATGTGGGGTAAGACTCGGCCATGACCGCTGCCACCGCCGATCCGCCATCGGAGCTCGACGTCGTCCACGACGACGAGGGCCACCGCTATCTCTTGCGCCGCGACGGCGAACACGTCGGCGTCATCGACTACCGGATCGTGGACGGCGACGGGAAGACGTTCGACTTCCACCACACCGAGGTGCCAGTACCGCTCCGCGGCACCGGGCTGGCCGGGGTGCTGGTGCGGCGGGCCCTGGACGACATGCGCGAGTCGGGCCGCCGGGTCGTGCCCACGTGCTGGTACGTGCGCGCCTTCATCCGCGACCACCCGGAGTACCAGTCGCTCCTCGCCGACGACTGAATCCTCGGCGAGATCGAGTCTCGGCGAAACCGCCAGTTCAGCGGGTCCGCACCAACTCGCCCGCGGTCCGATGGGCGAGCGCGACGATGGTGAGGACGGGGTTGAAGCCGCCATTGGTGACGTGCACCGAACCGTCGGCGATCCACACGTTGTCGTGGCCGTGCACCCGTCCGTCAGGACCGGTGACCGACCGCGCCGGGTCCACCCCCATGCGGCACGTCCCGGCCTGGTGCTGTCCCGCGGACAGGCCGCGTGGGATGGCATCGGCCCACACCGTCCGCGCCCCCGCCGCCTCCATCCAGCGGACCGCCACCGATCGGACGGCCTCGGCGGCGACGACGGTGGCCGGATGGACCTCGCCGGAGAGCCTGGCGACCCGCTCGCCGCGCCGCATCGGTGATGTCGGCGAGGGTCACGCGGTTCTCGGCGCGGGGGATCTCCTGGACCTGGCCGAAGAGGTGGCCGGTCCGCAGGTAGGAGTTGCGCATCGCCTCCTTGCCGGCCAGACCCCACCGCGGGGCATCCGGATGGTGCGACCAGCGCCAGTGGACGATGGGCAGCTTGATCATCTCGTTGGCGATCACGCCGCCCCCGACCACCGGTGAGCCGTCAGCGGCCGTGTTGGCGTGGTTGTGGTCGCAGGTGGCGACGCCCACGCCGGGTCCCTCCATGTCCTGGACGATGTCGTCGAAGAGACCGAACGCGCTGACGAAGCAGTGCCCCTGGAGGTGACGTCCCACCTGGTCGTGCTGGTTCCCGACGCCGTCGGGGTGGTGCGCGCTGCGGCTGGCCAGGAGCAGGCGGGCGGTCTCGATCGCGCCGCAGGCCACGACGACGTCGCGGGCCCGCACCGTCGTCGTCGCGCCCGATCGCTCGTCGAGCAGGCGCACGCCGTCGACACGACCGCTCCCGTCGACCATGAGCTCCACGGCCCGACAACGGTCCACCAGCGTGGTGTTCCCGGTGGCCAGGGCCCGCGGGATCACCGTGTTCTGGCTCCCGTTCTTGGCGTCGCTGGGGCAGGCGAAGCCGACGCACTCGCCGCAGCGGACGCAGCGGGCCCGGCCGTGGCGCGGTTCGGAGTTGATCAGCAGCGGGACCGGTCCCGTGGACAGGCCGAGCTCCCGGGCACCGGCGCGCAGCACCCGCGTCTCGAGGGTCTCCGGAAACGGCGGCATCGGGTATCCCGCGGCCCGTGGTCCCTGCACGCGGTGGGCGTTCCCGTCGCCGCAGACACCCAGCTCCTGCTCGACCCACTGGTAGTGCGGTTCGAGATCGGCGTAGCCGATGGGCCAGTCGGCCAGCGAGCTGCCCTCGGGAACGCCGTAGGTGCTGGCCATCCGGAAGTCGGTGGGCAGGAACCGCCACGCCATGCCCTGGTACACGCGGGTGCCGCCGCCCACCGTCATGGCGTTGTTGTGCCACCGGGGATCGTAGGGATGCTCGATCACCTGGGCGTCGGCCCGTGGGGTCGACCAGGACCCGCGGGTTCCCCGCTGGTCGGGGCCCGGTGTTCTGGCCATAGACCGAGGACCGGTGGTTGCGGAGGTGATCCCGACCGACGTCGGCGAAGCGCAGCACGGCACCACGATCGACCAGCAGCACGCGCGCCCCTGACTCGGCGAGCACGCAGGCGGCCACGCCGCCCCCGGCGCCGGCGCCGAGCACCACGGCATCGAAGTCGCCGCCGATGCGCTCGAACGCGGTGGTGGAAAGGACCGGTTCCACCACCGGAGCGCCGGCCGAGCGCTTCGGCGCGGGGTCGAAGCCGATCATGCGGGCACCGGCCCGGTCCGGACCCCCGTAGTACGCCTCGGCGGCGAGCTGGACGAGGTGGTCGCGGTCGTGCCAGTCGAGCGCCTCGATCAGCTCGTCGAGCCGGGCCGCGTCCAGTTCGTCGACACCCGCGCCGGACGAGGCGCGGGCCTGGCGGTCCAACCCCTCGACGATCCGTTCCGCCCGCTCGACCAGCGGTGCGGTGTCCGCATCGGCCGCAAGCTGGGCGAGGTGCTCGAACAGCCCGGCGTCGGAGACGGCCGGGAAATCGTCGGCGGGGATGATCCGGTCGAAGACCGACGCCAACCGACGGTGCCAGGCTCCGGGTTCGGCCCCGGATCGGGTGTCGGTCGGCTCGTCGTCCACCGCTCCATGGTGGCCGACGGGACCGGTGGGCGGAGCGAGGACCTAGCGTCGGGGCGATGGATCGTCCCCCGCTCGATGTGGAGCACGCCCGTTCGCACTTCCCCGCCTTCGCCCAGCCCGAGCTGGCCGGCTGGGCCCACTTCGAGAACGCCGGCGGCTCCTACGCCTGCGCCCAGACCATCGACGCCCTCACCACGTACTACGTCCACACCAAGCTGCAACCCGGCCACCCCTCCCCCGCGGCCGAGGCGGCGCAGGCCGCGATGGACCGGGCCCACCAGCGATGGGCCGCGGCGCTGGGCATCGGCGAGGACGAGGTGCTCCTGGGGCCGTCGACCACAGCCAACACCTACGTCCTCGCCCATGCCTTCGCCGAGACCCTGGGACCCGGTGACGAGGTGGTCGTGACCCTCCAGGACCACGAGGCCAACCGCGGAGCCATCGAGCGCGCCGCCCGCCGGAGCGGAGCAACGGTCCGGGAATGGACCATCGATCCGGAGCGCGGTCTGCTCGACCCCGATGCGCTGCGCGATCTGCTCGGAGACCGGACGCGCCTCGTGTGCATGCCGCACGTGTCGAACATCGTCGGCGTCGAGAACGACGTCGGCGCGGTGGCCGCCATGGTCCACGGTGTCGGCGCCACGCTGCTCGTCGACGGGGTGTCGGGCGCGCCGCACGGTCTCGACAACATCGCCTCGCTGGGCTGCGACATCTACCTGTGCAGCCTCTACAAGGTGTTCTCGGTCCACCAGGGTCTGCTGGTGCTCCGCGGCGACCTGGGCCGGACGCTGCCGAACCAGGGCCACTTCTTCAACGACGGCGTGGTCGGCAAGCGGTTGAACCCAGCGGGGCCGGACCACGCCCAGGTGGCCGCGTCGGCGGGCGTGCTCGACTACGTCGACGCGGTGGCCCGGCACCACGGCGTGGGCTTCGGTGACGTGCGGGCGCTGTGGCAGGAACACGAGACGCGGCTGCTGGGTCCGGTGCTGGAGCAGCTCGACGGATCCGACCGCGTGCGGTTGCTCGGTCCGGCATCGACCGGGGCTCCGGGCCAGGCCGGGCACCGCTGCCCCACCGTCGCGTTCGTGCCCCTCGACCGCTCACCCGCCGAGGCCGTCGCGGTGCTCCGGGACCACGGGATCATGGCCGGCATCGGCCACTTCTACGCCTGGCGCACGCTCGAGGCCCTGGGGGTCGATCCCGAGACCGGGGTGGTCCGGATCAGCTTCGTGCACTACACGTCGGACGACGAGATCGCCCAACTCCAGACCGCGCTCGACGCGCTCCTCTCCTATCCAAAGCCCTCGTAGCTGGCATCGAGCTGCTCGGAGGAGAACGACCGGAAGGCGATCATCGTGGTCGTGCCCGTGATGCCGGGGAGCTTGGCGATCCGCTCCGTCACGGTGGTGGCGACGGCTTCATGGTCGGGGACGGCGATGATGGCGACGAGATCGGTCTCCGAACCGGCCACGGAATGGGCCTCGCGCACGCCGTCGGTGTCGGCCAGGGCCTGGCCGAGCTCGGCGATCGCACTGGGCTCGGCCTGGATGAGGACGAACGCGGTGATCATGGCGGCACCGTACCCCCGGGAGACCGTCGGGAGACTCAGCGGACGCTGTCGGCGAGGCGATCGAGGGTGGGGCGCAGGATCAGGGTGTAGGTGTCGGCGATCGCCGTCTCCCGGTGCTCCTTCTGGGCCTCGAGCCGGCCGGGATCGAGAGCCACGGCCATGAACGCCGCCCGGGACGGGAAGGCGTTGAAGCGGGCCTGGTCCCATTGCCGGCCGTCACCGACGATGGTGCCCTCGACGCCGAACCAGCCCGAGATGCGCACGCCGTTGGGCACGGCCACGTTCGAGGCCTCGTCCTGGTAGCTGACCATGTGGTCGTCGGCCTGGCCGGGGTGGAAGCGGATGAGATGGAGCACCACCACCGGGCCGTCGTCGTCGGTGGGCGGGTGGGGCACCGTGGTCCAGTCGGGAAGCGTGGCGGGGTCCACGTCGTCGGCCGGCGACGGGATGGGCTGGCAGCCGGCGACGATGGTGGCCTTCATCCCCGCTTCCTTGTGGACGTGCTTGGCCTGGAAGTCGGGGCGGGTCTGCATGTCGATGAACGACCGACGGGTCGGGTACTTCACCACCCCGACGCGGTCCCAGCGCGGTTCGTCACCGAGGAGCTGGCTGTCCACGTCGGCGAAGAACACCGGCTCGGCGCCGATGTCGGCCAGCACGTCGAGCGGCGCATAGCGATCGTCGGCCTCCTGGCCGCTGATCGTGTCGTCACGCCCGTCGGCGTACTGCGCGGTCCGGTGGTAGCTCATCAGGTTGACCATCCAGACCGGCCCGTCCTCGTCGGGCGCAGTGGTGGCCAGGCGCATGGCGTAGTCGCGGTCGACCTGGCCGTAGCCGGGGTTGCGGGTGTCGCTCATCGCGTCTCCTCGGGACATTCTCCGGTTCGTTCTTGTCGCCAGAACGGGCCGCTGGACGCCCGATCCACCGACAAGAACGCTCGTCCTCTCGTTCTTGTCGCCAGAACGGGCCGCTGGACCCCCGAGCTACCGACAAGAACGATTTGGGGTGGGGGTGTGGGGTGGGGGTGGGTGTGGCGGCGAGACGGACGAGCTCGCGGGCGACCATGGGGCCGGCGTTCTGGTTCTGGCCGGTGACGAGGTTGCCGTCGACCACCCAGTGGTTGGCGAACGGGTCGCGGAAGCGGTGGGCCGACTCGAAGACGGCGCCCTTGGCCCGCAGCTCGGTCTCGGGGTGGTGCGGCGTCGAGTCGATGCCCAGCTCCCGGACCTGCTTGTCGGTGACGGCGGAGATGCGCCGGCCCTCGACCAGCGGACGACCGTCGGGAGCCGTGGCGTTGCGGAACCCGAGCGGGCCGTGGCAGACACCACCGATGGCCAGGCCGAGCCGGTTGGCCCGGGTCACCTGGCGAGCGAGGTCGTCGGAGAAGCCGAAGTCGAACGCCGCGCCCCAACCGCCGGCCAGGTAGACGATGTCGTAGTCGGCGACGTCGACGTCGCCCACGGCCAGCGAATCGGTGACCTGGGCCCGCAGCTCGTCGTCGGCCAGGAAGCGGTCGTCGTACTCGCAGCGCAGCACCGGCTTCAGCGACCGCGGGTCGACCGGGATCGTCCCGCCGCTCGGGCTGGCCAGGTCGACGGCCAGGCCGGCGTCGCGGAACACGTAGTACGGGGCGGTCATCTCGCTGGCGTAGACGCCGGTGGGCTTGCCGACGTCGAGCACGCCGTGGTTGGTGCAGACGATCAGGGCCCGGGCCCCGGGCAGCTCGGGCGTTTCGTCGGCGTGCTCGTCGACGGGATGCATGCCGAGGCGCTGCACGAGACGGCGCAGTGCCCGGGCTGGCACCGGCGGGGTCCTCGCCGGGTGGGTGACCGGTCGGCGAACCCGGTAGGGCCATGGGACGTTGCGTTCGGGCACCGACCGGGCGGCCTCGCGCGCGAGGACCGCACGCAGGTGGGAGCGGAGCGTGTCCAGGGCCGGATCGGTCGCGCGGTTGGTGGCCTCGATCGGGTCGGCGTCGAGGTCGTAGAGCTCCCACTGGTCCTCGAGCGGTTGCGTCCGGTACGAGGGGCCGGCCGGGCCGGTGGCAGCCAAATGCCGGACGCCGGGCTCGGTCCAGGTGGCGGGGTCGTCGAACGTGCGGACCAGCTTCCACAGGTGCCCAGCTCCGCCCGGGGCCTCGCCATCGTCGACGCGGGTCACCACGGCCTCGAAGTTCGCCGCCACATCGGCCGGAACCCGGATTCGCAGGGGTGCGGGCGGGTGGGCCACCCGGCCGAGGCGGCGGGCCACGCCGCTGGCACCCGAGTCGCCCTCGAGCATGTTGTCGCGCGTCTGGAGGTACACGGTCCGGGTGCGGTCGGCGTCGGCGCCGTCGATGACGTCGAGCAGGCTCCGGCCCGGGAGCGGGTGGACCTCGGAGAAGTCGCGGCGCAGCTCAGGGGTGATGTCGGCCTCGTCGATCCCGGCCGCAGCCAACAGGGTGGGGACGAGGTCGACGTGCGAGGTCGGGGCGTCGTCGACGACCCGGGCGGTGGTCGCCCGCTCGCCCACCCGAGCCACGACGAACGGGACCCGGGTGGCTTCGTCGTAGAGGTTGAACCATTTCTGGTGCAGACCGCCGTGGGCGCCCAGCAGCTCGCCGTGGTCGGATGTGCGCACCAGCACGGCGTCGGTCGATCCGCCTTCGGTCACGGCGCGACGGACCCGGTCGAGGGGCCCGTCCACCTCGGCGTGCAGGCGGTGGTAGAGGTCGCGGTACCGCTGCCGATTGCGGTCGTAGAGGCGGGCCACCACGGGCGCCAGCCCGTAGCCAGACGGGTACGCGGCCCGGTAGGCGATCTGGGCCGCCGGCTTGGTGGCCAGATCCTCGTCGTCGGTGGGCGACGGCGGTACGGGGGGAGGATCGAGCGGCGAGGTCTCGACGGGCGAGCGGCGGACCCAGGCCGGGAAGAGCACGATGTCGTGCGGGTTCACGAAGCTGGCCACGAGCAGGAACGGGCGCTGCGCGTCGGCGTCCCCGGCCCGGCGGCGGGCGTAGCGGTCCTCCAGCCAGGTCACCACCCGGTCGGCGATGAGCGGGTCCCGCACCAGGCCCGCGTTGGCCAGCGGCGCGCCGTGGGGTTCGGGGCCGACCCAGCCCGAGAAGCCGTAGGGGCCGAGGGGGTCGGCATCGAGGTAGGCCTGCACGGCGTCGGGGTCGACGGCGCCATGGGCGTCGTTGGTCGCCAGCGGCCGGCCGGTGGCGGGATCGAGGAGGTCGGCGTGGCTGATGTGCCACTTGCCGTCGTAGTGGGTGTCGTAGCCCGCGGCGCGGAACCAGTTCCCCAGCGTCGGCACCTGGGCTGGTGGGAGCCAGCGCATGCGGGAGTCGTCGGCCATCTTGCCCAGGCCGTCGGTCTGCGACACGCCGTGCAGGTCGGGGTACTGGCCGGTGAACAGCGTCGGCCGGCTCGGGACACAGGCCAGCGAGCCGGTGTAGTGGCGGGCGAAGGAGACGCCGTGCTCGTCGAACCAGCGCCGGCCGGTGAGCACCCGGTCTCGCCACGCCGCGACCTCCGATGCCTCGTAGGGCGGGGCGGAGCGCTCCTCGTCGGTCATGAGGATGACGATGTCGGGACGGGTCTCAGGCACGGGACGCTCCGATCGTTCGGTGCCGTCCGCGCTCGTTCTGGTGGGTCAACGGTCGCTCAGGACGTCGCATCAGGCATCCAGAACGGGATGGGAGGTCCGGTCACGAGCCCTCCGCGGCCTTCGGCGGGACGCGATCGCGGGCCGCCGGCATCCAGTTGGGACCGGCCGTCTCGTCGATGCGGGCGAGCAAGGCCGCACCCACCGGTTCGACCACGTCGAGGAACCGGTTGGTCCCCTCCTCGCCGAGGGCCTGCCAGGCCGGCGTGCAGAGCCGGTCGAGCCGGTCCTCGAGGCCCTGGCGGTAGGCGATGCCGACGTCGGTCACCGTGCCGTCCTCGGCCAGACCCCGCCCTTCGAGCCGGGCGAACGCGGCGCGCAGCGCATCGTCGTCGGCGCCGCGCGAGCGGGGCAGCCAGTCGTCCTCGTAGCCGCGCCAGGCACCGTCGAGCACGCCGGCCATGGTGCCGTCGAGGTCCTCGGCGATCTGGATGGCCCAGTGGGTGTCGCCGCGCCACTCGCGTATGCAGTTCACGGCCAGCCAGGCCGACAGCAGCGGGTCGTCCGGCCGACCGGCGGTGGAGCAACGAGGCGAACAGCGGCCGGCCGGTCAGGGGGAGCGCGTCGGCTGCCGCCCACAGCGGTTCCGCCAGCTCGGCGAGCCCCTCGCACGCCGACGGGGCGTACTGCCGCAGACCGGCGACGACGGCGGCGTCGCGCGCCCGGGCCGCGTCCTCGAACGTGGTGTGTTGGCGACACAGGCCGAGGCAGGCCTCGATGAAGGCGGGGTGGATCGACCCGAAGGTGGCGGTCACGACGTCGTCGCCGGCCTCGGCGATCGACGCCCCCCGAGTGGCGATGTAGTAGCCGGTGCCGTCGGGCACTCCCAGCGCGGCGTAGTTGGCGATGCCCACCGGATCCCAGAAGATCCAGCCCACCAGGCGGTGCGACGCCAGGGCCGCCCGCCGGCTGAGCTGGTGCCAATCGCTCACGACGTGGCGGCGATGAAGTCGACCAGCACGCGCGCCAGCTCGGGACCGCGGTCTTCCTGGAGGAAGTGGGCGGCGCCCTCGATGGTGGTGTGCGGCTGGCCCTGCGCGCCCGGCACCTTGGCCAGGAACGGTGCGTCGCCGCCCTTGGTGACCGGGTCGGAGTCGCTGAAGCAGAGCAGGAACGGCTTCTCGAACCGCTCGAGCACCTTCCAGGCCGCCTCGTTGTCCCCGGTGGCGGGGTCGTCGGAGGAGGTCGGCACCAGCGATGGCATGATCCGGGCCCCGGCCTTGTACGAGTCGTCGGGGAACGGTGCGTCGTAGGCGGCGATCACTTCGGCGGGCAGCTCGGTGGCGCAGCCGCCGTTGACGATGCCCCCCACCGGGAAGTGCTCGGTCTCCTGGGAGAACTTCTGCCAGGCGAGGAAGGCGTCGCTGGCCGGGCCGTGGCCGGTGGGAAGACCGGTGTTGCCGATGGCGACCCGGGCATACCGATCGGGGTCGGCCGCCACCAGGCGGAGACCGATGAGCCCGCCCCAGTCCTGGCCGAAGAAGGTGATGTCGCGCAGGTCGAGGCCGTCGAAGAGGGCCCGCTGCATCCACTGCACGTGGCGGGCATAGGTGTGATCGGACGGCTCGGTGGGCTTGTCGCTGCGGCCGAAGCCCACCAGGTCGGGGGCGATCACCCGGTGACCGGCCTCGACCAGCACCGGGATCATGTGGCGGTAGAGGAAGCACCACGACGGTTCGCCGTGCATGAGCAGCACCGGTGCCGCGTCGGCGGGACCCTCGTCGAGATGGTGGACGCGCAGCGTGCCGCCCTCGCCGTCGTCGATGTCGACGTAGTGCGGTGCGAAGTCGTAGCCGGGCAGGCCGGCGAATCGTTCGTCTGGTGTGCGGACCGTCTTCATGGGTGTGGGCTCCTGGATCGCGATGGACGGCGGGGGATCACTGGCGCGACATCTCGGCCCGGGCCGTGGCCTCGGCGATGTCGCCGTGGGTCTCGGGGCTGGCCTGGATGACGACCTCGTGCAGGGTGCCGGTGAAGGCGTAGGGGGCGGCGTAGCGGCCCGAGACGGCGGATCCGTGGTCGGCGCCGACGCTCGGGCCGATGGACGACATCATCCGCATGAACAGGCCGAGCTCGGCCGAGCCGCAGTCGGTGCCGTCGATGCTGAGCGTCGCCGTACCCGCCCGGCCGTCGAGACGGCGCAGCCGGACGCCGAGGGTGACCTCGCCCGCCGGCACTTCCACCTCGGACTCGAGGACGGTGTGGTCGTCGAACGCGTTGTAGTCGAGGACGAGCCGGCCGCCCTGGAGGAACACCGACAGCCCCGCGTTCTCGGTGCCGGTGGCGAACACCACGCCCTCGTCCCCCGGGTCGACCGTGACCCGGGCGGTGAGATCGAAGCTGCGTCCGCCGATGGCGGCGCCGGCCTGGGCGGGGAGCGGTGACATGGGCGGTCGGTAGACGTAGCGGCGGTCGGCCGGATGGGGCGAGCGGTCCCGGAACCGGGCCCCGAACAGCTCGATCGTGCGGTCGTCCAGCGGGAGGACGCCGTGGCGCTCGGCCTCGGACCACCACCGCGCGATCAGGTCGCGCAGTCGCTCGGGCTCGGACGCGGCGAGGTCGTTGCACTCCGAGCGGTCGCGGGCCAGGTGGTAGAGCTCCCACTGCTCGGTGTCGTAGTCGGCACCCGGGGTGTGCTTGCACACCGCCTTCCAGTCCCCCGCGACGATGGCACGGCTCCCGGCCATCTCGAAGTACTGGAGCTGGTTGGTGGCCGGAGCCTCGGCGTCGCCGAGAGCCGGCGCGAAGGAGCGCCCGGTGACGGGCAGCTGGTCGAGGCCGTTGCGCACGGCCGGTGCCTCGACGCCGAGCAGCTCGTAGATGGTGGGCACCACGTCGGAGGCGTACGTGAACTGGTCGCGCATCGTGCCCCGAGCCGCAGCGTCGATGCCGTCGGGCCAGTGGACGATCATCGGGACGTGGACGCCGCCCTCGTGGGTGTTCTGCTTGTACCACTTGAACGGGGTGTTGCCGGCCTGGGCCCAACCCCACGGGTAGTTGGTGTGGCTGTGGGGGCCGCCGATGTCGTCGATGCGGGCCACGGCCTCGTCGGGCGTCTCGAAGATGCCGTTGAAGAACTTCATCTCGTGCATGACACCGAAGGGACCGCCCTCCTGGGAGGCGCCATTGTCGGTGCACAGCACGAGGATGGTGTTGTCGAGCTGACCCAGCCGGCGCAGGCCGTCGACGAAGCGGCCGATCTGGACATCGGTGTGGTCGAGGAAGGCGGCGAAGGCCTCCTGCAACCGGCACGCCAGGCGCTGCTGGTTCTCGGGGAGGTCGTCCCACGGGTCGACGCCGGGGTTCCGTGGCGCGAGCTGGGTTCCCTCCGGGATCACTCCCAACTCGAGCTGGCGGGCGAACCACCGGGCCCGGACCACGTCCCACCCCTCGTCGAAGCGCCCCCGGTACTTGGCCAGGTACTCCGGCGGCGCCTGGTGGGGAGCGTGGGTGGCGCCGAAGGCCAGATAGGTGAAGAAGGGCCGGTCGGGCCGCACGCCCTTGGCATCGGCGATCATGGCCAGGGCCCGGTCGACCAGATCCTCGGAGAGGTGGTAGCCGTCCTCCGGGCTGGCGGGCGGGTCGATCGGGTGGTTGTCGGCCACCAGCTCGGGGTGGAACTGGTCGGTCTCACCCTCCAAGAAGCCGTAGAACCGGTCGAAGCCCCGGGCCAGCGGCCAGTTGTCGAACGGTCCCGCGGCCGAGCACTGCTCCATCGGCGCGAGGTGCCACTTGCCGACGCAGAAGGTGGCATAGCCCGTGTCGTGCAGGACCTCGGCGACGGTGGCGGCGTGGTGGGAGATGTGGCCGAGCTGGTTGGGGAAGCCGGTGCGGAAGTTGGACACGGCCCGCATCCCCACGGCGTGGTTGGAGCGGCCGGTGAGCAGCGCGGCACGGGTGGGCGAGCACAGCGGGGTGACGTGGTAGTTGGTGAACTGCAGGCCGCCGGCCGCCAGCGCGTCGACGTTCGGGGTGTCGATGTCGGAGCCATAACAGCCGAACTGGGCGAAGCCGGTGTCGTCGAGGAGGACGATCACGACGTTGGGCGCGTCCTCACCCGGATGCGGCGGCTCGTCGAACCACGGCTCCGACTCGGTGACGGTCCGGCCGATCCGACCGTGGAACTGCTCGGGCCTGGACATCGCTCTCCCTGCTCTCGGCGCGCTCGGACACCCATCCGAACATCTGCGACTCACACTGTCAACAGTCTTTTGCGAGTTTTACTCGCAGAAGTTTGTCCGTCAGTGTACGGTGCGCTCATGGCCATCGCCGCCGCTGACGCCGCCACCCACCACGACGGGCGTCGCGCTCGGCGCGAGCGCAACCGGACCGCGGTGGTCGACGCCATGTTCGCGCTGCTCCAGGAGGGACACCTCCCGCCGCCCACCGAGCTCATCGCCGAGCGGGCCGGCGTGTCGGTGTCCTCGGTCTTCCGCTACTTCGACGACCTCGACGACCTGCAGCGCGAGACCATCGATCGCTACTTCGACCGGTTCGCTCCCCTCTTCGTGGTGCCCGACATCGGTGAGGGGGACCTCGACGACCGGATCGCTCGCTTCGTGGACGCCCGGCTCACCCTCTACGAGGCCACCGAGCCCATCGCCCGCATGGCCCGCTTCCGGGCCGTCGAGCACGAGGTCATGGCCCGGACCCTGAAGCAGACGCGGGCGTCGCTGGCCGGCCAGGTGCGCGATCACTTCGCACCGGAACTGCAGACCCGGTCGCGCGCCGAGGCCGACGACGTCACCGGTGTGCTCGACACCCTCACCGCGTTCGAGAGTTGGGATCTGCTCCGCGCCGGCCACGGACGCTCCCGCGTCCAGATCCGGAGGGCGTGGGTCCGCGGGATCGGCGCCCTGCTGGCCTGACGGCGGTCAGGCCTCCATCTGGGTCTGGAGCGTCCGGACCGCGTCGATGTACTCGTCGATCATCTCCAGCACGACCTGGGCGGCCGTCTTGCGCTGGTTCATGGAGCCCACGATCTGACCGACGAAGTAGTTGGCCAGCTTCTCTGCACCCGAGCCCGTGGTGTAGGCGGCGCGGCTGATCCGCTCCTGGGCCCGGGCCGTGGCAATGGACTGCAGCGGCATCCCGAGCGGGTCGGGTGTGTCGGGCCGGTCCCACTCCTCGGTCCAGGCCGAGCGGAGCATGCGGGCATGCTTGCCGGTGAGCGAGCGCGAACGGATGGTGTCGGCCGAGGTGGCGGCGAGGAACTTCTGCTTCACCACCGGATGGGTCTCGGCTTCGTCGGTGGTGAGCCAGACGGATCCACACCACACGCCCTGGGCGCCCAGGGCCAGCGACGCCGCCAGCTGCCGGCCGCGCCCGATGCCACCGGCGGCCAGCACGGGCACCGGCGCCACGGCATCGACGATCTCGGGGATGAGGACCATGGTGCCGATCTCGCCGGTGTGGCCGCCGGCCTCGGACCCCTGGGCGATGATGATGTCGACGCCGGCGGCGACGTGGCGTTCGGCGTGCACCGCCTTGCCCGCCAGCGCGCCGATGAGGCGCCCCTCCTCCTTGACCCGGTCGATGAGGAACTGCGGCGGCGGGCCGAGCGCGTTGGCCACGAACGCGGTGCGGTGGGCCAGGGCGATGTCGAGTTGCGGGCCGGCGGCCGCGGCGGAGAACGGCGCCGCCCCGCTGGCCCGGCCCACGCTTCGCGCGCCCCCGCCCGGTGCCCCCTGCGCCGTCTCGGCCGGCGGCAGATCGGGCACCTCGTAACGGGCGAGGATGTCCTCGAGGAAGGCCTGGTGCTCGGCCGGGATCAGCTTCACGATGTCCTCGACCGTGTAGCCGTCCTGGTCGTCGCCGGCGTACTTGGCCGGGACGATGAGGTCGACGCCGTAGGGCAGGTCGCCCACCTCCTCCTCGATCCAGTCCAGGTCGATCTCGAGCTGCTCCGGCGTGTGCGCCACCGCACCGAGGACGCCGAGGCCACCGGCCTTGGTGACGGCGGCGACCACGTCACGGCAGTGGGAGAAGGCGAAGATCGGAAACTCGATGCCGAGCAGGTCGGTGGCGTTGGTGCGCATGGGTTCCTCTGGGAGTCGACTGGGTGACCGACACCGATCGTACGTTGGTCCGGACGGGGCATCCTGGTCCGATGGCAGTGATGCAGATCGACGGCTCGACCGTGGGCTGGGAGTCCTACGGCGATCCCGACGGCGTGCCGGTGTTGTGGTGCCACGGTGGCCTCAGCAGCCGCCTCGATGCCTCGCTGGCGTACGACGGGGCTCGGAAGGCGGGCGCTCGGATCATCAGCATCGACCGGCCCGGGATCGGTCGTTCGGCACCGGCGCCGGTGGCGGCGGTGGACGCCTGGCCACCGGTGGCCGGAGCCGTGATGGACCAGCTCGGCTACGAGCGCTTCGCGGTGGCCGGGTGGTCGGCCGGCGCACCGTACGCCCTCGCCTGCGCCCACCGGTTCGGTACGCGGGTCCGAGGCGTGGCCACGGTGGCCGGCATGTACCCGGTGGTCGATCCGGATCGGCGCCGGGAGCTGGGCCTGCTGCTCGACCGCGTCCTGCTCCGGATCGCGCCGCGGCACCGGCGCACCGCCCAGGCGATCGTGGCCCTGGCGGCCAGCCCGCCTGATCGGGTGTTGCGCCGGGCCCTGCTCCGCTCGGCGACCGGACCCGAGAGATCCGCGCTGGCCGCGTTGCGCGTCGACGAGGCGGTCGGCTTCCTCCGCGAGTCCGTGCGCCAAGGTGCGGCCGGGGTTGTCGACGATTACCGGATGATCGGGGCCGACTGGGGATTCGCGCTCGGCGCGGTCGACCTCCCGGTGACCGTCTGGCACGGCGCCGACGACCCGCTGGTTCCCCTGCGCCACGGCAGCCGACTGGCGGCCGAGCTCGAGCACGCCGAACTACGGACCTGTCCCGGGGCCGGCCACTTCCTGCCCCTCACCCATGCGCACGAGATCTTCGCCGGTCTCGCCGCCGGGTTCACCTGAGTCGACCCGACGTCCGGGACAGGCCGCCGGGCCGTTAGCGTCGACGCGGGTGCGAAGGCGACGGCAACGACGGGAATGGCTCGACGGTTGGGAGCTCGTCGCCGAGTCCCGGATGGCGCACTGGGCGCTGCTCGACGACACCGAGCGGGCGCGCCTCGGTGATCTCGTCGAGTGGCTCCTGCGCACCAAGCACTTCGAGGCGGCCCGCGGGTTCGTGCTGACCCAGGAGATCGTCATCGCCATCGCGGCCCAGGCCGCCCTGCTCGTCCTGGGACTCGACCGCGACGCCTACCGCGACGTGCGCGCCGTGATCGTGCACCCCCGCACGATCATCCAGCGGGGACCGCGTGGCACGTCGATGCGGGGCGTGGTCACCGACGGCCCGTTGCCGGTGCTCGGCCACGCCAACGACCACCGCGGCCCCGTGGTCATCGCGTGGGACGCCGTGCGCAACGACGCCCGCCACCCCGAGCGGGGCCACAACGTGATCATCCACGAGTTCGCCCACAAGATCGATCTCTCCGACGGCCGCTTCGACGGCACCCCGTCCTTCGACGACCGGGCCGACCGAGCCGAGTGGATCGACGTGTGCACCCGGGAGTACCGGCGGCTGCGCCGGCGTGACGAACCGGACCCGGTCCTGCGCGACTACGCGGGCACCAACCCGAGCGAGTTCTTCGCCGTGGTCACCGAGGCGTTCTTCGACAACCCGGTCGCGCTGCGCGAGCACAAGCCGTTGCTCTACGGGGTGCTCCAGCGCTTCTACCGCCAGGATCCCGCGGCCCGTGTCGCCCGGCTGGAGCGCAGCGCGGGCTGATCGCCCGAATCAGGGCAGACCACTGCCGCCGCGGACCGTGGCCTAGCCTCGGACCGTGCCGATCCGGATGGTGCTCGCCGACGACCACTACCTCCTGCGTGAGGGCGTGGCCGCGCTGATCGCCACCGAACCCGACCTCGAGCTCGTGGCCACGTGCGACGACTACGACTCATTGCTCGCCGCCGTCGACGAGCACGCACCCGACGTCGTCGTGACCGACATCCGCATGCCCCCCACGGGAACCGACGAGGGCGTACGGCTCGCGGCCCGGCTGCGGGAGACGCACCCGAAGATCGGGGTCGTCGTGCTCAGCCAGTACGTCGAGCCGACCTATGCCCTCGATCTGCTCGCCGACGGGTCCGCCGGACGTGCCTACCTGCTCAAGGAACGGGTGTCCGACGTCGACGACCTGGTGAATGCCATCCAGGCTGTGGCCGAGGGCGGCTCGTGGATCGACCCCCGCGTGGTCGAGGCGCTGGTCACGGCGCGCACCGCCGCCGTCGACTCGCCGCTGCAGCACCTCACGCCGCGCGAGCTCGAGGTCCTCTCCGAGATCGCCACCGGGAAGAACAACGCGGCCATCGCCGAGGCGCTGGTGCTGTCCGGTCGGGCCGTCGAGAAGCACATCAACTCGATCTTCTCGAAGCTCGGGCTGTCGGAAGAACCCGCCGTGCACCGCCGGGTCGCCGCGGTGCTGCTCTTCCTGGGAGACGCGGCGTGACCACGAGGTGGCGACGATCGTGACCGCCGCGGGCGTGCAGGCACCACCACCGCCCCACCGGTCTGCCCCCTCCCCGGCGCGCTGCGCTCGTGGAACGATGGGCCGACGATGACCGCCCCGGAGACCCCCGTACTCGTCGTGGACGACCAGGCACCGTTTCGTGCCATCGCGCGCCAGGTCGTGGAGCTGACCCCGGGCTTCAGCGTCGTCGGTGAAGCCGAATCGGGCGAAGACGCCGTCCGCCTCGCCGTCGACCTCGGCGCCCGGCTCGTGCTCATGGACATCAACCTGCCCGGCATCAACGGGATCGAGGCGACCCGCCAGATCCTGGCCGCTGAGCCGGAGGTCGCGGTGGTCCTGTTGTCGACCTACCGCGAGAGCGACCTGCCGGCCGATGCGCTGGCATCCGGTGCACGCTGCTACGTGCACAAGGAGGACTTCGAGCCGGCGATCCTGCTCGAGGCCATCGCCGGCGATCAGCCCATCGCGGGATAGGTCTTCGGCGGACGGGCCGGGTTGGGGATGGCGCCGTTGATACGCGTGCCCTCCCCTGGTGCCGACCAGACCTGGACCGAGCCGCCGATGGCGCCCAGCCGATCGGCCATGTTCACGAACCCGTGGCCGTGGACACCTTCGGACAGGTCGAAGCCGGCGCCCGTGTCGGTGACCTCGAATCGCAGCTCGTCGGGGTCGGCGACGACGCGTATCGAGATGGCGGCGTCGTCGCCGGCGTGCTTGCCCGCGTTCTGCATCGCCTCCAGGCAGCAGAAGTAGACCGCGGCCTCGACATCCTCGGCGTAGCGGCCGATGTCGATGGCGTCGACGGTCGCGGGCAGGGCCGACCGGCCCGCCGCGGCCTGCAAAGCCTCGGGGAGCCCGCGGTCCATGAGCAACGGCGGATAGATGCCATGCGCCAGGGCCCGCACCTCGTCGACGGTGGCGAGCACATCGGCGCGAGCCTCCTCGATCATCGCCATGGCCTGGGCCGGATCGGCGTCGGCGATGCGCTGGATCAGGCGCAGCTTCACCGCCAGGGCCACGAGGCGCTGCTGGGCGCCGTCGTGCAGGTTCCGTTCGATCTTGCGTCGCTCGGCGTCCCCGCTGGCGACGATGCGCGCCCTGGACTCCTGGAGGGCGGCGTTCTTGCGCTGCACCTCCTCGAGCGTGGCCTTGAGGGCGTTGTCGAGCTCGGAGTTCTGCAGGGCGAGACCGACCTGGCGGGCCAGCTCGGTGAGCACGCGGTCGTCCTCCTCGCTGAAGTCGTCGTCGCCAGGCGGCCGTTCGAGCACCAACAGGCCGAACAGCTTCCCGGAATGCGTCATCGGCGCGATCCGCAGCGGGCCGTCGCTCCCGCCTTCGAGCAGCTGCGGCAGCCATACGGCCGCCCACCCGCTGCCGCACACGCCGGCACGGGTGATCACCGGTAGCTCCGACGGACCGAGCACCAGTTGGCCGGGACCGGCGTCGGGCACCGACGCGGCCCGGACCAGTTGGCCGTCGACGCCGGTCCACACTTGGGCTGACCGCAGCGCGAAGTGCTTCTTGCTCAGCTCCACGAGCTGGAGGAGCAGCTCCTCCATCGGCAGGGCGCGGGTCATGCGCGAGCCGAACGTGTCGAGCGCCTGGCTGGGGTCCTGCGGTTCGCCGTAGACGAGGCGGTCGGCGGCCACGGTGAGGCGGTCGCGAGCCGGCAGGTAGAGCAGCGCCGACACCCCGGCCGCCACCATCGACAGCACGAGGACCGAGCGCTCGTTGTCGGTGGGAACCCGGCCCAGGCCCACGACCACGAGCAGGTAGACCGCGACCACCACCGCGCTGAGACCGGCCACCGACACGGCGTGGCGCAACAGCCGGTCGACCCGACCGACGAGTCGGGGTGACGCCGACGCGGTGAGGGCGCTGGCGATGAGCAGCAAGCTGGCACCCACCGTCTCGCCCGGATCGTCGGGCCAACCCACCAACAGGTGGAGGGCGCCGACCACGACGGCGATCTCGGCGACGAGCGCCACGGCGAGACCGAGCCACTGCATCCGCTGGCGGGCCGCGCCTCTCGACGCCAGGTAGGCCCGGTGCGACAGGCCCAGGCCCGCCACCGCCAGCAGGACACCGAGGACGAGCACCGGCCACAACGGCCGATCGGGCCGTTCGGTCCACCGCAGCGCCCCGACGCCGAGCGAGGCGGCATAGGCGGCGCCCACTGCGGCGCGCTGCGAGGGCACCGTGACCCTGCCGTCGGGCAGGGCGACCAGGGCGTGGAATGCCACCGCGACGACGAGCGGCGCCGCCACGCTGGCGATCGCCACTGCCACGTCGGCATCAGGATGACGGCCGGCGATCGCAGTAGCCAGGAACTCGAGGCTGGCGGCGCAGAGGCCTCCGAGGATGATGGCGCCGAGCGGTCGGATGCTCGGCATGCGCCACAGGGCACGTCCGGCGACGGCGAATCCGACGACGAGAATGGTCCGGATGGCCGCGGCGGCATCGAGCCCGTCCGCGCCTCGGAGCACGGCCAGTGCGGCGCCGGTGAGGCCGAGCGGCAGGAGGAGCAGCGGCGCGAGGGCGAGGGCGGTGCCTGTCTGGCGTTCGGTGGCGGGTGCGGGTGTGACGGCGGGGGCAGCGATGGTCATCACTCGACTCTCAGGTCTATGGCGGGGCGGGTGCGGGCCGCGAGCCGGCCGGGGACCACGGCGAGGACGGCGGCGAGGAGGAGGATGGAGAACGGGACGAGAACGAGCGTCGCCGGCACCACCGGGGGCGACGCGAAGCCGACGGCGGCGGTCAGCGCCGACCACGCGGCGCGCCCCAGCACCACCCCGAGCGGGATCCCGATGGCCATGGCGATCGCCGCCGTGACCGCCGACTGCCAGACCACGGTGCCGGCCACGGCGCGCCGACGGAAGCCGAACGTCTTCAGCAGGGCCAGCTCCCGTCGTCGGCCCCGGACGCCGGCGAGGAGCACGAACGCGAAGGCAACCGCGGCGAGCAGCCCGAGCACGGCGGCGATGGCCACCGGCGTCGTGCGGACCTGCTCCAGGCTGAGCACATCGCTCGGTCGTTGGGGATCGACGACGATGTCGACGGATTCCTGGACCTGTCCGGCGAACTGCTCACGGATGACCGCCATGCCGCGGTCGAGCGACGCCCGGTCCCGGGCGTCGATGGCGACCCACGCGAAGTCGAAGCCCTGACCCACCGAGGACAAGGTGGTGGCGTCGAGCAGCGCGCCCTTGCCGAGCTCGGTGCGGTCGGCCCCCTCGTAGGTCCCGAGGCCCGGGAACACCGCCTGACCCACCACGGTCAGGGTGGTCGCGTCGGCGCCGGCGGCCACCGTGCCGCCGATCCCGACCCCGAGCTGCCGCATGGTTCGCTTGCCCAGCGCGATCTCGTCGGCGGCCGCGGGCCGACGACCGGCCACGATGGTCACCCCGGGACCACCAGCTCCCGTCGTCATCCCCACCGCGGGGACGCGTTCGCCGTCGAGATCCACCTCGTCGACGGTCAGCACCGACGAATCCTGGAACGAGGGCTGCGCCTTGACGGCGTCGACCATCTCGGTCGCGACGGCCCGGTCCTGCGGAAGCGCGACCATGGCATCCCAGTCCCAGCCGTACTCGGACGGGGACGACACGAAGTGGCTGAGGCTGGCGCCGAACACCATGGCCGCGACCACGGCGCCGATCGCACACGCGGCACCGGCCAGGGCGGTGGACCCGCTGCGACCGGACCCGGGGGCCACGGTGGCCCGGATGCCGAGGCTGGCCCCGACGGAGTTGGTGGAGCGGGCCAGGGCGTGCAGCCGTCCCGGTGAGCGGGCGGGCGCGGACGCCTCGGTTCCGAGGCGGCGGATGGACATCGCGACCCAGCCCATCAACAGCACTCCCATGACGACCAGGCCGGGGACCAGCACGCCGGGGTCGACCCGGACGCCGGGGTCGACCTCGGCCCGGCGGGCAGGTCCCACCGGGAAGGCCGGCGAGATGGCCACGGCCAGGGCGGCGGCGAGCACCAGGCCACTGGCCACCAGCAAACCGGATCGGGCGAAGCCAGCACGACGGATGCTCCGCCGCACGGCGCCCAGAGCATGGAGCACGTCCGCATCGTCGTCGAGGGGTTGCAGCTGCCGGGACAGCGCCTGTCCGCACACAACCAGGCCGGCGAGGCCGACGACGGCCGCGAACGCCAGCAGGGCCACTTCGTGGGGTCGGGTGCCGCGCTGGACGGTATCCGCGGTCGAGGCCAGGGACTGGTACTCGATCGCCTCGCCGGGCACCAAGGCCGAGACGGCGTGCTCGAATGCGGGAAGGGCGGCGGCGCCGCCGGTGAGATCGACGTCGATGCCGAAGTAGAACCACATGATGTCGGTCTGCTCGACGAAGGCGTGGGTCAGCACCACGGTGCCGTAGGAGAACAGTTCGTCGTCGACGATGGCGGTGGGGACGATGGTCACGCCGACGACGGTGAGGTGATGCGTCGTCATGGGTGGCAACTCGTTCGCCTGGGGACCTCCGGCCGCCATCGCGTCCGCGGTCGAGACGGTGCCGATGTCGACGGTGTCGCCGACGTGCAGGTCGTAACGGCGAGCCAGGTCGTCGCTGATCATGACCTGCGTCGGGTCGCGGGGATCGTACAAACGTCCCTCGACCACACGAGGTCGGTCGTAGTCGACCAGGACGCTGTCGTCCTGGGGGCCGAGGACCAGCGGCCGGTTGTCGGGTTGACCGTCGGGGCCGAGCACCATCGCCATGCCGCCGGTCAGCTCGCCGGCGCGCCGGACCCCATCGATCGACCGCACGTCGCCCGGGGTGAGCGCGCTGTTCGTACCGAGGTCGGGGTTCACCATGACGTCGGCCGCCTCGGTCCGGTCGACCATCCGGGCGAACGCGGTATCCGTGCGGCGGGCCCCGGCGAGCGCACCGAGCACGAGCCCACCCACCACGCCGAGGAGCGCGACGACCGCCAGCCAGGTGGGCCAGCGCCGACGGCCCTCGGCGCGCAGGTGGGTGAGCAGCGCGATCATCGGTCCCTGCAGGTCAGAGCAGCACCGGCCGGGGCGCCTGCCCGGACGAGGTCGCCTCGGGAAGATCGACGCGGCCGTCTCGCATGCGGACGATGCGATCGGCCGCCGCCGCCACGTCGTCGTCGTGGGTCACCATGAGGATCGTCTGCCCGTCGGCGTGCAACCGGCGGAACAGCTCCAGGATCTCCTGGCCGCCGTCGGAGTCGAGCGCACCGGTCGGCTCGTCGGCCAGCACGAGCGTGGGCTCGTTGGCCAACGCCCTGGCGATCGCCAGCCGCTGGCGCTGGCCGCCCGACAACACGCCCGGAAGCTCCTTGGCCTTGTCGGCGACGCCCAGCAGATCGAGCAGGTCGCGGGCACGCGTCTCGGCCGGCTTGCGCTTGAGTCCGGCGATCATGGCCGGCAACGCCACGTTCTCGAGCACGGTCATGCCCTCGAGCAGGTTGAAGAACTGGAAGACGATGCCGATCTGGCGGCGCCGCATGTGCGCCAGCTCGTCCTCGTCCATCTCGTGGATGCGCTCGCCGCCGAGCACGATCTCGCCCTCGTCGACGGCGTCGAGTCCGGCCACCAGGTTCAACATGGTGGACTTGCCGCACCCCGACGGCCCCATCACCGCCACGAACTCGCCGGTGGCCATGGCGAAGTCGAGGCCGCGAAGGGCGCGCACCGGCGCCTGGTCGGCCTCGAAGGTCTTGCGCACGTTGGCGATGGTCAGCACCGGTGCCGTTGCCGACGGCTCGACGTTGCCGTTGTTCCCCAGATCGCTCATGCTCCCACTCCTGTCTCGGCCCGCCGGACGGCGGGCACCTTGTACGCACGGACCGGGGCGGCTCGCCCCTTGACCTGTGCCGGTTCCAGTTCCTCGGCCTCGATCGTCGAGGTCAAGCGTTCCCACGTGACGTCGATCAGGACCGTCTCCCCCGGTTCTGCCCACTGCTGGAGCCGCTGGGTGAGGTTCACCGCGTCGCCCACCACGGTGTACTCGAGCCGCTCCTCGCTGCCGAGCAGGGCGGCCGCCACGTCGCCGGTCGAGATGCCGATGCCGAGACCGAACGGCGCCAACCCCTCGCGCTGCCAGCGCTCGTTGACGTCGGCTTGGGCGTCGTGCATGGCACGGGCGGCGGCGACGGCCCGATCGGCATGGTCGACGCATGGCAGGGGCGCGCCGAACACGGCCATCACCGCATCGCCCACGAACTGCATCACGGTGCCACCGTTGCCGATGATGGCGCGGTTCATCGCCGCCCGGTGCTCGTTGAGCTGGCCGGCCAGCATGCTGGGATCGGTCCGCTCGGCGATGGTGGAGTAGCCGCGGATGTCGGACATCACCACGGTGACGTCGAGACGCTGCGAGGCACCGACGGCCATGCCGCCGGCGCGCACCTGCTCGGCCACCCCACCGGGTAACAGGCGCGACAGCGACTCGCCCTGCTCCTCGCGGTCGACGATGGCCTGGTGCAGCATGCGCAGGCGCCGCAGCGCGGCCTCGGATCCCCGGGTGGCGCCCTCGGCCAGGCGCAGGAACAACTGCTCGACCGCTTCGCTGACCACCGCCGGCGTGGTCTGCTGGATGGCGGCGATGGCCTTGATCGGGCGACCCTCGGCCATGAGCTGGAGGAGGGCCTCGTCGGCGGGGTTGAGGCTGCCGTCGGACGACACCGGGTTGACCAGCGCCTGCACGATCTCGGGGTCGAGCATCGACCCACCCGACGCCACGGCCCGGATGGCAGCCGCGAGGTGATCCCCCTCGGCCACCCGGTCCTTGAGCAGGTACGCGTAGCCGGCGGCACCCTCGCCGAGCAGCGAGACGGCGTACTCGGGGTCGTCGAACTGCGACAGCACCACCACACCCGTCCCCGGGTGGCGCTTGCGGATCAGTTTGGCCGCCTCGATGCCCTCCTGTTGGAACGACGGGGGCATACGGATGTCGGTGACCAGCACCTGGGGGTTCTCGGCCTCCGCCCCGGCAACCAGGGTGTCGAAGTCCTCGGCGACGCCCACCACGTCGATGTCGGCCTCCAGACCGAGCAACGCCCGTACGCCCTCGCGCACGATGAGGTTGTCGTCGGCCAGGAACACCGTGATGGCGGCCCGCACGCCATCGGATCCGGATGTCTCGATCACCGCCGCCCCCCGGCAACTGCCACCTCAGGCGTTCGTGGCAAGAAGGTACCGGTCGGAGAGGTCGGGTGTCCGGTCGGAGGCATGGATCCATTCACGCTCATCGACCGCGGCGCCGACAGCCCGTAGGCACGACACCTGGGAGTGGTGCCTGCCCCCCCGTGCATCACTCGCTCCGCAGCGACAGCGCGGCCCGGGCGCGGCTCGCGGACCGCGCCGGCACCAACGCCGCCAGCTCGGCAACGACGACGACGGCCACCGGGAGCGCCAGCAGCCACAGGACGGGGACGGTGGGTGCGGGGACGACCCCCACCGCGTCGGCGACGACGCGCCAGAGCGTACGACCCGCGACGAGACCCAGCACGGTGCCGATGGCCGCGGCCCAGCCGACCACCACGACGATGTGGACCGCGACGCCCCAACGGAGCTGGCGAGCGGTGCCGCCGAGGGCTCGGAACACGGCCAGGTCGTGCCGGCGGCGGATCACGATCAGGGTGATGGCGTGCACCATGGCGTAGGACGCGAGGAGCGCGAGAAGCGCGGCGACGATCCACGGCATCGCATCCACCTCGGTCAGGCGCTCGACCTCGGCCGGCGCCACCGGTTGCTCGAACGAAGGCGAGCCCGGCACCGTCAGCCGGGCGTGGGCGGCGGCGACATCAGCGCCGTCCTGCCAGCGGACGACGAGCTGGCGGTAGCACGACTCCTGCACGCAGCCGTCGTTCAGGTCGAGGCCCAGGCGCGGGAGTGCCGCGGTGGTCATGGCGACACCGTCACCGACCCGACCACCGTCGGAGCTGACGGGCACGACGGCCTGACCGACGATCCGGAACGTGGCGCGACTGTCGCCGGATGTGATGGTGACGTCGTCACCGACGGAGCGCCCGATCTGGTGGAGCGTCTCGCGACCCACGGCCACCTCGTCGGCGGCACGAGGGGCCCGGCCACGGGCGACCACGGGACCGATTGTCCCCGTACCGTCGCCGATGGCCGCGCCGTACACCGGTGCGCCGTCGATCTCCAGCGCAACCTGGAACATCGCTTGGCCCACCTCGCGGACCGCAGGATCGTCGGCCACGGTGGCCCCGGCCTGGAGGACGGGGGCGTCGAAGTCCTCCGAGCTCACCGCGGTGTCGAACCCCCAGCCGTAGAGCCGTGGGGTGGACTCGAGATGGTGCAGGCTGGCCGAGAACACCAGGGCCGCGGTGATCGCCAGAGCACCGACGGTCACGGCGAGCCGCGTGGACGGGACCACCGCCCGGCGATCGCTGGCGACCACGAGCGCACCCGGTCCCAGCTGCGCCGGCACCAGGCGGCGACCGCCACGCCACGGGGGTCGGCGGCCCACGCGCACCACGGTGGCAGCGGCGGCCGAGGCGGCGACGACGAGGAGGGTCAGGACCATGCCCACGATGATGCGCCCGTCGGGGTCGATTCCCGGATGGGGCTCGGCCCGGGCCGCGACACCGACCGGGAAGCGAGCTGACAACGCCAGCGCCAACGCACCGGCGCCGACGGCACCGCAGACCGCGACGACGACCCCGGGAACGAGACGGGCGACGATCCGGTGGCGGCGATCGAGCCCGAGCCGCTCGAGGACGGCGTCCTCCGGTCGACGATCGACCTGCGCTCGGGCGAACCACTGCCAGACGGTCAGGATGCCGGCGAACGCGACCACGGCGGCGATGATGAGCAGACCGTTCCCGATGACCTCCAGTGTGGAACCGAACCCGGTTTCGGCGACGGAGGCGCTCCCCGTCCATCGCTCGATGTCGACGTCGGGCGATCGCTGGATCACGTGCGCCGTGAACGAGGCGACATCGGCGCCTGGGGCCAGGGTGAAGAACGCCCCCTCGCCGAAGGAGCCGACCTCGGCCCCGTACCGCTCGTAGACGGCCGGGGAGACGGTGGTCGCCACCCTGTCGGCGGCTCGGTTCACGACATCGGACGCATCGCGGACCACCGCGGCGACCTGCATGTCGACCGTCGGTCCCGATGGGACATCGATCCGTCCCCCGGACTGGATCAGCTCGGCCACGTCGTCGGGAGAGAACCCCAGCATGCGGAGGTGGTCGCCGACGCCGACGCCCAGGGTCGCGGCCGTGGCCTCGTGGAGGGCGATCTCGTGGATGGCGTCGGGCGCGGGCGCCCGACCCTCGATCACCCGGTAGCGGTTCATCTCGGCCCCGGCGCTGTCGTGAGGGGCGAAGATCGGAACGAAGACGTCGTCGGAGTTGAGGATCTGCTCGGGCACCAGTCCGATCACGGAGAACCGGCTCATCGTGTCGACCTCGGCGATCTGGTCGAGACCGTCGAGTTGGGACTGGTCTTGGACGAAGATGGCGAAATCGGCCGGGTTGGTGGCGGCGACGAAGCGATCGAGCGAGCTCCGACTCCGGTCCGCGCCGAGCACGGCGGCGATGGTCACGCCACCGATGAATGCCACGAGCAGCGCCAGGGCGGCGAACCGGCGCCAGCGGCGTCGGATGTCGTTTCGCACCAGGAACCGCATCGCGGCCGTCATCGGCATCCCTCCGTGACCATCATTGCCGCCGTTCGCTCAAGAGACGGTGAAGGTCTTCTTCATGCCGAGCGAGAAGTGGGGCTTGCCGTCGGGACCGGGCAGGAAGCAGACGACGGCGTAGCGGCCCGGTTCCAGATCGACGTTGACGAAGGTGGCGTCGCCGCCCGGGGCGCTGTAGGTGCCACCAAGCTCCTTGGCCTGGTCCTCCGGCGGTTGCTGGTCGGAGGCCAGCAGGGCGTCGAGATCGGCTCCCTCGCCGAGCTTGATGACCACCATCTCATGGGCGGACTCGCCCTTGTTCGTGAACTGGAACGCCACCTGGCCGGCCGGCACCTGGTCAGGGATGCCCTCGAAGCCGTAGTCGATCGCCGTGACGGGCAGGACCTCTGCGCCCGGGGCAGCTGCGGTGTCTCCCTGCGGAGGGCCTTCATCCTGCGGCGGGTCGAAGCCGCACAGGTCCACGTTCTGCTCGTCGACCCGGTTCATGGCCTCCCCGATCGTCGGGTCGCCGAGCACCTTGCCCATGTCACCGTCGGCGGCGATGAACGCGTCGGCGACGGCGTTCACGTCGTCGGCGACCTCGGCCGGGGCCAGCGACTTCACCTTGGTGAGCTGCGCCTCCGTCGGCGGACCGTCCTGGTTGTTGATCTCGCCCATCTGGGCGCAGTACGCACTGAGATCGGCGCTCGCGCCGGTCGCCGACGTGGTGGTGCTCGTGGTGGTCTGCCCCACGGCGGTGGCGGTGGTGTCGTCATCGCCGCAGCCGGCCACCACGATGGTGAGGCATGCGGCGGCCGCGACGGCGACGAGTCGGTGGGAGACGGGGCGGGCAGTGGACATCGGTCCTCCATGTGGGGGTCGGAATCGTGCGCCCATTCACCCATGGCGGCGGGGCCCGGCCCAGCCCGCAGGCACGACACCTCGGAGTGGTGCCAGCCTCACCCACAGACGCCAGCGTGCGCCCTCGTCGCCGGCGCCAGGGGGCGCGACCCTCGTGACATGCGAATCGATGCGTCCGTCACCTCCATCTCGTGGATTCCGTCCGAGGCGATCAAGGGCAGCACGAAGTTGCCCTTCTCGATGGGCGTGGCCCACTACGACGACCCGCCTCCCGAATCTCTCGGCGCGGCGATCACCGACACGCTCGCCGCGCTGCGCGATGGCGACCGCTTCCGCTTCGCCAACCACCTGGCAGGCTGGATCGAGGTCGAAGACGGCCGGATCACCAGCTGGGGCCAGGAAGGCGAGCCGATGATCGGGAGCACGACCATGAAGCTGGGGCGCTCCATCACGGTGGCCGCGGTGCCGTTCGAGCCCATCGCGTTCGAGCCGGAGGTGGGTGACGGCTGGGTGCGGTTCCGGCAATCGGCAGGGGGGCGCACGGGGGTACCCGCACCGCGGCACGTGAACCATCCGCCGTTCGTGCAGCTGGTCGCCCCCACCGCGTGGTCCACGGTAGAGCTCACCATCCATGCCGACGGCCGTCACGAGATCGGCTTGGCCGGCGCCAGCCCGTTCCCTCGGCACTGGCTCTACGACCGGGATGGGGTGCTGTCACGCAAGAGCGGGATGATCGACTTCAAGGACTGGTACCGCACCGCGTTCGGCGCCCACACCCCCTGGGGCGACGAGGACTCCGCGGCCGTCGCCACCGAGGTGGAGACCGCGCTCGAGCGAGAGCTGTCGCTCACCATCATGCGGTCCGGGCGCAAGCCCAAGATCCGCAAGCTGGGTGAGGGCGATCTACTCGTGCGCCAAGGCGACGAGGGCGACGAGCTGTACCTGCTCCTCGACGGAGTCCTCGCCGTGGACGTCGACGGCGAGGATCTCGCCGAGCTGGGTCCCGGTGCCGTCGTGGGCGAACGGGCGCTGCTCGAGGGCGGACGCCGCACGTCCACGCTGACCGCCCGCACGCCGTGCAAGGTGGCAGTGGCCCGCACGCCGGACCTCGACCCCGACGTCCTGGTCGAGCTGCGCGAGGGCCACCGGCGGGAAGCGGAGCGCTGAGGGTGCGCATCCACCTGCTGGGCGTCCGGGGCTCCACCCCGACGCCCGGCCCCGACTTCGCCCGACACGGCGGTCACACGTCCTGTGTCGCGGTCGAAGGCGACGACGGCACGATCCGCCTGGTCATCGATGCCGGTACCGGACTGCGCGAGCTGAGCGCCCTGCTGCAGGGTCGAGCGTTCCGGGGCACCCTGCTGCTCGGCCACCTGCACTGGGACCACACCCACGGCCTGCCCTTCTCACGGGCGACCGACCACCCGGATGCAGCCGTCCACGTCCTGGCCCCGGCGGAGGACGAGCGCCCGGTGGACGAGCTGCTGGCCGGAGCCATGTCGCCCCCGAACTTCCCCATCGGTCCCGATGGCCTCCGGGGACGATGGACGTGGGAGGCGGTGCAGGAGGCGGCCTACGACGCCGAGGGCTTCGAGGTGCTGGCCCGAGAGATCCCCCACAAGGGCGGTCGCACCTTCGGCTACCGGATCAGCGACGGCACGCGGTCGTTCGCCTACCTGTCCGACCACATGCCGCAGGCGTTCGGCGACGGCCCGGACGGGTGGGGCGAGTACCACGATGCCGCCATGGACCTGGCCGACGGCGTGGACGTACTCATCCACGACTCGCAGTACACCGCCGAGGAGCTGCCCGATCGGGGCGCGTTCGGTCATGCCGCGGCGGAGTACGCGGTCGCCCTGGGCCGGAAGGCCGGCGCACGCCAGGTCGTGCTGTTCCACCACGACCCGTACCGAACCGACGACGAGATCGATGCCATCGTCGCCCGGTTCGACGGGGCGGGAATCTCGGTGCAGGCCGCGGTCGAGGGCGCGATCCTCGAACCGTGACCGATCCGCGATCCCCCGCCAGGATGCGGCACGCTGGTGGAGCATGAGCGAATCGCCCGACGCCATCGTCATCGGTGCCGGCCCCAACGGGCTGGCTGCCGCCATCACGCTGGCCCGGGCCGGCCACGACGTGACGGTCTACGAGGCCGCCGAGGTGGCGGGCGGCGGCACCCGCACCGCCGAGCTGACCGAGCCGGGGTTTCGGCACGACGTGTGCTCTGCGGTCCACCCCTTGGCCGCCGGGTCACCGTTCTTCCGCAGCGTGCCCCTCGAGCAGTACGGCTGCGAGCTCATCCACCCCGACATCGCCCTCGCCCACCCGCTCGACGGCGGCCGGGCCGGCGTGCTCCACCGGTCGCTCGACGCCACGGTGCGCGACGCAGGCACCGACGGCCAGGCCTGGGCCGACCTCTACGGACCGCTCGAGCGGCACTGGGATCACCTCTCGGACCAGCTGATGGGACCCATCGTGCGGCCGCCCCGGCACCCGATCTCCATGGCCCGCTTCGGCCTCCAGGCCATCCGGTCGGCCACCTCGGTGGCCAGCCGGTTCCAGACCGACGAGACACGCGGTCTCTTCGCCGGCATCGCCGCCCACGGCTTCCTCCCGCTCGACCGCCCGCTCACCGCCTCGTTCGGCCTGATGCTGGGCAGCCTCGCCCACGTCCACGGCTGGCCGTTCGCCCGGGGCGGGTCCCAGGCCATCGCCGACGCGCTGGTGGGCTACCTCGAGGCTCTCGGCGGCACCGTGGTGACGGGCCACCGGGTCGAGTCGCTGGCCGAGCTCCCACCGCGACGGATGCTCATCGCCGACATCACCCCGCGGCAGCTCGCTCGACTCGCCGGCGACGACATCGACCCGAAGGCACGGCGCACGCTCGAGCGGTTCCGCTACGGGCCCGGGGCGTGCAAGGTCGACTACGCCCTCTCCGAACCAGTGCCGTGGGCCAACGCGGACGCGCGACGCGCTGGCACCGTCCACGTCGGCGGCACCATCGGTGAGATCACCGATGGCGAGGCAGCCGTGGCCCATGGCGCACATCCGGCTCGGCCCTACACCCTGGTGGCCCAGCCCAGCATCGTCGACTCCACCCGTGCGCCCGCCGGCCGGCACACGCTGTGGGCCTACTGCCACGTTCCCAATGGTTCAACGGTCGACGTCTCCGACCGCATCACCGCCCAGATCGAGCGGTTCGCGCCCGGCTTCCGCGACACCGTGCTGTCGCGGCACGTGACGACGGCCGCCGACCTCGAGCACTACGACGCCAGCTTCATCGGCGGCGACATCTCCGCCGGCTCGCACAGCGGCCTCCAGCTGCTGTTCCGACCCTGGCCGGCGTTCGACCCGTACCGCACACCGATCGACGGGGTGTTCCTGTGCTCGGCGTCGACGCCACCCGGCGCCGGTGTCCACGGGATGTGCGGCGTCCACGCCGCCCGCTCAGCGCTGCGCTGGCTCGGCGACTGACACCCGGTGGGGTTCGAGCATCCCGCCCATCGCCTCCTCGAGACGAGCATCGGCGAAGGCCAGGTCCTCGACCTGCATGCGCTCGAGGAACTCCGCCGCGGGCATGGGTCGACCGAGGTGATAGCCCTGCATCCGATCGCACCCCTGCGATTCCAGGAAGCGGCGCTGCTCCTCGGTCTCGACGCCCTCCACCACCAGCTTCATCCCGAGGCTGCGTGACATGGCGATGGTGGCGGCGACGATCGCCGCCGAGCTGGGGGTCATCGACTGCACGAAGGACCGGTCGAGCTTGAGCGTGCTCACCGGCAGCTCCCCGAGGTACTGCAGCCCGCAGTAGCCGGTGCCGAAGTCGTCGATGGCTGCCTTGACGCCGAGTTGGCGCAGCTCTCGGAGCCGCTCGGCAACCAGCGACACGTCCTCGACGGCGGCGTTCTCGGTGAGCTCCACCACCAGACGACTCGGATCCACGCCGGTCTCTCGCAACGCTGCGGTGATCGAGGAGACCAGGTCCTCGCGGAAGTGGCGGGGGCTGACGTTGATGTTGACGAAGCGGTCGCCGCAGCCCTCCAACGCCCAGTCGGCCAGCTGGCGGCAGGCCGCACCGATCACCCAGTTGCCCAGGTCGATGATGAGGCCCGACTGCTCGGCCACGGGGATGAAGTCGTTGGGCGGGATCATGCCCCGAGTCGGGTGCATCCACCGCACGAGGGCTTCGGCCCCGCACGTCCGACCGTCGGCGGCCTCGATGATGGGTTGGTAGTACAGCACCAGCTCGTCGTGCTGGATGGCGTGGTGGAGCGCGGTCTCGAGCTCGAGGCGGGTCGCGACCTGCTCGTGGAGCTCGGCGCTGAAGAGCTCCACGGTGGCGCCGCCGCGGTCCTTGGCCCGGTACATCGCAGCATCGGCGGCGCTCAGCAGCTCTCCGGCCGTGGCGCCGTCGTGGGGGAAGACGGCGGCGCCGATGCTGCCGCCGCTGTGGACGGCGTGCTCGCCGACCATGATCGGCTCCCGCAGCGCGTCGAGGACACGGTCGGCCACCAGCGACACATCGTCGGCTGCGGCCAGGTGCGGGAGCAGGATGGCGAACTCGTCGCCCGCGAGCCGGGCCACTGTGTCCTCGTGGCGGGCACACGATTCGAGCCGGCGGGCCGTCTCCCGGAGGAGCTGATCGCCGGCGTCGTGCCCGAAGGTGTCGTTGACGTCCTTGAACCGGTCCAGGTCGATGTAGAGGACGCCGACGGGCGAGTCGTTTCGCTCGGCATGGGCGATGGCCCGCTCGAGCCGGTCCATGTAGAGCAGCCGGTTGGGCAGGCCGGTCAGCACGTCATGGCTCGCCTGGTGCTCGCTGTCCGCCCGTTCGAGCAGGAGGCTGACGGTGTGGATGGCCAGGACCGAACCGATGAGGGCGGCACCCACCGCGATCGTGCCCGACACAGAGATGCGCCAGATCACCTCAGCAGCCAGCACGGCTGGAGCGGCCACGATGGCGACCACCACCACGCTGGCGTGGGCGGCCGAGAACAGCGGCGCCTCCACCGGAGTCGAGATCGACCGATCGACCACGGCATCGAAGAGGGAGGCCAGACCGACCGTGACGAGTGAGGCGGCGATCGGGACCATGGCCAGCGCACTCGGGGAGTTGCCGGTGGCCAGCTGCAGCGCGGCGGTCAGGTGCCCGACCAGGAGCGCCCCGACGGCACCCCCGGCGACGAGGACCGGCGGGCGCGGCGTGGTGTCCGAGGTCATGGATCGGACGATGACCACGACCAGCGCCACGTCGAAGCCGACGAGCAGCGACATCAGGGCGGCGCCGGTCGGGTTCCAGCCGTTGCCGGGGCTCGACATCCGGTCGATGGCCACCTGCAGCCCGATGGCCGCAGCCGCGCCGATCAGGATCGCCTCGACCACCACGTCGCTGTCGCGCACCAGCCGATAGCGACCCACGAGATGGAGCAGCGCCCGTCCGAGGACGGGATAGGCCATGATGGCCGCCAGGGGACGCCACATCGACATGCCATCAGCGGTGAGATCGACGAGGCGGACGTCGGCCAGACCGGCGTCGGACAGGGTGAGCACGGTGATGCCCAACGCGGCGACGAGGCGGCCGCGGAGCACCGTGGGATCTCGTTCGAATCCGACGGCAGCGGCGAGGGCGGCCACGCCCAAGGTGCCCGCCCCCCGGACCACGGTCGGTGCCGTCCAGGTCGCCAGTACCGCCAGCACGACCAGGGCCAGGACGGCCGGGAGCTCGGCCCGGCCCCGGAGGCCACGGCGCGCGAGACCACGGATCCTCGACAGGCGGATGTCGAGCTCGGCGTCCCTCGCCGCGGAAGCATCGAAGACGGTCAGGCTGGAGACATCGGCACTGTCAGTACCGGAGCACATGGCCCGATCGAGTCATTCGGGTCATGGCCCGCGTTCGGCGAAACGCCGGTCTGTCTCATTCGTCCGGTTTCGTGGATGCGGATCCGAACCGGCGTTCGGCGAAGTGGTCGGCCAACCCGATGGCGGTGAACGGGAAGACCGGCGCGGGGAGCAGGACGAGCCCCGCCGCGGCGCGCACCAGCACGAACGTGTACACGCAGGCGATGAGGACTCCGGCGGCCCGCGTCCGCGTCGAGTGGGCGATGTCACGGCGCAGCGCGATGATGCCCCCTGCACCCACGCCGGCCACCAGCCCGGTGACGGCATCGCCGGCCACGGCCGACACCGGGATGCCCACCAGCAACGACATCCCCATCGCCTTGACCACCGCGCTCGACGCCGACGGGTGCCCGGAGGCGAACGCCAGGACGATGAACACGAAGGGGATGATGGCGAAGCCGAGGGCGAGCGCGGCGGCGGGATTGATCGGTGGCTCGCCGGTGGTGGCGTCGTCGGTGGCGAGGTCGACCAGCCCGAGGAGCATCGACCAGAAGGCGGGGACGAGCAGGAGGGTGGCGAGCGTGATGGCGCGCCACTTGCGAGCGGGAGACAGTGGCTCCATGCCGGCGGACCGGGCGCGTCGAGATCTCCTCACGGCCCTTGGCTATCACGGGAGCGCCCGAGACCTGCGGCGGAGTTGACGAGCCGGCCGGCCGGAGGACGGCGGGCGAGCAACTCCAGGAGCGGAGCCGGCGGACGAAGTCCGCTGGCGTAGCGGCCTAACCCTTGACCGAGCCGGCGGTGAGCCCTCGCACGAAGTAGCGCTGCAGGGAGAAGAACACGACCAGGGGCAGGATCATGGTGATGAACGCAGCCGACGTCAACAGGTGCCAGTCCTGCCCTCGGGCGCCGCTGAGGTTGGCAAGGGCGATGGTGACCACGCGCGTGCTCTGCGTACCGCCGAGGAACACGTAGGCGACCAGGAGGTCGTTCCAGACCCAGAGGAACTGGAAGATGGCGAAGGCGGCGAGCGCCGGCACCGACAGCGGGACGATCAGGCGCCAGAAGATGGTGAAGTGGTCGGCGCCGTCGATCTTGGCCGACTCGATGATCGACGACGGCAGCGAGCCGATGTAGTTGCGCAACAGGTAGGTGGCCAGCGGCAGACCGAACGCGGTGTGGGCCAACCAGATGCCGAGGAAGGTTCCGTTCAACTCGAGATCGGGGAAGATGGTGATGCCGCCGATGTGGCCACCCCCGGTGTAGAGCCGCAGGATCGGGATGAGCGCCATCTGGAGCGGGACGACCATCAGCCCCACGACCAGCACGAACATGACGTAGCGGCCGCGGAACTCCATCCACGAGAACGCGTAGGCGGCGAAGGCCGCGATGGTGATGGGGATGATGGTGGCCGGGACGGCGACGGCGAGGCTGTTGAGGAAGGCGTTGGAGAACCCGCCGGCATCGAGTGCGCTGCGGTAGTTCTCGAGCGTCCAGTGGGATCCGAACGGGTGGGCGAACACCGTCCACCATCCGGTCTGGTTCACGACGGACGCGGGACGGAAGGACGTGATGAGGACACCGGCGGCGGGTATCAGCCAGATGATCACGATCACGAGCACCGTGATCCGCACGAACCAGCCGCCCTCGCGGACGCCGACGGTGCCGGTGCTCTTGGGCGGGGACTTGGGGGCGGCGCCCTCGTCGATGAGGTCGGGGGCAGGTATGGGGGCGGTCACGCTCACCGGATCAGCTCCTGCTCACGGAACTTGCGGACGTTCCAGACCATCACGGGGATGACAGCGAGGAACAGGACCACCGCGATGGCCGACGCCCGGCCCTGGTGACCGCTGATGAAGAACCACCGGATCATCCGCTCGGCGATGACCTCGGTGCCGTTGGACTCGGCGTTGCCCATCACGAAGACGATGTCGAACACCTTCAGGGCGTTGATGACCATGTAGGTGGTCACCACCACGATGGTGGGAAGGATGCTGGGCACGATGATGCGGCGAAAGATCTGGAACTCGGACGCCCCGTCGATGCGGGCGGCCTCGATGATCTCGTCGGGGACGGACTTGATGGCGGCCGACAGCACGACCATGGCGAAGCCGGTCTGCATCCAGATCATGATCACCATGAGCAGGAGGTTGTTCCACGGTTTCTGCGACAGCCATGCCACCGGGTCGTGGCCCAGGCCGCCCCAGATGCCGTTGAGCAGGCCGATGTTCGATCCGAAGCCTTCGGGCCGGTAGCTGTAGATGAGCCGGAAGGTCACGGCGGCGCCGACGAAGGAGATGGCCATCGGCAGGAAGATCAGCGACTTGGCCAGGGCCTCGCCCCGGCGCAGCTTGTCGGCGAGAGCGGCGAAGACGAGGCCGATGCTGACGCCGAACAGTGGAACGATGATGATCCAGCCCGCCGTGTTGCGCAGCGAGCGCAACATGCTCTCGTCGGTGAAGACGAACTTGTAGTTGTCGAGGCCGACGAAGTCCTGGCCCCGGGCGTCCTTGAAGCTGATGACGATGGTGTTGATCACCGGGTAGATCATGAACACGGCCAGGATCACCAGGGCCGGGCCCACGAAGACGTAGGGGCGAAGGCCCGAGCTCCACCGGTCGGGCAGCCAGTCCACGATGCGGTCCATGGCCCAGAACAGGGCGAAGATCCCGACCACGCCCACCAAGATGGCGACGACGACGATGCTGAGTCGGTTGGCGTTGTCGTCCTTGAGGTAGTTGAAGACGACCGACAGGAGGAAGAAGGCGATGACCGGAACGGCGATGGCCGCGACGACCTTGCCCACGATGACCCAGGGGCGGCGGCCCGCGTCCACGACCGCGTCCGCGTCTTTCTCGCCCTCGGGCGCATCAGGTGGTCGTTCGGCCGTCTGGGTCATGCACCTTCCTCCTCGGGGCCGGCGTTCGGGAGCGGCCGCCGGCTGGCGGCCGCTCCCGAATCAACAGTCGTGGCTACGGATGACTACGCCGGCCAGCTGGCCTCGATGTCGGACAGGATCGACTTGGCATTGTCGGTGGTCCCGCCCTTCATGTAGTCGACCATGCCGGTCCAGAAGCTGCCGCTGCCGACCGCCTTGGGCATGAGGTCGGAGGCGTCGAACCGGCCGGTGCCGGCGGAGTTGGCGTCGGCCAGCACCTGGGATGCATCAGCCAGGATGGAGTTGGCGTAGCAGTCCTTGCCGACGTTGACGTTCGGCGAGATCCGCGACGACGCTTCCACACCACCCATGGCGCACTGGACGTCGGTGTCGATGAACTTCTTGAGGAAGTCGACCACCTCGGGCCGGTTGCCGGCGGTGCCGACGACGGTGAGCTCACCGCCGAACAGGATGCCTTCCTGGTCGATGGGGGGCAGCGGGAACCAGTCGTAGTCCACGCCGGCCTTGGCGTCCTTCGGGAAGAAGCTGTTGATGAAGCTCGCCTGGCGGTGCAGCCAGCACTTCGGCGGGTTGTCGAACATCGGCAGCGGTGCATCACCGAAGGCGATGTCCGGGGTGTTCTCCGCCCCGCCCAGGACGTAGTCCGGGGCGAACATCACGTTGCCGAAGGTCTCAGCCGCCTTCACGATGGCCGGATCGTCGAAGGGGATCTCGTGCTTCCACCACTGGTCGTAGACATCCGGACCGGCGGTGCGCAGGACGATGTCCTCCATCCAGTCGGTGGCCGGCCAGCCGGTGGAACCCTCGCTGCCGAAGCCGACGCACCACGGATGGCTGCCGTCGGCCACGATCTGGTCGGAGAGGGCCATCAGCTCGTCCCACGTCTTGGGCACCTTGTAGCCGGCGGCGTCGAAGTCGTCCTTCGGGTACCAGACCATGCTCTTCAGGTTGATGTTGGTGGGCAGGCCGTAGTGCTTGCCGTTGTAGGCGCCGAGGTCCACGAAGGCCTGGCCGAACTTGTCGTAGAGGTCCTGGATGTCGAAGCCCAGGTCCTCGAGCGACACGATGCTGCCGGCCTCGGCGAGATCGGCGATCGCACCCGGCTGGGGCACGGCGGCGACGTCGAGGGTGCCGCCCTGGGCCCGGATCTGGAACTGCTCCTCGAAGTTGCCCGACGACTCGATCTCGGCCTTGTAGTCGGCACCGGAGTTGATCTTGTCGTCGAAGATCGCCTGCACGGCGTCGGCCTCGGCCGGCTCGCCGGCGAAGAGCAGGTTCACCTTGCCGGTGTTCTCACCGGTGGGACCGGCACCACCGCCGGCGGTCGTCGTGCTCCCGGCCGTGCCGCTGTCGTCGTCACCGCATGCGGCGACGACGCCGAGTAGCAGAAGTGGCGCTACCAGCACTGTCCATCGCGATCTCATGTGACCTCCTGGGGGTTACTTGCTTGGGTGTTGATCTCATCCGGGCCGGTCGGCCCAGGCGTGACACCGGGGAACGTCATGGTTCCCCGTAGATGGCCGACCCGGTGTCGGGGTCGAAGAAGTGGAGTCGGTGGGTGTCGACGACCAGTTCCACCCGGTCTCCCTTGTGGACGTGGGTGCGCGGGTTGAGCCGAGCCACGACGTTGGCCGTGCCCGCGGCCGCGGTCTGCTCGGCCCGTTCGAGCGCCTCGTGGCCGACGTCGACGGCCAGCTCCTTGACGTCGTCGGTCATGGCCGGACGGGCGTCGAGGCTGAAGTGGACCACCACATCCGACCCCAGCGCCTCGCGCAGCTCGACGGCGGAGTGGATCCGCCGTTCGGGCGGCGCGTCGGTCACCAAGGTGGCGTCCTCCATGTCCTCGGGCCGGATGCCGAGCACGATGGGGCGCCCGGTGTGAGCCCGCAGCCCAGAACGGTCTGCCACCGCCTCGGCGGGGATCGGGAGGTGGAAGCCGCCGAATTCGACCGCCAGGCCACCGTCGGCCTCGACGAGCTCGGCCTCGAGCAGGTTCATGGCCGGCGAGCCGATGAAACCGGCCACGAACAGGTTGACCGGGTGCTCGTAGAGCACTTGCGGGCTGTCGGCCTGCTGCAGCTGACCCTTGCGGATGACGGCCACCCGGTCACCCATCGTCATCGCCTCGATCTGGTCGTGCGTGACGTACATGGTCGTGACACCGAGGTCGTTCTGGATGCGGGCGATCTCGGCCCGCATCTGCACCCGCAGCTTGGCGTCGAGGTTCGACAGCGGCTCGTCCATGAGGAACGCCTGCGGGTGGCGCACGATGGCGCGACCCATGGCGACCCGCTGGCGCTGCCCACCGGAGAGGGCCACCGGCTTGCGGTCGAGGTAGTCGGCGAGGCCGAGGATGCCCGCCGCATCGCGCACCCGGCGATCGATCTCCGACTTGTCGATCTTCTGGAGCTTCAACCCGAAACCCATGTTGTCGAACACGCTCATGTGCGGGTACAGCGCGTAGTTCTGGAACACCATGGCGATGTCGCGTTCCTTGGGCGGCACGTCGTTGACGACACGGCCGCCGATGCTCACCGTGCCCTTGGTGATCTCCTCGAGGCCGGCCACCATCCGCAGCGCCGTCGTCTTGCCGCAGCCGGATGGACCCACCAGCACCATGAACTCGCCGTCGGCGATGTGCAGATCGAGCGAGCGGATCGCCTCGGCACCTCCGGGATAGACCTTCCAGACGTCCTCGAGCACGATCTCAGCCATGCTGCGCGCCCTCCGACCAGCTCACCATCGTCTGCAGGCTCACATGACCACGATGGCCATCGGAAGGGCCGAAAGTCCCGATCGGCTCTCGAACTCCGTCATGACACCCGTACGTCATGTGTCCCCCCGGACCGCTCGACAGGCGCGTTTCCGTCGAACCCGTACACGCCGGGTGTCGGTATACCAGATCGAACCGGTGCCATGTGCGGAGAGTTCGCGAATCCCGACCGCTGATCACACGGATCCGGGGAGGAAGCGACGGGGATGGCGGCCGTCGACGTAACCCACGAACGGCGGGTAGATGTTGTAGCCGAGCAGCTCCTGGAGCCGCTCGGGCAGGCCGGCCACCACCTCGGGCGGAACGCCGATGACGTGGTTCTCCTGCGGGCGCAGCCAGGCCGCGGCGTACTCCAGGATGACGCCCAAGCGGGCGACATCGGTCCGGTTGGCGCCCCCGCCGTGCCAGATGCTCCCCGTGTAGAACGCCACACTTCCGGCCGGCATCTCGGCCCAGGCCAACTCGTCGTCGTCCGAGGGATGGCGGCCCGGGGTCCACCGGTGACTGTCCAGCACGAACCGGGTGGCGCCGTTGGCGATGGTGAAGTCGTCGAAGGCCCACATCGTGTTGAGGACGACCTCGTCGTGCGGCTCCGGCAGGGGGTAGATGCTGTCGTCGCGGTGCAGCACCTGCGCCGGCTCCCCCGCACCGATGAGGATCCCGGTCGGTGCGCTGAGCTGAGCCGGGCCGATCAGCCCATCGACGACGCCGAGCAGCACGGGGTCGATGGCGAGATCGTCGAAGCAACGCGTCTTGGCGAACACCCGGTAGATCCGCTTGGTGCCGAAGCCCTCGAAGTCGTTGCGGCCGGTGGGCGTCGCGACGAGGATGCGGTCGAGCTCGTCGTGCATCGACCGCACACGTTCCGCGTCGAGCACGCCCTCGCACACCGCGACACCGTCGGCGCGGAGGGCGTCGAGGATGGCGTCGGCCGCGAACTCGACCCGGGGGATCACGCCCCCGATGGTCGCACAAGCGACCGTGACGGTGTTCTGCGAAATCAATTTCCGTACAAGTGCGACACAACGTCACATCCCGGCCCGGGCCCCGGACGACGCCGCAAACCGCTCGGCTATGTTCCCGTCGATGAAGAGCGTCGGGCAGCTCGGGCGGCCGCAACAGAGCGACATCCCGGGCTTGGTGGAGGCATTCTGGCGGGCGGCCGCGGCCATGTCCGGCTCCGACCGGTACCGGCATCTCACCGCCCCTGCCACCGCGGCGGCCGAGGCCCTGCTCCACCTGGCTTCGATCGACGCCGAGCCGGCGCTGCGCGCCATCCTCCGTCCCGATCTCGATGTCGACGTCGACGACGACGCCGTCACCTGGACGGTGGCGTGCTTCGAGATCGGTTGCGTCGCGCCGGCCGGCGTCCACCAGGTCGGCTCGGCCTGCGACGCCCTCGCCAGCCTGGTGAGCTGCCAGTACCGGACCCATGTCGCCTCCGAGCTGATCTGCTCCGGTCCCAACGGGCTGCAGTGGGTAGCCGTGGTGCGCGCCGATCGTCGCTTCTCGTTCCAGTTCCCCGACCTCGGCAACGTGTCGGCGCCGCATCCCACGGCCGCCACGCTCGCCGTCACGCGCTGGCGACGGCACCTGAGCTACCGGGAGGCATGCCTCTTCGTCGACGAGCTCCCCGCTGACGACGACGAGGCGGAGTCCGACCCGGTGGCGGCGAGCGCCTCCGGTACCGACGTGCTCGACCTGTCCGTCGAGGGAGCACCCGTGGAGCGAACGCCCGTCGAGGACCAGGCCGGCACGCCTGACACCGCCGCCCACGCCGAGGACGGCCTCGCCACCGACTCCGCCGAGCAACGCACCAATCCCGATCGCCTCCCATCCGGGCCGGAGCTGGTGACCTCGGAGTCGAGTCGACTCGCCGAGTTGAACGCCCGGCGGGAGGAGGCCCGGCGCTCGCTCCGCAAGACCGTGGCCACCCACGCGTCGGACCCGAGCCGGTCCCTCGACGCGGCGCTGGTCGGAGCGGACGCCATCACCAACCAGACCCTGGCCGCAGCCATGCGCAGCGCGATCGCCGAGGTCGTGCCCTTCCTCGAGCGCTACCTGCTCAGCGCGGTCGGCTCGGCCGTGGCGTCGGCCATGACCCCCGACCACCAAGCCGGATCCGCCGAGCTGACCGAGCTGGTCGGATCGCTACCGGCGCAGCTCGACGCCGTGCTGCGGAACGACCGACGGGAGCGGGCACAGCTCCAGGATGTCGACGAGCTGTCCGACGCGCTCGTCGCCGCGATCCGGGACGAGATGCAGGAAGCACTCCAGGACATCGACACCGTCCAGCGCGAGCGGCTCCGGCGGCTGACGGATCTCACCACCGCGCTGAACGACCGCCAGAGCGAGTTGCGGACCTGGATGACCTCGATCCGTCAGGTCGAGGACGTCGCCGAGCGGCGCTTCGACAGGCTCGAGCACCACCTGCAGCTCGTCGAGCAGCGGGTCGAGGACTCGACGGAACAGGCCAGACGACTCGACCGGGTCGTCGAGGACGTCTCCCAACTCCGGTCGGCGATCGACGAAGTCAGCCTCATCCTCCGGGAGATCCAGTCCGACCTCACCGGATGACCGTTCGATCTGCCAGCCGCCACCGTCGCTGCCACGAGGAACGCACCCCTCCTGGCCAGGGAGGAAGATGTCGATGTTCCACCACGTGGATGATGCGCTCGAGGCGCTCCTGCGCGCCGACGAGCCCATGCTCGCGGACGCGACCATCAGCTTCGACGACCTGAACGACGACGAACCACATCCGGATCTTCGCGTCCATCTGTGGCGGGTCAACGTCTCGGCCAAGGGAGCGAGCAGTGGCTCGGAGGTGATCGAGCGCGATGGGGTCAAGGTGCGCCGGCAGCGCCTCCCCAACGTCGAGTTGTCCTATGCCCTCACCGCTCACTCTCCCGATGCCCGCGACCAGCACCGCGTCCTCGCCGCCGCCCTGCGCACCTTCCTGCGCCACGCCGCCGTACCCGAGCCGCTCGTCCCCACCCCGCTCGTGGAGTCGGGCTCCGCCGTGTCGCTCCGCGTCCCGAAGCTCGACGCCGACGACCTTCCCGGCCAGGACGGCCAGCAGGCGTCGATCGACCTCCGCGTGACCGTCGCCATCGACCTCGAGCGCGAGGAGACCCTGGCCGATGCCCCGGGCTCCACCGATTTCGGCTTCGAGGACCGGCGCAGCGGAGCGATGGCGACGCGCCGCCGGTACGCCGGTGAGGTCACGGATCCGGCCGCGGCCGGCGTCGACGTGCTGGGACCGGCGGGGGCCGCCACCGTCGACCAGGACGGGCGGTTCGTCATCGTGGCTCGCCCCGGCGACCGCATCGCCGTCATGGTCGATCCCCCGGTCACCGTCGTGGTCCCCGAGTCCGGGAAGATCCTCGTCGACTGATGCGCGCGTCGGTTCTGACCCCGTTCGTCGACATCACCCCCGGAGAACCGGTCGAGGTGCAACTCGAGGTGGTGAACACCCTCGACATCGTCGACCTGATCTCGATCGACCTCCCCGATCTCGCGCGAGCCGAGTTCCGGCTCGATCGCGAATCGGTGTCGCTGTTCCCGAACGAGACCGCGGTCGTCACCATGACGCTGCAACTCAGGAAGACCTTCCCTGCCGGGCCGGGACGCATCGAGGTCCGGCTGGCGTCCGCGCTGCGGCCCGACCTCGTCGAATGGCGCCAGGTCGCGGTCGACGTGGCGCCCTTCGCCGGGGCCGAGCTCAGCGTCACGCCGGAAGCCATCGTCGCCAAGTCGAAGATGCAGATGCGGGCCTTCGTCCGCAACACCGGGAACACCAGCCTCAACGTGGCGCTGCTGGCCAAGGACGACCAGGGCGATCTCCGGTTCGTGCTGCAGCCGCCGTCGCTGCTCGTCGAGCCCGAAACCGAGGCCATGGTCCTCATCGAGGGCAAGGGCCGCCGTCCGCTGTTCGGGACGCCGGCCTACCGCAGCGTGCACATCAGCGCGGAGAGCGAGGCCGGCCTCCTCGACGACACCGTCACGGTCACCCAGCGGCCACTGCTCGTCCGTGGGATGCTGACCGCGCTGGTGCTGGCCTCGATCATCGCCCTGTGGGCCATCATCGTCACCACCGGCGTCGACTTCGTGCTCAAGAGCGACCCGGCCCCGAAGGGGGTCCCGCTGGACTTCGCGGCTCCGGTGTCCTACTCCACGCTGGCATCGGTCGGTTCGGCCGGCGCGGTCGGCGGATCGGGCTCCAGTTCAGTGGCGGCTCTGCTCGGGTCCATCTCCGGCACGGTGGTCGGTGCCGACAGCGGCGAGCCGATCCCGCGCATCGCGGTGGAGGCCCACCGGGCCAACCGCAAGGCGCCCGACGCCCCGTTCGGCAGCGACGCCACCCGCGTGCAGTCGGCGGCCACCGACGAGAACGGTGCGTTCACGCTCGACGGCATCTTCCCCGGCACCTACAAGCTCAAGCTGGTCGGTCCGGGCTTCGAGGACTCGTGGTACCCCGGCGTCCCCAGCGTCGACCAGGCCACCGAGGTCACGATCGAGGCCGGCGAGGACCGCCAGCTCGATCCCGTGCCGGCGTCGGGGCTGTTGGGAACGATCACCGGGACCATCGACGCCGGCGACCAGACCGCGGTCATCACCGTGGTGGTGCGCCCGCTGGTGAACGACGTCCCCGCCTTCGAGGTGGCCCGGCTCGACGTCACCCCACCCGACCTCGATGGCGACGGGTACGCCGACGGTCCCGCGACCTACGAGGTCCCCGGCCTGGCCAGCCCGATGAAGTACAGCATCAGCGTGAGCTCCGGGGAGTTCGCCGATCAGAGGATCATCGAGACGCTCGCCGCCGGCCAGCGCCTCGAGGCGGCCCCCATCCGGCTCGTCCCCGGCGAGGGTCGCGTCATCGGCACCATCGTCCTGCAGGGATCCCCACCCAATGGCCCGGTGACCGTGACCGCCACCACGGGTGACACCTCGTTCACCCTGGACACACCCGCCCCCTCGGTCATCGATTCGGGCGACGGCATCACGTCCACGGTCGACTTCGCGTTCTCCGGTCTCCCCGCGCCGGGCACCTACAGCCTCAGCTTCGCAGCAGCCGGATTCGAGACCGCCTTCAGCTCTGTCGACGTCGAGGCCGGTCCCGACGTCGACGCCGGCCAGATCGTCATGACGGGCGGGAGCCGCACCTTCTCCGGGCGCGTCCTCGATGCCGAGACCGGGTTGCGCCTGGGCGACGTCGACGTGACGGTGCTCACCTCCGACGGCACGATCTCCACCAAGACACTCCCGGCCCCGCTCACCCTCTCAGCCGGGGCGGCCAGCGACACCGACTGTCGTTCCCGACCACCGGTTCCGGCCTACGATCCGGCCTCGAGCGCGGGCAGCTTCGTCTTCGACAACCTCCCTCTCGGGGTGCTGTCGATCACCTTCTCGGCACCGGGCTACACGTCGATCACCCACCGCATCGACGTCACCGGCGACGGGAGCCCGGTCCCGATCACCGACGGCTTCGCGGACCACGTCGTCGAATTGTCGAACACCATCGGTGAGGTGTGCGGCACCGTGCGCGGCTCGGATGGGGCGGGCCTCGGCGCCGGCGCGGTCCTGCTGCGCGGTGGGCCGAGACCGGCGGGGAGCAGCCCCGAGACGCGCTCGCCCACGCCGCTGTCGTCCGACCCCGTGGGGAGCTACAAGATCGCCGGGATGGCCGCCGGCGAGTACACGTTGACCGCCTCGGCCGACGGCTACCGCGATTGCACCGTGGTGTTCCGGATCGACATCGGCACGCGCGACGCGCGGTTGCGCATCCTCGACATGCAGCTCGTCGATGCATCTGATCCGCCGTCGGCTGCCTGCACGGTGTCGGAGGGGGCGCCATGAGGGTCACCGCCAGCACCACCTCGCTGGAGGTGTGGCCCGGTTCGCCGGCCAGCCTCACCGTCAGCGTGTTCAACACCGCCGAGGTCATCTGCGGGTACACGTTCGAGATGCTGGGCGTCGACCCCGAGTGGCTCCGCCTCGACTTCGACCAGCTGAACCTGTTCCCCGAGGACACCGGCACCGTCACCCTCACCCTCACCCTGCCGACCGACTTCCCCGCCGGCCGTCGCACCCTCGCCGTCGTCGTGCAGAGCGCGCTCGACCCGTCGGACTACCGCGTGGTCGACATCGAGCTCGATGTCCAGGCCACCCTCGAAGCGCGCCTCGAGCTCGAGCCGGCGAACTTCTACGGCGGTGCGATCGGCACGTTCGGGATGGTGATCAGCAACACCGGCAACAGCTGGACCCGGATGGTGCCGGCCGCCGAGGAGCAGGAGGCCAAGGCCGAGATCCTGCTGCTGCCGGCCGAGGTCGACGTCCCCCCGGGCGAGCAGGTGACGGTCACCGCCCGGGTCAAGCGCCGGCGGCCCTGGATCGGATCGGCCGCCACCCGGATCATCACCTTCCGGGTCGACGGCGTCGACGACCCGCCGCAGGCGATCGGGTCGTTCACCCAGCGTCCGATCGTCGGGCGCGGCCTGCTGTCACTGCTCGGACTCCTCGCCGCGCTGTCCGTCTTCGGCTTCGTGCTCACCCGGAGCCTGGGCAGTCTCGTCGACAAGACCAACTCCAACGACGCCCTCATCCAGAACGCGTTCAACCAGGAGCAACAACAGCTCGCCCTCGCCGCCGCCAACCCGTCGTCGATGAGCGGACTCGTCCAGCGCGAGAGCACCGCCGGCACGGAGCCGGTCGCCAACGTCACCGTCCAGCTCTATGCGGCCGACGACGGCAGCACCCCCATCGGGGTCGTCGCCACCGACGGCGACGGCCGCTACGTGTTCGATCCGATCATCGCCGGCGAGTACAAGCTGCGAGCCATCGGCGCCGGCTTCGACGAGTCGTGGTACCCGTCGGCGCAGTCCTTCGACGACGCCCAAACGGTCAAGCTCGGGGCGGGAGAGGCGCCCGACACGCTCGACATCGCGATCCGGGGCCGGCCCGGGACCGTGAGCGGAACCGTCCTGGCGCCCGATCCCTCCGATGTCGTCATCTCGCTCATCCAGTTGCAGGGCGACGTACGGGTGGCGACGGTGCGCGAGGTCACGACCGACGGCGCCGGGGTGTTCGTGCTCGACAACATCCCGCCCACCAGCGCCGACGGGCTCGAGCCCTACGAGCTGGTGGCGTCGAAGAAGGGCTTCGCCGAGGAGCACCGGCTCATCACCGTGGCGGAGGGAGAGGTCAAAGACGACATCACCATCCGCCTTCGCAGCGGTGACGCCCGCCTCGGCGGGACCATCAGCCTCGACGGAGACCCAGCGGCCTCGGATCAGCTCATCGAGGTGGTGGCGGCGGCCGGCGGCGAGCAGTACTCGACGGTCACCTTCGACGGTGGGCAGTACCTGTTCCGCGACCTGCCCTCGCCCGCGCTGTACTCCATCACCGCGACGCGCGTCGGCTACTCGACCGAGACGAGGACTCGCCAGCTCGACTCCGGTGCGTCCCTGACCGGTGTCGACATCGATCTCACGACCTCGGTCCGGTCGATCGGCGGAACGGTCACCAACCTCGTCGACGGTTCGCCCGTGGATGGCGCCCTGATCACCGTCACCGACGGGCAGACCACCCAGCGCGCCCGCACGGGCTCCGACGGCCTCTACGAGGTCCGGGGCCTGTCACCCATGTCCACCTACACCGTCACCGCCTCGCATCCCGACTACCGCGACCTGACGCTCTCGTGCGGTCCGGCCACCGAGGGATGCAGCAACGCCCAGAATCCGGCCGACTTCCGCTTCCGGCTGCGGTTGGCCACCAGCACGGTGTCGGGCGTGGTCTGCAACCGCGAGCTGCGGGCCGGGACCGAGACGGTCACGCCGCTGGGCGGCGTCACGGTCGATCTCAGCTCGGCGAGCTTCGAGGCGACGACGGTGAGCGCGAACGGCGTGGCGTCCAACGTGTCGGTGCCCGATGCCTACACGGGTGCCGACTGCTCGTTGAGCGCCGACCTGCAGGCGAGCGGGCGCCTCGACGGGTTCTATCGCTTCAACGACGTCCCGATCGGCACCTACACCCTCACCTTCACCCAGGAAGGTGGCCTGCCGTTCACCCAGGTCATCACCGTGCCGACGAGCGGGCCGGTGAACCAGACGCTGGTCGACACGTCGAGCATCACGGTCAGCGTGGTGGACGGCGACGGCGCCCCGGTGGAGGGCGTCACCGTCGACGTGTTCACCAAGGCCGCCTTCGAAGCCGACCCAGAGGGCGACCCGGGGCTCACCGGCACCACCGCTGCCGACGGGGTCATCGCCTTCAACGAGATCAAGGCTCCCGAGGACTACGTCGTCATCGTCCACTACCTCCGGCCGGGCGACGACCAGGAACAGGTCTATTCGCGCTCCTTCCCGCTGCGGGTGGGCGAGAGCAAGTCCGAGACCATCACCGTCATCCGCTGATCGGCGGGCCAGTCCGCGCAAGGACGCACCCAACATGCAACTCCTCCTCGATCCCACCACCGTCGTCGCCAGCCCCGGAGACCCAGTGGCGTGCGCGATCACGATCACGAACACCGAGGATCGCGAGGTCTCCGCCACCCTTCGCGTGTTGGGCGTGCCGACCGACAACGCCGGGTTCAGCACCGTGCGCCTGCCACCGCTGGGTTCCACGACGGTCAACGTCGAGATCCTGATGCCGATCGGATCGCCGGGAGGCACCCACCCGTTCCAGGTCGAGATCATCACCGACGCGGGCACCACCACCATGGCGCGCGGCGAGGTCCAGGTGCGTGACGCCGGACTGATCCACCTCGCCCTGAGTCCGTCCGGGATCACCGGCAACCGGCGCGGCGAGCTGGTGGTCGGCATCCACAATCGGAGCCGGGAGCCAGCCGAACTGACGTTGTCCGGCCAGGGCGACGACCATCGCATGCGGTTCCGCTTCAAGCGGCGCCAGGTCGTCGTGTCTCCGGGTGAACGGATCAACGTCGCCACCAAGATCCGGTCCCGCCGACCGGTCGGGGGCGATCCCGTGGTCCGGCGCTTCACGGTCCGGGCCCATGGTGCGGCCGTCCCCATCCGAGCCCGGGGGACCTTCCGTCAGACGGCGGTGTTCGACCGGAACCTGTCCAAGCTCACGGCGATCCTGCTCGTGCTGAGCCTCTTCGCGTCTGCCGTCGTCGGCGTGGCCGCCATCACCAACCGGAACGACATCCTCTCCGCCCTCGGCATCGGCAACGACAAGACGACCGACAGCGGACAACTGGCGGACAATGGCACCGGCAACGGCTCCGGGAACGACAAGGGCGACGCCGGCCAGCCGCCGGGCGACGGGTCGGGTACCCCGTCGACGCCGGCATCGCCGGGCGGTGCACCGCGTGTGACCGGCTTCGTGCGCGATGCCGATGGCAACGGCCTGCGCAACGTCGACGTGACCGTGTCACCCGCTTCCCTGAGCAGCCGCCCCTCCAGCATCGCCGTCGAGTCCTCCATCCAGACGATCCGGGGCAAGCGCCTGGGGCCGATCGCCCCCGATCGACGACAGGCGGTGCGGGCCCGGGCCGTGAGCTCCGACGACGGCAGCTACACCGCGCCGATCTCGGCGGCCGGTCCGTACTATCTCGAGTTCCACTCCGTCGGGTTCCAGACCGCGAAGCACCTCGTCGTGTTCGGATCCGACCTCACGCCGGTCGGCCTGGACGTGACGTTGCAGCGCGCCACCGGCCGGATCACCGGCGGGGTCTCCCCCATCGCCGGGGCGCGGGTACTGGTCACCGACGGCGTCAATCGCTACGAGACCGTCTCCGACGCCACCACCGGACGCTGGGAGGTCGGCGGCGTCAGCGTGCCGGGCGAGTTCGTGGTGTCCGCCACGCTGACCACCGGGGAGTCCGGCGCCATCGTGGTGTCCGTGCCCGCCGACACCGGCGCGGGCGGCTTCGACGTCGGCACCATCGACATCACCTCCGGCCTCGGCTCGCTCTCCGGCGTGGTGTGCGACGCCTCCTCACCGGCGTTCGACGGCATTCCGGGAGCGAAGGTCTCCGTCGTGCCGGTCGGGAGCGACGCCGCCTTCACCACCACGACCTCCGACGGCAACGTCGACGAGGGCGGGGTCGAGGGTGCCGGCAAGTTCGTCTTCAACGGTCTTCCCATCCGGGACCAGTACGACCTCACGGTGGTCGCCGAGGGCTTCGTCACGGTCACGTCGCGGGTCGAGGGCACCGGGTTCCACGACCAGTGCATCGCCCTCACGTCGTCCACCGGGGGTCTCACCGGCACGGTCGCGTTCGACAAGGCCGGCCCGAACACCTCCGGCATCGAGGTCCGCGCCGTCAGCGCCGCCAACCAGTACGCCACCACGGTCGGCGAGAAGGACGCCGACGGCATCGGCCGGTTCGCCATCGACGGGATGGCACCGGGCGAGTACGTCGTCACCGTGTCCCGGCCCGACATCAAGACCATCGTCCTCCAGGCCCAGATCGTCCCGCCCGGAGTCACGTCGCTGGATGTCACCGTCCACCAGGTCGACACCGATGCCAGCCTTTCGACGCCGGTGCACTTCGTCCTCGCTGCGCCGCCGGGCATCCACTCCGCCGCCCCCGGTCCCGAACCGCTGCAGAACCTGATGCTGTCGGTGCTCGGTGTCGACATCGGCGACATCCTCACCAAGGCGGTAGCCGACGACGGCACCCTCGACCAGGTCGTACCGCTACCGCTCGGCAAGCACCTCCTGCAGATCAGCGCCGACGGCCACGAGACCGTGCGGCTGCCGTTCGTGGTGACGTCGGCCACCGACGAACTGACCGTCGACCTCGCCGACCTCGATCGCCCCGGCGCGGACCCCGCAGTGAAGTTCGACGGTGAGCTGCGCCCGCTGGCCACCCTGGCAACCCGTTTCGTCAGCGGTCTGGGGGCCGGCACCCCGGACGAGGTCGCCATCGAGTCCACTGCCTCGCTCCAGAAGGTGCTCTCCGACACGTCGCTCGATCCTGCCCTCGGCCTCGAGGAGTACGGCGACGTGGACGACGGCACGACGAACACCATCACGATGGCGGCCCCCGACACCAGCTTCACCCTCGATCGGCGCTTGCCCACCGGCCACTACGTGCTCACCATCGAAGGCGACGCGCCCGACTTCCACTGGATGCCCGCCATCACCGACGAGCGCTTCTCGGTCGACCTGCGCAGCGCGTCGTCCGACGGCACGACACCGGTCGGTCCCGCCTCGATCGAGTACCCCCGGTTCCCCCGGTTCGACATCGTCGTGGGGAGCGCGACGACACCGGACGTCCTGGATTCGATCGTCAAGGTGATCCGGACGATCGATCCGCTCCCGGCAGGCGGCGAAGCGGCGCTGTGCGCCGCCAGCCTCCCGGAGGTGAGCCTGAGCGGCTCGCCGGTTCCCGACGAGGTGCCCGCCACCGCCGCGCTGCGGACGGTGGCCTATGTCGACGTGCCGGGCGAGAGCGGCGGGTTCGTGACCATCCCGGAGCGGTCGGTGGAGATCGACCGCGCCGCCCCCGAGACCATGACCGTGGTCGTGTGCCGGGACCAGCTCGAACCCGAGTCCGCGGTCGTCAACACGCTGGCCCCCAACACCGACACCACGGTCGCCCTCACGCTGAACCCGGCCACCCGGGTCCGCACCTTCTGGGACGACTTCGGCACCGAGCGCACCGACTTCACCGACGGCATGACGATCACGGTGAACGGTGTCGTGCTCACCGGGATCGGGAACGGCATCTACCAGACCGGCCGGTTCGCCCCCACCGACACCTTCACCAGCACTGACATCAGCATCGTCATCCCGGCCGGCTACCCCGGCTACACCTCACCCGACCTGACCGGGGTCACCGTCACCGGCGGCGACCAGACCGACCTCGAGTTGCCGACCACCTCGGAGTTCCTCCGCGTCCCGGTGTTCCAGAAGACGGGGAGCTCCTTCGACGACATCGTGGTGACCGCCACGTCGGTCGAGGACGACACCCAGGCCTTCGTGGCCGACCAGCAGAGCGACTGCGCCGCTGACGCCACCACGCCCACCGTCACCCAGTGCGACTTCTTCGTCAACGCGAGCGGGTCGGGGATCACCGACAACGGCGACGGTACGTTCGGCTTCGGCGGGAGCACGTACTCCGACGGAAGTCTGACGACGTTCACGCTGGGAGGCACGGTGCTGCAGGTGACCGGTGGGGTCATCGTCCAGACCACCCCTGGCGTCGACGGCGAGACCCTCGCCGACGGGCAGCATCGTCCTCGCCGACGGAACCCTGCTGCCCGCCGCCGACGTCACCCTCGTGCAGACCGGTGTCCCCCGCGGGGCCTACACGCTCAGCCTGTCCAGCGACGGCGACCCGCGGTCGCTGTTCACCGGCAAGGGCGGGACCATCGATCTCACCCCGGACAAGGACCGGGTCGTCGGCGTGGGTGACGCGCTGATCGCCGTCCGCAGACCCAGCCTCGTGGTCAACGTGGTCGACCAGGTCGGCACCAACATCCCGCTCGCCACCGGTGACGCCTCGCTCGACGTGGTGGTCGACCAGGATGGTGCCGTCCAGCGGATGACGAAGACCGGCCCCGGGTCGGTGGCATTCTTCGTCGACCCCACCGACCTGATCGCCCAGCTGGCGGCGTTCAGCGCCGTCACACCGGCGCGTGATCCATCCGGCACGGCCGAGATCCCGCTGAACCCCGACGCCGTCACGCCGACCGATGCCGGATCGATCGACGTCTCGGTGGACCTCGCCGGCGACGGCCGGTTCGAGTACGTCGACCCGGCCGACAACCCGATCACGATCACGGACACGTCGACCCTGGCGCCGGTGGAGATCAGGCTCCTGCGCTACACCACCGTCGCCCTCAAGGTGGCTGGCGACCTCAAGAAGACGGCGAACGACCCCCTTCCCGGCGCCACCGTGGTGGTCACGGTCACCTTCGCCAACGAGACCGCGCCCTTCTCCGGGACGATCGGCCAGTACAGCAGCGGGTACGACGCGGTCAACGACGTCATCACGTGGTCGCCGCTCGTGTTGACCGACGGCATCTCGGCCAGCCTCACCACCCTCGACCTGGGCCGGAGCGACGCCAACCTGTTGTTCCGCAACATCCGCTACCCCGGGTGTCCCCCGGACTGCACCGCGACGTTCGCCTACACCGCCCACCAGAGCGAGTTCGCAGACCGACGCCAGCGCCACCAGCACCGGACGTGGCCCAGGGCAGCGCGGTGGGTCCGGTCGACCTCCTGCTCACCTCGCCCGTGCTGCGGCAGGTGTTCGGGACCTTCTCCACCACCGAGGACCGCAAGCTGGTCAACGCCCACGTGACCGTGACCGCCACCCCGGACAACACCTCGAAGGGCACCGTGGTCACCGCGACCTTCGACTTCTGCGGGTTCGACCGGGGCGACCAGGAGTGGTCGATCAACATCCTGCCCCGGACCAAGTACACCATCACCGCCTCGGCGGCGCCTTGCGACGCCACCACCGGCGGTTCCTACACCAACGGGACGAGCATCGACATCAACGCCAAGGACGGCGGCACGGGGAAGGGCAACGGCAGCGGCTCGATCGGACCGCTCTCCATCCAGTTCGTGGCCGGTGGGGCCGTCGTCACCGGCCGCCTCGACGCCATCTACCCGGGAGCTGACAGCACCGCGGCGGCCGCGTTCACCAACTGCGCCACCTCGTGCCCGACGATCGTGCTCTTCGCCGCGGCCGACACGACGTTCGCGTCCCCGCTCGGCACGGCCGTCTACGACGCCACCGACGGGAGCTTCACCATCCAGGACTCGGCGGGCCATCGGGTCCTGCCCACCTACGACGCCACCACCGACACCTACACCGACCAGATGTACGTCCTGCGGGTGACCGGACCCGACCTCGTCGCCCACGACTTCCCGATCGGGACGCTGGTCGAGAACCAGCTCACCACCATCGACCAGACCACCTACCCGCTGGTCTCGGTGCTGCGCGCCTACGTCGTCGACCTGGCGGTGAAGACCGGGACCACGCTGCAGGCCGACATCACCATGTCCCTGAGTCGAACCGGTACCGACTACCTGACGCCCTTCGCCACGGGCATCGTCACCCCCCTCACCTGCACGACGGGCTCGGCCGGGGACGCTGACGAGGGCGTGTGCACGGGCTTGGTGCTGATCCCGGGGTCGTACAGCGTGACCGGGCCGTCGGGTGGTTCGATCATCGGGGTCAGCGGCGACGACACGACCGGTGACCTCGCCCTCGACCTGGCCAGCCCCGGTCCCGCCAGCGCGACGCCGACGGCGCGGACGATCACGGTCAGCCTCGGGTTCGACATCGCGGTGACGGTGGTGAGCTCCGGGGACGGGATCCGGGTCCAGGGCGCCCCGGTGACCCTCGACCCCGGAGGCCTCACGTGCACGACGCTGAAGAGCGGGGATGCGGGCGCTACACCATCGACGCTGGGGACGTGCACGATCTCCGGCGCGTCGACCGGCGACTACACCGCCACCGTGGCCGACCTGAGCATCACCGGCGGGAGCACCTACAAGGTGGACCCGACCAAGGGCAACTCGCTGTCGATCAGCGTGAACCAACCGACCATGCACTTCACCGGCCCGAACGGCGCGCTGGTCAGCATCACCACCAACAGCACCCAGACCTGCACCATCGCCTCGGGTACGTGCCCCATCGCGTTGGGGAGCAACGTCAAGGCCGACACCGTGCTCACGGCCACCGCCAGCCTCGGCGGGCAGGCCTCGACCACGAGCTTCCAGTGGCGGCTGTCGCGAACCGTGGCGTTGACCGCGCTCACCGACCGCACCCGCACGGTGAAGGTCACCGACACGGCCGGCACCCCGGTCGTCGGCGCCGAGGTCACCTTCACCCCGTCGACCGGCACGGGCGGAACCGCCAAGCAGTGCTTCACCAACGCCTCCGGCGAGTGCCCGCTCGCCGGGCTCTACGCCGACGGCTACGACATCTCGATCAACCAGATCGGCACGGTGTCGCCGACGTCGACGACCGTCTCCATCGCCCCGAGCTCAGCGACGCCCATCGCGGTGACGGCGTCGGCCCCGACCATCACCTTCACCGGCATGGCCGAGGGCACCGTCATCACCCTGTCGGGACCACGGCCACGGGCACCTGCACGGTCGCCGCCGGCGAGACGTCGTGCACGATCGTCCTCGATGCCGCGGTTCCGGCGGCCGAGGTGGTCACGGCCACGGCGACGCTCGGCGCGGCGACGTCGACGACCACGTTCTCCTGGGGCACCGACCGCAGCGTTGCAGTGAACCCGCTCGCCGCACCCCCGCCGACCCCGCCCCCGCCAGCACCCTGACCGGCTCTCTCCGCGAAGTGGGCCGCGTCCACGTCCCCCAGCACGACCGGGCGGCCCGGAACGCCGTCCCTGGGGAGCCGGCGGACGAAGTCCGCCGGCGCAACGGCTCAGCCCCGGATCACGCCGTAGAGGATGATCCCCACCGCCAGGCCCACGTTCACCAGCAGGAGCACGGCGAGGAGCCAGTCGCGTCCCGGAGGGTCCCGTGGTTCGACCTCGACGATCTCGGGTTCGGGTTCCGGGGGCGGTGGCGGGGGTGGCGGCGGATCCATCGACGCCCCGCAGCGGATGCAGAAGTCGCTGGCCAGCAGGTTGGGCTCGGCGCACTCGAGGCACGGACGCATGGCCCGCATGTCGCGTCCCGCCACCCCGGGCAGGCGGCGCAGGGCGCCGTCGGTCCGCTCGTCGGTGGCCAGCAGTGGCACGAGCATCTGGTCCCAGAACAGCGGGAAGTCGCACTCGGTGCAGAAGTTGTCGGCGTGGGGCGTCAACTCGTCGTAGGCGTTGACGGTGGCGCACTGGGGACAGACGGTCTCGGTCATCGCTCGATGATCTCCCTGCGATCCGAATAGATGAGCTGGCCGGCCACGTGGACGGCGAGGGTGACCGACGCCGGGACCTCGGCGCGGATCAGGGCGGCGAGGTCGTGGTCGGTGACGAACGCGGAGGACGACGGGCTCCGGACCGTGACGTGACCGCCTGATCCGCCGTCGACGTCCTCCCGGTGGATCCCACCGGTGTCCTCGATCTCGACTCCCGCGCCGACGAGCAGCTCCAGCAGCCGGCGCAACCCCCGCCGGGTGCCCCGCCACTGCAGCCCGGCTCCGAACACGGCGACCAGGGCTCGCTGCAACACGTCGTCCATGCGCTCGTCGATGGCGTCGTTGCCGATCCAGTGTCCGAGCCAGCGCACCATCGGCGTCGGCGTGACGGTGAGGTCGGCGAGGTGCGGGAGGGCGTCGGCGTGGACGAGGAGACCGTCGGCGACGTCCTGGAAGATGCGCACGAAGCGCATCAGGAAGTCGTCGTCCTGCATCCCCACCGGGAGCTGAGCCAGCATCCAGTCGTTGGGGCGCGTTTGACGGGACCGCTGGTCGGGCATCATCCGCGCGCTCACCGGGAGGTTCAACGGACCACCACCTGGTGCCCGGAGGACAGGAACAACGAGTCCTCCTCCAACCGGATGATCTCGCGAGCGGCGCCGAGGCGCAGCTCGTTGCGGAGGTCGACCTCGAAGAACAGGGTCTGGTCGACCCGCTCCACCCCGTCGACGGCCGCGATCACCTGCTGGACGTCGGCGGCGTTGAGGTCGGCGGCGAACGGCCAACCCTCGCCGTTCGGGCCGCCGTGGAGCGGGTTGATGTAGCGGTAGAGCGCATCGAGGACCCGCTGGCGCACCACGGCGGGCGATCGGCCGGCGCCGCTGCGGACCAGGGCCGCGACCGAGACACCCTGGTAGTACGGGGTCGTGAGCTTCACGGTGGCGCCCAGCATCCGGCGGGGCTCGAGGTGCTCGACCAGCCGGGTCTCCAGTTCCTCGGTCAGGCGGAAGTCGTCGAGCACCATCTCGGCATCGCGCTTGACCACGGCGGGCACCACGAGCAGGCGGATGGGCCCGCGGTCCTCGCCGGGCGGAAGGCACCGGGCCCGGGCCAGCGACTGGGTGGCCTCGAGCGCGAGACGCTCGTAGTCCTGGATGGTGACCGCCCGCTGGCCGGTCATGATCGTGAGCGGGCCGCGGCGCTTGGCGTTGTCCACCGTCTCGGCGTCGACGCCGCCCGTGGCCGCCTCGAAGTTGGTGACCCGCCCGATGAACTGGCGCGAGCTCTGGATGGCGACCAGCGTGTTGGCGCCGACGTTGCCCGCCGTACCGCCCCCGTGGCGGTAGCCGGTGACCCTGACCACGTCGCCCGCCGGCGGCGCCATGCCGTGCTGGCGCGTGCTGCCGTCCGGGTAGCGCACCCGGGGGCCGAAGCGGATCTCGCCCGTGGCACTGTCCCACAGGTAGTGCTTGTCCCTCGGGCCCGAGAGGGTGAAGTTCTCGACCTCGACCCAGTTCTCGGGCTCCCCGGTGCCGACCACCTGGACGAACTCGTGCTCGGTCCGGGGCAGCACCGGGCTGTTGCTGACCACGAAGGCCTGGTCGGCCTCGCCGGTGCTCACGCCGAGGATCTCGGTGCCGATCGCCTCGGCGTGCTCGGCGAGCACGCTGCCCCCGAGGCTGCGGGCCGTGAGCGTGCGGATCTGGGGTGACCGCTGGTAGTTGGGCGCGCCGTCCACGGGTTCGACCAGACGGACCCGGATCCAGAACTGCCGCGACTGGCCCATGGTCACGGGCTTGTGGGTCTCGGTCATGAGCAGGACCACCCGGCCGTCGCGGTTGAGCCCGCCGGTGGTGTCCTCCTGCACGACGAGCGGCACCCAGCCCTCGGCTTCGCTCGAACCGTCGTCGGCCCACGCCTCCCACACCAGCGGCGGCCGGCGGGGGTCGACACCGATCCCCTCGATCGAGGCGGCGATGGTCAACTCGATGATGTTGCCGGCGAGCGACGACTGGAACCCGAGGTAGAAGGCATCGCCCGGTGCGATGGGATCGGATCGGAAGATCTCCACCGACGTCCGGTGGTGACGCAGGTCGTCCCACACCGGCACGAGGACGTCGGCCCCGGTGCCCACCAGGGCGGCCTCCAGCTCCGGCTGCACGATGGCGAGGTCCTGGGCGGTGGTGAACACCACCGGCGAGCCGGTGCTGACCCGGGTGCCGACACCGGTCCCGATGGGCACCACCACGGTTTCGTCGATGGGCGCGCTGAGGAAGAAGCTGAGCCGGGTCGTGGCCGCAGAGGCGGGGAACGGCTGGATGCCCATGAGGTCGAGGAAGTGCAGGAACATCTTCTCGGGCACCTGGTTGAGGCGGTACAGCACCATCTCGCTCATCCAGGCGAACAGCTCGATGAGCGCGACTCCCGGGTCGGAGACGTTGTGGTTCGTCCACTCCGGGCAGTGCTCGGGGATCTTGCGCTTGGCCTCGTCGACGATGTCCTGGAACTTGCGGTCGTCGAGGTTGGGGATGGGAAGGTTCATGCTTCTTCTTCTCTGGGGATGACGTAGAAGGGGTACACGAGGTTGCGGGTGTCGTTGGTCGCCCGGACCATGTAGGTGATCTCGATGTCGAGGCGGTGGTGCTCCACCCGGTCGGGGCGGACGATCACGTCGAGGACGCTGATGCGCGGGTCCCACTGGCCGAGGGCATCGAACACCGCCTGGCGCATGCGGGCGAGGGTGGCGGTGTTGACAGGCTCGAAGAGCAGGTCCCAGATGCGGCACCCGAACTCGGGGCGCATCACCCGCTCGCCCCGGGCGGTGGACAGGATCACACGGATGGCCCGCTCGATGTCGTTCGCACCCTCGGTGAGCGCGATCGAGCCGGTGTGGTCGACGCCCAGGGGGAAGGGGAACCCACGGCCGATGAAGTCGGAGCGCTCTTCCATCAGTTCAGCTGCACCGCGGTGCCCTTGACGGCCGTCGTCCCCGACGACGACACCTCGGCCTGGCCGGGCTTGAGGGCCAGCTTGCTGCCCCCGCCGTCGACGTCGACGCCGCTGTTGCCCTTGATGGTCACCTTGTTGCCCTCGATCTTGATGTCGTTGTCGGCCTTGAGCGAGATGTCCTTGGCCGTGATCACGACGCCGCCGTTGGCGTCGATCTCCACGGTCGTGTCTCCCGCCTTGAACTTGATCGGCTTGCCCGACGCGGCCTCCAGGTCGACCTTGTCGGCCCCGAGGCGGACGAAGGGCATCGCCTTGTCGGTGAGCCCGAACTTGATGTGCGTGGTCTCGTCGCTGTCGCCGTCGGAGAACTGGAACATCGAACCGAGTCGAGACGTGATCGATCTCGTCACGACCGCTCCGCTCTTGACCACATCGGCCGCCGCGCCCGGTGCGCTGGCGTCGTCGGCCGTCCACAAGCCGCCGATGACCACGGGATGGCGGGCATCGCCGCCCAGGTACCCGACGATGACCTCGTCGCCCACCTCGGGGACCCAGTGCATGCCCCGCTTGGGGCCGGCCCCCAGGCCGAGCAGCCGGGCCCAGCCGCTGACTAGCTTGCCGTCCCGGGTCGGGTAGCTGACCTTGACCCGGGTGGCACCGGTCTCGTCGGCGATGTCGGACACCACCCCGATGTCGAGCTGGTAGCGGCGGGGCATGGCCTCGCTCCCGGGTGCCGCGGCCCCGCCCAGCACTGTGGGAGGCCGGTAGCCGGCGTGGAACTCGGTCTGGAACGGACGGTTGAGGCCGTAGCGGTGCTCGACGCGGGTGATGGTGTAGGTCCCGCTCACCTTGCCGAACCCCTCGATCTTGGCCGCGTCGTCGACCATCAGCTTCGGCCCCGGATCGACGAGCACACCGCGGACGCGGGTCGCCTCGGAGGCCATGCGCTCGGCGACACCCCCACCGAGCGCCTTCGCCTCGTCGACGCTGGCCGCGGCCGCCGCCGCGATCACCAATGGATCGCCCACCAGCTTCGCCGCCTTCGCCTCGGCGAGGGTGGCCAGCCCGTTGTCCCTGGCCTTGGGCCAGGTCACGGTCGAGACCACCTCGGCCGAGGTCGCCTGGTCCCACGCCCGGACATCCACCGACTTGGCATGCGGGGTCGAGGAGTACGACGCGTTGAACGACTGCACCACCAACTTCGGTGAGTTCTTCGCCCCGTCGGGTTCGGCCACCAGCGTGTGGGTGGCCACGGTGGCGGAGCGGACGTGCAGCTTGTCGTCCCGGACGTGCCACCGGGTGCCGGTCCGCAGGCAGATGTCCTCGAGGAAGGCAAGGTTGGTCCCCTCCTGGAGCACGTAGGGCGGGGCGAACTTGTCGAGGTCGGCCGACAGGTCGGAGCCAGCGAGCTTGGCGTCGGTGACCAGCTGTTTGACGGCCTTGGTGTAGCTCTGGTTCTCGAAGCTGCGGTGGAAGGCCTGGTGGCTGAGCAGGAACGACGGATCCAGGCACCGGATCATCAAGTGCGGCAAGGCGTTCGGGTGCTGCTCGGTGCCGACCTCGACGATGAGACCGGAGAAGCAGGTGGTGTCCGACAGGCTGATCGTGACCTTCTCGCCGATCTTGCCCAGGTAGGTCTCGGCCAGCAGACGATCGTGGTCGACGGCGCGAATGGTGCACATCGAGGTGGTGTTGAGGTCGTGACGGATGCGGAGATCGACGACCTCGCCCGAGAGATCCTTGTTGCCGCCGATGGACACGACGGGCATGGCGTTGTTCACGGCATCTCCCGTCGGCTCACAGGTCGGGGATGGTCAGGACGCGACCGGGTCGGATGGCAAGGGGGTCGGCAATGGCGTTGGCCTCGGCGATGGCCCGCCACTTGGTGGCGTCGCCGTAGTAGCGCGCGGCCAGCCGGTCGAGGGTCTCGCCCAGCTGGACCCGGTGGCGGCTGTGGAGGTCCGGCGTGCCGGACGTGGGGTTCTGCTTGCCCCAGTCGGCACCAACGCCGAACGCCTGCTTGAACCCGACGTCGACGATCGCCCGCAACGGCGTCCCGTCGGCCCCGAAGTACGTGTAGTTGACGGTCATCTCCTCGATCACCGACCAGAAGGTGGTCAGCGTGGTGCCCCAGATGAGGCGGACCAGAGGTGGGCGCTCCTCGGTCTTGGAGAACTCGACGATGTTCATGAGGCTCACCAGCTCGGTGGTGAGATCGAGCACGGACGTGCCCATGTCGGTGGTGTCGAAGATCAGCTTCAGGTCGAACGATCCGGCGCTCTCGCCCGAGAACACCTGCGGCGGGGCGTCGTGACCCTCGCCGGTGCCCATGTCGTGGTAGTCGTTCGTCCGCTTGAAGCTCAGCTCCTCGGGGTTGAACATGCAGGCGAGCTTCTCGAGTGAACCGCCCTTGGTCTCGTACTCGAGCTCGGCCTTCACCGGTCCATCGGTCACGGACGTTCCTCCTGGCTCTCGGTCACCACAGGCCTCCCCGGTTCAACAGCCCGCGGCGATCCAGCTCCTCGAGCACGCGCTGCTCCACGCTCCGGACGATCTCCTCGGTGAGATCGAGCCGCTCCGTCGCCGACGGCGCCTTGGGGCTCGATCGGGCCTTGCGATGGTTCCCCAGGACCGGGGTGGTCGGACTGGACCCGGGAACCCGCCGCACCACGATGTCGTCGTCGATGCCCTCCAGCCCGCCCGAGGAGGCCTTGGACCCCTTGCCGCCGCGGAGGATCTTGGCCGCCATGGCGGCCGCCGTGATGCCGGCGACCGCGCCCTTGGTCACGTCCTTGACCTTCTCGGCCGAGGTGGAGCTCTTCTTGGCGCTCGACGACCGGCGTTCGGGGAGGGTCTCCTTCGACGACGACACGAAGATGGCGGCGCCGACCGGCAGACCGTCCGTGCCCACCGACGGTGGGGCGCTCGGAGCCGTGGGGGTCGGGGACGGCAGCTCGGACGGGACGTCGGGCTCGTTGCTCACCGACGCGGGGGCATCCTTGCGAGCCTTGCGCTCCGCCGCCTTGGCCCGGGCCAGTGCGAGCTGCTGTTGCACCAGCGACTGACCGGCCATCGCCACGGGCAGCGCGGCCGCGCTCGTGGCGCGCCGAAGCGTCGCCTTGCCGTCGACCTGGCGCACGGCCGGGTTCACCTTGTTCCGGGGCACCGTCGGCAGCACGCGCTGCAGACCGGTGCGCTTCACCGGTGCCGGTGACATCGCACCCTGTGTTGCCTGGGCCTGCGCCGCGGTGTGCTCGGACTCGACGACGGACAGCTTCGACGCCGCCGCCAGCCGGGCCGCCATGGTGGTCTGGACCAGTTGGCGCGCCCGGCGGTCCTCGACCGATGACCTCGCCGTCGTGACGGATTCACCCGGACGTGGGTGGGCGCTGGCCTTGGTGATCTTCGTGGCCTCCTCGGTCAGTGCCGCGATGTCAGGGGCCTCGCCGCCCTTCTTCAGGCGGCGCGCCGCCTTGGGATCGGCCTTCTCGATCGCCTCCAGCACCGACTGCTGGCGGGCCTGCTGGGTCTTCTCGGAGACGCCGGCGGTGCGCTGCATCTTGCGCACCAGTTCGGCCAAGTCCTCCGCCGGGGCCTTCTCGTCGGCCGGCGCCGTCTTGGTGGCCAGCGTGAGCGCACCGGCCGTGGCCGACGAGGCCAACACCGAGCGCGACACCTGTCCGGGGTGCTTGCGGGCGTCGTCGACCTCGAACTGGGCTGCGGCGACGTCGGAGGTGGCCTCGTGCACGGTGGATCGGCGGGACCGCTCCGTGTGCCGGGCCCGGGCGGCGGCGAGTTGTTTCTGCAGGTTCGTCTGGCCGGCGGTGGCGACGGGGCGGTCAGCGTCGCTCATCTGGCGTCGCAGGGTCGGGGCGCGATCGTCACCCACGAAGCTGACCGCAGCGTTGTCGTTCTTCTTCTCGATGGCCTTCTCTCGATGGCCCGGGGCAGCAGCGCCACGGCTCCGGCCGCACCGCCGGCTGCGAGGCCCGAGGTCTTCGCCCGCCCCAACGCCGCGTACGACGCCGCCAGCTCGGCGTCGGCCCGGGCGGACGCCGCAGTCGACTCCGCCAGCGATGCCTCGGCCTTGCGCAGCGTGGCCTGCGCCTGGGCCAGGGTGTCCTGGGCATCCTCGAGGGTCTGGTTGGTCTCGGCCAGCGCATCCTCGGCTTCCTCGGCCGACTCCTGGGCCTTCGACGCCGCGCCGGCGGCCGCCTGGGCACCGTCGGAGCTCGGCGGTTGCCGATGGGCACCGATGACGGGGCCCGGAGGGGCCGCGGCGGGCGGAGGCGACGGTGGACCGGACCGGTGGGCGCCGATCACGGGCCCGGCCGGAGCGGGTTGGCCTGACGTCGGGCTGGCCCGGTGCGCACCGATCACGGGTTGGCCGGTGATCGCCACCGCGCCGCCGGCGCCAGGCACACCCGAGGGCGGGACCGTCGCCTTGGCCCGCGCCAACGAATCGGTGGCCCGTGACACCGCGCCCTGCCCGCGGCGGACGTCGTCGCGCGCCGCCTCGGCGTTGGCCACCTTGGCCCGCAAGCCCGCGGCGTGCTCGGGAAGGGCCGCCGGGGCCACGGCGGCGGCCAAGGCGAGCGGTGCCACGGCCGAACCGATGGCGTTGCGGCGCGGGCGGGTGGGCGACGCCGGCGGACCATCGGCGGTCGCCCCCGCCGGCGGCGCCTCGCGCGCGTCGAGCAGGGCCAGCAGGCGGCGGTCGGCCGTGGCGCGTTCCGCCGATCGGGCCTCCAGCGCCGCGACGGCTGCGGTGAGCGCGGCGAGCCGTGTCGCCGGCGCGTCGCCCGACGTCGGGGACGCAGCAGGCGAGCCGTGCGGCGGGGGGTCGGACCCAGCCCGGACGGCATCCACCTTCCGGGCCGCGGCCTGCTGGGCGGCGAGGGCCTGCGCGGCCTGGCCGGCGGCCTCGCTGATCCGGCGGGCGGCGGCCGCACCGACCCCGGCCAGGCCGGCCGCGGCCTGCGCCGCCCGCTTGCTGATCTGCTGCACGGCGGCGCTGCTGGCATCGGCCACCGGTGCGGCCCCCGACACCGGTGCGGCCGGCGGGGGCGGCCCGGACGCGGCAGCGGTGCGACCGAGGGCGCGCGCCAGCGGTCGGCTCGCCGTCGGCGGGGCGTCCGCGGCGGACGACCGAGGGCGCGACAGGTCCCGCCGGGGAGCCGGAGCGGCCAGATCGCCAACGGCAGGGGCCGCGCCGGTCACGCCCTGCGGCGGCGTAGCGGCGGGCCGGATCGGGAGCGCCGCGAGCTGGGCGGCGGGCAGCACCGCCGACGACGTCGCCATGCCGGGGCGTCCCGTCCCCGCTGCTGGTCCGGCGACCTCTGACGGACCGCTCTTCTGAGGCGACGCGTCGCTCCCGGGTCCTGGTGCGACAGCCGAACGCGAGCCGAGGCCGGGCAGGCCGGGCACGATCCGCGGCAGCGGTCGCACGACGGCCTCGGGGAGGTCGCCGGAGTCGTCGGGCGGTGGTGCCATGGTGCGGGCGCCGCGCTAGCGGAGCTGCTCCCGTCGATGGCGCCCACCTTCGCACCGCCGGCGTCGAACGCCGCCGGCACATCCGATGGACGAGGCGGTCACGGCCTGCCGTCTCCGGGAGGCGTCGCACGGAGGCCGGGCGGCGCGGCCGGTCAGCTGGGAGGGGGCGGGGCGCGGACGCTCGACCAGCGGCGGGGTGCAACGGCTCGCGCGAACGAGCACGGGTCCGGCATCGACAGCTGCGACCGACGTGGTTGTCAGGCTCGTCCGTGCGGTCGCGGCGGCCGCGACGAGGACGGCGCGGCGGGGCACGGACCCGGGCGACGTGTCACACGCCACGACGCCCTTCAACGCGGGCGTCGGCGTCGGCTGCACCGGGTACGGGTTGAGCCGGCGCCCTCCCTCGCCGGGCCCGGTGCCACCACCCGCCGCGGTACCGCGGCGGGCACTGGCCCGGGGCAGGCCCGGTCCCGGGGTGCGCGTCGCCGACGGAGACGGCTCGCGGCGACGCCGGATCATGCGGATGAGCGAGTCGTAGCGAGCGTCGCCCGTGATCGGCGGCTCGAACCGCTTGCGGGGCGGCTCGGGATCGACGTCTGTCCACCGGGGCCGGGACAGCCACTCGCGGGCCCCGTCGGCGACGCTGTCGCGGACCGATTGGGATCGGCCGACCTGCCGGGCCCGCAGCGCGGCCTGGGCGCCCGTGGACCCCGGTCGGGCGGTGGACGGGCGGGCCGACGACCGAGGCGAACCCCCACCCGTGGCGCGCGGCAGCGGCCGCAGGACATCGGACGCATCGTGGTGGCGGTCGTCGGTTGCTGGCATGGGTGCGATCCTCCGCGCGCTAGTGGAGGTCGATCCTCTTCAGCCCCTGATGGGAGATCTCCAGCAACTCCATGGGCACCGTCTCGCCCTCGGTCACGGCGGCGGCGTTGAAGTCGGGGCCGGTCCACTTCACCGGGAGGGCTTCGTAGACCCACCAGGCGCGCAGCGGGATGCCGAACGGGCTCATCAGGATGAGCGCCGCGGTCTGGGCGTCGAACTTGTTCTTGCCGGCGTGGGTGCCGAGGCCCAGCTTCGTGAGGGCCGGGTTGGACGAATCGGCGGCGAAGCCCTCACCGGAGGTGGCGTAGACCCAGTCCCACAGGGTGTCCACCATGGAGATGCCGCGCTTGAGGACGAGGTTGGACCAGTTCATCCGGCCCGGTCGCTTGATCACGCTGTGGTTGTTCCCGCCCTCCGCGAAGGAGAACTCCTCGACCTCGACCTCCATGCCCGAGAGCGACTGGAACGAGCCGAGCGGCCGGCCGTCGATCGTGAAGACGAACGACGATGTCGTCACGCCGAACACGTCGAAGCGATCGAACATGCTCCCCAGGGAACTGCCTGCCCCGGAGATCATCGACATCGGATCGCTCATGTCCTCACCTGTCCTTCGGTCGCCCTGTGGCGGTCATCACGTTGCTCGCACCTCGTCCCAGGCTCGACGGTTGAGGTCGGCGACCTCCTTCACCAGCCGGGTGCGGTCCTCGTGCTGCAGGTCGAGCAACGTCTCGAGGTCCCAGTGCAGGTGATAGGCGAGGTAGGTGATCTCGGCCCAGAGCGCCTCGGTGGGGTACCGGTAGTGCGTCACTGGACCCCGCCCGACGACACCTCCTCGACCACGCCACGCCGCATCGGTGGCGCGTCAGCGGGCCGCTCGTCGGGCGCCGAGGAGACGGCCGGTTCGGCGATCTCCGGGGCCGGTTGCGGCTCGTCGACCGGCATCGACGCCCGCAGGGCGTCGAGCTCGGCCGGCGTGCCGAAGTTGATGACGCCGTAGAAGTCCTGGAGGAACGCCAGGTCGGCGGCGAAGAGCCCTTCGACGTCCCCGACGCTGACCTTGGGGAGCGACCCGAGCGAGGTGATCACCCGCGACAGCACCAGCAAGGTCAGGAAGGGGTCGTCGGCATCGGCCACCCGTGAGTCGCGGAGCGGCTCGATCTCGTCCCGCGCCGTCGCCAGCCGCATCGTCCCGCGTCGATGGAGCGTTCCCGACCCATCGACGTAGCCCTTGGGCAACCGGAACTCGAACTCGGTCTGGAGGCCGGGCATCTGCTACTTGTCCTCGCGCTTCATTCCCGAGTGGGTGATCCGCAGGGTCTGGATGAGGACGTCGTCGGACTCGGCGTCGAGATCGGACAGCGACCAACCCGAGATCCAGGCGTCGCGCAGCTCCCACGACGCCACCGGCTTGTGCTCCTCGTCGTCGGAGTACAGCGTGATCGCGGCCGTCCCGCGGACGGGCTGGCCCTTCTCGGCTTCCTTGAGCTGGCGGTCCAGCTCGCCGGAGCCGACGGCCAGGCCACGCTCGAACTCGATGTCGTCGTAGTTGATGCGTCCCGGGCGCTTCTTGTAGCTGCGGATCCCGCCGGCGTAGTTCTGCTCCGAGACCACGATCTCGGTCTGGTACGCCAGGCCGCTGCAGGTCTTGAACGCAGCGATGTCGCCGGGATCGTCCCCGCCCGGGAGCATGAGCTCGAAGTACCCGTTGATGATCTCGGTATGTGTATCGCTCATTGGTCAACTCCTGTTTCGATTGTGACGTTCTGGTCTGACTCGGACCGCAACAGGCGTCGCTTCACTCGGCCGTGTCCTTGTACTGGCTGACCCGGAAGATGACGAATTCGGCCGGCTTGACCGGCGCGATGCCGACCTCGACGACGAGCTTGCCCTGGTCGATGGAATCGGGCGGGTTCGTCGATTCGTCGCACCGGACGAAGAAGGCCTGCTCCTCGGAGGTGCCGAAGAGGGCCCCGTCGCGCCACAGCCCACGCAGGTAGGCACTGACCGTGCGACGGACCGCGTCCCACAACCGAACGTCGTTGGGTTCGAACACGACCCACTGCGTTCCCTGCATGATGGCGGTCTCGATCATGTTGAACAGCCGCCGCACCGGGATGTAGGTCCAGTCGGTGTCCGAGGTCAACGTGCGAGCGCCCCACACGCGGATGCCCCGAGTGCCGAAGGGCCGGATGCAGTTGATGCCGATCGGGTTGAGCAGGCCCTGCTCGGCGTGCGTGATCGGGCGTTCGACGTCGAGCGCGCCGCGGATGATCTCGTTGGCCGGGGCCTTGTGCACGCCGCGACTGTCGTCGACCCGGGCCCAGAGTCCGGCGAGGTGGCCGGACGGAGGGACCATGATCTCGGTGTCGCCGTTGCTGGCGGCCGGGTTGTCGACCTGGATCCAGGGGTAGTACATCGCCGCGAACGCGGAGTCGTACATGGCGACATCGGATCGCCATTCCTTGATCTGCTGCGGATTCATCCCTGGCGGTGCGTCGAGGATCGCCATGCGATTGGCCTGCTGCTCGCAGTGCGTGATCATCGCGGTCTGCACGGACTTCCACATGTTGAGGTCGATGGAGCCGTCTTCCTTGGTGGCGGCGGTGACCAGATCCGGCACGATCACCATCGTCACCTCGTCGGCGATGACCAGGCCGTTGATGCCCGAACGCTCGGTCTCGCTGCCGGCGAAGGACTTCTGCTTCACCGGGACCGGGACCGGGGCGGCCGGCGGGATGGGGTACGTGCCCGCCTTGATCATCGCCAGCTCGAGGTCGATGTCGTCGGCGAGAAGGGTCTTCAGGTCGATCTGCAGCTTGACCGCGACCTTGGTCGAGCCGTCGTTGACCAGGCCGGGGAGGTCCTCGAGCGAGGAGGGGCCGAACGTCTCGACGACGTCGCCCTTCTCGATGACCCGGAGGATGAGCTGGGGCGGGTCGTCCTCGGACGCCGGTTCGGGACCCCGGACCACGTCGACCGACAGCCGATCCGGCGGCTCCTTCGAGGTCACCTCGAGAACGGCGCCCAGCGCCCGATCGACGGCGGGGAGCTCGACCGTGCTGACCTCGTCGGCCGGCTCGGTGTGCGGGACCCGCACGATGTAGCAGACCGCACCACCGTTGTTGAAGAACCCGTACACCGAGTGCGGGAGCATGGCGCCGGAGATGAAGCCGCCGTAGAGGCTCTCGTACTGCGTCCAGGACGTGACGAGACGGGGCTTGAGGCCCTCGGGATCGGACGGGTCGTCATCGGGCGCCCGCTCCGTGAAGCCGACGAACGCCGCGATCGCGGTGGCGGGCCCGGTGAGCGTCTTGCTCCCCGAGGCCACCTCCTCGACGTAGACGCCCGGTGTGAGATACGTGGATGCCATGTGCTGAACCCTCCGACCGTTGTTGTGCCATCAACCCACGCCGCAGGTCACGAGGGCCGGGCGTTCGGCGCAACGTACCACCATTCGTCGTGCGGTGTGACGGGTGTCACATATGGGGCAAATCGGACGGCGGAGGCGGGGATCCGCCGGCGTCAGAACCTCCTACGCGGTCTGCACCGGACCCTGGCCGGGACTGCTGATCTGGATGACGCCGCCGTACGCGCAGTTGCACGTGCACGAGTTGGTGAGCGCTGGTTTCTTGCCGATCATGACCGAGGTCGAGCCTGGCTTCCACGGCCCCACGATGGCCGGCACGCACGGCATCGGTGTCAGCACCCCGAGAGCGGCCGCGGTGGCCGAGGCGACGGTGGGGTTGCTCAGCGAGTTGCACATGCCGAACGGGGGGATGTTCACCATGGGCGAGAAGTCCATGATGGTCGCCGCCGTCATCTTGCTCGCCGACACCATGGCGGCGGGCACGACCGACAGCGTGCTGGGCGCCACCCCGAAGGAGCACATCAGCATGGCGCCGGTGGTCACCTGGATCGCCATGGTGGGTCCTCCTCGTTCATCGGCCCGAACCCTTCAGCGATCCGGTGGTCTCCTCGCTGACCACGAGGCAGGCCACCGTCCGGTCAGGGGGCTTGTTGTCGGTCCAGCTCTTCAGGGTCGGGTAGAGGTACGTGAACGACAGGGCGCTGTCGATGACCTCCGAGCCGACGAAGTCGGCGAAGCCGTCGAAGCAGATCTTGCTCGCCACCCCCTCGATGTCGGGTGCGCCGGGGTAGACGGCGAACTTGGCGTCCAGCGCGGTGTCGTCGACGAGGTACACCTCGTGGGTGTGGGGTTCGTCGCAGGGGACGACAGTGACCTGGCTGAGCTCGGTCTCGACACCCGATGGCGCCTCGAGGCAATCGCCGTCCTGGATGTCGTAGACGGACATCGATCCCTTGCGGGTCACCGAGCCGTCGGCATCCCGGACCGAGCCGCCGTCGGAGCAGGCGCCGGCCACGGCCACGATGACCACTGCGACGCAGAACCAGCGATGGCGCCGACCGCGGCGGACGGGGGGCGTCACCCGAACCAGTGCGCCGGGCGGATCCGCGCCTTGTCGAGCGCCGCCTTGATCGATGCCTCGAGCCCGTCGAGATCGTCCTTGTCGTGGCGGAGCTCGAGGGCGATGTCCTTGAGCATCTTCGGTCGCTTCACGTCGTCGACCCCGACGATCTCGATGAAGTCGGCCTCGTCCACCTTCTTCCATCGGGGGTTGTCCTTGGCCAGGACCTTCGAGCGCGGCGCGGTACTGCGCGGGGCGGTAGCGATCGGGATGGAACCCGGGTTCCTCGCGGTGCTCGTGGTCGAGCAGTTCGTCATCGGCCATGGGTCTACTTCTTGGCCATCTCGGGACCGAACGTCCCGACCAGGTTCTCGAACCCCACGCTGAGGTAGTACTTCTCCATCTCCTCGACCGTCTCGCGGACGACTTCCTGCTGGTCCTCGGCCAGGTCGGAGATCGAGTTCTCGAGCTCCTTGATCTCCGCTCGCATGGTGTCCTGGAACTTCGTCAAGTCGGCGTAGGTGAGGACCTGTTTCTGCGTCTTGAGGAAGGCCATGACCTTGGTCCTCTCGGCGTCGAGCTCGGCCGGGTAGTTCCACTCGCTGCCGGTGGAGAGCGTGACCGCCGACCCGATGTTCCCCTTGACCTGGAGGTACAGGTAGCCGGCCTTGACCAACCCGTCGTAGACCGACTTGGCGAAGTTGGCGCCACCGGTGGTGCCCGACGCCGTGAAGCATCCGTCGATGTAGACGGTGCCGCCGTAGTCGGGCTGGAGGCCCGATGAGATCAGCCACTTCACGATGGCGTCCGGCTTCTTGCCCGCGAACTTGGTGGCGGCGTTCTGCAGCGGCGTGTCGTCACCGATGGGTGAGCCGTGAGCGAGCAGGACGATCGGGTCGCGGTCGCCCTGCTTGGCGAACGTCCCCGACGTCTTGACCTTGGTGCCCTTGGCCTTGGCCATCCGCAATGCGGACTCGCGGATCGTCTTGTCGTCGTCATCGAGCGAGACGACCGCGGTCTCCCCGGATGCCTTGGCCTTGTCCCACTTGGCCACCAGCACCTGCTTCTCGAGCTCCACCTTCTTCTTCTTGTCGCCGTAGACGACGATGGCGAGGTCCTTGCGGTCCTCACCCACCACGACGGTTCCGTCCTTGGGAGCATCCTTGGCGCCGGCGACCTTGGCCACGGCGTCGAGCGCCTTGCTCGACACCACGGTCATGGGTCCGCTCACCTCGCCCACGGCAGCGACGACCTTGCCGCTGTCGAACTTCTTCACCGGCTCGTCGTAGATGACGTTCTTGAGTGTGCCCATCGGTTGCCCTGCCTTGTTCGTCGAAGCTTCGATCACAGTGGCGGCCGGTCGATGATCCCCACGGCATCGTCATTCCGCGCCAGCAAGGTAGCCGCCGCGGGTCGACCCCGCGAGTCGCTCTCAGCGCCGTCGGGTGCCGTGCTGCTCGTACCACTCGACGCGGCGCGCCACCTCGTCTCCGAAGTCGCGCAGAGCCCCGGAGAGCCAGGCCGAGGTGGCGGGGGCGTCGTCGCGCAGGACGGCGGTGAGCTTGGCCGTGCGCGTCGCGAGCGTCCGGGCGATCCGGTCGCCGAGACGCCGGACCTCGACCGCATCGTGGTGGGGGAACCGGCGCAACTCGCGCTCGAGGCGTTGGAGGAGGGGGCCGACGCCAACCCGGACGATGGCCTCGACCTCGGTGGCGGTGGTGCGATCGAGCACGCGCACCTCGGCCACCGCGCTGCGCTTGAGCTGGGTCCAGCGGGCCTGGAGCGGATCGTCGCCGAAGGCGTCTCGGCCCGAGCTGGGGTTCAGCGCCGGTCCTCGATGTGCTCCTGGATCGACTCGAGGGTGTCCTGCAACGCCGACAGTCCGTCCGCGGCGTTGCCGATCTGCTGGACCACGTCGGCCGTCGTCTTGGCGAACGCGTACGGGTCCGGGGTGTTCACGTTCCCGGCCAAGGCGAACCCGATGGCGCCCGCCAGCTCGATGACGGTGTCGGCCACCTTCGACCACGTGGCCTGCTTCCCCTTGAGGGCCTCGAGCGCCGTGGTCAGCTCGTCGTGCTTGCCGGCGTTCGCTCGTGTGCGTTCGTTCACCTTGATGATCGAATCGATCGTCTGCTGGACGAGCTTCTCGGTGGTGTCCAGCGCGGCGAGCGCGATGGCGATGTCCTTGATCTCGTCGTCGGTGAAGTGCGTCCGGTTGGCGTTCTCCCACTTGGCCAGGCCCTTGGCCGCCGCATCCTGATCCCTCAGGTAGGCCCCCAACTTCGGCGACAGCGTGCGGGTGGCGACCTCGATCTCCTTGATCTTGTCCCCCACCGTGCCCGACAGGTCAGCCGGCCTTCTTGATCGTCTGCAGATCGGTGGGCAGCAGCGTGTTGGCCGCGGTCTTGGCCGTCTCGCTCGCCCCGACCTGGTCCTTGGACCACCCCTCGTATGCCTCGGCGAGCGTCTTGATCCGCCCGGCCAGGTCGGCCACCAGCTCCTCGGCCTCCGCGGCCGCCTCGTAGATCTGGTTGCCCATCTTGATGGCGGCCTGGAGGACCCCGATGCCGCCGGCCACCGTGCTCACCCCGAAGGTGAGCGGCGTGAGGGCAAGACCGGTGATGCCGGCCGCGATGCCCACGCCGGTGAGCACCAGGTTGCCGGTGCGCTTGACCCGGATCCAACGGACGTCGCCCTTGAGCGAGAGGACCCGACCCGCCTCCGCCGCGGCCCGGTCGCGGGCCGAGTCCACGGCGTCGACGAGCACGGCATCGAGCGCCTGCTCGGCCTCGTCGACGGTGAGCTTGCCCTTGTCGATCTGGGCCCCGAAGGAGTCGATGGCCGTGGCGATGTCGGTCACGACCTGGGAGAAGTTGCCGGCTTCGACGATCTTGGCCGCCAGGTCGGCGTCGTCGAGATCGGCGGGGATCTTCGAGAGCAGCTTCGCGTCGCTGAGGATGACCTCGACCGGCACCTTGCCGGAGACGACGAGCGTCTTGGTCTTCAACGCCCTCTGGACCTGGGCGCCGATGTCGGGGGTCTTGAACACGACGACCGGTGGGATCTGCTTGGTGAGCGACTCCCGCAACCCCCGTCCGAGGTCGGCGTCGATCTCGTCCTTGAGCTTCTTGTGGCGGCCCTCGAGGTCGCTGGCGACCTCCCCCAGCGAGACAGCCAGCGTGGTGCCGATGTCCCCGAGCCCACCGTCCTCGATGGCCTTGGCGTACTTCTTGACCGCACCGTCGATCTTCTTCTTCTGGACCTCCATCGCCGGGTAGTCGGGGTACGCCTTCACCCAGTCGTCGAGCGCCGGGCCGAGGTCGGCCTTGAAGGCCTTCGCCATCGCCTTGTAGGCCTTCATCTCGTTCTTGCCGGCCTTCTTGGCCGCCTTCTCGGCGGTCGACTTGGCGGAGCTCCACTTCTTGCGGAGGGAAGGTTCGGCGTACTGCTTCGGCATGGTTCCCATGGCGCCGGATCGTAGGCACGCCCCTCCGCTGACCGCGGCGATCGGGCAAATGCCGCGCGGGGAAGGCTGACTCTCACGAACGCGGGCGTAGCGTCCCTCCCGTGGCCCCCGTCGACGATCGGATCAGTCGCGACCGGGTGCGGCGCCGAGCTGCGCTCGCCTTGGCCGCGGTGGGCATCCTCGACATCACCTCCGGGGTCACGCCGCCGCTGGTCGGCCGCCTCCAGGCGGTGCGCGGCGTGGTCCCGTTCACGGTTCCCCAGGCCTCGGCGATGGGCGTCACCGCGGCGGGCATCGCGCTGGTCATGCTGGCCGGCGGGCTCCGCCACGGCCACCGCCGGGCCTGGGCCTCGTCGATCGTCCTGCTCGTCGCGTCCGCGGGTCTCCACCTGGTCAAGGGCCTCGACGTGGAGGAGGCCGTCGTCGCCATCGCCGTCGCGGCCCAGCTCGTCCGGAGGCGACATTGCTTCCCCGCGCCAGCCAGTCCCCAGAAGACCTTGGCTGCCGGCCTGACGATCGCGGTGAGCGCGGCGGTGGCTGTCGTCGCCGGCGGCTCCGCCGTCTACCTCGACCACGCCGGCGGCGTGCACCCGAGTGTCGTGACCGCCGCCCTCGCTGCCGCCCAGCGGCTCTTCGGCATCACGTCGATCGCCGTGCCGGGCCGGGTGGGCCACTTCGTGACCCCGACCCTCGAGACGGTCGGGCTCGCCGTCCTGGCCACGGCGGTCTGGCTGACGTTCCGTCCCATCATCCACCGTCCCGCCACCGGCGCCGAGGTCGATCCTCGAGCCCGCGACATCGTCGCCCGCCACGGGGCGGGCACCCTCGACTACTTCGCGCTGCGCGACGACAAGCACTGGTTCTTCCACGGTGACAGCGTGGTCGCGCACTCGGTCCGGGGCGGCGTGTGCCTCGTCTCCCCGGACCCGATCGGACCGGCCGCCGAGCGCCAGGAGGTGTGGGAGGCGTTCCACGCCCACGCCGACCGGCGCGGGTGGTCGGTCGCGGTCCTGGGGGCAGCCGAAGACTGGCTACCGGTGTACCGCTCGACGGGCATGCGGTCGGTCTACGTCGGGGACGAAGCGGTCGTCGACGTCGCCGGGTTCGCATTGGCGGGCAAGCGGGCCAAGGGGATCCGCCACGCCGTCAACCGGGCCGAGCGGGCCGGCTACACGTTCGCGTTGTACGACCCCTCGTGCCTCGACCACGAGCTCGAGCTCGAGCTGCGGCGGGTGATGAGCGAGTCGCGCCGTGGGGGCGTGGAACGCGGCTACTCGATGACGTTGGGACGGGTGTTCGATCCCGACGACCACGGTCTGTTGCTCGGGGTCGCCTTCGAGCCCAACGGCGACCCGGCCGCGTTCTGCCAGTTCGTTCCCGCTCCCGGTCACACCGGCTGGTCGCTCGACCTGATGCGACGCACGAACCGGCCGCACCCGAACTCGATCACCGACTTCGTGGTGGTGTCCACCATCCTCGCCATCCAGTCGTGGGGCGCGCAGGAGCTCGCCCTCAACTTCGCCACGTTGCGGGCCGTGCTGGCGGGCGAGGCCGGCGACCGTTGGACCACCCGCATGCAGGCGGTGATCGCCCGCCACCTGTCCGACTCGATGCAGATCGAATCCCTCTGGCGCTACAACGCCAAGTACCGGCCCCGCTGGCAGCCCCGGTACGCCGTGTACGACGGCCCGGAGCACATGGTCCCGGCCGCGCTGGCCATGGCCCGGGCCGAGTCGTTCTGGGAGCTGCCGGCGATCGGCCGCTTCCTCCGGCCCGATCCGGAGCCCGAGCCCGTCGAAGCGCCGGCCTGACTCGTCACGCGCCGAGCCGCGACGCGCGAGGGTTGCACCATGCGCCAGATCGGACACTGGATCGGGGGCCGCGCTGTCGCTGGCTCCGGCGATCGAACCGCACCCGTCTTCGACCCGGCGACCGGGACCCAGACCGGTGAGGTGGCCCTGGCCAGCGCGGCCGAGGTCGATCATGTCGTCGAGGTGGCCGCGGAGGCGGCGATGTCGTGGGGCACGACGTCGCTGTCCCGGCGAGCCAGCGCCATGTTCCAGCTCCACGAACTGCTCCGGGCCCACCGGGGCGAGCTCGCCGCCGCGGTGACCGCAGAGCACGGCAAGGTGCTCGGCGACGCCGCCGGCGAGGTCGACCGCGGCCTCGAGAACGTGGAATTCGCCTGCGGCATCCCGCACCTGCTGAAGGGCTCGTTCTCCCGCGAGGTCTCCAGCGGCGTCGACGTGCACACGGTGCCGTTCCCGCTCGGGGTCGTGGCGGGCATCACGCCGTTCAACTTCCCGGCCATGGTGCCGCTGTGGATGACCGCCAACGCGCTGGCGTGCGGGAACGCGTTCGTGCTCAAACCGTCGGAGAAGGACCCGTCGGCCTCGCTCGTCCTGGCCGAGCTGGTCGCCGAAGCCGGCTTTCCCGACGGCGTCTTCAACGTCGTCCAGGGTGACCGCACCGCGGTCGACGCCATCCTCACCCACCCCGACATCGCTGCGGTCTCCTTCGTGGGATCCACACCGGTGGCCCGGCACGTCTACGAGGCCGGCACCGCGGCGGGCAAGCGGGTGCAGGCCCTGGGCGGGGCCAAGAACCACATGATCGTGTTGCCCGACGCCGACATCGACGGGGCCGCCGACGCCGCCGTGTCCGCGGCCTACGGCTCCGCCGGCGAGCGGTGCATGGCCATCTCGGTGGTGGTGGCCGTGGGCGCGGCGGCGGAGCCGCTGGTCGACGCCATCGCCACCCGCATCCCCGGTCTGGTGGTGGGCCCCGGCACCGACGAGGCGTCGGAGATGGGCCCGCTGATCACCGCGGAGCACCGCGACCGGGTGCGGGGCTACATCGACGGTGCCGAGGCCGAAGGGGCCACGATCGTCGTCGACGGTCGGCTGGACCATCCCGCCGAGGGCTTCTTCCTGGGCTGTTCGTTGCTCGACGACGTGAAGCCCGGCATGCGGGTCTACGACGACGAGGTGTTCGGTCCCGTGCTGGGGGTGGTCCGGGTCGACACCTTCGACGAGGCGATGGCACTGGTCAACGCCAGCCCCTACGCCAACGGCGTGGCGCTCTTCACCCGCGACGGCGGAGCGGCACGCCGCTTCGAAGCCGAGATCGACGTCGGGATGGTCGGCATCAACGTGCCGATCCCCGTTCCCGTCGCCTACCACTCCTTCGGCGGGTGGAAGGCGTCGCTGTTCGGCGACACCGCCATGTACGGCCCCGAGGGCATCCGCTTCTACACCCGGCACAAGGTCGTGACGTCACGCTGGCCCGACCCCGCCACGAGCACCATCGACCTGGGCTTCCCCACCACCCGGTGAGCGAGCCGGATCAGGCGCCGGGGACCACGCCGTCGTCGACCCAGTCGACCAGCAGGGGAACCAGCCGGGGCCAGTGATCGAAGAGTGACTCACCCGAGGCGGCCGCGCCCATCCGCTCCATCCACTCGGTGTCGCCCCACGGCGGTTCGACCAGCGTCCCGTTGGGCAGGAGCTGGGCCAGCCGCTCCGAGGTCTGCCGGGTGTGGTGGACGTCGGAAGCGCCGCTGCGGAACACGAGCGCCGGGAGATCCATGGCGCCGACCGCGTCGTTCGAGATGCCGGGCACCAGCTCGTCGTCGCGCGGGTAGTAGGCCAGCATCCACTGCTCCATGGTGGCGATGAACGCCTGCGGGTCCAGGGCCAGGAACCGCTCACGGTTCCCGGGGTTGCGCTCGATGACCTCGGCCCACTCGGGCAGGTCGGCCACCGCCTCCATCCCGTGCTGCCACGCGGCCACGATCGAGTTGCCGCAGTAGTGCACACCCAGCGACATGAGTCCGTACGGACCGCCGCTGATCCACCAGACGGCCAGGGCCTTGGCCACGTCCGGGTGTCGGCCCGCGGTCACCAGCGACACGCGGGCCCCACCCGAACCGCCGCAGATCACCGCCGGGGCCAGGTCCAGGTACCGGAGCAGCCCGGCCAAGGCGTCGGCCTGGAGCACCGATTCCGGCGGACCGTCGAAGCACACCGACGACGCTCCGCAGTTCGGGCGGTCCCAGATCACGCACCGCTTGCCGCGCTCGGCGAGGGCCCGCGCGAACTCGCGGACCCCTCCGTAGTCCTTCGAGAACCGCCCGCCCGGGGTGATGACCCACGGGTCACCCTCCTCGCCGATCACCTCGTAGGCGATCTCCAACCCGTTGATCTCTGCCACCGACACGGTCTTCCCCTGTGCTCTAGCGTCCCGAAGATCCCTGACGTTAGTGTTAGTTGGCGGCCCGGGGACGGGCACCGAGATCAGGGGGAACTCCATGAGCATCGCCGACGACGTGCAGGTCATCGACTGCGACACGCACCTCACCGAGGCGGCCGACCTCTGGACCAGCCGGGCGCCGGCGGCGTACGTCGACCGGGTCCCGCGGATCGAGGAGATCGACGGGCGCGGTCACTGGGTCGTCGACGGCGAGGTCACCGGCTTCGCCGGCGGTGGCGGCGTGATCAACAACAAGGAGGAGAAGCACCCCTTCCTCACCTCGATGCTGGAGTGGGGCCGCGACACCATCCACCCGGCCGCGTTCGACATCGAGACCCGCCTGAAGGTCATGGACGAATGCGGTGTCCACGCCCAGATCACGTTTCCGAACTCGATCGGCCTGGGTGGCGAGAGCCTGGCCGGGAACTCCGACGAGGCCTTCCGCCTGCTGTGCGTCCAGATCTTCAACGACGCCGCCGCTGACTACTTCGAACAGACGAACGGGCGCATCATCTCGATGCCGATCATGCCCGCCTGGTCAGTGGATGCCTGCGTGGCCGAGGCGACGCGCGTCGCCGCCCAAGGCGCCCGGGGCGTGAACATGACCAGCGACCCGCAGGATCAGGGCGCACCGGATCTGGCCAACCCGGCCTGGGATCCGTTCTGGGAGGTGTGCGAGGCCGAGCAGCTCCCGGTCCACTTCCACATCGGGGCCAGCCTCACCGCGATGAACTTCTACGGCAACTACTTCTGGGGCTCGCAGGACGAGTTCATCAAGCCGGCCATCGGTGGCTCGATGCTGTTCATCAACTCCGCCCGGGTGATCATCAACGTGAACCTGGCCGGCATGCTCGACCGGTTCCCGAACCTGCAGTTCGTGGCCGTGGAGTCCGGCATCGGCTACCTGCCGTTCATCATCGAGACCATGGACTACGAGGTGTGGGAGAACGCCCCCGACCAGTTCTCCAACTACGAGTTGAAGCCGTCGGAGTACTTCGCCCGGAACTGGCACGCCACCTTCTGGTTCGAGAAGCACTTCGACGACCTGCAGGGCCTGATCGACAAGGTCGGCGACACCAACATCCTGTGGGAGACCGACTTCCCCCATCCCACCTGCCTCTACCCCAACCCGTTGGGCGAGATGGAGGACAAGATGGCCACGCTGCGGCCCGAGTCACGCCGCCGCATCCTGGGCGAGAACGCCGCCAAGCTCTACCGCCTCTGAGTTCGGCAAATAGGTGAGACAGGGGTGCCTGAACCGGTGGTACCAAGACGTGGCGCTGGCCCGGCCGGCGGCGATAGGTGGCGTGCACCGTGCGTTCAGGTCCGGCAGTAGTTGATGCCCCCGACTGGGATGTCGTGCGCACGCCACCGGTGCATCGTCGGCGAGGATCCTCTCGTTCGGTATCACCTGCGGTTCTGTACGACGAGGATCCTCGGGTTCGATACAGCCCGCACCGGCCGCACCGTCGGCGAGGATCCTCTCGTCCGGTGCCGCTGGCGTCTGTTCGACGAGGATCCTCGGGTTCGATCACGGGCCGGCGTTCCGCAGCGCCGGAGCGAAGGGCGCCCCGACGTGCCGTCCGGGTGACAGACCCGGCGCCAGAGAACATCCGGGGCAGTGTCGGTCGGGTGCCTAACCTTGGGGCGTGCCCCTGACTCCGACGCAGCGGGGGGTGGTCGTCACCGCCGCAATCTGCTCGGTGACGACGGCAGCCGTCGCGCTGTCGTCGGCCCGCTTCGTGTACGCCAATCCGGAGGCTCGGGTCGGCCTCGAGACCGCGGAGGGAATGGTCGCGGTGCTGGCCGCCGGGCTGATCGCCGGCCGGTTCCTCCAGTCGCGCGACCGGCGGGACCTCCTCGTGGTATCTGGTCTCGGCCTGCTCGCGATGGTCGCCTTCGTCCGCGCATCGCTCCCTACGCTCGAGACGGTGATCTCCGAGCAGAGCCAACGGTCGGTCGGCCGGTGGGCACCCCTCGCCGGCCAGATCGTCGCCGCGACCGCCATCGCCGTCGCGGCGCGGTCGCCGCGTGTGCTCGTACCGGGAAGGCGCCAGGCGCTCGCCGTCGTCGGCGCGGTCGTCGGTATCGCCGCCGCCATCGTAGGGATCCTGTTGGTCTTCGACGACCGGCTCCCGCTGGCGGTCGAAGCGCTCACCTCCGCGGGCGCCGAGCGTCCCCGATTCGACGCCCACCCGGCTCTCGTCGTGGCGTCCGTCGTCCTGGCCGGTCTGTTCGCCGCGGCGGCGTGGTCATTTGCCTGGCACACGAACGATCGTGAGCCCGACCCCCTCACCCACGCCCTCGCCATCGGCGCAGTCCTCGCCGCCGCATCCCGCGTCAACCTGCTGCTGTACCCGTCGGACTCGGTGACCTACGTGCACATCGCCGACCTCTTCCGACTCGGCTTCTATGTCGCCCTGGCGTCGGGCGCGGCCGCGAGCATCCGCGACCACTGGGCGACGGAGACGATGACCGCCGAGATGCGGGCGCGGGAGCACCTGGCCCGTGAGCTGCACGACGGACTCGCACAGGAGCTCGGGTTCATCGCATCGCAAGCCACGAGCCTGGCCTCGGGGCGAGGGGACCCCGCGCTCCTCGACCAGATCGCCATGGCCGCGGAGCGAGCGCGCAACGAGGCTCGCCGCATGGTCGACGCACTGGAGGGCGTCGAGGCCAGGCCACTGCAGGGGGCGCTCCTCCAGGCGGTGCTCCCGGTGGCCGATCGTCATGGCGCGGTGGTGCACGTCCGCGGGGCCGCGGGGATGACGGTCGATCCCAGGACGACCCACGAGATCACCCAGATCGCCCGCGAGGCGACGGCCAACGGCGTACGCCACGGGGGAGCGCAGACCATCATCATCGACGTGCGGCGAGGCCCACGGTCGGATCCAGGTGACGGTGGAGGATGACGGTCACGGGTTCGAGCGCACGACCGTGGGCCACCGCGGCTTCGGTCTGCGTTCGATGGAGCAGCGAGCACTGCAACTCGGTGGCTCCCTCGTCATCCGCTCGACCGCAGGTGGCGGGGCGAGCGTCGAGCTCACAGCCCCGCTCGACGGACGCCCCAAGCGGACCGCAGGATGAGCCGAGAGCAGTTCCATGAGAGCGCTGGTGGACTCGACGGTGACGCTGCCGTCTCCGGGAAGTTGCCACGCCTCCGCCGAGATCTGGAACCGCACGACCACGGCGGCGCGCACGTGTGACGGGAGCGGGCCCGTGACCACGACGACGTCGAACCAACCCGCCACGTGGACGGCGTCTCCACTCAGGAGCACGTCCATGCCGAGTTGTCGGAGTTCGGAGGCAACGTGCTGCTCATCGTCGGGGATGCCGATCGCCACGAGGCAGCGCAGAGGAGCCATCCGCCCAGTGGGGCCGGCGCAGGTGGGCGCCGTCATCCCCCACCCGGGTGAGAGCGACGAGCAATGAGCCGTCCCGTCGTCGTGGTCGACGACCACGCCATCATCTCCCACTCGCTCGCCGATGCGCTGCGGAGGTCCGGGTACTCCGTCGACGTCCTCGATCCGGTGCGACTCGACGACGAGGTCATCACGGCGCGTGTCGGCAGCCCTCGAGCGACCGGTGGTGCTCCTGGACCTGAACCTCGGCGACCGATCGTCGCTGGATCTCGTCCGCCCTCTCACCAGGAGCGGGGCGACGATCGTGCTCCTCACGGCCAGCGACGACGAGGCCGTCATCGGTGCGTCGATCGAAGCAGGAGCCGGTCGGGTGTCATCCACAAGTCCGAGCCGTTCCACGAGTTGGTGGATGCCATCGCGAGGGTGGCGGCCGATCAACCGATCCTCGGAGCCGTCCGTCGGCAGTTCTCTCCTGGCGGCCGCCGCTCGGGCACGGAGCGCGCACGCACGGGCGGACTCCGTGCTCGGGTCGCTGACGGATGCGGAGCGGGCAGTGCTCGCCGGCCTGGTGGCCGGACGGGGCGTCCGGGAGATCGCCGCCGAACGGGTGGTCGGCATCGAGACGGTGCGCTCCCAGGTGAAAGCCATCCTGCGCAAGCTGGACGCCCGCACCCAGGTGCAGGCGGTCGCCATCGCCACGGCGGCCGGTTTCGGCGGAGATCACCCACCTGGGGGATGATGCGCACTCTGCGTGTTCTTACCATCACGCAACATGAGGACACGCAGGACGAAGACACGCAGGCATGGGGGCCACGACGATCACGGTGTCTTCGCTGGTGGAGTTCGCGCTGGTCCTACCGCTCCTGTCGATGTTGCTCTTCGGCATCGTCCAGTTCGGCCTCGCCTACGACATGAAGCAGTCGATCAACTCGGCCGCCCGGGAGGGCGCCCGCATGGCGGCGATCCCCGACGAGGCCAATGTGAACTACTCCACCATCCACAGCCGCGTGGACGCCAGCTTCGCCGGTATGCAGACCGGCGGGGTCGACTCGGTCAGCGTCGTGGTGGTCCGGGCCAACGCGCCGCACACCGTGCTGAAGACCTGCACCGCGACCGGGTGCACGCCGCTCACGACACCGGCGAGCGTCTCACCCTGCAGCGGCGTTCCGGGTGAGACCGTCGTCGTCACCGCGGTCGAGAAGTACGACATCACCATTCCCTTCTTCGGTGTGCGACCCGTCGACCTGACGGGTCGAGGGGAGTTCCGGTGCGAGATCGACGCCTGATGTCTCGCCGTGGTCGACACGGCGACGAGCGGGGGGCGGTCCTCGTGATCGTCGCCGTCTTCACCCTGGTCGCGGTGCTGATGCTCGCCGCGGTGGTGGACCTCGGCAACCTGCGGCAGGAGAAGAAGCAGGTCACCCTGGCCACCGATGCATCGGCGCTCGCCGCCGCGGCATCGATCGACTTCCGCAGCCCCACGGCGACGGGCACCGGCGTGGATTGCGGCTCGGTCCGATCGACCGACGTGGTGGACACCAACGTGGGGGCCGTGGCGAAGCGCTACTGGCGCGAGAACGGCGGCAGCGGCCCGCTCGGGTGCCAGATCTTCTTCGCCGCGGGGAAGGCGTGGACGGCCTACGTCACCGTGACCGCCACCGAATCGGTCGACTACGCCTTCTCGGGAGCAACCGGCCAGCGGTCGGGCGCGGCCTCGGGGACCAGCAGCGCACGGATTGCCGCCGCCAGCGGTGGGTTGCTGTACCCCATCGGTCTGTGCACCGCCGGCGCCATCCAGTCCCTGCAGGGCGCGCTCACCAAGACCTTCGTGCCTCCGGTGTCCACGACGATCCTCTTCGACGGCGCCTGTGGCGGATCGGGGAACAAGCGCCAGGTCCAGTTCATCGCCGGCCTGCGCGGTGACTCCTGCGGCGCGGCCGGAATGTGGTGCTGGGACTTCAACCACGGTGGCTTCGACGTCGCCGGGAACGCACCCCAGATCGTCGAGAGCGACACCGGCAAGGACTGGCAGAAGTCGGAGGCGACGGTCGCCGCGCTGGCGGCGGCGCACACCCGGTTCTGGATCCCCGCCGTCCAGGCCCGGCCGGACCTGCCGCAATCGGGGACGTTCGCCAACTACGAGGTGACTCACTTCGTGGAGGTGGAGATCCAGAGCTACTCCAAGCGGAAGGGCTTCTCCTTCTTCGTGCACCAGGTGGTGCCGTACTCCCCGTCGGGGCCGCCGGCGACCTCCAACACCTACACCGCTCGTGTCCACCTGTGCGGCACGGGCCAGGGCGTCGCCGCCTGCGACGTCAAGACCGCCCCGCCCCCCAACTACGTGGTGCCCCCGCCCGTGCTCGACTTCCGGGATCTGTGCAAGGTCGTCTCCATCAGCCCGGCGAGCCAGACGGTGCGCGTCGACGCCGCCGACAAACTGACGGCGCCCGTGACCGTCGCCTACACCGTGGTCGACCCGCTCAACTGCGACCCGCCCGTCACCCTCCGCGCCGTATCGGCGGTTCGCACGGTGGCGGCCACCCCAGGGGCTCGCTCCGGCAACACCTACCCGTTCACGTTCCCCGCCGGTACGACGATGGGTCCCGACGCCACCGGCTTCGTGCTCGAGTTCTTCGAAGACACCCTGCTCGCCGACAACGCGGGACGCCTCTCCGCCTTGGGTCCGTGCCGGGTGAAGGGCGTGACGATCAGCCCGGCCAAGGCGGTGTTCGCTGCTGCGGGAAACGCGCTGCAAGAGACGGTGACCCTCCGGGTTGATCTGTCGAGGGCAGAGACGTGTACGAACCTGACCGTCCGGGTCGCCGAGCGGAAGAACAATCCCGTCGTGAACACCGTCTACACCGGGTCACCGGCCACCGCCACCGTCGGCATCGTCCTCAACCCCGGGGCCAAGACGTATCCCAACAACACGACGTGGGACGTGACGGTCCTGCAGAACGGGGCGACGCTGACGTACTCGCCGACCTCCTCGTTCAACACCTGACACCGGCGCGCGGGGCACCGGCGCCGGGCATGGACTCGGCCTCCGCTGCCGGAGCGCCGGCACCAGGGTTCCCGTGCCGATCGCCCCTCGGGCCGCGCAGGACCCGGGCCAGGACCCGTGGTCGCAGCATGGTCGGCGGCGGGGCCACCAGCGCGTTGACGGCCAGGAGCGCGTCGGCCACGACGTGATCGGTGGTGGCGACGCGCATCGCCCGGTCGAGGTACCGCGCCAGGGCCCGCCAACGCATGGACCTCGTTCCCTCGATGCCCGGATCGAGGAGGTCCGAGCTCGTGGCCAGGGTCCACGCCGTGTCGACGATCGAGCGGGAGCGGCGGAGGAAGCGGTGCCCGACCCGGTCGAGGCCGTGGCGGTCGAGCGTCTCTCCCAGGACCCGGGCCTCGCAGGCCGCGACCGCCATCCCCTGGCCGTAGGTGGGGCTGAGCGAGCAGACGGCGTCGCCGATCACCACGTGACCGCCCGGGAGGCGACGCAAGCGGTCGTAGCGGCGGCGGAGGTGGGCCGGGAAGCCACCGGTCACGGCCTCGCCGAGCGGTTCGCCGTGCCGGACCAGGTCGCCGAGCTCGCCCTGCCAGAGGCTGTCGGCGTAGTCGGCGAACGCTCCCAGCTCGGTGGGCGGGCGTTCGCCGACCGTCCCCACCAGGGTCACGAGCCAGCGGTCGCCCTCGACCGCGAGGGCGAGGCCGCCGCGGCGGACCCCCGGCGGGGCGGCGACGGCCACGTGCCGGCAGCCGTCGAGATCGGAGGGATCCCGCCGGAACAACCGGGTGCTGTAGTGCACACCCACCGCCATCCGGTCCTCAGCGGGAGTCGGGAAGCCCAGCTCGTCGAGCCACTCGAGCGACCTGGACCGCCGCCCGGTGGCGTCGACCACCAGGTCGGCCTCGATCACATCGGCTACGCCATCCGTACCGGCGCGGAGCCGGACACCGGTGATCTGGCGGCGTGTTCCGTCAGGGACGAGCCCGTCCACGTCGCGGCCTTCGAGGAACGTGACGTTCGGGAGAGCCGCGACCCGCCGGCGGACCACTCCCTCCAGGAGCGGGCGGGTGCAACCCGTGATCGCCATGGTGTCGTCGCGCAACGCCAGCCGACCCGCGCCGACGTAGAAGCGGAACTCGGATGCCGGGATGACGTGACCGCCCGCGGATTGGACGTCAGTCGGCAGACCGGGCAGCAGCTCCTCGAGCGCCCGCAGCCCGGCGGGGAGCAAGAGGTGGGCATGCGCTCCCTGGGGCACCCCTCGCCGGCCGTCGCCGAGGGCGGGGAGCTCGTCGCGCTCGACCACGGTCACCCGCCCGAACCTCGGGCTCAGGGCTGCGGCCGCCGCGAGGCCGGCCATGCTGGCACCGACGACGATGGCGTGGTCGCCGACCGTCGCCACGCTCGAGCGGCCCGTGTCGGTCACGGCCGTGCCCCCGCCGCGATGGCCATCGGCTGGTCGAACGCGGTGACCCCGTCGACCACGTGGGGCGTCCAGGCCTCGACGAGCTGCGCTTCCATCGCGTCCTTGGCAGTCTCGGGCACGTCCGCGATCAGCGCGCCCATCGGGGTGAGGTTGACGTAGTTCCACAGGAACTCGACCGGGCCGGGCAACTCGAGACGCACCTCGTAGCGGTGGGAGGTGACGTGGTCGAAGCCACCGTCGCGGACGAGGGCGCCCAGGCGTGTCGGGTCGTGCATCGAGAACACGGTGGACACGAAGGCGCCGAGGTCCGGCCCGAGGTGGTCGACGATGGCCCGCTCCAGGTCGGCGAATCGGGGCTGGATCGGACCGGGGGCGCTGACGACCACACGCCCACCGGGCGCGACGACCCGGTGGAGCTCGGCCATCGCCGCGGCCGGGTCGGTCATGAACATCAGGCCCATCTGGCAGAGCGCGACGTCGCAGGAGCCATCGGGCAGCGGGAGCGACTCGGCATTCGCGGCATGCCAGTCGATGGGCGCGCCCGCCGCCGGCGTCTTCCGCGCGACCTCGATCATGCCGGGAGACAGGTCGATGCCACGGACCGATCCGGAGGGCCCGACCCGCTCGGCCGCGGCGCGGGTGATGACCCCGGTCCCACAAGCGACGTCGACGACCCGCTCTCCCGGCTGGAGGTCGGCGACGCGGAGCAGTTCGTGGGACACCGGCGTGGCGATGGTCGGCACGAAGAAGCTGGCGTAGAGCTCGGCCTCGGTCCCTGAGTAGTTGCGGAACGTCGCGGTGGTCATGTCGGTCCTCCTGCGGTCGTGAACGGTCTGGTTCGACCGTACGAACCGGCGGTGGAGCCCGGCATCGCCCAGCTGACGCATTCTCGGGATCAGCCCCGATGGGTCATGTGTCCCATCGTCTCCGGCATTCGGGGCCGGACCGGTTCAGAGCAGGCCGTGCTCGTAGGCGTGGGCGACGGCGGCGGCCCGGCCCGTCACGCCGAGCTTGGCGGAGATGTTCTCGAGGTGACGCCGGACCGTGTGGCGGCTGATCGAGAGCGCGTCGGCGACCTCGCGGTTGGTCCTGCCCGCCGCGACCTGGGCCAGCACCTCCAACTCGCGCGCCGACAAGGTGCCGCCCGAGGACACGGTGTCACCCGAGGCCGATGGAGCGGCGACGGGACCCGCAGCATCGTCGAGACGGCGGAGGTCGACGGCGGCGCCGAGGGAGCGGAACGTCTCGCGCGCCCGGCCCAGCTCGAGGGCCGCCGAGCTGTGATCCCCGAGCGCGAGGCACGCCCGACCCAGGAGCGTTGCGGTGCGGGCCGATTCGTACGGGAGCGTCAAGCGCTGCCAGACCTCGCTGGCGGCCCGGAGGTGCGAGAGGGCCGCGGCCGGGTCGCCCGCCGCCAACTGCACCGACCCGGTGGCGTGCTCGGCGACGGCGTGCAGCATCGGTGAGCTCGACCCATCTGCGGTCGCGGCCAGCTCATCGGCGGCAGCCCGCGCCGCCTCGAGGTCGCCGATGGCCAGCAGCACCTCGACGCCGGCCGCCAGCAGCGGCGGCCGCTGGAACGGCGGCACCGATTCGGCCAACGCTCGCCGGATGGAAGCTGCGGCCGCCTCGTCGTCGCCGCGTGCCCGCTCGAGCAGCGCGAGTCCGGGCATGGGCTGGTAGCCAGCCCGGCTGGCCCGCAGGTACGCGCCGGCCGCCTCGTCCAGCTCGCCGCGCAGGCGGTGGAGCTCGCCCTCCTGGTAGCACGCCAATCCGAGGGCGGGATGGGGTGGATCGGTGAGACGGTCACGAGCGTCGGCGACCGTGGTCGCCGCGCCGGGCCAGTCGCCGGATGCCTGCTTGAGCTGGCTCTGGTGCACCAGGCACTGGCCCCGGTAAGGCACCAGATCGGGTTGCGATGCGCACCACGCCTCCAACGCCGCCGTCCACTCCGACGCTCTGGCCAGGTCGAACCGCTGCATGCAGACCAGCACGACGGCGCAGTACACGATCCCCGACGCGATGGGGCCGACTCCGCCACTCGTCACCGTGAGCATCACCTCGTCGAGCCGGGCCAGCCCGTCCGCCTCGTCGCCCGCGGCCAGCCGCGCCTGGCCCTCCCCGACCATCGCGAATGCCTTCAGGTCGGGTGCGTCGCAGCGATCGGCGATCTCGCCGGCGCGCACCGCCAGGTCCAGCGCGCTCGCGGCGTCGCCGTGCTCGAGCGCCCCGAGCATGGCCGGGATGAGGAGCAGTCCGGCGGCTGCGCAATCGACGTCCCCGACGAGCTTCTCGGTCCGGCTCAGCCATCCTCCGGCGTGGGCCTGCTGGCCCCGGAGCATCAGGCAGAGGGCGGCCCAGAACGTGCACTCGGCGGCCCGGGCCCGCTCACCGGACTCGAGGTGACGCTGGTGGGCTCGGTCCCAGGCCGAGACCGCGTCGTCGTCGGCTCCCTCCAGGTACGACGCGATGGCCAGGCGTTCGAGATCGGCGGCGGTGGGGTCGGCCGCGTCGCCCAACGTGTCGCGCACCTCGCTCCACGCTCGCCGTGCGAACGCGTCCGCACCGCGCGAAGACACCTCGGCCATGCGTCCACTCTCGCGCGGGGTTGTTGTCAGAGGGGTCGTGCGATGATCGGGACATGGCCATCGCACCGGCACCGGAAGGAGGGCAGCTCGCCCGGCTCGACGTGTTGTCCGACCGGTTGGCCGAGCTGCAAGGCCAGCGCAACGCCATCGACGCCCACATCGTCGACATCGTGGCCGCCCTCGAACAGGACGAACTGTGGGGCATCACCGGCTGCCGGTCCCTGGAACACTGCGTGGCCTGGAAGACCGGCTCGTCGGCATCGCATGCCCGGGCCCTGGCCGCGGTGGCCCGCCGGGCCGAAGCGTTCCCCCGCTGCGTCGAGGGTCTCCGCTCCGGGTCGTTGTCATTGGACCAGGTGGCGGTGATCGCCGAACGAGCCGCCGACGGCTCCGACGACCACTACGCCACCCTGGCCGAGTCGGCCACCGTCGCCCAGCTGCGCACCGCGCTACGTCTCGCCCCGAAGCCGGAGCCCGAGCCGAACCGGCCTGCACCACCGGAGCGGTCGGTCACCAAGATCACCGACGACGAGTTCGCCTACTGGCGCATCCAACTCCCCCACGTCGAAGCCGCTGTCCTCGACGCCGCCCTGCAGTCCCACCTCGACGCCCTCGTCGCCGAATGGCGGCGCGACCACGGCGAACCGGACGCGGCATCCGACACCGCGCCGCCGTTCCCCACCGTCGCCGACGCCTTCATGCGCCTGGTCGAACACGGCTGGGACGCCGACGCCACCGCTCGCCCCCACAGCCAGCACACCACCGTCGTGCTGCACCTCGACCTCGACCGACAACTGGGCCTCCTCCACCGCGGGCCGGCGTTGTCCGAAGCCGAGCGTCGCTACCTCAGCTGCGACTCGCTGGTCGAGACCTGGTTCGAGAAGAACGGCGAACCCATCGGCTGCGGTCGCGACACCCGCCAGATCTCCCGACGCCTGCGCCGAGCGCTCGAACACCGCCACCCCACCTGCGCCGTTCCCGGCTGCGGCTCCACCCGCGGGCTGCACGCCCACCACATCTGGCACTGGGAAGACGGCGGTCCCACCGAGTTGTGGAACCTGGTCCTGGTCTGTCCGTTCCACCATCGCCTCCACCACCGCGGCCTCATCACCATCCACGGCCCGGGCGACCACGTGACCGTCACCGACGTGGCCGGCCGAGTGCTCGACGGCTCCTCCGTGGCCCGACCACCCACCCAACCACCACCGGACGTGCCGCCCTATGCCGGCCCCACCGGCGAACGTGCCGACTGGCGCTGGTACACACCGTACGAACCCGAGTCCGACCCCCGCGACAACTGACCCGCGGCCGGCGTCAGCCCTGCTGGCGCTCGAGCTGCTGGCGCATCGGGGTATCCCGCCAGAAGGCCGCGGTCTTCGAGCCGTAGGCCGGCCACCGGGGGGCGTCGGCCGCCGGCTCCACCTCGTCGCCCATCACCGTCACCCGCTGGATCATCCGGGGGCCCTGGAAGTCGTTCAGGACGTGGTGTTGGGTGCAGCGGTTGTCCCACATCGCCACCGTGCCCGACGCCCACCGGTACCGCATGGTGAAGCGGGGTTCGTGGATCCACCGGCACAGGTGCGAGAGGAGCATGGTCGACTCGGCGTCGCTGAGCTCGACGATGCGACGCGTGAAGTGCTCGTTGACGAACAGCGACCGCCGGCCCGTCTCGGGATGCACGCGCACCACGGGGTGGATGTAGGTCTGCTCGGCCCGCAGGTGGGGGCCGGCGTCGTGGAGCGCGGTGAGCCCGTCGCACAGGTCGCGCAGCGGGGGCGAGAGCTCGTCGTAGGCCTTGGCCGCGTTGGCCCACAGCGTGTCGCCACCCACCTCGGGGCACTCCTTCATCTGCAGGATGGCGAAGCGGGAGGGGTTCGCCTGGAAGCTGATGTCGCTGTGCCACTCGTCGGCCACCGCTCCGGTGCCGTCCTCGGCGCGGAGCTCGAGGAACTCGGGGCGTTCGGAATCGAAGACGAGGTTGGGGTGCGATTCGAGCGTCCCGAAGTGGCGACCGAAGGCGATGTGCTCGTCGGGCGTGAGGTGCTGGTCGGGGAAGAACAGGACCATGTGGTCGGTCAACAACCGGTGGATCAGCTCGGCGTCGTCCGAGGTGGCGGTGCCCAGGTCGATGCCACGGATCTCCGCGCCCAGCGAACCGGAGAGCCGGCGGACGTCGAGATCGGGACGGGTCGGTGCATCGGTCATGGGTGACCTCCTCCTGGTGCGGCCCCGTTTGTACACCGTCGGCCCTGGTCGAGCGAGGCGTTCACCGTGGTCGGGACGTCGCGTCACGGCCGCGCCGTAGTGCTCCTCCGTGCCGATAGACCACTGCTTCCCCCACCGGATCGTCGACACCCGGCACCAGAGAGGTGACTGGGTCCAGGTGGTGGAGGACGCCGACGCCCTCCACGTCGTCGTCGGCCGGACCGGCAACCGGCTCGACGGCCGTCAGCCGTCGCGGCGGCGGGAGTGGCGGGTGACGGTGATCGGCGGCCGCGTCGAGGTGCTCGGAGTGTTCCCGGTGCGCGAGTTGTTGACACACGAGATCGGCGCGGTGGTCGCGGGGTTGACCGGAGCGCTGGCCGATGCCGAGGCGTACGACCGGGTGGTGGAGGCCGTTGCCCAGCTCACCGACGTCGACCACGACACCCTCGACGGCGTGCTGTGGCGAGCGGCGTTCCCGCTGCTGCGGCCGGTGCTGGAGCGCGAGCCCGGGCCGACACCGGCCTCGGTCCCGGAGGCGCTCGACCCGCTGCTGCGGGCCGAGACGGTGCGGATGGGGGTCCAGCGCCTGTTCGGCCGGGTGACGAGGCCGCTCGTGCGGGCGACGGCGACCCGGCTGCTGCCCGAGGACGCTGTCGCGCCGATCTTCGATCCACTCGTGTACGCGGCGATGGCCGCTGGTGTGTGCGGTCCAGAACGGCTGGTGGAGATCATCGATACGACGCCGGTGCAACCGGCGAGCGCCCGGTTCACGGTGGCCGACGTGCACCGGGCCCGGCACGCGTTCGCCCGGGAGCGGCCGACCGCCGTGGTCGCGATCCTGCAGGATGCGTTGCAGGGGCCGGCCGGGCGCGGCCGTCTCTTCCAGCACCTGGCGCAGTGGAGCCCGCCCCGGCCGCCGGCCCCACCGCCCGCCACCCACACGCCCACGCGCCCACCTGCGGCCGCAACGGTGGCCGACCGGCCTCGACCGACCCCGGCCCCGGCCCCGGCCGGCACCCGACCCATCGCCTACCCGGCCCGGTGGTTGGCCGCGGAGGGCCACACCGTCGCGGGTCACACGATCGTCCTTCCTCACACCGCCGACGAGCTCGCCCGGTGGGGCGGGAGCCTGGACAACTGCCTCGCCTCGTACAACGGTGCCGTTCTCGCGGGCCGCTCGCGGTTGCTCGGCCTCCGATCGGGTCCGACGCTGCGCTTCGCGGTGGAGGTCACGCCCGGGGGCACCATCCGCCAGATCGAGGCGCCCGGCAACCGGCAGCCGGCGCCGGCCGTGGGCCAGGAGATCGCCCGGGATCTGGTGGCGATGGGGCTGGCCCACGCCGACGGCCGCACCGGCCGGTCGCTCCTCGCACCTCGCTGACTGCCGATCTGCGGGGACGACCACGGTCAGCGCGGATCACGGCACCCAGTTCTCCTGGATGGCCGTGATCGTCCCGTCGCGCACGTCGATCCACACCGCGAGCTGGAAGGGCCGCTCCGCGCGTCGATCAAGCCAGTCGGTGTACCCGACGACCGCCGTGTCGGTGGGATCGCCGGACGGGTACCAGGTGACCTGCGTGTCGCGGGCCACGGGCAGATCTCGCGACGCGGGGTTGTCGTTGCGAACGTAGTAGTCGTTCGGCGGCGGGGACTCCTCCCCGTCCTCGGCCGCGGCGGCGTTGGCCTCGTCGCCCGTGAACCAGCACGCCAGGTCGAAGCTCAGCACCTCGGCGGTGGCGTCGACGACCAGTCCGTACCAATGGCCATCCGGCAAGGGAGCGGGACCGGGGGTGCACCCGCTCCCGTCCGGGACCGGCGCACCGCCGGAGGTGGTGGGTACCGCGCTCGACGTCGTCGCCGAGGTGGGTGCCGCGGTGGTCGTCGCCCCCGTCGTGGCGCTGGTGGCGACCGTCGAGGTGGTGGTGTCGGTGGAGGCGGCGTCGTCATCGCCGCACCCCGCGACGAGCAGTGCCACGACGACGACCAGACCAGCGGTGCAGCCGACCAGAGGGAGCCGTCGCCGGTGCGGGGTGGTCGTCATGGTCTCCCCTGCCGGATCCTCAACCGAGGCGGTCGAGCACGTTGGTGGTGATCTGTTCGATGTCGCGGTCGTGGGCGGCGAGGCCGTGGGCCCAGTCGGTGGAGCCGGAGGTCACGACCGTGCCGCCCGCGGCCGAGGTCCAGGTGCCGAGCACGGCATGGCCGTGGGCCAGGCGGTCCTCGTGGCCGCGCTCGCCGAAGACCCGTGACGCGATGAACTCCAGCTCGGACGGTTCGCCGGGCGCCGGCGGCCGGGCCGCGGTGGTGCGGGTGAAGTGGGCGGCCGGCGCGGTACCGAGGATCACGAAGCTGTCGGGGGTGCCGTCGGAGCCGGTGGGGTACGGCAGACCGTCGCGCGTGGTGAAGTCGCAACCGTCGCACTCGTAGCCCACCACCCGGGCGTCGCCGCCGAGGACGTCGCCGTAGTCGATGTCGGTGCCGTCGAAGAGCCAGTGATCGGCCCGGTGGATCGTGTAGCCGCCGGCGCCATTGGTGGCCCGCTTGCCGATGCGGTGGTAGCCGCCACGGGCGAAGCTGACGCCGGTGAGGTGATTCTCGGGCCGGTCGACCAACACGTCGGACCAGATGGTGGTGAGCTCGGCCTGCCGGTCGGTGTCGAACACCGGATCGTTCTTGTAGTGGCCCTTGTAGCCCACCATGCGGGTGGCGCGACCGTGCTCGTCGGGGTCCTCCAGCCGGACCTGCCAGAACGACGTGTTGCCCGAGAAGTAGGCGGCGTTGCCGCCCCGGGCGATGTGGGCCTCGACGGTGTCGCGCATCGGGCCCGACCAGTACTCGTCGTGTCCCACCGACAGCACCAGCCGGTAGCGCTCGACGATCTCGGGGAACTCCTCGAGGTCGGCGTTGGTGATCACGTCGATGCCGTGGCCGCGCCGCTCGGCCCACTCGAGGAACGGCTGCTCCCAGTCGGGCCAGCCCGCCGAACCGGCGTACGGGGCCAGGTGGTTGAGCCGCAGGTAGCCGACGTGCGCGGTCATCTGGCGGTCGTCGGCCACCAGGTTGGTGACGCGGCGACCGGGGCCGGGTGGCTTGTGGAGGAAGCCGGGCGACATCGGCCGTTGCAGCGACACCGTGGTGCCGCCGGTGTAGAGGTTGCGGCCGCCGAAGTCGTTGTAGGCGTGCAGGGTGTTGGTGGCCAGCTGCAGGAGGACGGTGTTGGTCGAAGCCGGGGTGGGACGCACCACGAAGAAGGCGTGACCGGTCCGAGGCCGCCCGTCGACGTCGATGGTGAGGACGACCTCGTAGTAACCCGATCGCCAGCCCTCGCCGACGTCGACCGACACCGCCACCGGCCAATCGCAGCCGTTGGCGTCGGCGCCCTCGGGCGTGGGGTGGTGGTCGGCACCCACCGTCTCGGACCAGACCACGTCGCGCGTGCCGCCGACCCGGGCGACCTCGACGTCGACGGGCCGGCCGCCGGCCGAGGACAGGTGGAGCCCGACCGCCTCCCCGGGGGCCACGCTCTGGGGCCAGCAGTACCCGGTGACCGTCTCGTGCGCCATGACGGGCGACGTTACCCACGCCTCCGACGAAGGTCGCACCGGATGCCGCCGATCATCGACCTTCGACGGATTCGCCCCGAACCGACGATCCGTACCGTTGCCGACATGGAACACCCTCCGCTCACCCGACGCCATGCGCTGGCCGCCGCCGGCGCCCTGTCCGTCCTCGTCGCCGGCATCCTGCTGGCTGAGGCTCTGCCCGCTGGCCGGCCGTCGACCGCGCTGCTCGTCACCGACCTGGTCGTCGGTCTCCTGGCCTGCGCCGTGGCTCCCTGGGCCCTGTTCGAGCCCAGGCGGGCCGCGGTCGTCCTCGCCGTCCTGAGCGCGGTGGCACCCACCGCGACCCCGGTAGCGGCCACCGCCGTGCTGTGGACGGCCCGGCGCCGGCGCCTCGGCGACGCGGTGGGCGTGGCGGCGCTCGGAGTCGGATCCCAGGTCGTGCTCGCCGTCTGGCGGCCATCCGCCGGGGGTCCCACCGGGTGGTGGCTGCTCGCCGTGGTGCTCGGCTTCGGTGCCACCGTCGGCTGGGGGGCGTGGATGCAGGCCCGCCGCGACCTCCTCGACGCCACCGCCGATCACGCTCGCCGGGCGGAGCGCACCCGCATCGCCCGCGAGATGCACGACACGCTCGCCCACCGGCTTTCGCTGCTCGCCACCTTCGCCGGCGCGCTGGAGTACAACCCATCGGCCCCCCCGGAGCAGCTGTCCGCGGCGGCCGCCACCATCCGATCGGCGTCGCACGAGGCCCTCGAGGAGCTCCGGGAGGTGATCGGGGTGCTGCGCGACGACGAGGTGGGCGGCGAGCCGACCCGGCCCCAACCGACGCTCCGCGACCTGCCCGCCCTGGTGGACGAGGCCCGTCAGTCCGGAACCGATGTCGACCTGGACGTGCACCTCGCAACGCATGCCGTGTCGGACATTCCCGACCGCCTCGGTCGCACCTGCTACCGCATCGTGCAGGAGTCGCTCACCAACGCGCGCAAGCACGCCCCCGGCCAGCCGGTGCGGGTGGCTGTGAGGGCCGACGGGAACATTCTCACGATCGCGATCGAGAACCCGATGACCGGACGGCCCGATCGGCACGCCGTCCCCGGGGCGGGCGTCGGACTCGTCGGCATGCGGGAGCGGACCGAGCTGGTCGGCGGTCGACTCGTCCACGGCCCGGTCGCCGACCGGTACCGGGTCGAGGCGTCGTTACCCTGGCCGTCGTGACCGATCCGGTTCGCGTCCTGCTCGTCGACGACGATCCGCTCGTCCGGTCGGGCCTGGTCATGCTGCTCGGCGGGGCGCCGGGGATCGAGGTCGTCGGCGAGGCCGGCGACGGCGACGAGGTACCGACGGCCGTCGCCGACCACCGCCCCGACGTCGTGTTGATGGACCTGCGCATGGCACGCGTCGACGGGATCGCCGCCACCGAACGGCTACGCGGCGGCGCCGGCACCGGACCCGAGGTGGTGGTCCTCACCACGTTCGACACCGACGCCAACATCCTCGACGCCCTGCGAGCCGGGGCGGCCGGGTTCCTCGTCAAGGACACACCGCCGGACGACATCGTGGCGGCCATCCACCGGGTGGCCGCCGGCGAGGCAGTGCTCTCCCCGCAGGTCACCCGGCGCCTGATCGACCGGGCCACGGAGACGACAACCTCCCGCCGCCGGGCCGAGGCCAGGCTGGCGCAGCTGAGCGCCCGGGAGCGGGAGGTGGCCGACGCCATCGGGTCCGGGTCGACCAACGCCGAGATCGCCACCGACCTCCACATGAGTGTGGCCACGGTGAAGTCACACGTAGGCCACATCTTCACCAAGCTCGACCTGACCAACCGAACCCAGATCGCCCTCCTCGCCCAGGAGGCGGATGGACGGTAGGCGCTATGGCGAGGCGTTATGGCCGGTGTCGGAGCAGATCGTCGTAGACGGCGGCGTAGTTCCGAACCATCGTCGAGCGATCGAAACGCTGGTGCGCGGACGCCCTGATCCGGGCGCGGTCGAGCGACCCCACCCGATCGACCGCCTCGACGGCGGCGTCGACGTCACCGGTGAGGAACCCGTCGACCCCGTCATGGATGAGCTCGCCCATGGACCCGCGGTCGTGGGCGATCACGGGCGTCCCGCAGGCCAGCGCCTCGGCCACGCTGAAGCCGAACGGCTCGTCGAATCCGATGAGGTGGAGCAGGGCGTGCGCGCCGCCCAGGACCTCCGATCGGCGTGAAGCGTCGACGGGTCCGAGGTAACGGACCCGGTCGTCGTCGAGGTGAGGGACCACCTCGGCTCGGAAGTACGCCTCGTCCTGGACGATGCCGGCGATGTCGAGACGACGGCCGGTCCGGTGGGCGACTTCGATGGCCGCCGCCGTGCCCTTGTCGGGGTGGATGCGACCGAAGAACAGCAGGTGCTCGCCGGGCTCGGGGTGGAGGGCGAAGGCGTCGACGTCGATGCCGTGGTGGATGGTGGCGGCGTAGTGCAGCCGCGGATGGCGGTCGGCGTCGCTGATGGCCACGTAGGTCGTGGTGGCGTCGTAGCGCTCGTACACCGGCGACGATGGCCGGTGAGGAGAACCCGTGGATCGTCGTGACCACGGGCGTGTCGACGAGGCCGCTGTAGGTGAGGGGCAGGAAGTCGAAGCCGTTGTGGATGATGTCGAAGTCGTCGGCGCGCTCGAACACCGATGCGATGTGCAGGCACTCGGCGACCTTCGGGTCGATCGTGTCGTCCTCGGACCACCCGGCGGGCGCGGTGGCGTGCAGCCTGGCGTCGGTGATCGAGTTGGCGGTGGCGAACAGGGTCACGTCGTGGCCGAGGGCGACGAGGCCCTCGGTCAGCAACGAGGCGAACAGCTCCCATGGTCCGTAGTGGACCGGCGGGGTGCGCCAGGCGATCGGAGCCAGGACCGCGATCCGCAGGGGTGACGGCGTGATCCCGTGAGGCGAGGTGATGGTCGAGCGTACCCACGACGCACCGGCCTCCGACGGGCGTAGGCTGAGGTCTCCCTCCTTGGGGGAGTCGCCAGCTTGGGTCGGACGGCCGACAACGGTCCCGTCCCCCTCCGCAGGCCCGACGCCTCGCCTGAGCCGATCATCGGAGCGCTCGTGTCAGGCCCCTTCCCCTCGAAACCTTCCCGTTCCTCCGGCGCGCCCGCGGGGCTCACGTTCGGCATGCTCGGCACCTTCCCGCCGACCGCGTGCGGGATCGCCACCTTCTCCGCCGCCCTGTCGGCCGGACTCATCGCCGAGGGTCACTCCGTCGACGTGGTCCGCATCGGTCCGGGCCCTCGCCTCGATGATCCGCTGGTGCTCGGCTCGCTGAGCGGTCCACCCGGCTCGTGGGGCACCGGTGTCGAGGTGCTGGACCGCACGGATGTCGTCATCGTGCAGCACGAGTACGGCATCTACCCGGGTCCGGACGGGGACGCCGTACTCGACGTGGTCGCCCAGTTGGACGTTCCCACGGTGGTCGTCGCGCACACGGTGCGCCGGTCGCCCACGGCAGGCCAGCGTCGGGTGCTCACCGAGCTCTGCGCCGTCGCCGGTGCCGTCGTGGTCATGACCCACAGCGGGCACCAGCGGTTGACCGAGGAGTTCGGCGTCGATCCCTCCAAGGTGCACGTGATCGCGCACGGCGCCGCCACTCCTGGTGCCGCGATCGCACCCCGCGCCCGCCGTCACCGGCCACGGTTGCTGACCTGGGGCCTCCTCGGGCCCGGCAAGGGCATCGAGTGGGCGATCGACGCCCTCGGCGAGCTGGGTGGTGTGGATCCCTTCCCGGAGTACCTGATCGCCGGCGCGACCCACCCGAAGGTGCGGGAGCACCACGGCGAGGAGTACCGCCACATGTTGATCCGGCGCGCCTGGGCCGCCGGGGTCTCCCCGCACGTCTCCTTCGACGACGCCTATCGCGACCTGCCGGCGCTGACCGAGCTGATCACCTCGGCCGACCTCGTGGTCCTCCCGTACGACTCCGACGAACAGGTCACCTCCGGCGTCCTCGTCGATGCCGTCGCCGCAGGGCGTCCGGTCGTGTCGACAGCGTTCCCCCATGCCACCGAGCTCCTCGCGTCGGGGGCCGGAATCGTGGTGCCGCAGCGGGACCCGCTCGCCCTCGCGGCTGCCGTCCGGTCCGTGCTCTGCGACCCCGGCCTGGCCGCCGACATGGCCGCCGAGGCCCGCCGGCTCGCTCCCGAGCTCTCGTGGGGAGCCGTGGCCGCCCAGTACGCCGACCTCGCCGAGCGGATGTTCAGCGGCCTGCGGACCGTGACCCGATGACCGTCGAGATGCCAGCGCTCGCCGTGCCCGGTCCACGGTTCGACCACCTACTCGACCTCACCGATGCGATCGGTACGTTCGAGCACGCGGAGTTCGCCGAGCCTCGCCGGTCCCACGGCTACTGCACCGACGACATGGCACGTGTCCTCATCGTCGTGGCTCGGGAGCCGTCCCCCGGCCCTTGGGTGCGCGCCCTCGGCCGCACCGCGATGCGTTTCCTCGCGCAGTCGCAATCGGTGTCGGGCCAGACGCGGAACCGCCGCGACGTCGACGGTCGTTGGAACGATCGACCCGGCGTGGACGACTGCTGGGGCCGCAGCATCGCCGCCTTCGGGACGGCGGCGAACCGGGGTCACGACGACTGGATGCGTCAGATGGGCACGGCGTCGTTCGGCCATGCCGTCCAGCAGCGCTCGCCGTGGCTCCACGCCATGGCCTTCGCCGGGATCGGGGCGGCCGAGGTCCTGCTCGCCAACCCCAGGCACTACGGGGCCCGAGCGCTGCTCAACGACGCGGTCGACAGCATCGGCCCCCCGACGGATGACCCGGCGTGGCCATGGCCCGAGGCCCGGCTGTCGTACGCGAACGCCACGGTGGCCGAGTCCCTGTTGGCCGCCGGCCACGCCCTCCACCGCCCGGACGTGGTCGAACACGGCTGCGCCCTGCTCGGCTGGCTGCTCGAGCGCGAGACCGTCGACGGACACCTGTCCCCCACACCGGTCGACGGATCCGGGCCCGGAGACACCGGGCCGCGCTTCGACCAGCAGCCGATCGAGGCCGCCGCCATGGCCGATGCCTGCGCGCGGGCCGAGGCGGTGACCGGCGATCCGGGATGGGGCCGGGGCGTCGATCTCGCCGTCGGCTGGTTCCTCGGCGACAACGACGTCGACGCCGTGATGGGGGACATCGAGACCGGCGGCGGTTACGACGGCCTCCACGCCACCGGACCCAACCTGAACCAGGGTGCGGAGTCCACCATCGCGCTGATCTCCACGTTGCAGCACGCCCGCAGCCGGGCTCTGCTACCGGCATGACCGCGGACCTGGCCGTGCGCCAACCGCTGCGCCTGCGTGCGGACCCGACCCGCGTGATCGCCAAGCTGTTCGTGCCCGGGCACCCCGAGCCGCTCAGCGGGCGGCAGGTGTCCGACGCGGTGCGCCACGTGCTCGCCCTCGACGAGGGTGGGGTCCGCGACGGTCTCGCCGAGCTCCTCGAACGATTCGGACACCGCCACCGCGATCTCACCAGCACCTTCCAACACCACGCGGACAGGATCGCCAACCGAATCCCCGACGGCAGCGTCCTGACCGACGAGCGTCGGATGCTCCTCGGCGCCGCGTTCACCCACGAGTACAGCGTCGAAGCCGCCGCGCTCTGCAACCCGTCGTTCGTCCCGGCTCCCTCCCAGGCCGGCGTCGAGCCCGGCAGTCTCGGCCTCGTCATGAGCACCCGCGGAATCGGCGAGGGCCACCGCTCCTCCATCGGCTTCCGGGCCGCGTCGGTCGACGAGCACGGCCACGTCACCGTGGAGCCCGCCGGCTCCCAGACCAGCGCGGGCACGGTCTCGGCCGCCATGCTCCACGCCGACGCGTTCCGCGGCATGGCGCGACGCGTCCGTGACGACGTCGAGGCCACCAGCTGGGTGCTCGACGCCCTGGGCGAGGAGTTCACGCCGGTCGAGCTCGATGGCCGCCTCGGCCAGCTCGAGGACCAGGACGACACTCGCCCCGGTGTGGGCCGGACCGTCCGGCGCCTCCGCGCCCTGGCCGCGCGGGCCTACTGCGTCGACTTCGATCCATCGTCCCGGCTCGACGAACGGGTCCTCTACCCCGTGGCCAAGGTCGAGGTCAACGGCGTCGAAGATGCTCGCTTCGTCCGCTTCCAGGACGGGGACCGAACCATCTACTACGCGACCTACACCGCCTACGACGGCCATGACATCCTCCAGCAGCTCCTCGAGACCACCGACTTCTGCACCTTCGACGCATCGCCGCTCCAGGGTCCGGCCGCCCACAACAAGGGACTGGCGCTGTTCCCCCGCCGGATCCACGGTCGCTTCGCCGCCCTCTCCCGCCACGACGGCAGCACCAACGCGGTCGCGTTGACCGACGACGTCCGGTACTGGCCGACCGCGTCGCCCCTGGTCGGTCAGACCCGACTCTGGAGCTCCATCCAGGTCGGCAACTGCGGCCCGCCGATCGAGACCGACGCCGGCTGGCTGGTGCTCACCCACGGAGTCGGGCCCATGCGCACCTACTCGATCGGCGCCTGCCTGCTGGACCTCGACGATCCGACCCGCATGATCGGCGAGCTCGCCCAACCGCTGCTGAGCCCCGGCCCGGACGAGCAGGACGGCTACGTGCCCAACGTCGTCTACTCCTGCGGTGCGGTTCGTCACGGACCGAACCTGGTCATCCCCTACGGGATCGGCGACGCCTCCATCGGGTTCGCCACCGCGAACATCGACGACGTACTGGGTGCGATGGCCCGCATCTGACGAGCAGTGCGCGCCAGTGCGACGCCACAGCCCGCCATTCCCGAGGACGGCCGACTCTTTACTCAAACGATTGGCGGAGACGGCGTGGGGATACGGTGCGCGCCATGAGCGACGCGACGATCACCGGCATCCACCACATCTCGATCACGGCACGTGACGTCGAAGCCTCGGCGGCGTGGTACGAGCAGACATTCGGTATGAGCCGGCTGCCGATCACGTTCCCGCACCACGACCGCGAGGACACCGGTTACGCCGTGCTCATGCTGCACGAGTCCGGTGTCGTACTGGGGATCCATCACAACACAGGGAACGACGGGGCCACGTTCGACGAGAGCCGGACGGGTCTCGACCACTTCGGCTTCGCCGTCGCCGATCGCGCTGCGCTCGACGCCTGGGTCGAGAAGCTGGACGGTCTCGGCATCGAGCACTCGGGGATCCGGGACATCACCGAACCGCTCCCGTTCGCGACCCTCGTCTTCCGCGACCCCGACAACATCCAACTCGAGCTCTACGCCGGCTGACCACGGCACCGGGCTCACCGACCTGCGGTTCCCGAGTCGTGTACGAGTGGAGACGATGGGGCTCGAACCCACGACCCCCTCTTGCAAAGACGGCCGGAGCTCCGGGTTCGGGTCTCGCTCAGCTGTCGATGCCAGCGGAGGATGCGACGACGCGGAGGTCGTGCAGGAGTTGCATCGGGTGGATCGGTGATCGCTTGAACCCATAGTGGACGTAGAAGTCGACGGCGGTGTCGCTGATGGCGTCGACGAGCATCACCCTGGCGCCGATGAGCTTGCCGGCGGTCACCGCTCCGAGGAGAGCTTCGCGGAGCAGGTCGGCGCCCCACCCCTGACCTTGGTAGGCGCGATCGATCGCGAAGCGGCCCATCCGAACAGCCGGGATGGGGTCGGGCGCGTTGCGGGCCATGTCGAGGGGAACCGAGTCTCGAACGACCTGCCCGGCTGACAGGGCGTAGTAACCGGCGATCGGAGTGGGGACGTCCTCATCCGCCTGCTCGTCGAGGAGGAGGTAGGTGACGGCGTCGTGGGATTCCATCGACTGGCGGGCTTGGGTGGCGAGCCAGCGGTCCAGCGACGGTTCGCCGCAGTCGAATCGGCGACGTTGCGCCTTGGTCGGGCTGGCCTCGTCGTAGCGGACGAGTCGCACCCGTTCAGTGCTCGATGCGCTGGGGGCGGGCGAACAATGCAGCCAGACGCGGGTCGGGGCGCACGGGCTCGTCGAGCAGCGCGACGAACTCGTCCCAGGTGGGATCGTCGAGCACGAAGGTGCGCTGGTCGGCGAGTACGTCGTGGGCGCGTTCGACCGCAGAGGATGTGAGGAACTCGGTGACGGTCTGGCCAGTGGTCTGCGCCGCGCGGCGGATCAGCTCGTCGTCGTCGGCGCGGAGGCGAAGGTTGACGCGGGCGTCCTTGGTCGCAGGCATCTGCGGGTGCTCCTCGGGGTTCCCGGCCGTGTGCGCCGGGAGTGGGTGGCGGTTATCGAACTGGAGTGTATGTACGATGTACCTACAAGACCAGATCTCTGTGACCGAAGTCACAGAGGTTTCTCGCGACGTTTCGAATCCTGCGATCCCTAGGAGGCTCGATCTTTGGGCACGTAGTGGGCACGACCGCTGCGATCACAACTGTTGCTGCCGCAGGTACCGGCGCTGACCCACGTACGTTCGTGGCTACGCCACCATCCCCTGCTGGCGACGCAGAGACCCACCTCAGTCGTAGGGGAGGTGGTCGACGACCCAGCCCCAGTCGAGTCGCTCCTGTTCGAGACGAACCGCTGACCCGTACCGATCGCCGACGAGATCGGTGTAGAGGGCTGACTCGTCGGCGGCCAGCCGATCGAGACGGGCCGATGTCGGCGAAGGTTCAGTAGTCCAACGCTCGCGGTGTTGGTGCAGGGTCTCCCGGTCCATGAGAAATGACGCCGTTTGTGGCAGCCACGCTCGAAGTCGGTCGAGGATCGCGAATCCATGCGTGTCGAGGTCGCCCCAGTACCAGACGGGGACATCAGACAACCATCGCATCCTGCCGACCCGGTCGGTGTCGAACCCCTTGCCCCACAACAGCACGCCCTCGGCCGGTGGGTCGAGGCTGAGGAAGGTCGTCTCGTTCTCGACCACGACGGCCGCCTGCACACCGACTCGCAGGTCGGCGACCTCATCGACGCGGAACGTCGCCTCGGTGACACTGGATGGGAGACCTGCGAACCCCGATTCGAATCGCATCCGAAGCTGCTCGGGCTTGGACGCCAGGCCCAGGTCGCGCACGAAGCCCGAGGCGGTGCCGGAGACGCCGAGCAGGGTGCCGAGCACGGAACGATGGAGCTCGATGAACTTGGTGTCGACGCCGGGAACGTCGATGGTGCGGAGGTATCGGCCCGATCCCCGCGCCGCGGCCAGCCACCGGTAAGCGGCCACCAATGCAGGCCAGTCGTCAGTGGCGTCGATCGCCTTCAGCGGCTTGTCGATCACCCACGCACGGACCGACTCGACCTGCGACACGAGCTCGAGGATTCTCCGATAGTCCGCCACCGACGGTCCGACGCCGAGCAGAGCCCACGCTTGGTCGTACCTCTCGACCCGCACACGTGACGGGATTCGGTTGCGCCCGAACTCACGACCTCCGATCTCCCCGTAAACAATCTCGAATCGGGCACCGCCGCGCGAGCCCCGTTCGAGGTCGTCGACCCACTGCTGCACCGCGCCCAGGTCGGCGCCGATCTCGGACGCCTTCGGGCCCCGAACGGCAAGGTCTTGTACCGGGAACGGCTCCCCCTTCGCCAGCACGGACAACAGAGTCCCGTCAGTCCAGCGGCGCCTCAGCTTGGTGGCGATGTCGTCGGAGGTCGTCCACCGCTCGGCTTTCGAGGACCGAGTCGTCATCCGGTTTCCTGGGCACGGCGCTCACGGAACTCCTCCAGGGTGAGTGTCTGGACCCGCGAGTAGTTGCCCTGGGGGTTGTCGACGAAGCCGATGGCCTTCACATACGGCTCGATGACGTGCACCTTCTGCAGCGGCGTCACGACGAGGAGCTGGAGTCCGAGCTTGGCGAACAGCTCCAGGGCATACCGGGTGGAGTCATCCGAGCCACGACCGAAGGCTTCGTCGATCACGACGAAGCGGAAGTCACGCGACTTCTCGACACCCCACTGCAGGCCGAACTGGTAGGCGAGGGATGCCGCAAGAATCGTGTAGGCGAGCTTCTCCTTCTGGCCGCCGGACTTCCCGTCGGAGTCTCGGTAGTGCTCGTACTCTTCGCCGCTGACCTTGTCCTGTTCAGAGGCTGCGAAGGTGAACCAGTTGCGGATGTCGGTGACCTTGGTGGTCCACGCTTTGTCGGCGTCGGCGTGGTCGGTGCGGCCTCGAAACCGTTCGATGATCCGCTTCACGTCCTCGAAGCGCTGCTCGGAGTAGCGGTCGCCATCCGGCGCCAGCGTGTCGTCGGTCGCAGCCCGAAGATCCGTCTGGAACTGCTTGATCTCCTGGTTCGGCGTCGGCTCGGCGACGAGCTTGATGATCCTGCCCGGGCTGTAGTCGATGGCGCTCAGTGCCCCGTTGATCCGATCGACCCGCTCCTGGATTCCCTCTCGCTGGCGACGCAGCCAGTTGTTGAACCCCGCCAGCTCTCGGATCGTCTCCGTGTTGAGCTGGCGCTTGAACTCCTCCTCGAAGGTCGGAAGGTCGTCGGTCGCCACTCGATCGTGGAATGCCCGGAACTCGCCGCGAGCGTCGATGTTGACGTCCATCTCAGTCGTCGCTTCGGGCCACCGATTCCGCACGTTGCTCATGTGGCGCAGTGTCTCCGAGCGGTGCTTGTCCTGGGCCACCACGGCGCGGTCGACACTCGTCTGGAGACCTGCGGTCAGGCGGTCGGACGCTGCGGGACAGTCGTCGCTGGAGGCTGGCAGATCGTCCGCGAGCGTGTCCTTCAACGCGTCGTAGTTGGCTCGGGCGATCTCCAGGATGTCGGCCGGGAACGACCCGATGAACTCGGCGTCCTTGCGCTGGGCCTTGGCTGCCTGGTCGATGCGTTCCTCGAGCTTCGCCACCCGATCCTGGACCTGGCGCTGGTCCCTGTCGAGTTCCTCCAGCGCCGTGTCGACCTCGGAGAGCCGGCGTTCGATCTCTGCCAGCTTCGACGATCCACGCAGGAGACGCTGGCGTTCGGCCTTCGCCTCGGTCGCACGATGCTCGGCCTCAGGGACGTCGAGCTCGCGCCAATCCGAGTATTCGGCCAACCCGCTGAGAGCTTGCTGGCGTCCCCACACGCGCTTCCGCTCGGCGTCGACGCGGCCGAGCGCGGTCGTCACCGTCGTCAGGTCGGCCTCGAGCGCGGCGAGGTGGGCTTCGAGGGCATCGATCTTGGACTGGTTGCTCCACCCGAGCAGCCAATAGCGCGGGTCATCGGCTCGGTGGCGGTCGTCTTTCTCGTGGCGGTCGCCGGACCGCACCTGACCTTCGATGGTCACCGCACGTTCGGCCTCGCGGAACTCCTGCATGTTGCGGGTGCACAGATGACCGGCCCGGCGGCCGACCTGCGATCGCAGGTACTCCTCGAACGGACCCGCCGCGATTTCCAGCGTGTCTGCCAGCACCATCCCGCCGGAGTTCTGCGCGGCCCTCAACGTCACCCGATGGTGCGGAACGCGCTCGTAAACCAGCCGCAGCCCGAGGTGCCGGCCGTTCACCCACTCCGACACTGCCGGATACAGGTCCTGATCGACCAGCAACGACTGGGCGAAGCCGCGGAGCACCCGCTCGGCCGCTGGACGCCACTCGGCGTGGGCATCGGAGACGTCGATCAGCTCGCCGGCAAACGGGACGTCGTCGGTGTCGAGACGAAGGTCGCGGCACATGGTGGCTCGGGCGTCCAGAAGGTTGCGGGGCAGGTTGCTCCCGCGGCCACGAAGACTGTCGAGATCCTTGGTCGTTTCCGCGACCTCCTGGCGCAGCTGGTTGCGTTCGACCAGGTGGTCGGCGTGTTGCTCGTCCAGGGCTTGCTGCTGATCAGCCAGCGACGAGCTAAGTGTCTCGGCAGCTTCGGCGGCACGAGCGAACCCGTGTGCGTCGTTGACCAGGTCGAGACCGGCGGCGGCCAGCCGTTCGGTGTACCGACCATGCTTCAGTCGGCGCGCCTCGATGTCGGCGCGGGCATCCTGTTCCACGCGCTCCAATTCGCCGATGCGGTCGCCGCCGGCACCGGCCCGTTCGGTGATGAGTGCGTCTCGTTCGCCGCCGAGGCGGGTCTCTCGCTCGTCGAGCAAGACGAGTTCTCCTGCGGCCCGGCTCCGTTCGCCTTCGTGGTCGGCGATCTCCGCAGCCAGGAGCTGCGATCTGAGCTCGGCGATGTAGAAGCGCACGGCGTCGCGCTGGTGCTCGAATCGCGTCCGTCGCTCAGTCGCATCGTCGTACGCGACGGCTGCCTCGACCAACGGGTGGAGGGCGGCGAGCTGCTCTCGCGCCCGGGTGACCGCCTCGTGCGCCTTGGTCAGGTCCTCGAAGTGGGCGACGATGTCGGAGACCCGATCACCCGCATCGACCGGTTCGAGCATGTGACTGCGGACGAACTCGTTGAGGTTGCCGACCGACTTCATCGACACCGTCTGCAGGAACAGCTTGAGGGCCTGTTCCGACCGGATGCCGAGCAGACGCCGGAACTGGCGTGAGTACTCGGGGTACACGTTGCTGACTTCGGCGCCCGAAGCGCGGAGACGCTTGCGCAGCTGCGAGAGGTCAGATCCGAAGTCGGCGAAGTCGGGGTCGATCGAAAGCGGCTTCGCGGCGGTGACGTAGAAGCGGTCGGGCTGGCCAGTCGGGTCCTTCTGGTGGAAGACCTGGGCGAGGGTGACCTCCTCATTGAAGCCTTCGTTCACGAACACGCCGAGAATCACGGAGTAGGTGCGTTGATCGCGCAGCCCGATCGGCTTCGACGTGCCCGTGACCTCGTTCCGTTCCGACTTGAAGTGCCCTTCCACGTAGGAGCGCAGTGTGCGCTCCTTCGCCTCGGCGCCGGCCGCCTTGTTGTAGGAGATCCGATTGGCCGGCAGGAGAAGAGTGGTGACGGCATCGACCAGCGTGGACTTGCCGCTGCCGATGTCACCGGTGAGAAGGGCGGTGTCGCCGTTCGGAACGATCTGCCAGACCCGTTGGTCGAAGGTGCCCCAGTTGTAGACCTCGAGGTTGCGAAGTCGATACCCGGCGCGACTCCCACCGCCCAGGTGCACCGTCGGAAACAGCGTCGCACTCACTCCGCGTTCCCCCGGAGATCACCGGCGTATTGCTCGAGCCGCGCCGCATAATCGCCGAGCGTCTCGGCGTCCACGTACGCCTTGAGGATCCGCCGCACTTCCCATCGATCGCTGCTGTCGCGCAACGTGCGCAGGAACCCCATGTCTGTGATCTGCCGGATCGTGGCATCGACGTTGTCGACGATGCGGGACTCCTTCGCCGTCTCGGGCAGGAAGGTCCGCAAGTCATCGACGAGTTGATCGCGGGTGAGGACGAGCTTGTCGCCCGTGCCCGCCGTCTCGAACTCCACCAGCCGCTTTCGGAGGAGGACGAGCAGGATGCTTTGCGAGTGGGTGAGCGTGCGGCGGCGAACCAGACGGGGCAGCGGTTCCTCGCCCTCGGTCTCGGGCCGCGTCTTGAGGTAGGCGTAGCCCTCGGTGTCGTCGACGATCACGTCGACCCCGAGCGTGGCGAAGTGGTCTCGGATCTGTCCGCTGTGGCGGCCGAGTGTCTGCCAGGCCGTCTCGTGGCTCTCCTGGTACACGACGCCGCGCATCAGCTCGATGACCGTTGAGGCGACCGAGTGCTCGTCCGGCGTTCTCATCCCTGCCCACTCATGACCGGCTGACCGTGACCTTGGGCATACGGACCCGTCGAGGTGAGCCGTCTGCTTCGACGTAGTCGATGACGGTCTCGATTGTTTCGTCCATGTCGAGGTGAAGATCGTCCTCGTCGATCGACAGATAGCCGACGATCTCTGCTGCACCCTGTTCGATCGGGTGAACGGCCACGATGTCCGAGAGCGTTGCGGCACTGCCTTCTGGGACGAGGGCTCGAAGGTTGTCGGCCAGTCGGGCTCGGTCGACGAAGCTCTGGGCCAGAAGCGCCGACAGATCGAGCTCCTCGGCGTCGGCCGGGGCGAGCATGCTGTCCACGTCGACTGACTCGCGCACGACGTAGAGCGGGCGCTCCATGGGCAGGGCGATAGGGAGACCGGGAATGTCGAGCTCGAGACCGAAGTTCGGTGCTTGGTCCTTCGCCTCGAGTGCAAGGCCCTCGATGGCTCGAACCAGATCGACGACCCGCCGGTTCTCGATCCAGACCTGATCATCGAGGAAGCGCCGGAGCTGTTCCGAGATCTGCCGAACGGTCCGCTGCGTGCGCTCGGCTGCCTCCGCCCAGTCGTGATGAACGGTGGTGAGACGACCGTCGGCCGAGACGGCGTCGAGCTCCTGGGTCCGTCGAAGCAGGTCACTGAGCTCCTCCTGGCGATCTTGCGACAGTAGGAAGTCGTAGAAGGCCTGGAAGCTGGCTCCCTGGTCTGAGCTCCCGATGTCGGCACGGCTCTCCACGAGGTCTGCAAGCAGGTCCCCCTTGGCTCCATCCCACGACGCGATCTTCTCCCGCGCCTGCCGGTCCAGCTCGCGGAACTTCTCCCCCACCTCACGGAAGTCACTCAGCAGCTCCCGCGCAGTCGCCGCGAACTGCTGGTAGCGGTCGCGAACCGCCGTCTCGCCGAGGACGTCGATGTTGCCGGCCTCGGCCTGCTCGATCTGGCGATCGAGCTCGATGCGACGCGCTCGCAGGATGGCCAGCCGTGACTGTGGATCGACGTCGGTGCCATGAACGATCTGACGGAGGAGCTCGACGATCGTGTGCAGACGTGACTCGGTACCGACGAAATCGCGGGTGCGAAGCCCTTCAACCCACGCGTAGGCCTTCTCGAACGCGGAGGTCACCTCGTAGTGGACCTCGTCGGAGCTCGCCGGGTAGTAGCTCCGGAGCCACCCTCGCTCCGGTGCAGCCCAGTCCTCGAGGTAGGCGCGCGGTCGCTTCGGAAACGGCGGGTCGTCCGCGCGGTCCGCATTCCGGGCATGGAGCTCATCGTCGAGGGCGGCGATCAGTTCGGCGGCAGAAGTCGCGCCACGGTTGTCTTCGACGAACCATCGGCCGAGGAACGCGAGGACGAGCGAGGCATTGTCGGCCCGAAGCAGCCGCCACGCCGGATGCCGCTCCCTCAGCGTCTCGATTGCGCTGTAGTCCATCGATCAACCCCGATCAGTGCCACCCATTGACCGTTGATATCTACTACGCAAGTGTGACAGGCCATCGATGCACGGCACCTCGGACAGCCTGCATGCATGATCAGCACACTCGCCGCCAGTGGGGGAGGTATCGATGGATTCGCCGAGGCGGGTCAGAACCTCGCGGATGGCTCGGGTTCGCATCGTCTGACGCAAGGGAAGTGGGCCCCCGAGGGCCCTCCCGTCGTCACGACGTGAAACTGCTCAACCGCTGGCAGTCGCCGCCTCGTCGAGTGCCTGGTGAAAGCTGTCGTTCTCGGACCGCACGTCCGCCCAGGCGGCGCTGCCGTGCACGATCCTCTTCGCTTCGGCCAACGACACGCCGAGCCGCTCGACCGTGGCCTTGATTGACTGCGCCTGCGAGAACCCCTCCTCACGGAGCTGCTCGAGCACGGTGTCCCACAGGTGGAGGTCGGTGAGAAGATCGCCGGCGCGGCGACTCGCATCAGCTGTCGTGCTCATTCGTCTCCTCCTCGGTCGAGAGCGATCGTGATCTCCACTGTACGGCCGGGATTGGCTCCGGTGACCCGCGTTCCCCGGATGACGAGCGAAGACGCTCCGCTGCCCTCGAACTGCCTGGAGAGTTCTCGACGTGCGGCCCGGAGGACGGCCGCTGCCCCGACGGTCACCGACGCGCCCGAGGCCGGGTACACGGCGATGTCCTCGAGGCAGATGACATCGCCGACCTGCCTTCGCTCGGCGAGAACCTCGATCTCCTGGCCGTCGACGACCACTGACCACTCGAACAACTCAGCCATTGGGTGAGACTTCGCCTGGAGCGCTGTGGTGAAGTCCTTCGCGGGCCACATCGCCATCATCGTTTGTGCCGGTGACAGGATCTCGATCCACGTGAGTGAGTGGAGACGATGGGAATCGAACCCACGACCCCCTGCTTGCAAAGACGGCCGGGGCAGTTCGCTGACCTGGGCTGATTCGCGAAAGTGCTGGTCAGAGGGGGTGAGCGTCAACCGTCACTGACCGCCAGTTGACCCCTCGTGCCCACTGCTTTGGGCACGGATTGGGCACGAATCGACGCATGGGGCGAGGCTCGAGTTCGATCACGCAGCGCGTCCTCGGTCAGCGGGTCAGCAACGACACGAGGTCACGGCAAATCCACACGACGGACATATCTGCCGCAGGGTGCGCTCATACTCGGCTCGATTCCTTCGTTGGAGTTCATACTCGAACTCTTCAGCACGACGGGCTTCCTTGCGGCGCCGTTCAGCCTCTGCTCGTTGAGCAGCTGCGAGCTTCTCCTCTTGGCGCGCCATCTCGGTTGACCGTCGCTTTGCCTCAGTCGTCGCCACCACCCCCTGGTCGAAGAGAGACCCGACGTGGTTCGGCTTGACGCCCGAGTCGAGCCACTCGTTAATTGGCACTTCGGACCGAGCGATGCGCTTGGCCTTCGACTTGGTGACACCGCACGTTCGGGCGATCCAGGACTCGAACTGGACGTGAGCCTCGCGGACCGCAGCGCGTTGGGCCCGCCGAGCCGCGTCCTTGGCCTTGGGTTCTGCGAGCTTTCGAAGCTCGTTTGACCGTCGGACGGCCGTGTCAGTTCGGCGGATGCCCTTTCTGAACAGCACGACGACATCCTCCGGAGCGACGCCCTCCTTCAACCATTCACGGATCGGCACACCTGAATCCAGGATCTCCGCTGCTTCAGCGGGCGCGCAATGCCATTTTCGCGAGAGCCGCCGGAGAACATTCTTCTGCTTTTCCTCGTTTCGCTTCGCCGCCTCTCGCTCGCATGCGAGTCGCTCGTCGTCCTGTCGGCGCGCCTGCTCCCGTGCCTGTTCCTTCGCGACTGCTTGCCGTTGACGAGCATGGCGTTGCTCCCGATTCGCCCGATCATGTTGCAAGCAACGCAAACGGTCATCGAGAACACCGTGGTCACCACACACCGGCTCATCGCACTCGACGCACTCGCCGATCGCATACAGACCACAGGAGCATGTCGGCAGGCGACCCGCCCCCGCTCGCGAGGGATCCGTGTTCATGTCGAAGCTCTCAAAGCGAGGTAGGACGAGACCTGATCCTCCAGAATCTGGCGGGTCGAGTTGTTCATCCGTATGAAGAAGACCCGATCTTCTTTGCTCGTCTTCGCCCACACCGCATCTGGGCTCGGAGCGGCGTCCACCCGACAGATCTCCTTGCCGTCCCGGACAAGGATCCGGGCCCGTGTCCTCGTGACCGGCACCGGCCCGAGCGCGTTAATCAAGTGTGTCGTGAGCCACTTGACGAAGCCGTCGCCGTTCTTCCCCTTGACCCGCTCGTAGTCGTGGTCGAGGCCAAGGGTCTGACCTTTGTCGGTGACGCCGATCAGGAGGGTGCCGCCGTCGGCGTTCAGGAAGCCGGCGATGGTCTTCACGACAGCGTCCTCCATCGCCTTGTTGGGCTTCGACTCCCTGAGGTCCCAGCGGGCGGTCGACTTGAACTCGACGGCGAAGTCCTCGTCGTTCTCGATGAGCTCCTCGACGGTGCGCAGCGCGGCGACCGTCGGCACGCCGAGCTTGGCTGCGACGGCAGACGCGAGGTCGGCGTCGTTCTTCAGCTGCTCGACAACAGCGTCGGTGATCGTTTGGAGGTCGGCCTTCTCGAGTGTCGCCACCCCACCGCCAGTGGGTACCACCGGCTCGACCGCCTCACCGGTGTAGATGCTGGTGCCTTCGTCGCCGTACGAGGAGACGATGTGGTTGAAGATGGCGTCGACCTTCTCGTTGAACAGTTCGACGGAGTAGGCGTCGAGCGGGAGGCTGTCGGCGAGTACGCCCTTGATGGTCACCCGGACGCCGGCCATCGTCTCGGCCTTTCGGCGCCAGTCGATGACGAGCCGTTCGTGTAGGTGTTCGAGGAGGGCTTTGGCGCTCTCCTTGACGACGGCCCGCTGCTCATCGGTCAGCTCGGGGTCGGGTTGGGTGAGCAGATCGAAGATGGCCAGCGACTCCTCGTCCATGCCCTCGACGACGGCGCGCTGCTCCTCCTCGGACAGCGTCTTCGACAGTTCGACGAGACGGCGGAGGTACTCGTCGATGTTGAAGCTGCCGGCGTTGTACTGGGCGATCAGCTCCTCGATCCGTTCGACGAGGTCGTGCCGAGTCGGGTTCCGGGCCGCGGCCCCGATCGCCCGTTGCTTGAGCAGCGAGGCCAGGCGGTCGGTCTCGGCGCGCTTGCGGCCGGCGAAGGCGGCGGCGAGCGACTCGAAGTCGATCTTCGACAGGTCGATGAGCGGGTCGGGTTCGCTGCCTTCGGCGGCGGCCCGGATGACGTACTCCTCGGCACCGACGGAACGATCGAGCAGCTCCTCGACCGCGTCGCTGATCTCGGTGAGGTCGGCCCCCGGCGGTCGGGACAGCTCGGCGATGCGTTCGGCGACCGACCGGATGGCGGCGATCGTCGCCTGGTGCGCCGCGGCAGCGGGATCGGGCAGCAGCGCCTTAAACAGTTTGCGGGCCTTCCGAGCCGAGGCCTGGAACGAGGTCCGTACCGTCTCGTCGGCCAGGAGCGCCTCGACCGCCTTGTCCCGCAGGGCGATGTGCTCGAAACCCGAGGCTTCACGCAGCGCGATCACGTCCACGCTGTGGGCTGCGCAGAGCGCGATGACCGAGTCGACGGCGAGACCGAGCTCAGCGACGAGCGCATCGACGTCCTGGATCGGCGAGTCGACCGACGCGTTGGCGGCGCCGTAGATGGCGAGCGCCTTCTCGAGGTTCCGGAACACGCCGATGTAGTCGACGATCATCCCGTTGTCCTTGTCGGGGAAGACCCGGTTGGCGCGGGCGATCGTCTGCATGAGCGTGTGGTTGCGCATGGGACGGTCGAGGTAGATGGTCGACACGCTCGGGGCGTCGAAACCGGTCATCCACATGGCGCACACGAACACGATCCGCAGCGGGTCCTTGGCGTCCTTGAACTTCTCGGCCAGGTCCTCCTCGAGCATCCGCTTGCGGTGCGGTTTGATGTCGAGACCGATCGCCTCCATCTGGGCGATCTCGTTCTGGGCCTGGCTGACCACCACCGCAATGTCGGTGGTCTCCATCAGCTCGATACGGCTGGCCAGCCACGGCCGCTCCAACACCGGCAGCGCGTCGTGCTGGGCGCGGAGCTCGGCGAGGTGCTCGGCCCACGCCTCGGACACGTAGTCGTACATCCGGACCGCGGCGGCCTTGTCCAGCCCGACGTACATCGCCTTGCCGGTGAAGCCCCGGCCGACGAAGTGGCGCACGAGATCACGGGCGATGGTGCGGAGCCGCTCGGGGCGGGTGAGGAGCGTGTACTCCTTGCCGAAACGTCGGGCGAGCTGGCCTTCGGCGTCCTCGTCGAGCTCGGCCTCCTCGAGGATCTCGCCGAGCTCCTCGGCGAAGTCCTCGTTGACGATCTGGAGCTCGGGGATCCGGTTCTCGTAGTAGAGGGGGACGGTGGCGCCGTCCTCGATGGCGTCCCGGAAGTTGTAGATCGAGACGTAGTCGCCGAACTGCTCGCGGGTCAGCTCCTCACCGTCGATGAGCGGCGTGCCGGTGAAGCCCATGAACGCGGCGTTGGGCAGCGCCTGGCGCATGTTGAGGGCGAGCGTGTCGTACTGGCTGCGGTGGGCCTCGTCGGTGATGACGATGACGTCGGACCGGTCGGACAGGACCGGCATGGTCGTCTCGCCGGCGTTGCGGTCGAGCCGGAACTTGTGGATCAGCGTGAACACGTACCGGTGGTCGGCGGCGAGCAGGTCACGGAGGTGCTGGGAGTCCTCGGCGTGGACCTGGGCGGCGTCGGAGATGGCGCCGGCGTCGGCGAACTCGCCGTGGAGCTGGAGGTCGAGCTCCGTGCGGTCGGTGACCATCACGAACGTCCACGCCCCGGGGATGCGGCGGAGCACCTTCTGGGTGAACCACAGCATCGACAGGCTCTTGCCGGAGCCCTGCGTGTGCCAGAACACGCCGAGGCGCTTCTCGCCGGCGGCCCGGACCCGGTGGAGGTTCTCGATGGCGGCGTTGACGCCGAGGTACTGGTGGTTGCGGGCAACGACCTTGATCGGCCCGCCCGGCCGCTCCATGTAGGCGACGAAGTTCTCGATCAGGTCGAGCAGCTCGTACCTCGCGCACGTCCCCCGGATGGCGGTCTCGAGGGCGACGACGCCCCGGTTGCCGTCGGCGTCGATGACCTTCCAGTCGCCGAAGAACTCCCATGGCGCGTACGTCGAGCCGACCTTGGCCTCGGAGCCGTTCGACAGCAGCACGAACCCGTTCGGGCACGAACAGCTGCGGGATGGTGTCGCGGTAGTCGCAGAGGTTGTCGTCGTAGGCGTGCTTGACCGGACGTGCGGCGCCTTGAACTCGAACAGCACCAGCGGAATGCCATTGACGAAGAGGATCGTGTCGGGCCGACGGTTGTGCAGCTCGCCGGCGATGCGGACCTGCGACGCCGCCAGCCACTCGTTCTCATCCGCATGGCGGAAGTCGATGAACCGAACGGCGTCGTGCTCGTCGTCACCGTCCTCATCTCGCCACGTCGCCCGGTAGCCATCACGAAGCAGGTCGTGAACCTCCTGGTTGGCCCGCACCCGATCCATCATCGACCGATCCTTCGACGAACTCGGCCAGCGCCTCCTCGCGAATCAAGTCCGGCACCGCCGGGTTGAGGTTCCGGATGGCATCGCGGAGCCGGTGAACGAGCACGACATCGGCGGTCGAGTCCCGGCCCAACGTCCCCGCCGACCCGAACGTCTCCTCCGACGCGTTGACGACCGTCCACCCGAGCTCAGCCAGCAGCTCGAGCGCTGGCTGCTCGACCACTGCCGACTCGTTGAACGGGTTCGGCATCAGACGCCCGCCTTCTCGACGACGCGCGTCGAAGTCGAGATCGGAGACGTCGATCTGCCCGGTCACGAGCTTCGGTAGCAGCATGTCGCGCATCGGCTGCCAGGTCGGCTCGATCGGCAGTTCGTCGGCGAGCCCGAGCATCGGTCCGATTGCTTCTGCGAACCGGTGCAGCAGATCTCTGGCGGAGGACCATCGCCTCCGCAACATGCGTCGGCAGATCAGCCCAGTCGATCCGTGGCAAATTCCCTGTCTCTGTCGGCGAAATCCGACCACCGAAGCGCTCCACAGACCCACAGGCGATCCGCAGAGTCATCAGGAACGATCTTCGCTACATCGAGCGACGATCACGCTGCTCTCCATCGAAGCGCGGGCACGCAGTCGCTCGGGCGAGTATCTCTCGGCCCTGTGAGGTCGGTGACGGCCAGCACGATGTCGCCGTGACCAGTGAGCTGAGCGTCCTTGAACTGCCGGCGTACCACTCGGTCCGTCACGCCGGAACCCGCCGCCCGTTGCATGCACTTGAGATCCAGGAACGGGAGGCCCTCTCCGTCGTCAACCAGTTCGGCCTTTCGATAGGACCGCCCTCGGACGACTGACGCCACAGCACCAAGAGTCACGGCGTCCCAGCCCTCGGGGATCGGGCCGAGGTCGGAGTCGACGAAGGTGGCGTCCTCGTGGCCGGGGAACCGGAAGTGGACGAACCACTCCCGGTAGATCGCCCGCGCCATCTCCTCCAACACCTCGACCCGTCGCCGGTTGTTCTCGATCAGGTCGTCGAGTGCGCGAGGACGCTCGGCGATCCGTCGTTGAGTATCTACCGCGGGAAGCGGCACGCGCAGCTTGCCGTTGCGCTCGTCAAGCTGCGTGTCGGACTGTCGCGTCGTCGCCGTTGCTCGAATCGACTGGTCGATCCGAAGACCCGAGCAGCATGTAGCAGCAGGAAGTGCGGTCGCAGCGTCGTCTCGGGTCGAGCGTGACGAGCCAGAACGTCGGTTGCAGAGAGCACACGGAGTCCCCGGCACGAACGCAGCGCGACCTGTCCGACCGTCCCTTGTCGGCTGCAAGACCACGTCGCCCGGGTCAGCGCGGACTCGACGCGTCGAACGTCGCCGTCGAGTATGTCGTTGATCCGCCCAGACCATCGAAGTCGACCGCCCGTCGAGACAGTTCTGGCCCGGATAACGGGATCGCCTCGTCTCGACTCGGTGGACGTGCTCGTCCTCAACGTGGTCCCGTCTTGACGAGCATCGTCGATCAGGTCAGAGACCGCGGTCATCGGCCAGTCAGTCATCCGACAGCACCTTGAGCACGGCAGCGTCGACCTTCGCCCTGAGCACCTCGGCCTCGTCACTCAGCCGGGTGAACTCGTCGTAGAGGCCGGCGAGCTTCTCGGCGAAGTCCCCGTCGTCCTCCTCGACCGCGGCCGTCCCGGTGTAGCGGCCGGGGTTGAGGCTCCAGCCCTGGGCTTCGATCTCGGCTCGGGTGGCGACCTTGCACAGGCCGGGCACGTCGACGTAGGTGCCGTCGGGGAAGTGCTCCTTCAGCAGCGCGTCGCTTCCGTCGATCGTCTCGACGTCCTCGCCTCGGTAGAGGCGAACGATGTTGGCGAGGAACTCGATCTGCTCGGGCAGGAAGTCGCGGTGGGCGCGGTCGATCTGGCGGTAGAGGTGGCGGGCGTCGATGAACAGCACCGTGTCTTCGCGCTCGGTGCCGGTCTTGCCCTTGTCGAGGAACCAGAGCGTGACCGGCAGGGTCACGGTGTAGAAGAAGTTGGTGCCGATGGCGACCATGACGTCGACGGCCCCGGACTCGATGAGCTGGCGGCGGATCTCCTTCTCGGAGTGTCCGGCGTCGCCGGCCGAGTTGGCCATGACGAAGCCGGCCCGGCCCTTGTCGTTGAGGGCGGAGTAGAAGGCCTGGATCCAGAGGTAGTTGCCGTTGTCGGGCTTGGGGATGCCGAACGGGAAGCGCTTGTCGCCGGCGAGCTTGTCCTTGTCGACGCCGTCGACGTTGAACGGCGGGTTGGCCATGACGAAGTCGAACTTGCCGACCGACGTTGTGGAGGTCGTCGTAGTAGGTGTTGCCGAGCCGGATGTCGCCCGAGAGGCCGTGGAGGGCGAGGTTCATCTTGGCGAGCGGGACGGTGACCTCCTTCTGCTCCTGGCCGTAGACGGAGAGCTCCTCGGTCGGCCGAGTCGTTGTGGCGCTCGACGAACTTGGCGCACTGGACGAACATGCCGCCCGACCCGCACGCCGGGTCGAACACCCGGCCGTGGAACGGTTCGATGATCTCGACGATGAGCCGGACGATCGAGTACGGCGTGAAGAACTCGCCGCCGAGTCGACCCTCTGCGGCGGCGAAGTTCGAGAGGAAGTCCTCGTAGATCAGCCCGAAGGCGTCACCGGAGAGCTGGCGTGGGAGCGGGGCGAAGAGCCGGCACAGCTCGATGAGCACGGACTGCTCCATCCGCTGGTAGCCGCGTGGCAACACGTCCTTGAGCTCGGGGTTGGCGGCCTCGATGGCCTTCATGGCCTCGTCGACAGCCTTGCCTCGATTCTCGCCCTCGGGGAGCGTGACCAGGTTCGACAGTCGGGCCTCGTCGGGGACGTAGAGCACCGAGCGGGCCTTGTAGTCATCGGGCGTGACCGGGTTGTACGTTCGTCGCCTTCTCTTCGAGCTCGGGACGTGACGAGGTCGAACCGATGCTCGGCGTAGGCGAGGAAGATGAGTCCGAGGACGGGGCCCCGGTACTCGGCCGGCCCAAGCGACGAGTTGGCCCGCATCTGGTCGGCCGTGGCCCACAGCGTCTTTCGTACCTCGGCGAGGTCAGTGCTCTTCACCCTCGATCCCCTTCATCTCCGCCGTCCGTTCGCCACGGAACGGTACCGGCCTGTCCGTGACCGGCGAGTCGCAGACCGCCCTCGTTGGCGGAAGACACAGCGTCCGGGGCAGGCTGGAGGCGGTGGCAGATCGACCGGAAGATGCGATCCTCGCGCTACCGGTGGGTGAGCGACTGACTCTGGTCGACTCGACCTGGGAGAGCATCCGGGACGACGCCGGAGTCGTCCCCGTCGGCGAGGGGACGAGGACCGAGATGCAGCGGCGGCTCGCTGTTCACCGAGTCGATCCCGAGACTGCGGACGATCTCGACATCGTTCTGGCCCGGCTCCGAGATGGCGGTTGACCGTCGCATTCCGGCTCACCCGCAAGTGCTCCACGAGCCGAATCACCATGTCCGGCAGCACTACCGCATGGAAGAGTCGGCGGCTGGCCAGTCCTGGCACCGCGATCCTGTCTCACCACGCTGGTTGAATACGGGGAGACGAGGAGGAAGATCCTGACTACGACCGACGAACTCCGCTTCGAGATCCCGCTGTACACGGTCTCCGATGCGGCGCGCATCGTCGGCGTACCGGCCTCGACGTTGGCCACCTGGGCGAAGGGCTACGTGCGTCGTCCACCGGGCCGACCCGCAGTGAGCGGCGATCCGGTCATCACCTACCTCGAGCCTGAGCGTCACGGTGCACCCGTGATTCCCTTCGTCGGACTCGCCGAGTCGATGGTGCTCGCCGCCGTTCGGCGCAGCGGCGTCCCGATGCAGCGGATCCGGCCCGCCCTCGACGCGCTCGAGGAAGAGATCGGAATCGGGCACGCACTCGCATCCCGCCGGCTCTACAGCGACGGCGCCGAACTTCTCTTCGAGTACGGCGACCGCCACCGCGGATCAAGCGAGGGCGACTCGGCGCTCCAGCTCGTCGTCGTCAGGAGCGGCCAGACCGTGTTCGCCGAGGCGCTCGCCGCCTACCTGAGCCGGATCGACTACGGCGACGACGGCTACGCCTCGCTGATCCACGTCCCGGTCTACGAGCACGCCGACGTGGTCGCCGATCCGACCCGGGCGTTCGGTGCCCCGATCTTCGAGCGCGGCGGCGTGCGTGTCTCCGACGTGCTCGAACGTTTCTGGGCCGGCGAGTCCCTCGACGACCTGAGCGAGGACTTCGGCGTCCCACTCGACCAGCTCGAGGACGTTCTACGTGTCGCATCCCGACGGGCTGCCTGACCTCTTCCTCGATCGGAGCCTCGGACGCAAGATCGTTCCTGAGCTCCTGCGAGCCGAGGGATTGCAGCTCGTGACCCTCTCCGAGCACTACGGCATCCCCGCCGACGAAGACGTTGCCGACGAGGACTGGCTCGAGCTCGCCGGCACGTCCGGCTGGGTGGTTCTGATGAAGGACACGCGGATCCGGTACAACCGGGCGGAGCGTGAGGCGGTCAAGCGTCATGGCGTGCGGTGCTTCTGTCTCAACCGCCAGGACCTGACCGGTCCGGAGATGGCAGCACGCTTCATTGCCAACCTCGGTGCGATGACTCGAGCGTGTGTGGACCCGGGCCCGTTCATCTACGCCGTCCACCAGGACCGCATCGAACGACTGGCAATCGGCGACCTCTGACCACCGGGACGAGCCTCGCCGGCGAGTCTTCACGCGATTCGACCGTCGTCAGAGTCTCAGGCCGAGTTCGGGTCGTGGTGGGAACAGGTCGGGCTCCGCGGCCGGTCGTTCGAGATCGAGCCGATCGGCGAGGTCGTCGAGGCGGCGGTTGACAAGGCCATCGAGTTCTCGCTGGTCCGACGCTGTGGGGAGTGTCTCGAGGTGGCGCTCAAGCGTTTCGATCTGTTCGGTGAGTTGGCCCTCGATCGGTCGGCCGTGTCGGTCCCAGGACTCCTGGGCCCAGGCCATCGATTCTTCGAGTTGGCTGACCTCCTGGCGAGCGATTCGGCGCTCCGCTCGTGAGTTCGCCGGGCTCGCAGCGCAGTGGACAGCTCGTTGGTACGCCTCGGTGGTTGCGGTGAGTCGGCGAGCCGCTCGGCCGGCCGGGGTCTCGGCCCACTCACCGGTTCCGGCGCGCAGTTCCGCCTGCTTCTGGACGAGACGATTGCGTTCCGCCGAGACCTCGAGACGTTCTCCGCCATCGGGGATCGGAGTCGGAAGGTCAAGCAGGGCCCGGTACTCCGCTTCCATGCGGGCTCGCTCGAGGTCGGCGTTGATCCGGCGTGGGCTCTGGTCCCCGTGACGGGGATCGGGGCGGTCGTCGATGATCCAGCGCTGCGTGTCGGGACGGGTCCAGCTGTTACGGAGGTCCTCCATTGCCTGGGGTGCGGACTCGGCGGCGCAGTGGATCGTGGTCCGTTCTCGGGCCCGGGTCAGGCCGACGTAGGCGAGTTGGTGGGTGCCACCGTCGGCGTAGAGGTGGCAGGTGTCGAAGGTGGCGCCCTGGGCTCGGTGGATCGTCGTGGCGTAGCCGTAGGCGAGCTGGTCCGGGCCGGCCTCGTCCGCGGTGAGCTGGATGGTGCGGCCACCGGCAGCTGCGGTGACCGTTCGGTCGTCGGGGTCGACGGAGAGAACGGTGATGCGTTCGCTGGTGACGAGACCGAGTCGATGATTGGGCTCGAGGGTGACGAGCTCGTCGCCGGCGCCCAGCACGATCCCACCCAGGTCGACGGTCGGACCGTGTACCCGGCCGGCGGCGATCGCGGTGTCCCGGGCCCGATCGTTGAGGTCGGCGACGTGGTCTCGTCGCCAGGCGAGCATGGTGGTCGCACGCCCGGCGTCGACGTCGTCGTTCCAGGCTCGGACCATCGACTCGAGGGAGTCGTCGACGGTCGTGCGGTGGCGGATGCGGTCGTTGGCCGAGTACCAGTCGAGGGCCTGATCGATCCGTCCTGCCCGTAGCTGTGCGACGGCTGCTCGCTCAGCTGGGTCGTGGTGGCGGACGTTCTCCGGCATGTGGGTGACGAGATCGGGGTGACGGTCCATCAGCGCCGCCATCGCTCCGCCGGGGCCGACCGCGCCGAGCTGGACGGGATCACCGACGAGGATGAGGCGGGCACCGGTCGTCTCGATCGCGGTGAGGAGCCGGAGCAGGTCGTCGTCGGTGGTCATCGCTGCTTCGTCGAGCACGACGACGGTGTTGCGGTCGAGGCGTGCGTGGCCATGGTCGAGTCGCCAGAGCAGTGAGGCGACGGTTCGTGAGTCGATGGCTGCTTCGTCGCCGAGGGTGCGGGCGGCCTGCCCGGACGTGGAGGTGCCGAGGACGTGCCACCCTCCATCAGTGAGCGCGGTGGTGGCCGCGTCGAGGGCGGTGGTCTTGCCGGCACCGGCGACGCCGACGATGAAGTGAACCCTGCCTCGGCCCGTCTCCGATGGCGCTCGACGGCGGCGATTTGTCCGGCGGTCATCGGACGGCCGAGCTGTTGCTCCTTGGTGGCGATGGCGGCCTCGAACGTCGCATGCGGGTCACTGCGCCGAGCTGTCGACGGTGAGTCGTTCGACGGTCTCGGCGACGGCCTGCTCGACGGCGAGCGTTCGGGTGGGTGCGTACACCTGCTCGCGGGCAGCGGTCACCGCAACGAGCGGGACGACCGTGGGTGAGTGGAGGATCCGGTCGACGACGGCCTCGAGAACCTCGGTCGGATGGCCGTAGAGGTGGGGGCCGACCTCGACGAGCAGGTCCCGCCGGGACAGCACCTTCGTGCCGCCGAGCCGGGACTCCAGCCCGAGTACCTCGGGAGGCGATGCGGGAGGTCACCGCGTCGAGATTCGCTGCGGTGACGTGTCCGGGTACCTCTTCGGGTACCTGTGCGCGGAGGCAGGCGGAGTGGATCGACTGCCGAAGGCACTCCGGATCCCATCCGATCTCGGACAGTTCGGTCTGCCACCGGATCGCCAGCAGATCGGGCGACATTTCCTCCTTCGCGGCGCGGGTGATCCGGGCCGCGACAGCCCGGGCCCGATACGACGAGCGGTCGTCGACGAAATCGTCGATCTCGGCCGAACGCTTCGAGAACAGCTCGCACACGTCGTCGGGGATGCCGGCGATCCGCCAGCTCCGCAGCCGACCAGACCGACCCTCATCGGGAACGATCCCGTAGCCGAGCTCGACCGCTCGGTGGGCGGCGGCGGTCCGGCCGACCACGGTGGCGGCGTGGAGGACGTCGCGGAGCGACGCGGTGTCGAGGCCCTTCCAGCCGCCCTTGGTGTCGAGCATCTCCACGATGTTCGCCACCAGCACGTGGTCGTGGACGGCGGGGTCACCGGCCCTCGAGGTGCCGTGTCGGGTGACCGCTCAGGTGAGCCCCGAGGTGGCGGTGCGGACCTGGTCCCGGCCTCGCCGGCCGCCACGTTCCTGGAACCAGCCGTCGAGGAACGCGAGCGTCGCGGTGGTCTCGGCGTCGACGATGGCGTGCATGTCATCGGCCCGGCCGATCGCCCCCAACACCGCCACCGACTTGTGGGGCGAGACGACCAGCTCCATCCCCGGGCGAGTCGTGTTCACCATCCGATGGCCGGTGACCGGGTCGGTGGCGCCGCCCTCCCCGAAGATCGCGCTCGTACGTGTACGGGGTGACCTGGCCGTCGAGGCCGAGCCGGGCGGCGCCGGTGCCGCCCCAGACGAGTGGGGTCTCGCCGCGGGTGCCGTAGTAGTCGAGGCTCTGGCCGGCGTGGTCGTCGGCGCGGCCGAGGACGGTGGCCTGGTGATAGGCGACCGAATCCCGGCCCATCATCCGCATGAACGCCATCTCGGACTCTCCACCGGCCGGGCGAGGTACCCAGCCGCAGGTTGCAAACGTGTTCTCCCTCCCTGCCCTCATACGGCTCCTCCACCGGCCTGTCCACGCCTTCCCGACGGTCGGTTCCTGACGGTCACTCACGGACAGTTCTCGGCTTCGACTGCTCTCTTTCGGCGACCCGTTCGCTCGACCGACGGCCGCGTCCGATCGCTCTCCGTGCCCACCGACGGCGACTTCGCCGGTGACTCCTGTCGACCGAATCCAGATTTCTCGGGTTGTTTTTGGCCGGTCGCGCCCCCGGATCGGCATTGGTCAGTCGATGGGCGACACCGGCCCGTGGTCGACCACCGACAGCTCCGAGAAACACCAGGGCCCCTCGAGAAGTGCTGCGTCGACGGAAGCGCTTCATGCGCATCTCCGAGACCCATAGAACCCCTGACAGGAGATCACCATGACCACCGCCGACGACGTGCGTCGTCTCATCGACATCAAGACCCTCGCCGAGCTCCTCGGCGTCCAGCCTCGGTACGTCCGCCGCCTCGTTCAGGAGCGGCGGGTCCCCTACCTCAAGTGCGGCCACTACGTCCGCTTCGAGCTCAGGGAGATCGACGTCTGGCTCGATGAGACCCGCCGCCCGCAGCTCCGACGGACGCTGCCCCCGAGTGCCTGACCCGTCGGTACGCTGACCATGCGCCTCGCAGGCTGGCGCCACAAGGGCCTGCCCCCTTCACGAACCCGTGAGGAGGCACCGTGGCGCGGCGCAACTTCGGCACCGTCCGACGACTCCCTTCCGGGCGCTGGCAGGCTCGCTACTCAACCGATGATGGCGAGCGGATCAAGGCGCCCACCACCTTCCCGACCAAGGCCGACGCCCACCACTGGCTCGCCTCGGTCGAGACCGACATCATCCGCGGCACCTGGCAGGACCCGACCCTCGGCCGCATCACCATCGCCGACTGGTCGGAGCGATGGATGGCCACCAAGCTGCCCACGGTCCGCCGGGCCACTGCCGATCAGTACGAGTACATCCTGCGGCTGCACATCGTCCCCCACCTCGGTGACCGGGAGATCGGCTCGCATCACGCCGTCCGAGGTCCAGGCGTGGCTGGCGATGCTGCACCGCGACTCAGGCCTCGCCGCCAACACCGTGGCCAAGGTGTACCGGCTCCTGAAGAACCTACTCGGCGCCGCAGTCGATCTCGGAGATGATCCCGCGCAACCCGTGCCGCCTGAAGGGTGCGTCGACCGAGCGGCCGCCCGAGATCGAGGTCGCCTCACCCGAGCAGGTCTCGGCTTTGGCCGACGCGGTCGGCGACCACTACCGAGCGCTGGTCGTCGTCGCCGCCTACGGCGGGCTTCGCTGGGGCGAACTCGCCGGACTCCAGCGTCGCCACGTCGACCTCGAGCGCGGCGTCGTGATCGTCGAACAGAAACTGAGCGAGGTGAACGGCATCCTCGAGATCACCGCGCCGAAGACGGCCGCCGGTCGTCGATCTGTCGCGCTGCCAGCGATGGCCGTCGATGAACTCGAGCGTCACCTGGTCGAGCACGTCGGTGCGTCGCCCACTGCGCTGGTGTTCACGAGCGACGAGGGCGACTACCTCCGCCGCAGCAACTTCCGCCGGCGGATCTGGCTACCTGGCCACGAAGCGGGTCGGCCTCGACGGGATTCAGGTTCCACGACCTCCGCCACACCGGCGCGACCCTCGCCGCGTCGACCGGCGCGCCGCTGCGGGCGCTGATGTCGAGAATGGGCCACTCGACGCCGGCGGCGGCGCTGAGATATCAACATCTGGTCGCGGGCCACGATGCGGCCATCGCCGCGGCCATGGACCGAGCCGCGAGCCAAGGCTGCTAGAGCCGCTGAGCGGTTCCGCCGGACCTCGACTTGGTCCTAGGCTCGTTGTCGATGTTGGTCAAGCTGCCCGTTGCTGCTTGATGAGGTTGTACGCGTTAGTGATCACCACGGCCCGAGCCGCGAGCCTCCGTTGCTCCAATTCGCTCTTGTCATGATGCCGGTCAGGATGCACGTCGGCGATGAGGAGCCTGAATCGCCTGCTGACCTCCGATTGAGGCGCGCCGCACTCAAGATCAAGCAGTTCGTACGGGCACGGGTGTTCAGCGGTAGCACCGCAGGCGGCGTGTGAACGCGTTTCGGATCGGTCGAATTCCTCGGCATCGTCGGCATCGTCAGTATCAGAAGACCAATCCCCGAATGTCTCCTCGTACTCTGAATAAGAGGAGAGGAGACGGTCAAGGGCCCTTTGCACCAGATCCGCTGCAGCGCTTCCTACGAATGACCCGGCGCGGTGCCCCGGCGCGGCCAGCACGAGCTACGAATCGGACGTAGAACCAGACCGATGCGGCGCAGATCATGATTCCCACGGGTGGAGCGGCTTGCATGATGGCGACGCCGAGCAGGAATGGGAGCGCGAAGAACATCGCGCCGTAGATCATCGCCGCGTAGACGGCGACTCCTCCCACCACTGTTCCCACGACGCTGGGATTGCGGTCGCTCACCTTCTGCCTCCTCTCCAACCTGCAACACGGCGAGGAGCACGATCTCCCCGTCGGCGCCGGCGGCTGTCGGTCGGAGTTCAACGTATGCCGAGCCGTCGTGTCGGCGATATGACCCAATCAAGTCATTTTGGGGTATACACGCCAACTCGGTCGCGACGGCCGAAGTGGCGTGCCATCACCGTCGAATGCGTGGACCTCGACCTCTCCCGACGTTCGAGAGGGCGCATCCGGATCCCACGTGACCAGGCTCTCCTCCGAGCGGCGCTTCGATCGAGCAGCTTACGGACCATCTGACTTCTCATCGTCCTCGAGCAGGAGGTTCAGCAAATCGCGGAACGTCGGGCCGCCGTCTGCTGGTCCCGCAGGGACCGGGCCATCTCGAATGACGACCAGTCGTTCGCGACGATCCTTCACGACCGCAGGCACAGCAGTCCGGAACGCTGGTCCGCTCGATACGACGGTCAACAACAGACGCGTCGTCTTCTCGACAAGCTCCAAGAAATGGTCGACGTAGACCTTCGGCAGCGGAACCTCGACTGCAAGAGGCTCAATGAATCCGGATCCCGGATGGTGGGTGTGGTCGAACTCGACCACGATCCCCGACATTGACCAGCTCCAGTCCGTTTCTCCGCGGAGCACCCCGCACGCCAGCACCTCGTCTTCACCGGTGGTCCAGCTCCTTACGGCATCGACCGCAGCTTGTGGTCCAAGGGCGCCGGGAGTTGCGTCGATTCCTATGGTGAGCGTTTCGCTGATTCCCTGTCGTGTCCAGCTTCGCGGCAGCGAGGGCGTCGCGATCAGCCGCCTGCTGAGGTCCAGGTTCGCGGACCGAAACTCGTCGAACGTCGCTTGGAGAGCATCGCCCAACATGGCGGGCGTCGGCACACGATCGGTGCGTGGACGACTTGGGGGGTCGCCGGCCGGGTCGCGAGTGCGCCTCCCCGGCACTCTCAGCCGTGCGCCACATCGACACAGGGCAACTGGACTAGCGCCATCGGCCACGGGAGTGATCTCGCCGCATTTCGGACAGCGCAGCTTCATGTCTCGTTGCCCACGCAGTTGCCGTCGTCCTCGAGGCCATAGGGTTCGTCGCCAGGGTTGAACGCATGCGCCGGTGTTGACCTTTGCAGGCAGTCCGACGCGGTTAATGTCGCCGTTCCCTCGCGGTAGTAGCGGTCAATCCGGCCACCGTGGGCCGGCTGGTACCTCGGCCCCTTCACCGAGGACTCGAAGGCAGAGAGGAGAGGTAGTGCCGGGTCACCCCTATGGTCCTCACACGCCATGCGATCAACCCCCAGAGCATTGCGACGCCAGAGGAGGCTAGGTCAGCGGGCAGGTCGTCGCTCGCTCGAAGCGATGAATTGGAATGGCGGAGTTCTGGGAAGAGGGCGTGTCAAGGCCCGCCGCTTGGGGAAGGTCCGACTGTCAAGGTCCGATTACCTCTGGGCACGTAGTGGGCACGACCGTTGCGCTCACAACTGTTGCCACCGCAGGTACCGCCGCTGACCTGCGGGTCTGGAGTGGAGACGATGGGAATCGAACCCACGACCCCCTGCTTGCAAAGCAGGTGCTCTAGCCAACTGAGCTACGTCCCCGGGGGGTCCACCAGGGTACCCCGGTGCGGGAGGGCACCCGCCAACGCGGAAGGGGTCAGATCTGGCTCTTCGATCGCTTCTCGGTCTTGTCGAACTTCAGCTTGCCGCGGACCTCCTTGAGGATGATGTGCCAGCCGCCCTCGCCCCGAAGCCGCACGGTGATGTCGAGACACGCGTCACCGCCACCGCCGGGACCGGCCTTGGTGTGGGGGCCGGCGTTCACGATCAGGTTGCCCTCCCGGGAACACGTCGAACATCGCCTTGTCCTTGGAGCATCGCGTCCTCGATGAGATCGGCGGTGACGTTCTGCGAGAAGCGATCGTCCTTCTGCCAGTTCGCCGACCATTCCAGGTCCTTCTTGATGCTCATGACGACTGCGCTCCCATCGGTACACCCGGACGTCCCGGGATGCGAGATGTCTAGCCGGGCGGGAGCGACGGTGCTTGCAGACGATCCACGCCGCCAAGACCGGGCCCGGTGGGGATGGCTCGCCGGTCACTCAT
>CAVVGJ010000013.1:0-209731 GCA_963747745.1 uncultured Acidimicrobiaceae bacterium
GTTCTCTGACCACGTTGCGCCCTCTCGTTGGCCGGTTGTTAGTGGCCTGTTGGTGACGACTCGTACGGTGCCCCTGAGGTGCTGGCCCGTGTCGGGAGGGCCGCAAGGCGAGGGGAAGGCGTGGGCATGCACGATCCGTTGCACGTGGCTCGGTGGCGACGGGCGGTGACGGTCGTGGTCTCCCTGGCCACGCTCATGACCGAGATCGCAGTACTACCACCGCGTCCGGTGGGAGCGGCTGTCGAATCTGGTGCGGTGGCGAGTGGGCAGACGGTTGATGGGGTGGCAGCGGCCAACGCGGCCACCGCACCAGACGCGCCCATCTGGTTCACCCAGGCGGAAGGGCCGCTCCTCCCCGTCCCCCAGATCGAAGGCCTGTCGACGCCGAACGGGTCCGGTGACGACGTCGTCATCGGCGACCTGAACGATGACGGTATCCAGGACGTGGTGGCGGCGCGGCACGCCGACGGCTTCAGCCACAACGCGCTCCAGATCGGGCTCGGTACCGGAGGTGGGCAGATGGCCCCTCCCACCGACATCTATCTGGGCGACACGTCGAGCGAGCGGGTCTACCTCGCTCTCGGCGACGTCAACGGTGATGACGCCCTCGATGTCCTCGCCGCGATCACGACGCCGAACGAGATCCGTATCTTCTACAACGACGGCGCCGGCGGCTTCACCGACACGGACGAGACCACCGACTTCCTGCCGCTCGACGACCGCGAACCCAGATCGATCGGAGCGCGGGATCTCGACGGCGATGGCGACATCGATGTCGTCGTCCTGCACACCGCTGCACAGCAGGTGACGGTCTTCGAGCAGCTCGACGGCCAGGGAACGTTCGACGCAGGGACGGTCATCGGCGTCGATGGCACCCCGAACACGATGGCCATCGCCGATACCGACGGGGACGGCGATCTCGACATCTCGGTCGCCATGGTGGAGAACGGCCGCCGGATCCAGACGCTCGTTTACGACGACCCGAACCCTGACGACGGCTCGCTCGGCGACTACACCCTCCGGACCGACGTCCTCCGGGTGACGGGCAACGCGCGGGCCGATGACTGGTTCGCGCTGTGGATGGTCCCCGATGTCACCGGCGATGGCGTCCCCGATGCCGCCGGGGTCGCCCGCTTCAACAACTGTCCCGGCGAGAGTTGCTTCTTCATCGCGGAGGGAGCGGGAGACGGCACGTACGACCTCTCGCCTTACGTCGACGCCGATGGCGACCTCGTCGACGACGGCGGCCGGTGGGCGAGCATCGGCGCCTTCGGCGACTTCGGCTTCTACCCCCGCCCCGAGCCTCCCGTCGACCGCGACGGCGATGGGGACCTCGACTTCGTCCTCGGTCATGGTGGTTCGGACATCAACCTGGTGAGTGCCGACCCAGTCGAGGGCCTCACTGTCGAGGTCCTCACCAGTGGGGACGGGGCACCGCCGGATCAGGCGACGAGCACGGCCTCAGCGGCCCGCAACGACCAGCGCCCGATCGGCGCGGCCCGGTTCGGCGACATCGATGGCGACGGGATCCCCGACATCGTGTTGACGCTGGGAACCGGCTTCGCAGCGCGGACCGATGGCGACCTGACCTGGATCAGGTCCGACCCGGGCCTTCCCACCGGGTACCGGGCCGGCTACCAGACCGGGCTCGGGATCGAGACCAGAGACAACTTCGATGACCGTCAGGTCGCGGACCTCGCCGACTGGGACGGCGACGGCACCCTGGACATCGTCACCTTCTCCGACACCCTCGACCTCGTGTACGCAGCCGGCAATGGCGATGGCACGTTCGCCGATGCTGCGGTCGTGGAAACGAACCCGTTCTCCGACACCGACGCGTGCAACGACAATCCGGGTGCTGACGCCGTCGACGATGTCGAGGTCCGTGATGTGGACAACGACGGGCATCTCGATGTCCTTCTGTCTGGCAGCGATCAGGCCACCCGCACCACCGGGAGCGTGTGCGTCATGTACGGCGACGGCGCTGGCGGCATCGAGCCGGTCGACATCGACCCCGACCCCGGGATCACCGACCTGCGCCGCATGGTCGGGACCATCGGCCTGGGTCAGGAAGCAGGTCTGGCCCAGTACGTCTACGCCGACATCGACGGCGATGGCGATGTCGACGTGGTGGATCGCCAGCGTGACGACAGGAACGGATCATCGTTCACCACGACGACCTTCACGCTCTACCGCAACCAGGCGCCTGAGCGGTCGTTCACCGCCGAGGAAGCGCTCAAGCTGGACAGCCCCATGTTGCAGCCCTTCGCGCTGGGCGATTTCGACGGAGCGAACGGACCCGATCTGGCCTTCCTCGGCCGGGTCGACGCCAGCGCACGCGAACTGCACGTCCACCGCAACGACGGCGCCGGCGCGTTCGACCCGACGCCGACCATCACCGACATCTCGGCCACCTTCGGGTTCCAGGGTTGGGCGAACGCTTCGGCGGGCGACATCGACGCCGACGGGGACGATGATCTGATCTACTCCTCGGACGGCGGCCTCCAGGACGCCTTGTTCGAGAGCAACGGCGACGGCACGTTCGCCACACCTCCGCCCCTGCTCGCCCTCACCAACCGGTACGCCGCGACTCGCATCTTCGACATCGATCTCGACGGCGACCCCGATCTGGTCAGCGCATCGTTCGGTCTCGGCTTCGAGGTCGCTCTCAACAACGGGACCGGTGACATCTCCGACGGCACCCGCTTCGACGGTCCCTACAAGTTCTCCACATCCCGCATCGGCCTGTTCCGCCCCCTGCTGGGCGACCTCGACGGCGACGGCGACATCGACATGGTGTCCCAGTACCGGGCCGGCGCGTCTCCGCCCCACAATGCGTTCACGATCTCGCTCCAGGTCGACCCACCGGGAGCAACCGCCGGCGGCAACGATCCAGATCTGGCGGTCGACTCGATCTCGACCGATCCGACATCAACGGTGGCCGGCGCCCCGGTCCAAGTCGACTACACGATTCGCAACGGCGGCGGGCCGGCCTCCGGCAGCTGGACCGATGCTGTCTATCTCTCGGCCGACGACACATGGGACATCGGCGATCCGCGGATCGCCGAGATCGACCACACCGGCCCGCTCGCAGCCGGCGCCACCTACGGTGAGTCGGTCACTGTCCCAGCCATCCCCGCGGTGGCCGGCGACAACACGGTCATCGTTCGGACCGATGTCCGGCGCGCCCTGGCCGAAACGGATGAAGCCAACAACACCGGCGCCGGCAGCACGTCGCTCGACCTCTCCGTCGCGCTGGTCGATCCGACCACCACCATCGACCTGGCGCCGGGCGAGATCCGCTACGCCCAGATCCCCGTCGGAGCCGACGAGACCCTCCGATTCAGCGTCCTGGGCCCCCCCGATGCGGCCGATGTCGACATCGTGCGAGACCGCATCCCCCGGCCGGCGCGCGACATCATCATCCCAGCCGACGCATCGACTGTCCGGCGGGCCAACCTGCCGCCCGGATCCGCCGGGACATGGTTCGTCCGCCTCGAGGGCCGAGACGGGTTGGATCCCGGTGGATCAACCCTCACGTTGACCGCTGAGACGCTGACCTTCGGTCTGGTCGACGTGGCACCGCGCGTGGTGGCCAACAACGGCCCCGTCACCGTCACCCTCACCGGTGTCGGCTTGACGAACGACACCACCGCGACGGTCGGTGATGGCGCGACCACCGTCGATGCCTCCGAGGTCGACGCCGCGCCCGATGGCCGCACTTTGCATGCCACCTTCGACTGGGGGCCCCTCTCCGATGGCGGTCCCGACATCGCGGCCGGCACCTACGACGTCACCGTCGACGACGGCGACACCGCCGATACCCTCGGCGATGCACTCCAGATCATCGATCGGGTGAACACGTCGGTGCCGGGCACCATCGGTGATACCGACAACATCAATCCCTGCTCGGTCACGGGCGAGACGCCCACCGACAGCGCGCAGCGCGACTGCACGGTCTTCGACGTCACCGTCTCCAGCCCCACCCAGGTCCGGCACTTCGGTGAAGGCGCCGGTGCGTCGGGATACATCGTCTTCCAGAACCGGGCCCTCGTCGACATCCCGCGGCCCTTCCTCACTCTCCAGACCTTCGGGGTGAAACTGACCCTGGACGAGGGGGCCACCTACACCGTCGGCACCCACGAGGTCGAGGTCCCGAACCAGGGCGCACGGCTCGATGTGCTGCCCGCCGGCGCGAAGGGTCGTATCGAGTTCCGGATCCTGCCCACCGGACAAGTCTCCGACGAGTTCTTCGAGCTGCACAGCGACTACGTGGTCCGGGTGGCCACCCTCGCCCCGTACGTGTACCGGCCCAAGAAGCTCACGGGTGCGGTGTCGGCCATCGAGCAGGATTTCACCGGTGCATCCCGCGAAGCCGTGGCCACCGCCTATCTCGACCAGTTCGGAGCCCGGTATCTCACATTCGACGAGGCGTTCGAGCGCGCTACAACCGCTCCCGCAACCAGCGTACTGCAGCCTTGACTTACGTGGCTTCTGCTCGAACACGTTCAGCCTGGCCGTGTTCCAGGCGCAGTCCGCAGTCGACCAGGCGCAGTCGACCACCGAACACCACTACGTCGAGGTGCTCGACCAGCTCGCCCTCGAAGCCAGTCGCGCCGGCATGGACAAGGTGCCGGCCACGCAGTCGTTCCGCGACGCGCTCGCCGACCTCAAGCCGCGCGCTGTCGCCGATGGGGCTCCGGTCTCCGGTGTACTCACCGTCGATGGTGCACCCGACCCGGACCTGAACACCGACCTCGTGGCCCTCGCTCAGACCGGAGCCGGCGCCACTGCATCGGCCGACGTCTGGGTCGATGGTCGCTACAACGTGTGGGACCTCGCCGACAGCACCCCGTACGAATTGTTGGCCCATGGTTTCCTGCCCGATCCGGCCGCGACCGTCCAACTCGACCCCGGCACACACCAGGCCATCGACATCGATCTCACCGCGGGTGCGTCTGTCGCCGGCACGGTGACCGACGACTTCGGGCCGCTGGCCGATCAGACGGTCACGGTCACGGTGGGTGATCGGGTCGAGACAACGGTCACCGACGACGATGGCACCTACCAGCTCAGCGGCATCGCTCCGGGAACCCATGAGGTCGCGGTGGACGTCGCGGGACTCTTGCCGTTCCGAACCGACATCATGGCCACCGACACCCCCATAGCCCTGGACATCCACGTCCAACCGGGGGCATCGGTGACCGGTAGCGTCGACGACGGCACCGATCCCGTCGCCGGCGCCGAGGTGACGCTGCGTTCTTCTGACCCGGACAACGACGGCGCCGACCGGGCAGTCACCACCGGTCCCGACGGGTCGTTCTCCGTCACCGGACTCGAGGCCGGCGACTGGAACATCGTCACCCAGCACGATGGCTTCGCGCCATCGGTGCTCCCGGTCGCCCTGGCTGCGAACACGCCGTTCGACTCCGGCCCCATCACGCTCGAACCAGGTGCTGTGATCGATGGTCGCGTCGTCAATCGCGCCACCGGTGCGCCCGTACCGAACCCGCAGCTCGTGTACGTGGCGGTCGAGGGCGCGCTGGGAGACCAAGTGACGGGCGATGCCGACGGGACGTTCCACCTCGTGGATCTGCCGGCTGGCACCCTGCCGCTGTCAATCAGCGGTGGCGACCTTCCCCAAGACCTGTTCGAGGTCGATCTCGCCGCGGGCGAGACAGTCACCCGGGATTTCGAGTTGTCGCCGGTGAGCGATCTCACCGGTCGCCTCGTGGACGAGGAGGGGGCACCGGTCGAAGCATCCATCGAAGTCGTGCCCGCCGACGGATCGGCCGCGATCGACGGAGTCAGCTCTGGTCCCGACGGGCAGTTCACCCTGTCCTCGATCCCAGCCGGCGACTACGTGCTGGTCGTCGGCTCCGGCATATCCGTCCCGATATCGCAGGGCGAGAGCACCGACTTGGGCGACGTGACCCTCGATGTCTCCCGTCTCACCGGCGTGGTCACCGACGGCGTCGACCCACTCGCTGGTCAACTCGTCGCGCTCGTGTCCGATGGCGAGGTCATCGACCGCACGGTGACCAGCGACGACGGCACCTACGAGTTCTTGGTCACCACAGACGGCGACTACACCGTGGTCTGGTCATCCGAGGCCAATGGCTTCGGTCAGACCGACGTCACTGTCACGGCCCCTGATGATCAGGCGCTGGTGCCGTTCGCCCCCGGGACCGGAGGGCTGTCCATCGACCTGGCCGAGTCGTCCGACACCGACCAGGCCGCGATCCGCGTGTCGGGTTCGGCCACCAATGAGCTGGAAGCCAGTCTGTCCGATGGCATCAGCGGCGACGGTCCGGTCGTGTTCGAAGGCCTCGCCCCCGGCACCTACATCGTCGAGGTGTCCGGAGCAGACCATGCGCCGGTGACCCAGACAGTCGAGGTCATCGCCGGGTCGACCGCCACCGTGGACGCGACCCTCACCACGGGAGCGCTGGTCCAGGGTGACGCCACCGACGCCGAGGGCGTGGTGGCCCTCGCCGACGTGGTCGGCGTCGAGACCACGTCAGGCCAGATCGTGCGCAGCGTGACCAGTTCGGTCGGCAACATCGAGCTCGTCGTGCCACCGGGCACCTACGACTTTGTCGTCCGCAAGTCCGGCACCGGCGTCGCCGTCCTCACTGATCAGGTGGTCGGATCCGGTGGTGCGACCCTGCACTTCGATCTCGTACCCGGGGCCACGTTGTCCGGCGCTGTGACCGACATCACTGGTTCGCTCCTCGATCGTTCGGCGGTGACGGTCTCCTTCGGGGTCGCTGGCGCTGTCCTCGACGCGGCCGATCCGGACGACGGTGGCTACGAGATCTCCGACCTCCCTGACGGCGCGCTCATCGTCCAGGTCGTCGCCGAGGGCCGTGCGACGACGTCGGCCGACCAGACCATCGCGGATGGGGCAAGCGAGATCCTCGACGTCGAGGCCGCCCCGGTGCTGGCGCTCGGTCGCTTTGTGGAGGCGGTATCGACATCATCCGAATCATCACCTTCGCCGGCGAGAATCGCGACCCTCTCAGAAGCGTCCAGGCTCGGGTCAGCTGACCTTCGGGCCAGCGGTCCTGAGCTTCAGTCGGCGCTCGAGCCTGCCGGCCTACCCCTCCCGATCAGTCTCTTCCGGGCGGCCATGGACCAAGTGATCAACCAGTTGGTTCTCGGAATCCCTGAACCGGAGCGGGACGAAGCCCGCGAGCAGCAGGCCGAGATGCGTCGTCAGGAGCTGGAGGACGAGCTGAGCAAGACCACCACGCAGCGGCTGGGCAAGTGCCGCAGCGTTCAACTCGAGGTGAAGGCCACCGCGACGCTGGGGCAGCGCAGGGACATCCTGTTCCAGAAGTGGGAACAGGCGTACTACGGGGTCACCGATTACATCGCCGTACCGCTTCTCGAAGCGGTCAAGATCGTGGGAACAGTCGCCGCGATCATCGTCGGGTCCATCGAGCTGGCCGCCGCGCTCGGATCAGCCAGCGCCATCGCCTACACGACAGCCAACGCGGCTGCGTTCGCAGAACTCGGTGCCCTCGGAACCATCGGCGCCATCGCCGAGACGCTGTCGGTGTTCATCAACAACGTCATCGCCGCGTTCGAGAACGGCGCCGCGCAGGAGAAGATCAAGTCGGTGTCCAGCACCTTCTACGCGGTGGTGGACGGGTTCCTGTCCGAGCTCCAGGTCCTCAAGGGCGAGGACGGAACCTTCCTGACCCGGGACAACATCGTGGCCTTCATGAGCGCCAAGAAGGCGGTGCTGGAGGAGGCTCTGGACGAGATCTTCGACGCCAAGAAGGTGGCGGAACAGACGGGCAAGGCGATTCCGGAGGTACGGGCAGAACAGTCCACGATCCGGCAGGAGATCGCCTCGCTCCGGGCCGCTCGGGACCGAGCGGCCGACAAGTTTCGCTTCGCGATCAACAGCGGAGGCGAGGGCCAGTACGTCGCAAACCAGATCAGCGAGTACGAGGTGGAGATCTCCAAGCTGAACAAGCGATTGGGCAAGGTGGAGCACACCCTCGAAGACCTCAATGTCAAGAACATCAAGGCGGTCAAGACGCTCCAGTCCATTCCCGGGTATTCGAGCGTGGGCAAGGCGCTGGCGGGCCTCGGCCAGGCGATCGGCGTCATCTCAGACACGGTCAAGTTGGGCCAAAGCCTCATCTCGGCCCAAGGCCAGTTCGAGGCGGCGGCCGACAAACTACGCAACCAGGCTGTCGACAACGAGAAGGCCGAGGCGGCCTACCGAGCCGCCATCGACGACTACCGGGTCAAGCTGCGCACCACCCGTCACACGCTCCGAACCAAGCCGGGCTGCAATGATCCCGACGACGAGGTCGACTATCGCGACCTCGAAGGCAACTTCTTCGTCTCCCACGACCCGAACGAGATCACTGGACCCTCCGGCACCGGCGATCAGAATGCTCTCACGGGCATCCCATCCGACCTCGGCTATGCGATCGACTTCGAGAACCTCGGTCCGGGTTCCGCGGTGATCCCGGAAGGCCAGGAGGTGGCCACTGCCGCCGCCGCCCGGGTTGTGATCACCACGACCCTCGACGACGACGTCGATCCCACCACGCTCCGCCTCGGCGATGTTGGCATTGGGCCGAGAGTCATCGATGTTCCCGATGGGTTGTCCAGCTACCAGACGCGGGTGGGCCCCTTCGACGACCCCGGTGGCATGGATGGCCAGATCTACATCGACGTCAACGGGTCCATCTCCGGTCGAACGATCACCTGGGTGATCGATGCCATCGACCCTGACACCGGCTTCGTGGTCGGCGACCTACGTGGGCTACTCCCGCCCGAGGACGGCACCGGCATCGGCAAGGGGTATGTCGAGTACACGGTCGGCCCATCGTCGACTGCCACCTCGGGCACAGTGGTCGACGCCCAGGCCACGATCGTGTTCGACGCCAACGAACCCATCTCGACGAACACGTGGACCAACCTGTTGGACGACGACCGCCCCACGTCGACCATCACGTCACCGTTGTCGGGGCAGGTCAGCGTACCGTTCGATCTGACCTGGGTCGCCAGCGACCCCACCACCGAGGTCGACGGCGTCGACCTCCTGGTTCGGCCGGCCGGCTCGGAGGCGCCGTTCGTGGTCATGAAGCACGGTCTCACCGGCGGCACGACGACGATCACCGAAGACGACCTGTTGCTCGGTGGGCCCGACCTCGCGGCACATGGCATCGACCCCGATGAGGTGCCAACCGTGGTGGTGGACGAGAGGGAGCTCCCCGGCCTTGAGTTCGCCACCGTCGCCACCGACACGGTCGGCAACGAGGAGTTGCCGCCGCTCGGTTCGGAGGCGTCGGTCACCGTGGTCCCCACCGAAGGGGGCGAATCGGTTCCTCCTGGGACACCACCGGGAGCTCCCGGGCCGAACCCTCCGGGGACTCCGCCTGACGGAACCGGTCCGGTCGATCCGGCCGATTGCGACCCGCCACCGCCGGTGACGTTCCCCGATGTCTCCGGGTCCGGTCACGACGAGGCCATTTCCTGCTTGTCGGCGCTTGGAGTCGTGCGGGGGTTCGTGGATGGGTCGTTCCATCCGGAGCGGCCGATGACTCGGGCCCAGTTCGCCACCACGTTGGTGCGGATCCTCGAAAACCGGGGCATCCTGCCCGACAGCGCACCCGACGCGTTCTCTGATGACGACGGCAGCGTCCACGAGCAGAACATCAACCGCCTGGCGGCCATCGGGATCATCACCGGCTACGGCGACGGCCGCCTCGGTCCGAGCGATCCGGTGAGCCGAAGTCAGGCCGTCTCCCTGCTGGTGCGTGCCCTCGATTCTGCCGGGGTGACGATCCCCTCGTCGCCGCCGGATGCGTTCTCCGACGACGATGGCAGTGTCCATGAGGGGGCATTGGACGCGGCTGCCGCGCTGGGTCTTGTGCTCGGATTCGGGAACCGCGTGGTCCGGCCCGCAGCCTCGATGACAAGAGGGCAGTTGGCGTCATTGCTCTACCGGTCGTTGCCCCTCATCCCTCTTTGACGGCATGGACACGCAGGAGTCGCGGCCGCGAACGAGGGCAGCCGCGTGTACAGGCCAACGCGTCGTCCTCACCGAACAATCGGCTGGTCGTGAGCAGGTCGATGTCGTCGCGCCGTTCGATGGCATCCCGCAGGTTGCGGAGTTCCAGCGATGGTTCGATGCCGAGTTCTGCGGTCAGGATCGCTTCGAGGCGGTGATAAGCGTCGGATGCCTCGGCGTGACGGCCGATCCGGGCCAGACCGGTCATGAGCAGTTCCCAGCGTCGCTCGCGGTAGGGCTCGGCGGTGACCAGCGCGGCGAGGTCGGTGAGCGACGTCTCGATCGCGCCGCCAGCGAGCTGCGAGGCCGCGGCCTGTTCCTCGGCCAGTCGCCGGAGCTCGGCCAGCCGGGCCCGTTCGGCATCGATGTCGGGGAGGTCGTCGAGGTCTTCGTACGGCAGACCCCGCCAAAGGTCGAGAGCGGCGGTCAAGTCGGGGACCAGCCGGGCGCATGCGGGACTGCTGACGGCGGGACCGGCGAGGGATTCGAAACGGTCGACGTCGGTGGTGGCATTGATGCGGTATCTCCCGCGATCGGTGATGATGAAGTCGGTCCCGAACACGGCGCGCAAGCGGGATATCTGGTTCTGAAGTGACGGTCGGGCCGATGAGGGAGCGTGGCCGCGCCACACCGCGTCGATCAGGCGTTCGGTGTCGATCCCGTGGTCGCGGTGGAACGCCAGAGCTGCCACGGCGGCCCGTTGCCGGGCCGTGAGCGGTCTCTCGGCGACAGTGGTTTGTCCGAGGACGGACACCATTGCCGTGCCGGCGTCCGACTCCTGCCCCTGGCCTCTTCGCATGTTCGGCTCCCAGCCGCCGTCGGTAATCCTCAGCTCGGGTCGCGTCGACCCTTCGTCAACAAAGCTGTGACATCGAACCCTGATCTGGGACACGCGGCGCCGTCGTCCATGACGATCTGTTGTCGGTGCACCATCGATCGGACCGATTGGTCCGGTTCAGACCGGATTGTCAGTCCGCTCGGTGGTGACGACCCACGACACACCGTCGGATGGCGCATAGCAGCATGTCCGTCCCGTGGTGATGGATGTCGCGAGATGGTGCACGAGGCCCGGGGCATCATGGCCGATCGCGTCGATGCACCTGCGAAGTGCACGAGTGACCCGGACCCGAGCTCGCTCGATCTCGGCCGACGAGGCGGGGCGGTACCTTCCGGCCGCCAGCTGACGAACCAGGAATTCGATCTCGGACCTCTGCTTGTCATCGAGGTCGGGCTCTGCTCGAAGTCGGTCGAGCCGTCTCCCGTAGTCGCGTGCCGCAGCAGCATCGATCGATGGATCCGCAACCGCAGGGTCGATGATGGCGCGGTCCACGCCGTCGAGCTCGGTGGCACCGACCGGTACATGGGCCCGTGCCAGCAGCGTGGTCAGGTGGCGGACACCCACACCGTCGGGAACGACCACCGACTCGCCAGCACGGGATAGCCGCCACTGGGCTCCGTCGAGAACAGCCATCGGGCGGCCGAGTAACTGGTCGATCGACCGGATGACGGCCTGCGATTGCTGCGCCCAAGGGGTCATCGACCAGACTTCGAAGGACGCCGCGGCCTCGACGGCGTGGTTGCGGGCGCGGGTCGGGTGCACCTCACTGAGCACCTGCGCCAACCCGAATTGGGCCAAGGCGGTCCACGGGCCGGGAGGACGGGTCTCGAGCACCTGCGTGTAGTACTCCTCGGCCCCGGCCAGATCGCCGCGGGCATGGGCGAGGCGACCGAGAGCGCGAGCCACGGGACCATAGGAGGCGTACCCGGCGCCATGGGTCACGTCGAGGTCACGGAACGGTTCCAGCAGAGCGGCGGCCTCGTCCATCACGGTCGTGTCGCCGACGTCGGCTGCGACGTGGGCGAGCAGCCACAGAGTTACCAGCCAGTTCAGGTCTCTCGGGATGGCAGCCAGCCCGCCATTGGCCAAGTCTGTGAGATGAGGCGCCGCCTGATCGGCGCGTCCCGACTCGGCTAGGACGAACGCAAGTCCCGTTCGCCAGGTGTGCTCGACTCGCGGATCCGAGCTGATGAGACCGCGGACCGCTTCGTCGAGCTCGGTCCCCAGCGAATGGAGGTACCAGTCGATCGCCGCACCCACCGTCAACTGCTGGAACGAGATCTGGGATCCGATCGACGGGGAGGCCGCCGGCAAGATGGTCCGATATCGGGACGCAGCCGAGTCGAGTCGACCGGCGAGTATGTCGGCGGTGGCCTCCCAACAGCCGATACGCCATGTCGGCAACACATCCGGTTCGTCAGCGGTGAGGGCACGGTAGGCAGCGATCCGCCGGCGGACGGCATCGGCGTCGCCGTGGTCGAACGCGTCGAGCACATGCCACTCGTGAGCACGGATGGCGACATCTGGATCGGTGTTCGACGCTTCGAGGTCGAGCAACTCGGCGACGAGCCCGCGCCGTATGGCATGAGAGTCGGGGCCCCACGTCCCATAGAGCCGTCCGAGAAGCGCCGTGCTCACCAGAGTCGGATCACCTGTGGCCCGTGCCTGACCGACCACGTCAGCCGCGGTTCGCCACCGTTCACCGTCGGGGCCAGCGTTGCGAAGACTGTCTGGTTCCCAGTATGTCGACAGTGTGAGCCCGACGTGAGCCCGGACCGTGGCGTGGGCGTCCGGGGCCTGCTCCACGGCCCGCTGCCAGTAGGCGATCTCGTCTCGGTCGACACCCGCAATCTCGACCGATGCCCATGGAATCGGGCGTTGCAGGCTTGGTCCGGACCCCAGGGACATCGGTACCATCATGACCCACCCGTCGGCTCCGTCGAGGCTCGGAGGATTGGAATCGATGCTGCACTTGCTCGACGGGGGCACGCCGGACGCCATCGACACAGATGGCCTCGATCCGATCGTCGCGGCCGAGATCGACCACTTGGCCGGGCGTCACGATCGCTGGGTTCTACCGACCCCGAACCTCCACGTTGCGTTCGTGGCTCGGGCCCAGGTCGCGGCCGGCCGGGCCGAGGAGGCGATGGGCACACTGGCTGGGGCGCGCCCGAGGTCGACGTGGCCGATGCACGCCCTGGCCGCCTGGGCGTGGGCCACGAGTCGGATCGGAACCGCGGACCAGGTCACTCATGCCGACAGGACCCTCGCCGCTGCCGGTGCGACTGGTGACTCGTTCCTGGTGTCCGGTGACATGCCGGTCGGTCCGGGGGCGATGTACCGCGGCGTCCTGGCTGCCGCGCTCGGGGACCTCGACCGGGCTGCCGATCTGCTCCGGGTCGCAGTGCAGGTGGGGGACGCCCGATCCTCGGTCTGGGGCGCCCGGGCGCGCCTCGAGTTGACCCGGGTGCTCCTCGACCAGGGCGCCGACGGGGAAACGGCGCAGACCGAGGAGTGCCGAGCGATGTCAGCGACGGCCCGCTTGTTCTTCGAGGCGTCCGGGTACGAACACCAACTTGGCTTGCTCGAGCGGCTGACCGGCGATGGCGACACCGTCGACGGGTTGGCCGCGCCGGCGTTCGGTCGACTCCGGCCCGGCGACCCGTGGCGGATCGGTTTCGGCGTCCAACCGAGTGTCACGACGCGACCGTACAAGGGTCTGGTGGCGATCAGGTATCTGATCGACCATCGTGGTCGGCGGGTCCCGGCGGTGGAACTGGATGCCGTCCTCAGCAATGACCGAGCGGAACGCCTCGCCGACCTACGCCGGGCCATCCGTGAAGGCGGCGATTCGGGCACCCACGCCGACCTCCGTGCGGTGTTCTTCGACGACCGGGTCCGCGATCGGGTGTCGAAGCTGCTCCGTCGCACGATCGTGCGCCTCGACAGCGTGCATCCGAGGCTCAGCCGGCACCTGCACGCCACGATCGAGACCGGCGTCTCCTGTGCGTACGCCGGCGGAGACCACGTGCGTTGGAGCGTCGCCTGACGCAAGATCCGCCGCTGCGGTCGGAATTTGCGCCATGATGGTCGGGCCAGCGGTGATCTGTCGTCGACGGAGTCCCGTTCCCGTCAGGTTGGCAGCCGCGTGCGTGCCGACATAAGCTCTCTCTTCGGCCCTGACGCAGGCGCGCCTGTCGTCTCGTGGTCGCCGTTCCCATGTCCACCCTGTCCCAGGGGAGAAGCACGCTGGCAAAGCCCAAGGAAGACGCGATCGTCCTCGAAGGCACCGTCCTCGAAAGCCTCCCGAACGCCATGTTCAAGGTCGAACTCGAGAACGGACACCAGGTCCTCGCCCACATCTCCGGAAAGATGCGCATGCACTACATCCGCATCCTGCCCGGCGATCGGGTCCAGGTCGAGCTGACCCCGTACGACCTCAGTCGCGGCCGGATCACGTTCCGGTACCGCTGAGACATCCCGCAACCACCCGTCCCCCTGGATGAGCAGAGAAACACCATGAAGGTCCGACCCAGTGTCAAGCCCATGTGCGAGAAGTGCCAGGTGATCCGCCGGCACGGTCGCGTCATGGTGCTGTGCACCAACCCCCGACACAAGCAGCGGCAGGGCTAGGAGTCCGTAGCAACCGATGGCACGTATCCAAGGCGTAGACATTCCCCGAGAGAAGCGGCTGGTGATCTCCCTCACCTACCTCTTCGGCATCGGCAACACCACCGCGGCCCGCATCTGCGAGGCGGTCGGCATCGACCCCAGCACCCGGGTCCGCGATCTCACCGACTCCGAGGTGGCCAAGATCCGCGACTGGATCGACGAGAACGTCGAGGTCGAGGGCGATCTGCGCCGCGAGGTGCAGCAGAACATCAAGCGCAAGATCGAGATCGGGTGCTACCAGGGCGTGCGGCACCGCAAGGGCCTGCCCGTCCGTGGTCAGCGCACCCACACCAACGCCCGGACCCGCAAGGGCCCGAAGAAGACCGTCGCCGGCAAGAAGAAGGTCAAGAAGTAATGGCAAAGCCCGCACCCGGCGGCCGTCGGCCGCGTAAGCGCGAACGAAAGAACGTGTCGGTGGGCATCGCCCACATCAAGTCCTCGTTCAACAACACCATCGTCGCCATCACCGATCCCGGCGGCAACGTGTTGTCGTGGGCCTCGGCCGGCAACGTCGGGTTCAAGGGCTCCCGCAAGTCCACGCCGTTCGCGGCGCAGATGGCGGCCGAGAAGGCCGCTCGCGGTGCCATGGAGCACGGTGTGCGCCGCGTCGAGGTGCAGGTCAAGGGGCCCGGTTCGGGCCGCGAGACCGCCATCCGCTCCATCCAGAACGCCGGCATCGAGGTGTCCGGCATCAAGGACGTCACCCCTGTCCCGCACAACGGCTGCCGCCCTCCCAAGCGGCGCCGTACCTGAGGTTCCCCCCATGTCTCGTTACACCGGACCCCGCGCCCGCGTCGCTCGCCGACTCGGCATCAACATCTTCGGCACCGCCGCCGAGACCCGCGCCCTCGATCGTCGGCCGTACCCGCCCGGCGAGCACGGCCGGGGCCGCCGCCGTGGGCAGCCCTCCGAGTACCTGATGCAGCTGCAGGAGAAGCAGAAGGCCCGCTACTCCTACGGCCTCTCCGAGAAGCAGTTCCGCAACCTCTACGAGGAAGCCAACCGCCGCAAGGGCGTCACCGGCGAGCTCATGTTGCAGATGCTCGAGCGTCGCCTCGACAACGTCGTCTACCGCGCCGGTCTGGCCGCCACCCGCGCCCAGGGTCGCCAGTTCGTGAACCACGGCCACGTCCAGGTCAACGGCAAGCGGGTGACGATCCCCAGCTATCGCGTCCGCATCGGAGATACCGTCTCGCTCCGGGCCAAGAGCCGCGACATGGTCACCGTCCAGTGGAACAAGGACGTGCTCGACCGCCAGGCCCCGGGCTGGCTCGAGACGGGCGAAGACGGCTTCGCCGCCACCGTTCGGGCCTATCCCGAGCGCGAGCAGATCGACGTGCCCGTCCGAGAGCAGCTCATCGTCGAGCTGTACTCGAAGTGACGCTCGTCGACTCGCACCCGCTCTCCCGCTCTTTCTCACCCGCACCACATCCGACCGACGAGGTACTCCTCTCCATGCTGGTCATCCAACGCCCCACCGTCGAGCCGCTCGGCGACGAAGAGACCAACCGTCAGCGGTTCGCCATCAGCCCGCTCGAGCCCGGCTTCGGCCACACCATCGGCAACTCGCTGCGCCGGGTGCTGCTCTCGTCGATCCCGGGCGCGGCCATCACCCAGGTCCGCTTCGACGAAGCCCTCCACGAGTTCGACACCATCGCTGGCGTGGTCGAAGACGTCACCGACATCATCTTGAACCTCAAAGACCTCGTGGTCATCTGCCACAGCGACGAACCGGTCTCGCTCCGTCTCGACGCCAAGGGTCCAGCCGACGTCACCGCCGCCGACCTCCAGGGCAGCTCCGACGTCGAGATCCTCAACCCTGAGCTCCACCTCGCCACCATGAACGGCGACGGCCGTCTCGCCATCGACGTCACCGTCGAGCAGGGCCGCGGCTACGTCACCGCCGACCGCAACAAGTCGAGCGAGACGATCGGGGTCATCCCGGTCGATTCCATCTTCTCGCCGGTGCGCAAGGCCACGTTCTCGGTCGAGCCCACCCGCGTCGAGCAGGACACCAACTTCGACCGCCTCATCATCGACATCCAGACCGACGGCTCCATCTCCCCGGCCGACGCCCTCGCCTCGGCCGGTGACACCCTCCGCTCGCTGGTCGGCCTGATCGCCGACATGAGCGACGAGCCCCAGGGTCTCGAGCTCGGCGAGGTCGCCGCGGTCGGTTCCGGCCCGTCCGACCTCGACCAGCCCATCGAGGACCTCGAGCTCTCCGAGCGCCCCCGCAACTGCCTCAAGCGGGCCCAGGTCAACACCATCGGTGAGCTGCTCAACAAGACCGAAGACGACCTGCTGGCCATCACCAACTTCGGCCAGAAGTCCCTCGACGAGGTCGTCGAGAAGCTGGACGAGCGCGGCCTGTCGCTGCGCATCCGCGGCTGAAGCCCGCCGCCCCGAGAAACGAACACGGAGACCCAGATGCCAGCACGACCCCGCAAGGGCAAGCGATTCGGCGGCAGCGCCTCGCACCAGAAGGCCATGTTCGGCAACCTGGTGGCCAGCCTCGTCGCCGCGGAGTCCATCGTGACCACCGAGGCCAAGGCCAAGGCCATCCGCCCGGTGGCCGAGAAGCTCATCACCAAGGCGAAGAAGGGCGGCCTGCACAACCACCGCCAGGTCGTCGCCTTCCTCCGCGACGAGGAGATGGCCCACAAGCTGATGACCGATGTCGGCCCCCGCTACGCCGATCGGCCCGGCGGCTACACCCGCATCCTCAAGCTCGGTCCCCGTCACGGCGACAACGCGCCGATGGCCCGCATCGAACTGGTCTGAACCGTACCCATTGGGCTTCCTCGCTCCTTCGTCGCTGCGGGGAGCCCCACGTTGCACGGAGCCGACCGGGCTCGGTGCTGAGACCGCTCGCTGGCGCTCCGCTCCGGAGCTTCTGGCAGTCTCTCGCCCATGCGGGCGCTGACGCTGTTCGACCCTGAGGATCTGGACGCGGCTCCGTACCCGCCCCTGGTGCGCGTCCGGCTCACCGTCGCCTACGACGGCACACGCTTCCACGGCTTCGCCCGCAACCCGGGCGTCGCCACGGTGGGAGGCACGCTCACCGAGGCGCTCGAGCGCATCCTGCGTCACCGCGTCGAGCTGACCTGTGCCGGCCGGACCGACAAGGGCGTCCATGCCCACGGCCAGGTCGTCGACTTCACCACCAGCGAAGGCGTCGATCTTGCCGGCCTCACGCGGGCACTGAACAGCCTCTGTGGACCCGCCATCGCCGTGCGTGAGCCGGCGCTCGTGCCCGACAGCTTCTCGGCTCGCTTCGACGCCCGCAGCCGTCGGTACCGCTACACGATCCACAACTCACCGGTCCCGGATCCGTTCTCGGTGACCACCGCCTGGCACGTGCCGCACGCCCTCGATCTCGACCGGCTTCGGCTGGGCTGCGATCCCTTCATCGGCACCCACGACTTCTCGTCGTTCTGCCGTCGTGCCGTCCGTGCCGACGGCGAAGAGCAGTCGGCCGTGCGCGACGTGCACGAAGCCCAGTGGGAGCAGGTCGACGCCTCCACGCTGTGGTTCTGGATCGAAGCGTCGTCGTTCTGTCACCAGATGGTCCGCTCGATCGTCGGCACCCTCGTCGATGTGGGGTTGGGCAAGCGGAAGGCCGGGGACATCACCGGGATCCTCGCCGCCCGCGACCGCGAGGCCGCCGGCCCGGTGGCCCCAGCCCACGGCCTCACCCTCTGGCGCGTCCGCTACTGACGATCCCCACAGCTCCGCGTTCCCGTTCTTGTCGGCCTTTCGGGGGTCGAGGTGGCCGATGTCCCGACAAGAACGGGTTCCCGAGGCTTCTTGTCGGTGTTTCGGGGGTTCAGGGGGCCGATGTCCCGACAAGAACGGGAGGGGGAGGGGTCAGCGGAGGGTGATCCGACCCTCGCCGGGGGCATCGACCGTGCCGATCACCGCAGCGGTGTGCCCGGAGGCGGCGAGGACGGCGACGGCCTCGGCGGCGGCACCGGCGTCGCGGGCACCGAACAGCAGCCCGCCGCTCGTCTGCGCGTCGGCGAGCAGCAGAGCAGTGACGTCGTCGTGAGTTCCCTGATCGAGCCGGGGACGCACGTGGTCGAGGTTCCGCCGGGACCCGCCGGGAACGAGGTCGGCGGCGAGCAGCTGGCGCACACCGTCGAGCACCGGCACCGAGGCGACGGCGACGCTCACGTCGACGCCGGACTCCTCGGCCATGCGCCCGAGGTGACCCAGCAGGCCGAACCCGGTGACGTCGGTGCAGCCCAGGGCACCGGCGGCGCGTGCGGCGGTGGCCGCGTCGGCGTTGAGCCGCGTCATGGACGCCACTGCGGCGCGGGCGAGGTCGTCGGGACAGCGATCGGCCTTGATCGCAGTGGTGACGATGCCGATGCCGAGCGGCTTGGTGAGCACGAGCACGTCGCCCGGACGCAGGCCGGCGTTGGTGAGGATGCGGTCGGGGTGGACCTCGCCCACCACGGCCATCCCGTACTTGGGCTCGGGATCGTCGACCGTGTGCCCGCCGGCGATCACGAAGCCGGCCTCGGCGGCGATCTCGGCGCCACCCTCGAGCACGTCGCCCAGCAGGTCGGTGGACAGCTCGTCGACGTTCCAGCCCACCAGGTTGAGGGCGAGGAGCGGCGTCCCACCCATGGCGTAGACGTCGGAGACCGCGTTCGCCGCCGCGACGCGCCCCCACGAGCGGGCGTCGTCGACCACCGGCGTGATGAAGTCCGCGGTCAGCACCAGGGCGCGTTCGTCCGAGAGGCGCCAGACGGCGGCATCGTCGCCGGTCAGGGCCCCGACCAGGAGGTTCGGATCACCGAGAGGTGCTACACGACGCACGACGTGCGCCAGCTCGCCTGGGGCGAGCTTGCACGCTCAGCCGGCGCCGTGCGAGTACGCCGTGAGGCGTGGTGGCTTCGACATCGGCTCGAACGCTACCTGGACCGGGTACCCTCGCCAGGTTGCAGGCTGGCCGGGCCCGCACGTAGATTTGACGATCGTGCCTGGGGCCGTTCGCGCCCCCGCAAGCCCCGCATCGAAAGTCAGGTCGCACCCGTGCGCACGTATTCACCGAAAGCCAGCGAGATCACCCGCGAGTGGTGGGTCATCGACGCGGAGGGGATGGTCCTCGGCCGTCTCGCCACCGAGGTCGCTCGCGTCCTGCGGGGCAAGCACAAGCCGACGTTCGCGCCCAACCTCGACAGCGGCGATCACGTCATCGTGGTCAACGCCGACAAGGTCGTGCTCACCTCTGACAAGGCCGACAAGAAGGTCGTCTACCGGCACTCCGGCTTCCCCGGTGGCATCAAGTCGATGAGCTACCGAGAGGCGCTCGATCGCAAGCCGGCCGAGGCCGTTCGTCGCACCATCAAGGGCATGCTCCCCCGGAACCGGCTCGGTGCCCAGATGCTGACCAAGCTGAAGGTGTACGCCGGCCCCACCCATCCGCACGCCGCCCAGCAGCCCAAGGAACTCCAGATCGACGCTCGCGCCAAGGCGCGGGTGAGTTAGAGGACGCACACGTGAGCACCAAGCCACTCATCCAGGCCACCGGCCGTCGCAAGCGGGCCGTGGCCCGCGTCCGGCTCCGTCCCGGCACCGGGAAGGTCACCATCAACGGCAAGGACGTCGCCGTCTACTTCCCGACCGAGGCCCAGCGCAGTCTCGCCCTCGCCCCGCTGGTCGTCGCCGAGGCCTCCGAGCACTACGACGTGGATGCGGGCATCGAGGGAGGCGGTGTCACCGGTCAGGCCGGCGCGCTCAGCCTCGGCCTCGCCCGAGCCCTCGCCGAGCTCGACCCCGAACGTCGCGGCGAGCTCAAGCACGAGGGGCTGCTCCGCCGCGATCCGCGGAAGAAGGAGTCCAAGAAGTACGGGCTCAAGAAGGCGCGCAAGGCGCCGCAGTACTCCAAGCGCTGATCGCCGGGCCCCACGGTCCGAGGGCAGCGGTCGCACCGTGTTGAAGTTCGGCACCGATGGCGTCCGAGGCGTCGCCAACACAGAGCTGACTCCCGAGCTCGCCCTCGCGTTGGGGCGAGCTTCGGCGCGTGTGCTCGCCGGAGGGGCGCTGGGACAGGTGGTGATCGGCTGTGACACCCGCCGGTCGGCGTCACTGCTGGAGGCCGCGCTCTCGGCCGGTTTCGCCTCCGAGGGCGTCGACGCCGTCAGCCTCGGGGTGGTCCCGACACCGATGGTGGCGCATGCCTCGGCCGTGCTCGGCGTACCGGGTGCGATGATCTCCGCGTCGCACAACCCCTTCGCCGACAACGGCATCAAGTTGTTCGCGCCGGGGGGACGAAAGCTGGCCGACGACGTCGAGGCCCGGCTCGAAGCGGTGCTGTCCGCCATCGTCGACGGCTCGGCTGCGGGCGAACGCCCCACCGGAGCCGGGGTCGGCGTGATCGGCGGCCGCGACGACGAGGTCGCCGACCTGCGGGCCAGCTATCGGGCCACGCTGCTGGCCGTGCTCCGCGGCCGGTCGCTCGACGGGGTGTCGATCGTGCTCGACTGCGCCCACGGTGCCGCCTCGACGATCGCGCCCGAGGTCCTGGCCGGGACCGGGGCCGATCTCACCGTCCTGCACGCCGAGCCCGATGGCGTCAACATCAACGCCGACGCCGGCTCGACCGCTCCCGAAGTGCTGGCCCGTGCCGTCATCGACGCTCGTGCCGACGTCGGCCTGGCCCTCGACGGTGACGCCGACCGGCTGGTGGCCGTCGATGCCACCGGGGCCGTGGTCGATGGTGACCACCTCCTGGCCATCCTCGCCATCGACCGGCGCGACCGGGGCCGACTGCCCCACGACACCGTGGTGGCGACGGTCATGTCGAATCTCGGATTCCGGCAGGGGATGGACCGACGCGGCATCTCGGTGGTGGTGACCGACGTCGGCGACCGCTACGTGCTCGAAGCGCTCGCCCGGACCGGAGCGGTCCTCGGTGGCGAGCAGTCGGGCCACATCATCCAGACCGATGTGGCCACCACCGGCGACGGCCTGCTGTCGGCGCTGTCGGTGCTCGACGTGATGACCCGGCGGAGCGAGTCGCTGGCGGCGCTGGCGGCGGAGGCCATGACGTCGTTGCCCCAGGTGCTGGTCAACGTGCGCCTCGACGAGCGCCGGCCCGGCCTGATCGACGATCTGGCCGCCGACATCGCGACCGCCGAGCGCCGTCTCGGTGACGACGGGCGGGTGCTCGTGCGCCTGTCGGGCACCGAGCCGCTCCTCCGGGTGATGGTCGAGGCGCCCACCGAGGACCGAGCCCGGGCCGAGGCGGCCACGCTGGCCGACGCGGCCCGCCACATCGCGGGCTGAGAGCGCGTCAGCGTCACTCGGAGGTGCGCAGGTCGCGCCGGCGAAAGCCGACCAGGCCGGCGGCGGCGGCCGCGGCGGCGAGCGCGGTCAAGATCACCACCGGCAGCCAGCGCATGGCCTCGGCCGGCACCGCCGGGAGGTGGTGCAGCGGCGAGATCTCCCGTGACCACGCCGGCAGCCGGAGGAGCTCGCCGAACAGCTCCACCAGGACGGCCACCGCCAGACCCATCCACGCCGCCAGAGCAGCCCGAGGTGCCCAGCCGAACAGGGCGAGGGTGATCCCGATGAGGACGGCGACGGCGGGCAGGGTGACGAGCGCAGCCAGCACCATCCGCCCGATCTGGGTGGCGTCGTCGGACACCACGGCGAACGCGATGCCGATGCCGAGGCCGCCCGCAGTGATGGCGGCCACGGTGCCGAGCACGGCCACCGAGAGATGGCTGGCGGCCCACCGCGACCGGCTGGTCCGTGTGGCGAGGATCGGCTCGGCCCGTCCCGCGCCTTCCTCGGCGCGAAGTCGAAGGGTGGACGAGATGCCGAACCCGGTGGTGACCAGCGCCAACATCACCATGCTGGTGGCGAAGTACGAATCGGTGATGCTGGCTCCCTTGGCCTGGGCGAGGAAGTCGGCATAGGCGGGATTGTCGGCGATCATCTGCTCCACGTCCTGGCCGATGGAGCCGTACACGATGCCGGTGACGAACAGGCCGAAGGACCAGCCGATGATGGCGCCGCGCTGGAGGCGGAGAGCGAGGCCGAACGGGGTCGTGGTGCGCTCCCGTGCCCCGCCGGGTCCGGCCCGTTGGGGCAACAGACCCGAGCCGAGGTCGCGCCGGGTCGAGATCCAGAACGCGCCGACGACGAGCGCGGCGGCGAAGACGACGCACAGGCCGATCGGCCACCATCGCTCCCCGGCGAAGGCCTGGCCGCTCTGCGCCCAACCGATCGGTGAGAGCCATCGGAGGGCGTTGTCGCCGATGTCGCCGACGGCGCGCAGGACGAACGCCGCAGCCAGCACCCCGCTGGCTGCCCCGAGCGTGGCGCGGCTGCCACCGGCGACCTGGGCCGCCACCGCCGCGATGGCCGTGAACGCCAGCCCGCAGGCGCCGAACGACGCCGCCAGGGCCACCGAACCGGTTGCGGGGTAACCGGTGGCGACGAAGCCGATGGCGCAGAGCACGGTGATCAGGAGCTCTGCGCTGGCCACGACCGCGACCGCCGCCGCCACCGGCGCGTGACGCCCGATCACGCTGGACCGGAGCACCTCGGTCCGCTCGGCGTCCTCCTCGCTCCGCGTGTGCCGGTTGACCAGGAAGATGCTCATGAGCGCCAGCGCGACGCACGCCCACAGCTGCGTCTCGTTGACGAGGATCACCCCGATGTTGGGATGGTCGAAGCCGTAGCCCGGTCCGGCGAAGGCCACCAGCGCGGGGTTGTCGCCGAAGAGGCGCACGTACCCGTCGATCGAGGCCTGGTCGGGGTAGACGGCCCGCTCGGAGATGGCCGACACGATGATGAACGCGGTGAGCGCGCCGACCCAGACGGGGAGGCGGATGCGGTCGCGTCGGAGCACGAGTCGCACCAGACGCCACGTGCCGGTCAGCGAGGTCGTCACGGGCTCGGCGATGCGGTCGGGTCAGCAGCGAAGTGGCCGTCGGCCTCGTGGATGCCGGCGTCGGCGAGCTCGTCGCCGTAGTGGCGCAGGAACAGCTCCTCGAGGGTGGGCGGGTGGCTCGCCAGCGAGAGCACGCCGAGGCCGGCGAGGTGGACCACCACGTCGTCGAGTCGGTCGCTGTCGACGTCGAAGTCGACGCGCCCGTCGTCGGTCCGGAGATCGTGCACGCCGGGCAGGGCGGCCAGCTCGGCCGCCGGTGCCCTCGTGCGGGCGGAGATCGATGTCCGGGTCAGGTGCCGGAGCTCGTCGAGTGTCCCGCTCTGCACGGTGCGTCCCTGACGGATGATGGTGACGCGATCGCACAGCTTCTCGACCTCGGCGAGGATGTGGCTCGAGAGCATGACCGTGCGGCCCTCGCTCCTCACTTCCAGGATGCAGTCCTGGAACACCGCCTCCATCAGCGGATCGAGACCAGACGTGGGTTCGTCGAGGATCAACAGCTCGGCATCCGACGCCAGAGCGGCCACGAGCGCGACCTTCTGCCGGTTCCCCTTCGAGTAGCTGCGCGCCTTCTTGGTGGGATCGAGGTCGAACCGATCGATGAGATCGGCGCGGCGTCGCGCATCGAGGCCCCCTCGCAGCGAACCGAGGATGTCGATGATCTCGCCGCCGGTCAGGTTGGGCCAGAGATTGGTCTCGCCGGGGACGTAGGCGAGGCGCCGGTGCAGCGCCACGGCATCGGTCCAGGGGTCGCCACCGAGCAGGGTCACCTCGCCGCTGTCGGCGCGGAGCAGGCCCAGCACGATTCGCATCGTCACCGTCTTGCCGGCGCCGTTCGGCCCCAGGAAGCCGTGCACCTCGCCCGGCGCGATCTCGAGGTCGAGGCCGTCGAGCGCTCGGGTCGGGCCGAAGGTCTTGACGAGCTGCGAACACGTGATCACCGTCGCCATCCCCCGGGACGCTACAACTGGCTCGCGACCGCGTGGTCTCGTGACAACGACGATGCCAGGAGCCGACCGTGCGGCACGTGGTCGATGACCCGAGGCGAGGGTGTCGGGCTTCGACCCGCCAGACTGGTGCGCCTATGTGCGGAATCATCGCTGTGCTCCGACGCCCCGTGGATCGAGCCGACGTGCCCACGGACGCGCTGCTCCAACAGTTGGACCGGGGTGTCGCGCTCCTGCGCGCCGCCGCCGCGAGCCCGAGCGTCGAGGGACTCCTGGCCGCTGCCGTCGAGCTCGAGGCCGTCTCCGACGACCTCCGCGGCCCGCGCGGCGTCCGATTCCTCCTCACCGATGCCCGGGCGGCAACCCGCGTCCGCGGCCTGGTCGCCACGCTCGTGTCCGCGGTCGCCGACATCGATGCCGCCCTCGAACGCCTCGTGGTCGACAGCGAGACCGAAGCCCGCAACGCGGCCGCCGTCCGCTGCAAGGACGCGGCCTGGGCCCTCGACCGCGACCGGCTGGGCATCGCGGACGGAGTCGCGGCCCTGGCGGGGCGCGAGACGAGCTGGGCCACCATCGAAGGACTCACCCAGGTCGAGCAGGCGCTGCGCGCCATCGATCGACTCGAGGTCCGGGGGCGGGACTCCGCCGGCCTCATGCTGCTGGTGCGGGGCCACGGCCTCGAGGTGGCCGATGCCGCGGTCAGCGGACTCCTGGCCGGCCGGATCGACGATCAGCTGCTGCGGTCCGGCACCGTCCGGCTCCTCGATGGTGAGCTGGCGTTCTTCTACAAGGCAGCCGTCGAGATCGGCGAGCTGGGTGACAACACCGCCGCACTCCGTGCGGCCATCGCCGGCGACGACCTCCTCCGCCTCGCCCTCACCAGCGACACGGCGCGGGTGGTGGTCCTCGGTCACACGCGCTGGGCCAGCGTCGGGATCATCTCCGAGGCCAACGCCCACCCGCTCGACTCCTGGGAGATGGGCGTGGAACCCGAGTCGGTGCCCGGGCCGTTCGTGGTGGCTGCGCTCAACGGCGACGTCGACAACTTCGCCGACCTGAAGGCGTCGTCCGGACTGGGCATCTGGCCCGAGATCACCACCGACGCCAAGGTGATCCCCATGCTCGTCTCCCGTCGCATCGGCGCCGGCGACGACGCCTTGGAGGGGTTCCGCACCACGGTGGCGTCGTTCGAGGGCTCAGTGGCCATCGCCGCCAACGTGGCGGCCCAGCCCAACTCGATGCTGCTCGCCCTCCGGGGCTCGGGGCAGGCGCTCTACGTCGGCCTGGCCGGCGATGCCTACATCGTGGCGTCCGAGCCCTATGGCCTCGTCGAGGAGACCGCGCACTACATCCGCATGGATGGGGACACGCCAGCCAACGCGGACAGCCCCAGTGCCAGCCGGGGCCAGATCCTCCTGCTCGACGGCGAGCAGGCCGGAACCCTCGCCGGCATCGAGCGGATCGCCTACGACGGCACCCGGCTCCCGGTGACCGAGGACGACGTCGTGACGGCGGCGATCACCACCCGCGACATCGATCGCGGCGAGTTCCCGCACTTCTTGCTCAAGGAGATCACCGAGTCACCGCTGAGCTTCCACAAGACCCTGCGCGGGCGACTGGTGGAGCGCGACGGAGACCTCGAGATCGTGCTGCCCGAGTCCTCCCTGCCCTCGGCGATCAGGAAGCGATTGGCGGATGGCTCCATCACCCGGATCCTCGCCATCGGGCAGGGCACCGCCCACGTCGCCAGCCGCGGGCTCGCCGCCGTGCTGGATGCCCCCGCGGACCGGCATGGTGTCCAGGTCGAAGCGATCCCGGCCACCGAGCTGTCGGGGTTCCGGCTCCGTCCCGACATGACCGACACCTTGGTGGTGGCCATCAGCCAGTCGGGGACCACCACCGACACGAACCGCACCGTCGACCTGGTGCGGGCCCGGGGCGCGTCGGTGATCGCCATCGTGAACCGGCGGGGATCCGACCTGACCGACCGGGCCGACGGCGTGCTCTACACCTCGGACGGGCGAGACGTCGAGATGGCGGTCCCTTCCACGAAGGCCTTCTACGCCCAGATCGCCGCGGGCTACCTCCTCGGCCTCGCCATCGCCGATCAGTGGGGCGACGCGCCCGACCAGCGCCTGCTGCGGGCGATGCGCGAGCTCCCCGACGCCATGACCCGCACGCTGGCCACCCGCCCGGGCATCGCCGCCGCCGCCCACCAGTGGGGCCCGCCCCGCCGGTACTGGGCCATCGTCGGAAACGGCACCAACCGCATCGCCGCCGAGGAGCTGCGCATCAAGCTCTCCGAGCTCTGCTACAAGTCGATCTCCTGCGATGCCACCGAGGACAAGAAGCACATCGACTTGTCGTCGGAGCCGTTGATCCTGGTCTGCGCCGCCGGCCTCACCGGCTCCAACGTGGACGACGTGGCCAAGGAGGTGGCGATCTACCGGGCGCACAAGGCCGCCCCCATCGTCATCGCCACCGAGGGCGAGGGCCGGTTCTCCAGCGCCCTCTCCGTGCTCCCGGTGCCCGAGACCCACCCCCTGCTCGCCTTCGTGCTCACCACCATGGTCGGTCACCTCTTCGGGTACGAGGCGGCGCTGGCGATCGACGAGCAGGCCCTTCCGCTGCGCGAGGTGCGGGCATCCATCGAGCACGCGCTCCAGGGTGGGCCGCGCAACGGTGAGCACGTGCTGGCATCGATGCGTCGTTCGATCGGTCCCGCGGTCACCACCTTCTTCGACGGCCTCCGGGGTGGTCGCTACGACGGTCACCTCGAGGCGTCGACGGCAGTCCGCGTGTCGAACCTGCTGCGCTACGCCACCGGGGCCATCCCGCTCGACGCCTACCAGCTCGACCACGGCAAGGTCGGGACGCCGTCGGTGCTGGTCGAGGACCTGACCGCCGCGCTCACCCGCGGCATCGACGAGCTGACCCGCCCCATCGATGCGATCAAGCACCAGGCCAAGACGGTCACGGTCGGGATCTCGCGCACCGACGAGTCGCTCCTCGACGTCGAACTGGTCCGCGCCGTGCTCGACGCCGGCGCGGCACGCGATCGGCTCACCTACACCACGCTGCGCACGTTGGCCGACGTCTCGCCGGCCATCGATGCCGTGGTCGGGTACACGCGCTACCGGATCGAAGGGCACGTCGAGGACGGCGCCACCATCACCGTCGTCGATCGATCAGGCATCGCCCGCGACCTCCCCCTGCGCACCGAGGCCAATCCGGTCCTGCGGGGAACGAAGCACCAGGTGGCCTCGGATCAGCTCGTCCTGGTGGGCAAGGGCCGCAGCGATGGTCGCACCATCGTGATCGTGCCCGAGGTGAAAGACGGCGACACCACCGGCATCACGCTGCTCCACGTCCGCTTCGTCGACCACCTCTCGGCGCCGTCGGCGCGCAGCGTGCTCTCCGGTTACCGCCGGCGCCTCGCCGCGCTGCGCGACGCGGTGACGGAGACCGAGCCCACCTTCCGCGACGACCTGTTGGCGGAGATCCCTGTGACCGAGCTGCTGACCGAGCCGGTGAGCGTGCTCGCCGATCGCTGGCGCTCCTGACGGTCACCGGCACGGGGAACGGGGACGACGGGTGCACGTGATCGGGGTGGGCATCGATCTGGTCGACATCGACCGGTTCCGGGCCTCGTTGGCCCGGACACCGTCGATGATCCCGCGGCTGTTCACCGAGGGTGAACGCAGCTACGCCGAGACCGCCAACGACCCCACCGAGCGGTATGCGGCGCGCTTCGCGGCCAAGGAGGCGGTGATGAAGGCCCTCGGCGTCGGGTTGGGTTCGTTCGGCTTCCACGACGTCGAGGTGTTGCGGGCCGAGAGCGGGCAACCGAGCCTCGGTGTCTACGGGCCGGCCGACGTGCTGGCGGCCGAGCGGGGCGTGATCGCCTGGCAGATCAGCCTCACCCACACCACGGCCTCAGCCGGTGCGGTGGTCGTAGCCCTCGCCGCCAGCCCGTCCTCGCCGCGCCCGGGCCCTTGAGCCGTAGGCGTCAGCAGGCGGGCACGGGCGCCGGCGCGAGGTCCGGGTGTCGGATGGCCTCGGCGTTGGCGCGGAGATCGTCGGGGATGGTGACCGCCCGTCGCTGAACGGTGTCGAACGCGAGATCGACGACTTCGAAGGTGATCAGCAGGTCTCCCCGGTCGGTGTCGAAGACCCACATGATCCGGTGCGTGGCCTTGTCGTGGATCTCCAGTGCCGCACCGAAGGCCTGGATGTGATCGCCGCGCCGTGGCAATCGGTGCAGGAGGATGCGGTTCTCCATCGCGGCCCAACCGATTCGCTGCCCGTCCGGTCCGTCGTAGAGCGACGGCCCTGCCGAGCCGTTGAGCGGTGTCCCGCCCCAGACGAGCATCGGGGCGTCGGTCGGCCGGTACGACCCGTCGGGCTCGCACTCGTCGGCGCCGATGGTCCGCGGCGCCCGCATGGCGAGGCCGCGACCGATCGCGGTGTCGAGATCGGGCGCCGACGCCACCGGATCGGTGTCGAGGCGGATGCTGCGTGGCCGGCCCCGCTCGGGGATGTCGATCGGGGCACCGAGCGCATCCGGGTCGGTGAACGTCGCGACCGGAGTCGGCGGTGACGTCGCTCGAGTTGTCCCGGGGGTGGAGACGGTGCACGAAGCTGGCGGCGAGGTCACCAGTCTCCACGTTTCCGAGCTCGTGGTAGAGGCGGAGCCCGTTGCGGTCGAGATCGAGGATCCCGGTACGTACCTCGAGCACGGCGCCCACCAGCTGTTCCCGGAAGAACCGGGTGTAGAGGTCGGTGGGATCGATCGTCGTGATGTCGCCGCCCAGCGCGGTGACGGCGGCTTCGGTCGCGGCGCGTGCCGCGAGGCCGTAGAAGCGGACGTTCATGTGGCCGAGGTGGTCGATCTGGTCTTCGGTGACGGTGGTCTGGTGGGTGACGCTGAGGCTGCTCATGGCTCCGAGGGGGTCGTGGCGGGCGCCGGCACGGTAGCGCCGTCGTCGAGCAGTTCCCCAGGTGGGGATGCTCCTGGTGCCCTCGCCCGGCGGTGGTGGCAGGATCGGGTCGTGCTCCCCGTCGTCACCGTCGCCGAGATGCAGGCCATCGATGCCGAGGCCGCCGAGCCGGTCGACGTGCTGGTCGACCGGGCGGGGCGAGCCGTGGCCCGGGCGGCCCTGCGGTTGCTGGGCGGGAGCTACGGGCGCCGGGTCGTCGTGCTGGCCGGAACGGGCAACAACGGCGCCGACGGGAGGGTGGCGGCAGAGCCAGCTCCGTCGTCGCGGCGTGCACGTGACGGTCATCGAGGTGGCCTCCGCGCCAGGGCAGTTGCCCGCCGCCGATCTGGTGATCGACGCCGCCTTCGGCACCGGGCTCAGCCGGGACTACATCGCCCCCGACCCCGGGACGGCACCGGTTCTCGCCGTCGACATCCCGTCGGGCATCCAGGGCGACACCGGTCGGGCCCTGGGCCGCCCGATGCCGGCCGAAGCCACGGTCACCTTCGCCGCCCTCAAGCCGGGGCTGCTGCTGGCTGACGGTCCCCGCCACTGCGGAGCGGTGGAGGTCGTCGACATCGGGCTCGATCCCGCCCGCGCCACCATCCACCTCCTCGACGACGCCTCGGCGGCGCGCCTGTGGCCGCATCGAGCCGCGGACGCTCACAAGTGGCGGGCCGCGGTGCGCATCGTCGGGGGCAGTCCCGGGATGCCCGGCGCGCCTTCGATGGCGGCGGCGGCCGCCCAGCGTGCCGGTGCAGGCATGGTCCAGATCGCCGCGCCCGGTGTGGAGAGGGCCATCGGCCCGACCGAAGCCGTGTCGGTAGCGGTGGACGAGACCACGTGGGCCGATGCCCTTCTCGACGACGAGGGGCGCATCCATGCCACCGTCGTCGGGCCCGGACTGGGTACTTCGATGGTGGCGCGCCATCAGATCCGCCGCTACGTCTCCAGCTCGACGGTGCCAACCGTGGTCGATGGCGACGGGCTCACGGCACTCGGCCGCGACGCGGCCACCGTCCTCGCCGAGCGCAGCGCGCCCACCGTGCTCACGCCGCACGACGGCGAGTTCGCCCGTCTCGCGGGGCATGCACCCGGTGACGAACGGATCGACGCGGTCCGTCGGCTCGCAGCCGAGACCGGCGCGGTCGTGCTGGCCAAGGGGCCGACCACCGTGGTGGCCGCGCCTGACGGGACGGTGCGTCTCGTCACCTCCGGTGACGACCGCCTCGCCACGGCCGGCACGGGCGACGTGCTCTCCGGTGTCATCGTCGCGCTCCTCGCCACCGGCATGGACGCGGCCGACGCGGCCGCGCTCGGCGCCCACATCCACGGGATCGCCGGTTCCATCGGGCCGCGGCCGGGGACCATTGCCACCGATGTCATCAACGCCATCCCCGAGGCAGTGGCGACGATCCGCAGGGCGCGCTGAACGTGCCGGCCTCGGTCGCCCACGTCGACCTCGACGCCGTGGAGCACAACGTGGCGAGTTTGCGCGCCCTTGCCGGCCCGGCCGACCTGTGTGCGGTCGTGAAGGCCGACGGTTACGGCCACGGCGCGGTGCCGATCTCACGTGCCGCGCTGCGTGGTGGGGCCAGATGGCTGGCGGTCGCCCAGGCCGCCGAGGCCAAGGCGCTGCGCGGCGCGGGTATCGACGCCCCGCTGCTCGTGCTCAGCGAGCCCCGGCCCGACGAGATCGACGCTGCGCTGGCGCTGGGGTTGCGCCTCGTGGTGTACCGACGCGAGACCATCGTGGCCATCTCGGCGCGAGCCGATGCGATCGGTGCGCCGGCGGCCGCGGTCCACCTCAAGGTCGACACCGGCATGCGCCGCGTCGGCTGCGAACCGGGCGACGCGGTGGCCCTGGCCCGCCTCATCGCCGACTACCCCGGGGTCCGGCTGGAGGGGACGATGACGCATCTGGCCATGGCCGACGAGCCCGAAGATCCCACCACCGACCGCCAGCTCGATCGCTTCGACCGCGTGCTCGACGAGCTCGCCACCGCGGGGATCGATCCCGGTATCCGCCACGCCGCCAACTCCGCCGCCACCATCGCCTTCCCGCGGGCCCGGCTCGATCTGGTGCGGACCGGCATCGCGCTCTACGGCATCGCGCCGGCCCCGTCGCTCGACGGCCAGGACGACCTGCGACCTGCCCTCCGGTGGACCTCGCAGGTCGCCATGGTGAAGCCGGTGTCGGCCGGGGAACGCGTGTCGTACGGGCATCGCCACACCTTCGAGCGCGACACGATCGTGGCGACCATCCCGGCGGGCTACGCCGACGGCGTCCGCCGCCGACTCGGTCTCGTGGGCGGCGAGGTGCTCATCCGGGGCGCCCGGCGCCCGATGGTCGGCGTGGTGACCATGGACCAGTTCATGGTCGACTGCGGACCCGGTTCCGACGTCGCGGTCGGCGACGAGGTGGTCCTGCTCGGCCCGCAGGGCGACGATGAGCTGACCGCAAACGAGGTGGCCGGCCTCCTCGACACCATCGGCTACGAGATCGTGTGCGGCATCAGCGGGCGGGTGCCCCGGGTGTGGCGATGATCACCGATGTCGCGGGCGTCACCGTCGGACACTGGACCGAACCCGAGGCGCTGACGGGCTGCAGCGTCGTGCTCCTGCCCGAGGGCACGGTCGGTTCGGGCGAGGTGCGAGGCGGTGCGCCGGCCACGCGGGAGTTCGCCCTCCTCGATCCCACTCGAATGGTGGAGCGGATCGACGCCGTGGTCCTCACCGGTGGATCCGCGTTCGGTCTCGCCTCGGCGCACGGGGTGATGGAGTGGCTCGCCGAGCGGGGTCGGGGCTTCGAGACGGCGGGCGGGGTGGTGCCCATCGTCGTGGCGATGGGGCTGTTCGACCTCGCGGTCGGTGACGGCTCGGTCCGTCCCGGCGCCGAACACGGTCGCCTGGCCGCCGAACGCGCCGCCTCCGGCCCGCACGAGGTCGGCTCGGTCGGTGCCGGGACCGGCGCCACCGTGGCCAAGTGGCGCGGCATCGATCACCGCCGTCCCGGTGGTCTGGTCACGCGGTCGCTGCGGGGACCGGGCGGGCTGGTCGTCTCGGCCCTGGTCGCGGTCAACGCCTTCGGCGAACCGGGCGCGACGCCCGACGAGGTCGTGATCGGCTCCACCGGTGATGCCTTCGCCCACACCACCATCGGCGTCGTCGCCACCAACGCCCGCATCGACAAGCTCGGCTGCCACCTCGCGGCCCAGTCGGCCCACGACGGTCTGGCCCGAGCCGTCGCACCCAGCCACACCACGGTGGACGGCGATGCCTTCGTCGTGGCCGCCACCGGTGCGGTCGACGCCGACCTCGCCATCGTCCGGAACCTGGTGACGGCGGCCGTCGCCGGTGCGATCGGGTCGTTGGCCGGCTGACGGCGACGCCGGGACGCGGCGATAGTCTCCCGGCGTGATCGTGCGCGCCCGGACCACCGGCGTCGATGCCACCCGCGACCTCGCCCGGGCCGTGTCGTCGCTCGTCGCGCCCGGCGACGTGGTCCTCCTCGCCGGTGAGCTCGGGGCCGGCAAGACCGCGTTCGCCCAGGGCTTCGGCGCCGGTCTCGGCGTGGTCGAGCCCATCACCAGCCCGACCTTCACCCTCGCCCGGCACTACGAGGGCCGTCTCGCTCTCCACCACATCGACGTCTACCGGCTCGAGCGGTTCTCCGAGCTGGCCGACATCGGCCTCTCCGAGTTGCTCGACTCCGGTGGCGTGCTGCTCATCGAATGGGGCGATGCCATCTCGCCGGCGATGCCGAACGACTTCCTCGAGGTCCGACTGACCTACGGGGAGGGCGACGACGACCGGAACCTCGAGCTTCGCTGCGTCGGCCACCGCTGGACCGCCCGCCATCGTTCGCTCGGCGAGACGCTCGCCCCCTGGAAGGTCAGCTGATGCTCATCCTCGGAGTCACCACCGCGACGCAACAGGTCGGTTGCGCCATCGGCGGCCACGAGGGCGTGCTGGCCTCGGCGCACTCGGCTCGGGGGAAGCGCCATGCCGAGACCCTCGTGCCGTCGATCGACTTCGTGCGTCGCCAGGCCAGGGTCGAGCTGAGCGAGATCTCCGTCGTGGCGGTCGACATCGGTCCCGGGCTGTTCACCGGACTCCGCGTCGGGATCGCCGCGGCCAAGGCCATGGCCCACGCGCTGCGGGTGCCCATGATCGGCATCTCGAGCCTCGACCTGCTGGCCTGGCCAGTGCGTCACACCACGCGCGAGATCGTCGCCGTGGTCGATGCCCGCCGGGGCGAGGTGTTCCACGCCCGCTACCGGCCCACGCCTGGCGGCGTGCAGCGGATCTCGGGCCCGTCGGTGTCCTCGCCCCAGGAGCTGCAGGCCGACCTCCAGGCCACCGACGTCGAGTACCTGCTGGTCGGCGACGGCGCGCTGCGATACGCCCGGGAATGGGATGCGGTGCGGGTCGAGCTCGCCGAGCAGTTCCTCGCCTACCCGAACGCGGCCTCGCTGGTGCAACTGGCGCACGCCCGGGCCATCCGCGAGGACTTCGTGCAACCGTGGGAGCTGGAGCCCCTCTACCTGCGCCCGCCGGATGCCGAGATCAACTGGGTCACCAGGGACGGACCGGCTTGAGCCATGGTCATGGGAGCCCGTCCCCCATGGTGATGGAGCGTCGCGTCCGGGCCGACTCACCAGCTCGGAGGGATGCCGCCCGCCCCGCCATCCGCATCGAGACGATGCGCCGGCGCCACCTGCGGGGCGTGCTCCGCATCGAACAAGCCGTCAACCCTCGACCCTGGTCGCTGGGGCTGTTCATGTCCGAGCTGCGATATCGCGATTCCCGGGTCTACGTGGTGGCGCGTTCTGGTGTCGGCATCGTCGGCTACGCCGGGCTGATGCTGGTGGCCACCGATGGCCACATCACCAACGTCGGGGTCGATCCCGCGCATCGTCGCGGCAAGATCGCCACTCGGATGCTGCTCGTGCTGGCCCGCCGCGCCATCGCGGAGGGCGCCGAGGCCCTCACCCTCGAGGTCCGCGTGTCGAACACGGCCGCGCAGGAGCTCTACCGACGGTTCGGGTTCGCGCCCGCCGGTGTCCGCAAGGACTACTACCCGGCCGACAGCCCGCAATCGTCGGAACACGAAGATGCCCTCATCATGTGGGCGAACGACATCGACACCACGGCGTATCGGGCCCGGTTGCTCGCCATCGAGCGGTCGCTGCCCTCGCCGACGGTGTGGGAGGACCAATGAGCGCAGATCGCAACGACGACGTCCCGGCACGAGCCGTGCGGACGGTCCTCGGCATCGAGACCTCCTGCGACGAGACGGCGGTGGCCGTCGTCCGGGACGGGACGAACGTGTTGTCATCGGTGATCTCGTCGCAGGTGGACCATCATGCGAGGTACGGAGGGGTCGTGCCCGAGATCGCCTCGCGGGCCCATGTCGAGATGCTCAACGCGGTGCTCGCCGAGGCGATCGTCCAGGCCGGCGTCGCCGACGGCGAGATCGATGCGGTGGCGGCCACGTACGGCCCCGGCCTGGTGGGCTCGTTGCTCGTCGGCGTGTCCGCGGCCAAGGCCCTGGCCTTGGTGTGGGACGTGCCGTTCGTGGCGGTGAACCACCTGGAGGCCCACCTCTACGCCGCCATGCTCGAGGACCCCACCTTCGAACTGCCCGTGGTCGTGCTGCTGGTCTCCGGTGGGCACACCATGGTCGTCCACTGGGAGGACCACGGCCGGTACCACGTGCTCGGCGGCACGATCGACGATGCTGCCGGCGAGGCCTACGACAAGGTGGCCCGCTACCTGGGCCTGGGCTATCCGGGGGGCCCGGTGATCGACCGGATCTCGATGGACGGTGATCCCCGCGCCATCGCCTTCCCCCGGGCGTTGCCCGATCGGCCCTACGACTTCTCGTTCTCCGGCCTGAAGACCTCGGTGGTGAACCACGTTCGCAAGCACCCCGATGTCTCCACCGAGGACGTGGCCGCGTCGTTCCAGGAGGCGGTGGTCGACGTCCTGGTCACCAAGACGAGACGGGCGGCCGTCGATGTCGGCGCCAAGGGGATCGCCATCGGCGGCGGCGTGGCTGCCAACTCGCGCCTCCGTGAGGCCGTGCTCGACGTGTGCGCCGCCGAGGGCTTCGCCGCGTACCTGCCGGACCGCGCCAACTGCACCGACAACGCGGCGATGGTGGCGTCGGCGGGATGGTTCTGTCTGGGCCGCAACGGTCCGTCGGCCCTCGACACCGGCGCCGACCCCAACCTCGGCATGCCCGCCTGACCGCAGGTCACGAACCCGGTCCCGGTGGGTCGGTGGGGTGATAGGGGCCGTCGGCCGCGGGACCGTCGCCGTGGTCGAGCGCCTTGTCGACGGCGTCCTCGACCTTCTTGAGCTTGTCGGTGTGCTTGCCGCCGGTCTTCTCGTCGATCTTGGCCGTCACCTTCCCCACGGTGTCGGTGATCTTGTCGGCGTTGTCCTCGGCCAGCTGCCTGATCCTGTCGGAGTTCTTGGATGCCAGCCGGACGGCCTTGCGGAACATTCCCATCGTGGTGCGCTCCTGATCGGTGGACGGTGTGGGCTCTTCCTACCCCCGTTGGCGTCGATACGGTCGTACTGGTGAGTGAAGCCTCCCCGCTGGGGGTCGACGACGTCGATCTCGCGTCGCTGGTCCTGGCCCGCAACGACCACCACCCCGACGGTGACTGGTGGTTCGACCCCAGGACCGGTGAGTCGCTGTACTACGGGATCGACGACGACAGCGACCTGCCCGCCCTCGTCGCCGGAGTGCACGTGGTCATCCCTCACGACCCGCAGCCCGAAACCGACATCGACGACTTCTTCGACCACGCGGAGGCACTGGGACTGCCCGAGGCGGTGGCCGTCGACCTGTACCGGGTCGCCCGGGGCCGGGGAGGCGCCCGCCGCTTCCGTGAGCGGGTGGCGTCGACCGAGGCGGCCGCGGCGTGGAGCCGGTTCACGTGGCAACGCGAGTCCATCCGGGCCGTGGAGTGGCTGCGGTCGCGTTCGCTGGTCGACGCCGCCTCCGCCCAGGCCTTCGTCGACCGCGCCCGCTCCGGGGGCACTACCTTCGAGGACATGTCCACCGAACGGGCCGAGTCGTGAGCGACGGCGACGGCGACGCCGACGAGGGCGCGCCGCGCTCCGAGCCGACGGGCGTGGTGCCGATGGTCCCGGTCCGCTTGGCCGACTTCCTCGGCGGCCAACCACCGCTGCCGTGCCTGCTCCTGCTGGTGGTGTCCGGTCCGGCTCGCGGCGAGACGCTGGCCGTCACCGATCTCCCGGCCGTCATCGGACGCTCGTCAGGAGCCGATCTCGTGGTCGATGACGACACCGTGTCGAGGCGCCACGCCGAGTTGCGCGGTCATCGGGGGGCGGTCGAGATCGAGGACCTGGGATCGTCCAACGGCACCACGCTCAATGGCAATCCCATCACCGGCTCGCTCCTGCTCCGCGACGGCGACCTCCTCGGCCTGGGTTCGGCCACCTTCCTCGTCAAGCGCATCGCGTAAGCAGTCGGCAGTTGCGAGTGCCAGCCCCGTTGGCTACGGTTAGCACTCGTCCCTATCGAGTGCTAACCGCGTCACAATGGAGGCGCCACCGATGAACCTTCAGCCCCTCGAGGATCGCCTCGTCGTCCGCCCGAGCGAATCCGAGGAGACCACTGCCAGCGGCCTGGTCATCCCCGACACCGCCAAGGAGAAGCCCCAGCAGGGCGAAGTCCTGGCCGTCGGGCCCGGGAAGCGCTCGGAGCAGACCGGCGAGATCATCCCGGTCGACGTCAGCGTCGGCGACACCGTCGTCTACAGCAAGTACGGCGGCACGGAGATCACCTCCGGTGGCGAGGATCTGCTGATCCTCAACGCCCGCGACGTGCTCGCCATCGTCAAGTAAGGATCCAGCACCCATGGCAAAGCAACTCAAGTTCGGCGACGACGCGCGCCGCGCCCTCGAAGCCGGGGTGAACCGTCTGGCCGATTCGGTCAAGGTCACCATCGGGCCGAAGGGGCGCAACGTCGTCCTCGAGAAGAAGTTCGGCGCACCCACCATCACCAACGACGGCGTATCCATCGCCCGTGAGGTCGAGCTCGACGACGCCTTCGAGAACATGGGCGCCCAGCTCGTGAAGGAGGTGGCCACCAAGACCAACGACATCGCAGGCGACGGCACCACCACCGCCACGGTCCTGGCCCAGGCCCTGGTCCACGAAGGTCTCCGCAACGTCGCCGCCGGCGCGTCGCCCATGTCGCTCAAGCGCGGCATGGAGAAGGCCGTCGCCGCCGCGGTGGCCAACATCGCCGAGCAGTCCAACGAGATCGACGACAAGAACGAGATCGCCCAGGTCGCCGCCATCTCGGCCGCCGACGCGAGCATCGGCGAGGTTCTCGCCGACGCCATCGACAAGGTAGGCAAGGACGGCGTCGTCACCGTCGAGGAGTCGAACACCTTCGGCATGGACCTCGAGTTCACCGAGGGCATGCAGTTCGACAAGGGGTACCTCTCGCCCTACTTCGTGAGCGATCCCGAGCGTCAGGAAGCCGTCCTCGAGGATCCGTACATTCTCCTGTACAGCTCCAAGATCTCCTCGATCCAGGACGTGCTCCCGGTGCTCGAGAAGGTCATGCAGTCGGGCAAGCCGCTGGTCATCATCGCCGAGGACGTCGAGGGCGAAGCCCTGGCCACCCTCGTCGTGAACAAGATCCGTGGCACGTTCACCGCCGCCGCGGTCAAGGCTCCCGGCTTCGGTGAGCGCCGCAAGGCGATGCTGCAGGACATGGCCATCCTCACCGGTGGTCAGGTCATCTCCGACGAGGTCGGTCTCAAGCTCGAGAACACCACGCTCGACCTGCTGGGCACCGCCCGCAAGGTGATCATCACCAAGGACGACACCACCGTCATCGAAGGTGGTGGCTCCGAGGCCGACGTCGCCGGCCGGATCGAGCAGATCAAGCGCGAGATCGAGGACACCGACTCCGACTGGGACCGCGAGAAGCTCCAGGAGCGCCTCGCCAAGCTCAGCGGCGGCGTGGCCGTGGTCCGCGTGGGCGCGGCCACCGAGGTCGAGCTCAAGGAGAAGAAGCACCGCATCGAGGACGCCCTCTCGGCGACCCGGGCCGCCATCGAGGAAGGCGTGGTCGCCGGTGGCGGCACCGCCCTGCTCCGGGCTCGGGCCTCGGTCCAGGCCGTGGTCGACAGCCTCGAGGGCGACGAGGCCACCGGTGCCCGTGCCGTGTACACGGCACTGGCCGCACCGACGCGCCAGATCGCGCTGAACGCCGGCCTGGAAGGTGCGGTCGTCGTCGAGCACGTCGAGCGCGAGACCGGCCCGGTCGGCCTCAACGCCGCCACCGGTGAGTTCGAAGACCTGGTGAAGGCCGGCGTCATCGATCCGGCCAAGGTCACGCGTGCGGCGCTGCAGAACGCGGCGTCCATCGCCGCCATGGTGCTCACCACCGAGTGCCTCATCGCCGACAAGCCCGAGCCCGAAGGGCCCCCGATGGGTGATCCCAGCGGCGGCATGGGCGGCATGGGCGGAATGGGCGGCATGGGAGGCATGGGCTTCTGAGCCGTGCTCAGGGCCTGCGGCTCCGCCGCAGTCGTGCCAGCTGCTCGCTGGCGCTCCCGACGCTGGCCTTTGTTGAGCGCACTCGCCCACAAAAATACAGATGCCGGGCCTTCGGGCCCGGCATCTGCCGTTCTCGGCCTCGGGGTCGCCGACCCTGAGCACGTCCCGGCGTCTGCCGTTCTCGGCCCTCGCCGGTAGCCTCGAACCTGTATGGAGACCCCGCCGCCCGATCCGCACAAGCTGCTCGACCACTGGATGGAGTGGGAGAAGGGCGAGCTGTCGCCCGGCGACCTGATGAAGCAGCTCAAGGTGGGTGGGATGCGCCAACTGCTCGAGACCCTCGTCCAGGGCGGTGATCTGGCCACCGGCGAGACGGTCGGCGACCTCCTCGATCAGTGAGCCGCCCGGCCGTGCAGCCGGACCCGGCCGCCGGGGCCGAGCCCATCCGGGGCGGTCCGCAGCACATCCCCCGGCCACCGGGTGCCCGACCCGGCGATCCGCCACCCTGGGCCGAGCTGGCGCCTGACGACCGTCGGGTCTCGCTGGACGTCATTCGCCGCGCCCTCGCGCTGGGGCCGCTGGCCTCCCGATCGCCGGTCGAGTCGATGACGCACGCCGCGTCCGCGGTCCTCGCGCCTCTCTACGAGCACGACGACGACGTCTGGGTCGTCCTCACCCGCCGGGCGTGGCACCTGCGGGCCCACAAGGGAGAGGTCAGCTTCCCGGGCGGACGCCAGGAGCCCGACGAGAGCCTGTGGGAAACCGCGGTGCGCGAGGCGTGGGAGGAGATCGATCTCGATCGCGGCTCGGTGGAGCGCATCGGCGAGCTCGACCACCTGTCGACGGTCACCAGCCGGTCGTTCATCGTCCCCTACGTCGGCGTGCTACCCGGGCGGCCCACGCTCACCCCCAGCGAGCACGAGGTCGACGCCATCCTCCACGTGCCCCTCGCCGAGTTGCTCGATCCCGCCATCTACCGGCAGGAGCGCTGGGGATGGGCGGGGGTCGAGCGTCGCATCCACTTCTTCGAGCTGGTCGGCGACACGCTGTGGGGGGCCACCGGCTCGATGCTCGTCGATCTCCTGACCCGGATCACCGCCGAGACGCGGCGGAGTTGACGAGCCGGCGGCCGAGACCGGCGGGACCCGTTGGGATCGGGGGAGTTGCGAGGCGCAGCCGAGTAACTCCAGGAAACCCGAGGCCGCCCTGCGGCCGAGGGTTTCAGTTGCCGAAGTCCCAGCCCTTGCCGCGGTTGCGGTACTGGCCGAGGACGTTCTTGGCGATCACGATGCGGTGGACCTCGTCGGGACCGTCGGCGAGGCGCAGGGTGCGGGCGCCGGTGTACATGGCGGCCAGGGGCAGGTCGCCGGTGACCCCGGCTGCTCCCCAGACCTGGATGGCCCGGTCGACGACGCGGTGGAACGCAGCGGGGACGAAGACCTTGATGGCGGAGATGTCGGTGCGGGCATCGCCGCCGGCGGCCATCTTCTCGGCGCAGTTGATGGTCATCAGCCGCGACGACTGCAGGTCCATGTACGAATCGGCGATGAAGGCCTGGATCATCTGCTTCGTCTCCAGGAGCCCCCCGTGCACCTCACGCTCCATCGATCGCTCGACCATGAGGTCGAACGCTCGCCACATCATGCCGATCGAGTTCATGCAGTGGTACACGCGTCCGGCTCCGAGTCGGTCCTGGGCCGCCTGGTGGCCCGAGCCCCGTTCGCCCAGCGCGTTGTCGAGCGGGACGCGCACGTCGTCATAGATGATCTCGCAGTGGTCGCTGTCGCGGCCCCACACATTGATGCCCCGCACGATCTCCACGCCTGGGGTGTCGGTGGGCACGATGATCTGGGTCATCGAGGCGTTCCGGTCGGCACCAGCGCCCGCCGGCCCATCGCCGGGTTCCTCGGTGCGGCACATCACGATCAAGAAGTCGGCCCGGAGGCCGTTCGACGTGAACCACTTGTGGCCGTTGATCACCCACTCGTCGCCGTCGCGACGAGCGGTGGTCTTCAGGGACCGGGGATCGGAACCGGCCTGGTCGGGTTCGGTCATCGAGAACCCTGACTCCATCGTCCCTTCGATCAGGGGCATGAGCCACTTCTGCTTCTGCTCGTCGGTGCCGTACTTGAGCAGGATCTTCTGGTTGCCCGAGTTGGGGGCGACGACCCCGAAGAGCGACGCGGCACCGGTGGCGTACGAGAGGACCTCGTACATGTAGGCCAGCTCGAGGAAGTCGAGGTCGGCGCCGCCGTACTCGGCGGGCAGGTGGGGCGCCCACAACCCCGCCTGCTTCACCTTGTGCTTGATCTCGTCCCGGGTCTTGCGGGCCAGCTCGCGGTCGGTGTCGGTGAGCCGCGTGCCGCCCCGGGCCTCGGCCCAGATGAGGTTCTCGTTGGGGAGGATCTCGCGGTTGACGATCTGCGCCGTGAGGGCGCGCACCTCGTTGATGCGGTCGGAGACCGTCGGGATGGGCTGCACGTTCATCTGGAGCATTCATCCAGGGTTTCACGGTGGCTCGGGCGACCGACAGGGACCGAAGTCCCACATCTGCCCAACCCGTTCATGCGGCGGGAGTTGCCGAGCCGGCGGACGAAGTCTGCGGGCGCAGCGGCGGAGTTGCCGAGCCGGCCGGCCGGAGGGCGGCGGGTGAGCAACTCGAGAAGCGGAGCCGGCGGACGAAGTCTGCGGGCGCAGCGGCTCAGTGCCAGCTCGACAGGGTCCGCATGTAGTTGCTGCGCTCGAACGCCTCCGGATCGGCGGCGGCCTCGCGGCGCACGCTGCCTCGCAGCTGGTTCACCGAGACGTAGTCGTGTCCGGCCATCCACTCCACCAGCTGGCGCTCCATCGTGGCGACCCGACCGCGCCCGTGCTGGAGCAGCGCCGAGGTGGTCATGGCCACATCGGCGCCCACCAGCAGGGCCTTGGCCACGTCGAGGCCGTCGTGGACCCCGGAGGTGGCGGCCAGCGAGCACGTCAGCCCCTCCCGGAGGACGGCGATCCAGCGCAGGGGCAGGCGCAGCTCCCAGGACGACGACAGCTCCACCGACGGCACCACGTCGAGCGTCTCGAGGTCGATGTCGGGTTGGTAGAAGCGGTTGAACAGCACGAGACCGGCGATCGGCGTGCGGGCGGCGCGCCCCGCGAAGGAGGCGAAGGCCGAGTAGTACGGGCTGAGCTTCACTGCCACCGGGATGTCCACGGCCGAGGCCACGGCGTCCATCAACGCGATGTCGGCGTCCTCCACCTCGCTCGACGTGCGCTGGGGATCGACGTGCACCTGGTACAGGTTCAGCTCCAGCGCGTCGGCGCCGGCGTCCCGGAGCAGCTCGGCGTAGCGGATCCAGCCGCCGGGCGACGACGCGTTGAGGCTGGCGATCACCGGGATCGACAACCGGGCCCGGGCGCGCTCGACCAGCTCGAGGTAGCGGTCGGGCCCGGTGTTGTAGTCGTTCATCGGCGGGAAGTAGTCGAGGGCTTCGGCGAAGAGGTCCGTGCCGGCCTCGAGGGTGGCGTGGAGGAACTGCTCGTCGGCGACGATCTGCTCCTCGAACAGCGACGGAAGCACGACGGCTGCGACCCCCTCGTCCTCGAGCGAGGCCATCGAGTCCACGGTCCGGGTCAGGGGGCCGGGCGAGGCGACGATGGGCGAACGGAGGTCGAGCCCGAGGTAGGAGGTGGAGAGGTCGACCATGTCAGTCCTCCGTGGTGCCGTCGGTGGGGATGTCATCGGCCGAGGCCCCGTCCGTGGCGTCGTCGGGTGGGCGGTCGATCGTCTCGGACACGTGCGGGATCGATCGTTCCACCGCGGCGAGTTGCTCGTAGTAGCGCCAGCGCTCGTCCACGTCGGCCTGGGCCAGGTTCCCGAGCAGCTCGGCCCGCTCGGGGTCGGAGCGGCGCAGCATGCCGTAGCGGGCCTCCAGGTCGGTGAAGTCCCGCAGCGGGATCTGGGGGGCGTGGCTGTCGAGCTGGAAGGGGTGGTGACCGTGGTCCTCGAGGCCGGGATGGAAGCGGTAGAGCGGCCAGTACCCGCTGCGGACGGCGTCTTTCATGTGGGAGATCGACTTGGACATGTCGATCCCGTGGGCGATGCAGGTGCTGTAGGCGATGACCAGGCTCGGTCCCGGCCAGGCATCGGCTTCGAGCAGGGTCCGGATCGTCTGTTGCTCGCTGGCTCCCAGTGCCACCTGTCCGACGAACACGTTCCCGTAGTGGCGGGCGGTGGCCCCGAGGTCCTTCTTGGCGACCGCTTTGCCCGACGCGGCGAACTTGGCGATGGCGCCGCGAGCGGTGGACTTCGATGCCTGCCCACCCGTGTTGGAGTACACCTCGGTGTCGAGCACCAAGATGTTCACGTCGTGTCCGCTGGCCAGGACGTGGTCGAGACCGCCGAAGCCGATGTCGTAGGCCCAGCCGTCGCCGCCCACGATCCAGGTGCTGGTCCGGACCAGTTCGTCGGCCAGCTGCAGCAGCCGTTGTCCGGCCCAGTCGGTGGCATCGGCGAGCCGTTCACGCAGCGACGCGACGCGGTCGCGCTGGGCGCGGACGTCGCTATCGCTGCGCTGGTCGGCCGAACCGATCGCATCGGCGAGATCCGAGCCGATGCGATCGGCGAGCTCGTCCACCAGGCGGAGAGCCTCGCGCTGGTGGACCTCGTTCCCGAGCCGCAGTCCGAGTCCGAACTCCGCGTTGTCCTCGAACAACGAGTTGGACCATGCCGGACCGCGGCCCTCATCGTTCACGCTCCACGGGGTGGTGGGCAGGTTGCCGCCGTAGATCGACGAGCAGCCCGTGGCGTTGGCCACCACCATCCGATCGCCGAAGAGCTGGGTGAGCAGGCGCAGGTAGGGCGTCTCGCCACAGCCGGCGCAGGCCCCGGAGAACTCGAACAGCGGCTCGAGCACCTGGCTGCCCTTGACGGTGTCGTGGGCCAGGGCATCGCGGTCGAGGTACGGGATCGTGGTGAAGAACTCGTAGCGCGGGCGCTCCTCGTCCCGGATCGCCTCTGCCGGAGCCATGTTGAGCGACTTGTGGTTGGCCTGCTCCTTCGACTTGGCCGGGCACACGTCGACGCACACGCCGCACCCGGTGCAGTCGTCGGGGGCCACCTGGATGGTGAGCAGGTGATCGGGCAGGTCCCGCGACCGGAACGACTTGTGCTGGAAGCCCTCCGGCGCGTCGGCGATGGCCTCCGGCTCGTAGACCTTCATCTGGATCGCGGTGTGGGGACAGGCGATGGCGCACTTCCCGCAGTCGATGCAGATGTCGGGGTCCCAGACGGGGAGCTCGGTGGCGATCATCCGCCGTTCCCAGCGAGCGGTCCCGGTGGGGAACGTGCCGTCCACGGGCAGGGCGCTGACCGGGAGCAGATCGCCCTCGCCAGCCAGCATCCGCGCCGTGATCCGCTGGACGAAATCCGGTGCCTCCGGGGGCACGGCGGGCCGGCGGTGGATCTCGCCCCGAGCGGCGTCGGGAACGGCGACCTGCTCGAGGGCGCCCAGCGCGGCATCCACGGCGGCGTTGTTCTGCTCGACGATGACCCGCCCCCGCTTGCCGTAGCTGCGTTCGATGCTGGCCTTGATGGCGGTGACGGCCTCGTCGCGCGGCAGGACGCCGCTGAGCACGAAGAAGCACGGCTGCATCACGGTGTTGATGCGGTTGGCCATGCCGGTCTCCCGAGCGACTCGGTTGGCGTCGATGACCCAGAGGTCGAGCTGCTTGCCCACCACCACGTCCTGGATCTCGCGCGGCAGGTGGTCCCACACCTCGTCAGCGCTGTACGGGCTGTTGAGCAGGAACGTCGCGCCGGGCTCGCGCCGGGCCGAGCACGTCGACCGGTCGGTCGAGGAACGACCACTGGTGGCAGGCCACGAAGTCGGCGCCGTCGATCAGGTACGTCGAACGGATGGGGTCGGGGCCGAAGCGCAGGTGCGACGTGGTGACCGCCCCCGACTTGCGGGAGTCGTAGACGAAGTAGCCCTGGGCCCACTGATCGGTGTGCTCGCCGATGATCTTGATCGAGGCCTTGTTCGCCCCCACGGTGCCGTCTGCACCCAGGCCCCAGAACACCGCCTGCACCGCGCCGGTCGGGACGGTGAACGATGGGTCCACGTCGAGCGACAGGCCGGTGACGTCGTCGCGGATGCCGACGGTGAACGTGAGGCGCGGGGTGGGCGCGGCGAGCTCGTCGAGTGCCGCCTTGGCCATGGCGGGGGTGAACTCCTTCGAAGAGAGTCCGTAGCGACCGCCGGTCACCAGCGGCATGGCCTCGATCCGTTGCGACGCCGCGGCCCGGGCGAGCGACGTGGTGACGTCCTCGCAGAGCGGTTCCGCGGGTGCACCGGGCTCCTTCGTGCGGTCGAGGACCGCGATGGCTCGTACCGTTTCCGGCAGGGCAGTGAGGAACGCGTCCGTCGGGAACGGCCGATACAGACGAATGATCAGGACGCCCACCTTCTCGCCCGCCGCGACGAGGGCCTCGACGGCCTCGGTGGCGGCGCCGACGCCCGATCCCATCAGCACCAGCACCCGCTCCGCGTCCGGCGCTCCGATGTAGTCGACGAGGCCGTATCGGCGACCGGTGCGATCGCCCAGCTCGTCCAGCACCTCCTGGACGGTGGCCGGGACGGCGTCGTGGAAGAGGTTTGCCGCCTCGCGGGCCTGGAAGAACACGTCGGGGTTCTGGGCGCTGCCGCGCAGGACCGGTCGATCCGGGCTCAGCCCTCGCATGCGATGGGCCAGGACGTCGTCCTCGCGGATCAGCGCCCGCAGGTCGTCGTCGTCGAGGACCGAGATCTTGTCGATCTCGTGGCTGGTGCGGAAACCGTCGAAGAAGTGGAGGAACGGCACCCGGCTGCGCAGGGTCGAGGCATGGGCCACGAGCGAGAAGTCATGGGCTTCCTGCACCGACGAGGCACACAACATGGCCCAGCCGGTCTGGCGGGCTGCCATCACGTCGCTGTGATCGCCGAAGATCGACAGGGCGTGGGTGGCGATGCTCCTCGCCGCCACGTGGATCACCACCGGCGACAGCTCGCCGGCCATCTTGTACATGTTCGGGATCATCAGCAGCAGGCCCTGCGACGCGGTGAAGGTGGTGGCGAGCGCGCCCTTCTGCGTCGCGCCGTGCAGCGCACCCGCCGCGCCGGCCTCCGACTGCAACTCGACCACCTCGGGCACCGTGCCCCACAGGTTGGGACGGCCCGCCGACGACCAGGCGTCGGCCAGCTCACCCATCGGCGACGCCGGGGTGATCGGGTAGATGGCCACCACCTCGCTCAACCGGTGCGCGACCAGCGCGGCGGCTTCGTTCCCATCAACACAGATCTGCTCTGACATGCTCTCGGACCTCCTCAGCCAGGATCGGGCCCCGAGGAGGGTCTGCGACAGGGTCTTTGGCCCCTGCGTCGGTGCCAGGCGTCCTGCACGAGGGTGACCGATGTGGGTAGACACCACCCATGGTCGACGATACGGGAGCGCGAATCCGGTGGTCGTGAGCGGAGTCCTGGCCCAGGCGGCTGACGCCACGAGCAAGATCCAGGTGACGGAGACCCTGGTGGTCGCGCTCATGCTCGTGGCTGCCCTGGTGGCCATCGCCGTGGACCGACTCCGGGTGCCCTACACGGTGGCTCTGGTCCTGGTCGGCCTCGCGCTCGGTCTGGCCGGGGCGTTCTCCGAGATCTCGCTGACGAGTGACCTCATCCTGCAGGCGTTCCTCCCTCCGCTGCTGTTCGAGGGTGCGATCAACATGGATCTCGACGATCTCGTCCGTCGCTGGCGCCAGGTGGCCACGTTGGCCATCGTGGGCACGGCCATATCGGCGGTGGTCATCGCGGCCCCCCTGGTCGCGGCACCCGGCATGGCGATCGAGATGGCCGCGGTGCTGGCCGTGATCCTGGCCGCCACCGACCCGGTCAGCGTTCTCGCCGTGTTCAAGCAGCACGGGGTCGGCACCGGCCTGCGCACCCTCATGGAGGGCGAGTCGATCTTCAACGACGCCCTCGCCATCGTGTTGTACCTCATCGCGGTGGAGATCGCCTTCGGCTCGGACGGCGTCACCGTCCAGCAGGCCTTGACCGACTTCGGCACCGAGGTGGTCCTCGGCGTGGCGGCCGGCGCGCTGATCGGCTTCACCGCCCACCGGCTGATGAGCGCGGTCGACGACCACCTCGTCGAGATCACGTTGTCGCTGATCACCGCCTACGGCGCCTACCTGCTCGCCGACCGTGTCGGCGGCTCGGGGGTCATCGCCACCGTCGTCGGCGGATTGCTCATCGGCAACTTCGGCACCCGGGTCGCCATGTCCGCGTCATCCCGCCTCGCCCTTCTCGACTTCTGGGAGGTGGTCAGTTTCCTGACCAACTCCGCCCTCTTCCTCGTCATCGGCATCGAGTTCGACGTGGGCGACATGCGAGGCGACACCTTGATCGCCACCGGCGTGGCCATTGCCGGGATGCTGGTCGGCCGGGCGCTGATCGCCTTCGGCCTGCTCCGTGTCTTCCGCGGCGGCCGGGTGGCGGCAGCCGTCCCCGCTCCCTGGCGCAAGGCGGTCTTCTGGGGTGGTCTGCGGGGTTCGGTCCCCATCGCCCTCGTCCTCGGGCTCCCGGAACGGTCCTTCGGCGGTGTCGACGCCGTCTCCGTGGTGTTCGGCGTCGTGCTGTTCTCGCTCCTCGTGCAGGGCAGCACGTACAAGCCGGTCCTCGATCGGCTGGGCCTGACCTCGAAGTCCGATGAACTGACCGCGTACGAGACGGTGCTGGCGGAGGCGATCGGCCTGCGGGCGGCCCGCCGCGAGTTGGACGCCATGCGAGGAGCAGGGGAGATCGCCCCCGTCGTGTACGAAGACCTGCGCCAGGACATCGACGACCGCCTGTCCGAGGCCGACGATGGACTGTCGGGGCTGTCCCGGGATCTGGAGTCGGTGCGTGAGCGCCAGACCCGGCTGGCGGCGCGCCGGCTGGCATCGGCCGAGAAGCGCGCCATCACCGAGGCGCTGCGAGCCGGCCGGATCGGCGACGACGTGGCTCGCGGCTACATCAGGGATCTCGACGTCGCCCGGCGCGAAGGCGAGGTGGGCCGCGCCATCCACGCCGAGGCCGATCCCGGACTCCACCCCGGGATCGAGATCGAGGGCGCCGACCAGACGGACGACGACCTCTGACCCCGACTACTGCTTCGGGCGCGTTCGTGAGGAGCTCGCCCGCTTCGCCGGACGCGTCGTGGCCTTCTTCCGGCCGGAGGCCTTCTTCGTGGTGGCTCGCTTCCTGGTGCTGGTGCGGGGTGCGGTTGTGGTCGGCGGCGCCACCCCGGCCGCGGTGGCCAGCTGATCGACCTCGTCGACGATCGCGTCCATGAGGTCCCAGATGTCGGGGACGAGGTCGGCGCAACCCACGAGTCCGAAGTCGAGGCTGTCGAGGTAGCTCTGCACCGTGATGTTGAGTCCCTGGCCCTCGACGATGGTCGACACCGGCACGTAGTGGAGGAGACGGGCGCCGGCGGCGTAGAGGGGATGGCGGGAGCCGGGCACGTTGGAGATGACCAGGTTCACGGGAGAGCCGAACCGGTTGCCGGTGTGGAACCGGGTCGCCAGCCGGCTGGCGCGGGAGAAGACCGCAGGGGGCGGGAAGTCGGCGAACTCGGTGAGCGTCTCGGCCGGCAGGGCATCGTGGAGGCCCTTCGCCTGCTGCATCGACTGGTGCACCTTGCGGACCCGCTCGAGTGGATCGGACTCGTCGGTGGGCAGGCTGGCGAAGATGCCCGACACCCGGTTCGTCCACGGGTCGGCTTCCTGCCCGGTCCGGATCGAGACCGGCACCATGGCGACCAGCGGGCGATCGGGGAGTGCGTCCCGGTCGTCGAGATACGTGCGCAGCGCGCCGGCACAGATCGCCATCACCACGTCGTTCACGGTGGCGCCGAGCTCGGACTTGATCGCCTTGATCGTCGCCAGCGACACCGAGCGGTAGGCGAACGAACGGTGGGCGGTGATGCTGCGGTTGAAGGGCGTCGGCGGGGCCGCCGCCGGCAACGGCGCGTCGTCGGGGAGCAGGTCACGCTCGGCTGGTCGCTGGCGGCCGAGGTTGAGGATGGCGCCGAGCGGGCCCCGCAGCTGGTCGCGCAGCTGGTTGCCGGCCGCGGCGAGCACCGGGTTCCGGGTCGCCTGGCCCATCGAGCGGGCGGTGCGCGCCGTGAGCACGAGGAGGCGTCCGGGCTTGCGGGCGAGGCTGGCACCAGCGGCCACGAGCATCTGGGCGTCGGTGGGCAACGGCTCGGGGTCGTGGGCCTCGGGCGGGGCCGGAACCTCGTCACCTTCGGGATCGACGTCGAGCATCATCGACAGCAGCTCGGCCCCCAGGGCACCGTCGACCGCGGCGTGGTGGATCTTGGTCAACACCGCGAACCGGTTGTCCGACAGACCCTCGATGACGTAGCTCTCCCACAGTGGGCGCGACCGGTCGAGCGGGCGGGCGATGATGCGGGCCACGAGGTCGGCGACCTCGCGGTCGGAGCCGGGTGGAGGGACCGCCGTGCTCCGCACGTGGAAGTCGAGTTCGAAGGCGGGGTCCTCGACCCAGTACGGGTGGTCGAGGTTGAACGGGACGTTGCGCAGGCGGCGGGTCAGGGGCTCGAGCAGGTGCAGTCGCCGCTCGAGCTGGTTCCGCCACGCGGTGAACGGCTGGTAGTCGTCGTCGGGCCGCTCGTAGATCGACAGGCCGGACACATGCCCGAACGACGACTCGGTCTCCATGTACAGGAAGTTGGCGTCGACTCCGCTGAGCTGTTTCATCGGCCCACCTCTTCCATCGTCGTCGAGGCTCCCAGTGTGTCAGGAGCGACGGCCGAACGTCCGGTGATCAGCTGACGTACAGGAACGAGTGGTCGATGTCCACGTGGTCGATGCCGGCGACGGCCTCGGACCAGTCGTCGGTCACGTCCTCGGTCTGCTGCATCCCGTGGTCGGCCACCAGCAACACCGCGGTGTCGTCGAGCACGCCGCGCCGCTCGACGGCCGCCAGCAGTCGGCCGAGCCGTTCGTCGCTGTCGCGGATGGCGGCGCGTATCTCTGGTGAGTGCGGGCCCGATTCGTGGCCGCTCTCGTCGGTGAGGGCGAAGCTGCAGAACGCGAAGCGGGGGACGGGGTGCTCGTCGTCCCAGAACGCCAGCGCGGATCGCAGGCCGGTCTCGTCCACCCGGGTCATGAACCGGTATCGCTCGGACCGCTCCCACCACTCGCCGTCGCGGGGGAACGCTTCGTCCGCCCGGGCGAAGGGGAGGGGGTCGCCGTTGGCCATCGATCGGAACGAGGAGAAGTCGGCGCCTCGATCGCAGAACTCGACGGTGGTGCCGGTCCACACGTCGGGGAAGCTCCGGTGGACGGCTTCGTGGAGGGTCTCGACGCCGTCGGCGAGGTGCGTGCAGGCTCCGAACATCTGGCCGAGGTCGAGCAGGTTCCGGTGCTCGCCCGTGTCGCCGCAACGCCACTCGTTGTGCAGCACGCCCGAATGACCGGGCATCGCTCCCGTGCCGATGGTCATGTGGTTGGCGAGCGTGGCCGACGGGTATGACGCCAGCATCCCGAGCTCGAAGCCGGTGCCCCGGCCGACGAGGGACGCCACGTTCGGCGCGTCGCCGTCGTCGACGGCGGCCCGGAGCTCGTTGGCGTTGAGGCCGTCCCAGAGCACGAGCAGGACGTGAGGAGCCGTGCCGTCGACGAAGGGGAGGACGTCGCCGTCCTGGCGGGCCAGCACCACGTCGTCCCGGACCTCACCGAAGCGGCCCCGCCCCTGCCGAGGCGCCACGCCGGCGAGCGCGGCGACCGTGGGGGCGATGTCGGCGGTCCGGGCGCTGCCGGTGGTCCATCCCGCGGCCCGGACGCCGGGACCGGCGGCGATGAGCGGCGCCCGGCGCTGGACGGTGCCGAGCGAGCCGTGCTCGCCGACGTTGCCGTGATAGCGGTGGGCGGCTGCGTGGACCACGGCGAGATTGGGGGCGTGGGGGCTGTCGAAGAACTGGGCCACCTCGTCGTAGGCGTGGGGCCGCGCCTCCCGGACCGGCTCGGGCACCTCGCCGCCGAGCTCGGCGTCGAGACCGGCGAAGCGCGTCGGGTCACCGTCGGCCAGCGGGTCCTCGCCGGACGTGTCGAGGATCGTGGTCCCGCTGGCATCGTGGCGGAACGTGACGGAGCCCCGAGCGGCCGATGCCCGGAAGGTGCGTTCGTCCATCCGCCGCAGCACGACGTCGACCCGGTCGGTCAGGGCCGGGTCGGTGAGCGCGGTCTCGAGCCGGTCGGTCCGCTCGGCAGCCGTGATCATCGCCCGATTCTGACCCACTGGTTCCTCCGTCCGCTCGTCAGGTCGAGCGGTAGTTCGGCGCTTCCTTGGTGATGGTGATGTCGTGGGGATGCGACTCGCGCAGCCCGGCGCCGGAGATGCGCACGAACTGGGCCTTGGTGCGGAGGTCCTCGATGGTGGGCGTGCCGCAATACCCCATGGCGGCTCGCAGCCCGCCCGTGAACTGGTGGAGGAGGGGGCCGATCGGGCCCTTGTAGGCCACCCGGCCCTCGATGCCCTCGGGCACGAGCTTGTCGACCTCGTCGACGTCGCCCTGGAAGTACCGGTCCTTCGAGTAGCTCCGAGCCTTGCTGGCGTCGGGGCCGCCGGCCGAGGACCGGTCGCCCATGGCGCCCATCGAGCCCATCCCTCGGTACTCCTTGTACCGCTCGCCCTGGTGGACGATGACCTCGCCGGGGGCCTCGTCGACGCCGGCGAACATCGAGCCCAGCATGACCACGCTGGCGCCGGCGGCGAGGGCCTTGGCGATGTCGCCGGTGTGCTGGACGCCGCCGTCGGCGATGACCGGCACGCCGAGCTCGTCGGCGGCCTCGGCGCAGTCGACGATGGCCGTGATCTGCGGCACGCCGACGCCGGCGACCACCCGGGTGGTGCAGATCGAGTTGTGGACCACGGCGTTGTCGGCGATGAACGAGTGCGTCGGGCAGTCGACCTCGATGTCGTACACCGGGATCGGGCCCACCAGCGGATGGCGGTCGAGCAGCTTGATCACCTGGTAATCGTCTAGGTGGCGCTTCTCGTGCGTCTTGTTCAAGCGGGACCGGTAGCTCGGGAGGCAGTCGTCGTCCTCGACGCCAGCCAGACCACCTGCGGTGCCGACCTCGAGGGCAACCTCCGGGAACGAGCCCTCGACCAGCAGGCACAGGAGGCCGAACAGCTCGGCCAGCTCTCGCGAGGTGTTGCGGAACCCGATCCGGCCATCGGCCCCAACGTGGCCGTCGCTGTCGATGAGGCCGTCGAGGAGCCCCCGCAGATAGCGAGGGTCCGTGCAGCGGTACCGCGTGGGGAGGTGTTTCTGGTCTCGCGAGCCGAACTGCGCCAGCAGGCGCGCCCACTGCAGCGAGTAGAGGTGGATGTGATCGACGGAGCCTCTGGACACGACGGAGGGCTCGACGCCCGTGACCCGCTCGAGGGTGCTCACCACCCGGTCGCGGACATGCGGCTCCCCGGCACCGACGTAGATCGAAATCCGGCCGATCTCGGAGTTGCGGTGGTCGTGGACAAAGGCGTGGCCGTCGCCGAGGAAGACGCCGAAGAGGTAGCCGAGGTCGTACCCCGAGCGGATGTCCGTGGTGTAGCGGTCGAGCTGGCGGTTCTTCCGCACGGCGAAGTCGCGGAGATCGATCGCGAAGGACTCGGGGAGTTCGAAGCGCACGTGGCGGGGTGCGAGCAACGTGGCCCGCTCGACGTCGCCGATCTCCCGCCACTGCAGCTTCGAGTCACCGAGTCGCGTCGTCTGCTCGAGCACCGAGGCGTACCCCCGGCTGCTCACGCTGCTCGGTGCGGTGGTGGACAGGTCGCCGACGAAGAACCGGTGGTCGGGGGTCGCGATCGTCGACTGCGGTGATGCGGTGTGGCGGATGGCCATGACGTCCCGTACACCGGTGCACCACGCCTTCACCACGGCAACCGGGTCGCCGTGCATGTTGATCACCCGGTCGCCGGCCTCGATCTCGTCGATGTCCTTGTAGGTGGAGTCGGCCATGAGGACTCGGGTTCCGGCGGCGAAGCAGCCCGGTCCTATCCCGGCCTTCACCGCGTCGGCGCCGTTGGCGACCAGGGCCCGTACCGCCTCGCCGGTGGCGATGTTGCCGGCGATCACGTCGATGTCCCAGCGGGACTTGATCTCCTTCACCGTGTCGAGCACACCTCGCGAGTGACCGTGGGCGGTGTCGACGACCAGGACGTCGACACCGGCCCCCATCAGGGCGTCGCAGCGATCCATGACGTCCGGGCCGACACCAACGGCGGCCCCGACCCGGAGTCGGCCCCGCTCGTCCTGGGTGGCGTGGGGGAAGTCGTCTCGCTTGGTGATGTCCTTGATCGTGATCAGACCGCGCAACACGTTGTCGTCGTCGACGATGGGCAGCTTCTCGATCCGGTTCTGCCACAGGATCTGGCGGGCCTCGTCGAGGGTCGTGCCCACCTTCCCGGTGACGAGCGGGGGACGGCGCATGACGGCGCTGATGGCCTGGTCGTGGTCGTCGACGAAGCGGAGGTCGCGGTTGGTGAGCAGGCCGACGAGACGGCCGTCGTGGTCGACGATCGGCACGCCCGAGACCTTGTACTTCGCCATCAGGTCGAGGGCGTCGTACACGTGGGCGTCGGCGGTGAGGGTGACGGGATCCTCGATCATGCCCGACTGCGATCGCTTCACCCGGTCGACCTCGACGGCCTGATCGGCGATCGAGAGGTTGCGGTGGACGATGCCCATCCCGCCGGCCCGGGCCAGGGCGATGGCGAGGCGGGCCTCGGTCACCGTGTCCATGGCCGCCGACAGGATCGGTACCGCGAGGCGGATGCGTGCGGTCAGTTGCGTGCTGGTGTCGACCTGGTGGGGCAGCACGTCGGACTCGCCGGGGACGAGCAGCACGTCGTCATAGGTCAATCCCAGCTTGGCGAAGCGGGGGTGGACGGCGTCGGAACTGGCGAAAGGGTCCTCCATGGGGGAAGCCTACGGGACTGCTGGCCCGAGGAGAATCATTGCCGATCGCGTTCGGCACCCGAACGAGATCCGCAGTGATTTTCCGAGGCGGGGTGCCAGCGGTCGTGGGGGTCCTGCCATCCTGGCGGGATGACCTCCGACCCCGGCGCCCACATGACCCCCGACGAGTTCCGCCGGCTGGGCCGCGCCTACGTCGACTGGGTCGCCTCGTACTGGGAGCGGGTCGGCACGCTGCCCGTTCAACCGGACGTGGCGCCGGGCTCGGTGTTCGCTTCGCTGCCGACGTCGCCGCCCGACGCCGGCGGCGATCTCGGGGACGTGCTCGCCGACCTCGACGAGCACGTGGTGCCCGGACTCACCCACTGGCAGCACCCGTCCTTCTTCGCCTTCTTCCCGGCCAACACGTCGGGCCCCGCGGTGCTGGCCGACCTCGTCTCCTCCGGCCTCGGCGTCAACGGCATGAACTGGGCCACCAGCCCGGCCTGCACCGAGGTCGAGATGAAGATGCTCGACTGGTTCGTCGATCTGCTCGGCTTGCCCGACCACTTCCGCCACGGGACCGCGGGCCCCGGGGGCGGCGTGCTGCAGGACTCGGCGTCGTCGTCCACGTTGTGCACCATCCTCGCGGCCCGCCACCGGGTCACCCCGGGGGGCGACTTGTCGAAGCTGCGGGCCTACGCCTCGGACCAGGCCCACTCGTCGATCGTCAAGGGCGCCCGCGTCGCCGGCCTCGCCGACGACCAGGTCCGGTCCATCCCCACCGACGAGACCTTCGCCATGCGGCCCGACGCCCTCGCCGCGGCCATCGAGGCCGACCGGCACGCCGGTCTGGTGCCCTTCTGGTGCTGCGCCACCGCGGGCACCACCTCGTCGATGGCGTTCGACCCGGTTCCGGCCGTGGCCGCCGTCTGCGCCGAGGAGGGGATCTGGTGCCACGTCGACGCCGCGATGGCGGGATCGGCCGCCGTGTGCGAGGAGCTGCGCTGGGTCACCGAGGGCGCCGCCGAGGTCGACTCGTGGTCGTTCAACCCCCACAAGTGGTTGTTCACCACCTTCGACTGCTCGTGCCTGTGGTTGCGTGATGCCGGCCCGCTCGTCGATGCCCTCAGCATCACGCCGGCGTACCTGCGCAACGCGGCCAGCGACGCCGGCGCGGTGGTCGACTTCCGCGACTGGCAGGTGCCGCTCGGGCGCCGGTTCCGGGCCCTGAAACCGTGGTTCGTCATGCGCCACTACGGCCGGGAGGGGCTGGCTCGGCACATCCGTGAACACGTCCGCCTCGGGCACGTCGTCGCCGACCACGTACTCGACGACGCTCGGTTCGAGCTCGCCGCGCCGCCGGCGCTCAACCTGGTGTGCCTGCGTTGCACAGGCGAGGATGCCGACGTCCGCACGACGGCGTTGACGCAGGCGGTGAACGCGTCGGGCGAAGCGCTGGTGACCCCCACGGTGCTCGACGACCGGCCCGCGATGCGCATCTGCGTCGGTCAGACCTGGACCACCGAGGCCGAGGTCGACGCCCTCTGGGCCCTCGTCGACCGCCTGGCCGGGTGACGCCGCCGGATCGGCAGCCGCTCAGCAGTTGATGGTGAACGAGACGGGCTGTTCCTGGAACTGGTCATCGCGGACCGTGAAGCCCGACGCCGACACCACCTGGCCGTCGACCGTGACCGCGCCCGACGGTTCAGAACCGTGGTAGTTCACCGAACTGCCGAGCGGGCCCACATCGATCGACAGGTCGTCCCCGGCGAACTGGCTGTCTTCGCTGAAGCGAGAGAAGTCGAGGCGGACGTCGTCGCCCGCCGCGTTGGTGCCCTGGGCCTGGGCGGTCAGCTCGATGGAGCCACCACCGGCGGCGGCGGGTTGCTCCTGCAGATAGCACCGACCGGGGCCGAGGGCGATCTCCTCACCGTCGAGGGTGAGCGAGCCGGCACCACCGCCACCGGACGGCGCCGCGGCCGCGTCGTCCGCTCCGTCGTCTGCACTGCTGGTGCTGGTCGCCGTCGTGCCCGGCGAATCGGCATCGCTGCTCGTCGCGGTCGAATCGTCGTCCCCGCACGAGCCGAGCGCCAACAGCGCCCCCAACAGCGCGATTCCCAGTGCCCGCTTCATGACCTGCCCCCGTGTCGCTCGTTGTCCCGACCGTTGTACCCTGGATCGCCGCTGATGGAAAGGGACCCGACGCCTCTCCCGGTGACAGCGCGACCCTCACTACACTCGCCTCTTTCCTGAACTGGGTACGAGAGGCAGACCGTGGCTGAGATCGAGATCGGACTCGGGAAGATGGCACGCCGGGGCTACGGCCTCCACGAGCTGACCATCGTGCCGAGCCGCCGCACCCGGGATCCCGAGCTGGTCGACCTGGCCTGGGAGTTGCAGGGTTTCCGGTTCGAGCTCCCCGTGCTGGCCGCGCCGTGCGATTCTGTCGTCAGCCCCCACAACGCGGCGTCGTTCGACGAGATGGGTGGTGTGGCCGTCCTCGACCTCGAAGGCCTCTGGACCCGTTACGAGGACCCGACGCCGTTGCTGGCCGAGATCGCCACCCTCCCGGACGAGACGGCCGGCGCCCGGCTGCAGGAGATCTACAAGCAACCGGTCGACCCCGATCTCCTCGTGCAGCGGGTGCGGACCATCCGAGAGTCCGGGGCAGTCGCCGCCGGCGCCGTCACCCCGCACCGCATCGAGGAACTGCTGCCCAAGGTGCTGGAGTCCGAGCTCGACCTGCTGGTGATCCGCTCCACCGTCCTGTCCGCGGAACACGTCTCCAAGACGGCGGCCGGCGACGACGAGCCCCTCAACCTCAAGACCTTCATCCGCCAGCTCGACATCCCGGTCCTGGTGGGGTCGTGCACCAGCTACCAGGCTGCACTCCACCTCATGCGGACCGGCGCGGCCGGCATCCTCGTGGGCGTCGGCACTGCGGTGGGCGCCACCACGGCCGACACGTTCGGTGTCGGGGTCCCGCTCGCCACTGCAATCGCCGACGCGCGGGCGGCGCGCATGCGCCACCTCGACGAGACCGGGGTGTACGTCCATCTCGTCGCCGACGGCGGCATGGACACCGGCGGCGACGTGGCGAGGGCGCTGGCCTGCGGCGCCGATGCCGTGATGCTCGGCGCGCCGCTGGCCGCCGCCACCGACGCCCCCGGCAACGGGTCCCACTGGGCGCCGGTCGGCGCTCGCGCCGACGTGCCGCACTCGGCCCGCATCCGGTTGACCACACGAGGGACGCAGCGCGAGGTCCTCGTCGGCCCGTCCGACACCGCCGACGGTCGTCTCGATCTCATGGGGGCGCTGCGGGCGGCCATGGCCAGCAGCGGTTACGAATCGCTGAAGGAGTTCCAGAAGGCCGAACTGATGGTCGTTCCCGGCGGCGCACGGTGAGTGTCGCCGACCTCGCTCCTGAACATGGAGCGCGAGTTCGACACGGTCCTGGTCGTGGACTTCGGGGCGCAGTACGCCCAACTGATCGCCCGTCGGGTCCGGGAGGCCCACGTCCACTCCGAGATCGTCCCCCACGACATCTCGGCCGCCGAGATCGCCCGTCGCCGGCCGAAGGGCGTGATCTTCTCCGGCGGTCCGGCCTCCGTCCACGCCGAGGGGGCGCCGAACGTCGACACGGCCATCTACGACTCGGGCGTTCCCGTCCTGGGCATCTGCTACGGGGGCCAGCTCATCGCCCGCGACCTGGGGGGCGAGGTGGCCAAGACGGGTCGAGGCGAGTACGGACGGGCCGATCTCACCCGCCACGCCGCCGGGGTGCTGCTCGCCGACGATTCGCCCGAGAACCAGGTCGTCTGGATGAGCCACTTCGACACGATCACCCGGGCACCCGACGGGTTCACGGTGCTGGCGTCGACCCCCGACACACCGGCTGCGGCGTTCGAGAACCCCGAGGCCGGGATCTACGGCGTCCAATTCCACCCCGAGGTGGTCCACACCCCCTACGGCCAGGAGCTGCTCAAGCGCTTCCTCTACGACGCGTGCGGGTGCCGGCCCAACTGGACCATGTCGTCGGTGATCGAGACCGAGGTGGCGGCGGTGCGGGCCCAGGTGGGCACCGGTCGGGCCATCTGCGGGCTCTCGGGGGGCGTCGACTCCGCGGTGGCCGCCGCCCTGGTGCACAAGGCCATCGGGCACCAGCTCACCTGCGTCTTCGTCGACACCGGATTGATGCGCAAGGACGAGGGCGACCAGGTGGTCGAGACCTTCAAGCGGAACTTCGGCATCGAGCTCATCCACGTACGGGCCGCCGACCGCTTCTTCGAGCGGCTCGCCGGCATCACCGAACCCGAGGCCAAGCGCAAGGCCATCGGTGAGCTGTTCATCCGCATCTTCGAAGATGCCAAGGGCGGGATCACCGATGCCGACTTCCTGGTCCAGGGCACGCTCTACCCCGACATCGTCGAGTCCGGCGGCGGGGCGAAAGCGGCCACGATCAAGTCGCACCACAACGTCGGTGGCCTGCCCGACGACATGGACTTCGAGCTGATCGAACCGTTGCGTGACCTGTTCAAGGACGAGGTCCGCCGGGTGGGGGAGGAGCTCGGACTGCCCGAGGAGATCGTCTGGCGCCAGCCGTTCCCCGGGCCCGGCCTCGGCGTCCGGATCATCGGCGAGGTCACGCCGGACAAGGTGGCCATCCTCCAGGAGGCCGATGCGATCGTCCGGGCCGAGCTGCACAAGGCCGGCCTCGACCGCGAGATCTGGCAGGCGTTCGCCGTCCTGCCCGACATCAGAGCTGTCGGTGTGATGGGTGACGAGCGGACCTACGGGTACCCGTGCATCATCCGGGCCGTCACCTCCGATGACGCCATGACCGCCGACTGGGCCCGGTTGCCCTACGACCTGCTCGAGAAGATGTCGAGCCGCATCATCAACGAGGTTCCGGGCATCAACCGGGTGGCCTACGACATCACTTCCAAGCCTCCCGGCACCATCGAGTGGGAATGAGGGACTAGTCAAGGAACGTTGTCATGTACTAGTCTCATTCTGGTACGGGTTGGGTATGCGAGTCGAGTTCCGCACCCCGCGGACCGCAGCAGCTGGGAGGCAGCAGACATGACACGACATCGATCCCGTTTCGGCGCGCTCGCGGGGGTGATCGGAGCCGGTCTCCTGGTCCTGACCCCGGCCCCGGCCGCCCACGCCGATCCCGTCTCCGCCGCGTCAGCCAGCTCGTACGGCGCCACCATCTCGGCCGGTGGCCAGCAGGTCATCCCGCCCACGCCCACCGCTTCGGTCGACCTCCCGCCCGGCGGCGAGTCGTCCGACACGCTGGTCGACATCCCGGCTGCTCCGCTCGCCGTCTCCGGCACCCTCAACGCCGACGCTGCCGCCCACGAGGCCTCCGACGTCAACTCGGCTCTCACCGTGGTGTCCCAGGACGTCGAAGGCCCGTACAACGCCACCGGCGTGGGCCTCGTCGAGGGTCTGAACGTGCTGCTCGACACACCGACCGATGGGGTGTCGCTGGTCACCGCCGACGCCGTCCGCGCCGAAGCGGTCGGGGTGTGCCAGGGCGACACCGTGAAGTACTCGGCGAACTCCGAGATCGTGAACCTGAAGATCAACGGCACCGATGTACCGCTGAACGATCCGGTCCAGCAGCTGCTCGACGGCCTGCACGACGCCCTCGTCCAGAGCGGTCTGAACGCGGTCGTCGACGTCCAGCGCAACGTCGTGACCCCCACCGCCGACGGCATCTCCGTCGATGGTCTGGTCGTCACCGTGCTGGCGGCGGCGGGCGACACGCCGGTGGCCGAGGTCCACATCGCTCATGCCGAGGTCAACGGTCTCGCCTGTGGCGCGGCCACGCCGAAGACGGAGTGCAACGACGGTGTCGACAACGACAACGACACCAAGATCGACTACCCGGACGATCCGGGCTGCGAGAGCGCGACCGACAACAGCGAGGCCGATCAGGCCGCGCCCGAGTGCTCCGACACCGTCGACAACGACAACGACGGCAAGGTCGACTACCCGGACGATCCCGGCTGTACGAGTGCAACCGATGATTCCGAGATCGACAACCTGCGGTGGGTGACCAGACCACCAACCGGAACACCGCGCTGCCCTACACCGGTAGCGAGTCCGGCCCGGCTCTCTTCCTGGCCGGCGGGCTGGCCATCCTCGCCTACGCCGCGCACCGGTTGCGCCAGGCCCGGCTGAACTGAGCTGAGCCATGACCAGCTGATCACACCGGGCGGCGTTCATCGCCGCCCGGTGCGGTCGCGTCAGACCGGGACTCGAGTCGGGCGGACCGGGCAGACTGGCGAGCCATGGATTCCCTGGACGACTTCGAGGCCGCGCCGTTCACCGCCGACGGCACCACCCGCACCGTGTACCGGAAGGGCACGGGACCGGCCGTCATCGTGATCTCCGAGATCCCGGGCATCACCCCCCTCGTCGCCGATTTCGCCCGTCGCGTCGCCGACATCGGGTGCACGGCGGTCATGCCGCACCTGTTCGGGACGCCGGGCAAGGAGCCATCCACCGGCTACGAGCTGCAGTCCATGGTGCACGCCTGCGTGAGCCGCGAGTTCATGACCTGGGCGCGAGGGAAGACGTCGCCGATCACGGACTGGTGTCGCGCCCTCGCCCGGAGCGAGCACGCACGATGTGGCGGTCCCGGCGTCGGCGCCGTGGGCATGTGCCTGACCGGAGGATTCGCGCTGGCGATGATGGTCGACAATGCCGTCGTCGCACCGGTGCTGTCCCAGCCGTCGCTGCCGTTCCCGCTCGGCAAGGCCAACAAGCGGGATCTCGGGATCTCGGACGTCGACCTGGGCATCGTGAAGCGGCGGGTGGCCGATGAGGGTGTCTGCGTGCTCGGGCTTCGCTTCTCCGGCGACAAGCTCGCGCCCGCCGAGCGCTTCGACCGGCTGCGCGAGGAACTGGGCGACGGCTTCATCGGCGTCACGATCGATTCGTCGAAGGGCAACCCGTACGGAAACCGAACCGCAGCCCATTCCGTGCTCACCGAGGACCTCGTCGACGAACCGGGACACCCGACCCACGATGCGCTCCAGCAGGTGCTGGAGCACTTCCGGAGCCGACTGCTCACCGCCTCGTAGCCAAACGAGAAACTGGACGCGCCTCCGTCCCCCGGCACGCGCGTTACGCCAGCGGCCGCCCGAAGGGCAGTTCGTCCTGCCACGTGCGCAGGAATGCCTCGGCGCGCCGGGCCGCAGCCATCCACAGGCCGGTGCCCTCGTCGGCGAGCTCGGCCACCGACGCGGTGACGCGCCCGACGGGGTCACCGCCGTCAGGATCGTGGGCGTACAGCAGGGGAGCGGCGATCGAGCAGAAGTCGGGCACGTGCACGCGGCCGGCCCGGACCAGCACGGCGTGGGCCCGGGCGGTCACGGGCACGGGCGTCAGGGGCACCACGACGCCAGCCTGCACCGACTCGGCGGCGTCGTGATCGACCATGCCGGCCTTCCCCGCCAGGAACAGCACATCGCAGGCCGTGTCGATCCCGGTGCCGGAAACGGTCACGCCGCGCGCCTCGAGCTCGGTCCTCGCCGCCTCCACGACCGGCCCCGTACCGGCGATGGCGGCGACCGCGCCCTCGAGACCGCCGGATCGAGCAGCACCGGCGGCGCCGACCGCGCCCAGCGCGGTGAGCTGATCGGCCAGACCATCGAGCCACAGCGCCGGCGGCCGCCGATCTTCGATCCGCAGCTGGGACAGATCGGCCTCGGTGAGGCCGAGACCCGGGTCGGTGGCCCAGCGTCCGGTCGAGATCAGTTCCTTGGTCTCGTCCACGAAGCTGGCGACGGCCGGGTCCACGGCGTCGCCGTCGGCGTTGATGCCCGCAGATGCGCCGCCCATCTCGATCCCGAAGGTGGCGAAGCTGTAGGTGATCGACCGGGCGAGGAGCTCGACGCCGTCGCGGAGGATCTTGCGGGCCAGTCGCGTGGGCCCCACCGCCGGTGCGTCGTCGAGATCGAAGACGATGAACGCGTCGGTGGACGAGAGCTTGTGGAACTTCACGCCGGGGAGTCTGGCACGCGTCCATGACCGGAGAGCGGGGCCGGACGGAGGGCGAAAGCCGTGCGTGGGACGTCGGTTCTCGGCAAGCTGGGCCGATGGAGCTCAGCGACGGGGACCGGATCCGCAACCTGCTCGGCCGGTACTGCGAACGCATCGACGCCGGCGACTTCGAGGGTGTCGGTGCCTTGTTCGCGGCCGGTGCGCTGGTCGACCTGGACGGCAACATCCTGGCGCAGGGCGCCGCCGACGTGGCCCGGTTCTACGCCGAGACCACCAGGCGCCATGCCGACGGCACCCCGCGGACGAAGCATCTGGTGGTGGACACCGTGATCGAGCCCCCGCACGACGACGGCACCGTGACGGCCCGGTCGTCGTACGTGGTGCTGCAGGAGACGGTCGGGCTCCCGCTCCAACCCATCATCGCCGGTCGGTACGTGGACCGGTTCGCGCCGGGCGGCGACGAGGGCTGGCACTTCACGCAACGGTGCTTCGGCGTCGACCTCGTCGGTGATCTGTCGGTGCACCTCGCCATCGATCCCGACCTCTGACCGTCCGGCGGGGGTGTCAGCGGACCCCGGTAGTGTCGCCTCGATGGCCGAACGCCCCGAGCCGCCGAGCGCCGAGCTGTTCCCCGACGCGCCCGCGAACGATGCCGGTCCGTTCGGACACGCCCTGCTCGACGGGCTGAACCCGGCGCAGGAGGAGGCCGTCACCCACACGGGCGGGCCCCTGCTCGTTCTCGCCGGGGCCGGCTCCGGGAAGACGCGCGTGCTGACCCGCCGCATCGCCTGGCTGATCCGCGAGCAAGGGGTGAGCCCGTTCGAGATCCTGGCCATCACCTTCACCAACAAGGCGGCCGACGAGATGAAGACCCGCATCGCCGCGCTGGTCGGGCCGGTGGCCCGCAAGATGTGGGTGTCGACGTTCCACGCCGCGTGCGTCCGCATCCTGCGGCGCGACGGCCAGGTGCTGGGCTATCCGTCGTCGTTCACGATCTACGACCAGGCTGACGCCGTCCGGCTCACCGGGTACGTGCTGCGCGACCTCAACCTCGACACCAAGAAGCTGCCGCCCCGGTCCGTCCACGCTCAGATCTCGGCGGCCAAGAACGACTACGTGCTGGTCGATGCGTTCGAGGAGCGGGCCCGAGGATTCACCGAGAAGAAGCTGGCCGAGGTCTACCGCGAGTACCAGGCCCGGTTGCTGCGGGCCGGGGCGATGGACTTCGACGACATCCTCCTGCAGACCGCCGAGCTGTTCCGCATTCGACCCGACGTGCTCGACCACTACCGCCGGCGGTTCTCCCACGTGCTCGTCGACGAGTACCAGGACACCAACAAGGTCCAGAACGAGCTGGTCATCCAGCTCGCCTCCGAGCACCGCAACGTCACCGTGGTGGGCGACAGCGACCAGTCGGTCTACCGGTTCCGGGGCGCCGACATCTCCAACATCCTCGACTTCGAGAAGGCGTTCCCCGACGTCACCACCATCCCGCTGGTGCAGAACTACCGGTCCACCCAGACGGTGCTCGATGCCGCCAACGCCGTGATCGCCCACAACCTCGGTCGCAAGCCCAAGGAGCTGTGGACCGAGGCCGGCCGGGGCGAACCCATCGTCCGCTACCACGCCGAGGACGAGCACGACGAGGCCCAGTGGGTCAGCCAGCAGATCGCCCGGTTCCACGACGGGGGTACCCACCGCTGGGCCGACATCGCCGTCTTCTACCGCACCAACGCCCAGTCCCGCGTGCTCGAGGAGTACCTGGCGCGCAGCGGCATCCCGTACCGCGTCATCGGAGGCACCCGGTTCTTCGACCGGCGGGAGATCAAGGATGCCCTCGCCTACGTCAAGGCGGTGATCAACCCCTCCGACGAGGTCAGCGTGAAGCGGGTGCTCAACGTGCCCAAACGGGGGGTCGGCGACACCAGCATCGCCCGACTCGACCAGTGGATCGCCGGGCGGGGCATGACCTTCGTCGAGGGCCTCCGTCATGCCACCGAGGCCGGTGTGTCCGGCCGGGCCATCGGCGGGATCGGTCGATTCGTCGAACTGCTCGACACGGCGGTGCCTCGCGTCGACGACGGCCCCGGTCCGCTGCTCGAGCACCTGCTGGAGACCAGCGGCTACCTCGACGAGCTGCGCAACGAACAGCATGCCGGAGGGAGGGCCATCGAGTCCGAGGGGCGGCTCGAGAACCTGGCCGAGCTCATCGGCACCGCGGCCGAGTACGAGGACGTGGCCGACTTCCTCGAGTCGGTGAGCCTGGTGGCCGACACCGACGATCTCGATCCCGACCAGTCCGAGGTCACCTTGATGACCCTGCACTCGGCGAAGGGTCTCGAGTACCCGATCGTGTTCGTCGTCGGGATGGAGGACGGCATCTTCCCCCACATGCGCACGCTGACCGAGCCCGACGAGCTCGAGGAGGAACGGCGTCTGGCGTACGTGGGGATCACCCGGGCCATGGAGTCGCTGCACCTCACCCACGCCTGGAGTCGCACGCTCTTCGGTGGCACCCAGTACAACCCGCCGAGCCGGTTCCTCGACGAGATCCCCCCGGAGCTGATCTCCGAGGTCGGTGGCCGTGGTCGGTCGAGCCGGGGCGGACGCACCTACTCCCCGGGCGGTTCCACCGGCCGGAGCGGCCGCAGGAGCGGGAGAGGCGACCACCCCGAGGGCCGGACCTTCGGGCGCGGCGACCGGTCGGAGCGATCGAGGATCGACGAGGGACGCGACCGCATCGTCGAGAACGCACTGGCGGCCCGCGACCGCCAGCCCACCACCTCCGGGGCCGAGTCCGCCGGTCTGCGGATCGGCGACGACGTGGTGCACGCCACGTTCGGGGAAGGTGTCGTGCTCGACATCGAAGGCAGTGGCGACAAGGCCGAGGCCACCATCCGCTTCGCCGATGTCGGCGAGAAGCGCCTGCTGCTGTCGTGGTCGCCGCTGCAGAAGGTCTGATCAGCATGGGCGCATCGCCGCCCCGGGATGCCAGAATCGGAACGTGCCCGACGACTGGGGTGGGGATCACCTTCCGGACGGCGGTCCCGTGTCTCGGGCCTCCGACGCCGACCGCAACCGGGTCGCGTCGCGCCTGCGGGAAGCGGCCGGTGAGGGCGTGCTCGACCTGAACGAGCTCGAGGAGCGACTCGAGCAGGCCTACCGGGCCAAGACGCACGCCGAGCTGGCCGAGGTGACGCGCGATCTCCCCGAGCCGGCCCCGCCTCCCCCTCCCCAGCGGGGGCCGTTGGGGCGGGCCCTCCACGATGCCGCGTTCCAGGGCCATCTCACCACCTACACGCTCACCATGGTGATGCTGATCGGGATCTGGGCCATCACCGGCGCCGGCTTCTTCTGGCCCTTCTTCCCCATGGCGGGTTGGGGCATCGGGCTGGGGAGCCACTTCCTCGCCGCCAGCCAGGGCCGCCCCCACGACCGGGGCCGGAGCCACGGTTCCGGCCGGCGCGATCGCCTCCACCTCGAGCCACCGGCGTGGCCCGTTCCCACTCCCGGGGTGCCTTCTCTGCCCTCGTTCGATCGGAGTGATCCCGCCCGGTCCTTCGTGGCGGCCATGTTCGTCGACATCGTCGGGTCCACCGAGCTGAACGAGGCCATGGGCGACGAGAGCTGGTCGCGGGTGCGGGACCGCTACCGCGAGCTGGTCCGCGACTGCCTCGATGCATGTGGCGGCTCCGAGGTCAGCGTGGCCGGCGACGGCGTCCTGGCCCGCTTCGACCAGCCCACGGCCGCGGTTCGGTGCGCCATCGCCGTGCAGCGCCGTCTGGACGACCTGCGCCACGAGGCCGGGTTCGCACCGACGGTACGAATCGGCATCCACAGCGGGGATGTGGTCGAGGACGGCGACGACGTGATCGGGGCGGTGGTGAACCTCGCCTCGCGGGTCACGTCGGCGGCAGGGCCCGGCGAGATCTTCGTCACCGAGCACGTCGCCGACCACCTCAGCGCGTCGCTCACCGCCGAGGATCGGGGCCTGCACACGCTCAAGGGCGTGAGCCGGCCGCGTCACCTGCTCGCCGTGTCCTGGCGCTGATCCGGCTCGCCCGTCACCCGCATTCGCACCGGACCGGTTCGCTCGGGTACACCGGAGTGGATGCAGAGCACCTGGGGCCGGGTCTCGTTCCTCCTGCGCCGTGACCACACGCTGGGCACCGTCATGGAGCGCCTGGCCCGGATCCACGGGAACCGGCACCTCGTCACGGAGGCGGATGGTCTCGAGCTGACCTACCGGCAGGCGGCCAAGCGGGTTGCCCGGTGGGCTGGTGGCGTGGCGGCGCGCACCGAGCCGGGCGACGTGGTGGTGGTGGCCACGCCCAACAGCTACGAGCAGCTCCTCCTGTCGCTGGCCGTGTCCCGCGCCGGGGCGATCCCCGCTCCCCTCAACGACGCCATGCGCCCGGAGGAGATCGACCACGTCGTCGCCGATTCCGGTGCGGCCCTGGTCATCCGCTCGCCGCACGAGGTCGACGGTGCCGAGCCGCTGCGCGACGCCGTGGCCGCCAACGGCCACGACATCGCGGCGCTGTTCTACACGTCGGGCACCACCGGCCGTCCCAAGGGAGTGGCACTGACCCACGACTCGCTGGTGGGTGCGCTCCGGGCCGCCACCGCCTATCCGAGCGCCCTGCGCCACGACGAAGCCGTCGTGAGCCTCCCCGTGGCCCACATCATGGGCTTCGCCGTCCTGCTCGGCATGGCGGGGGCGGGCATCGCCACGTTCTTCCTCCGCCGGTTCTCGGCCCCTGCGGTGCTCGATGCCATCGAAACACGCCGGGCCTCGGTGTTCATCGGTGTCCCGGCGATGTATCGCCTGATGATCGAGGCCGGTGCCGCGGAGCGGGATCTCAAGAGCGTCCGGCTGTGGGCATCGGGCGCCGACGTCATGCCGCCCGAGCTGGCTCGTGCGTTCAAGACCTTCGGCGCCACCGTCCACCTCCCCGGCCTCGGCGATGCCGGCGAGGCGATGTTCGCCGAGGGCTACGGCATGGTCGAGACCGGCGGTGGGGTGGCCGCCAAGCTCAGCCCGCCCTACCTGCCGATCGGCCTGGGCGAATCGGTGGGTTTCCCGATTCCCGGTTACCGGATGCGGGTGGTCGACGACCAGGGCGAGGACGCCGCGCTCGGCGAGACCGGCGAGTTGCTGGTGAAGGGCCCGGGCGTCCTCCGGGGCTACTGGGGCGACGAGCAGGCGACCGCCGCGGTCCTCGACCCCGACGGCTGGCTCCACACCGGCGACCTGGCCCGGCGGGGACCGCTCAGATCCGTGCTCTTCGCCGGCCGCAAGAAGGACGTGATCAAGCGGGGTGGCTTCTCGGTCTACGCGGTGGAGATCGAAGCCGTGCTCGAGGACCATCCCGACGTGCTGGAGGCGGCCGTCGTCCCGTTCCCCGACGAACGGCTCGGCGAGGTCCCGGTAGCTGCGGTCCGGTTGGCGGAGGGCGCATCACTCGACCACGCCGACCTCGACGCCCACGTGCGGGAGCACCTGGCGCACTACAAGGCGCCGGTCCGCTACCTCGAGGTCGACGAGTTGCCCCGCACCGGTACCAACAAGGTGCAGCGCCGCGAGGTCGCCGCCCTCTTCGCCTGACACCCACCCGTCGTTGTGCTCGCGCAACGTCGGCGTTCTGGTGGGTCATCGGTCGCTCCCGGTGGCGCGAAGGCCGACCAGAACGGTGGGGTTGGTGTTCTGGTGGGTCATCGGTCGCTCCCGGTGGCGCGAGGACCGACCAGAACGATGCGGTGGAGGTCAGTCTTGGCTGGCGCCGGGATCCTGGAGGTCGACCTGGAGCCGACCGTCGACCACCTGGACGGGGAACTGGCGCAGCCCCGCTCCCGAGCGGGGGAAGGTGAGCGAATCGTCGCAGTCGGCGACGAAGCGGTCGACATCGGGCTGGTACAGCACCGTGCACTCGGGGCGGTCGGGCACGAAGGCGCCGAAGGCCACCCATCCGGTGTCGGGGTCGTCGCCGGTGTGGTCGATGTAGATCGATCGGGTGAACGTGGCCGGGTCCGGGAACAGCACCGGCTGGTTGTCGTCGGCGATGATGCGGGCCAGGTTCTCGGTCCGGCCTGCGTTGAAGCGAGCGTCGCCGAGGTTGATGTCGACGCTGCCCCGGCTGGCCAGCGTGGCGACACCGAACGCCATGCCGAGGGCCACCACCACACCGGCGATGGCCACGAGCACGGCACGACCCGTGTGGCCACCGCCCTGGCGGCGGGCGACCGGGCTCATCGGGCCCTGGCGGTCGGGCGTGCTGATTGGCCGTACCCCATCTGCATCCTCCTAGTATCCGGCACCGACCCCCTCCCGACCCAAGGCACACCGCATGGACCTCCTCGAGTACCAAGGCAAGCAGTTCTTCGCCCAGTACGGCATCCCCGTCAGCGACGGCGAGGCCTGCACCACCGTCGACGATGCGGTGGCCATCGCCAACCGCATCGGCTACCCGGTGGTGGTCAAGGCCCAGGTCCACGTGGGCGGCCGCGGCAAGGCCGGCGGGGTCAAGCTGGCAGCCGACGAGGCCGAGGTCCGCGAGCACGCCGGCAACATCCTCGGGCTCGACATCAAGGGTCACGTCGTCCGCACCATCTGGATCGAGGTCGCCTCCGACATCGCCGAGGAGTACTACGCGTCGTTCACGCTCGACCGGTCGGCCAAGAAGCACCTCGGGATGCTGTCGGCCGAGGGCGGCGTGGAGATCGAGACGGTGGCCGAGGAGAATCCCGACGCCATCGCCAAGATCTGGATCGACCCGGTCGACGGGCTCACCGAGGAGGCGGCTCGGGCGTGGGTCGAGGAAGCGAAGCTGAACCCCGAGGCCACCGAGGGCGCGGTCGACATCCTGCGCAAGCTCTACACCGCCTACGACGAGGGCGATGCCGACCTCTGTGAGATCAACCCGTTGATCCTCAAGCCGACGGGCGAGGTCCACGCCCTCGACGCCAAGGTCACCCTCGACGGCAACGCCACCTTCCGCCACCCCGACTACGAGGCCTACGACGCCACCCAGGTCCGGGACGAGCGCGAGGAGGAGGCTCACTCCAAGGGGCTCCAGTACGTGGGCCTCGACGGCTACGTCGGTGTCATCGCCAACGGCGCCGGCCTGGCCATGTCCACCGTCGACATCGTCAACCAGGTGGGCGGCAAGCCGGCGAACTTCCTCGACATCGGCGGCGGCGCCAACGCCGACGTGATGGCGGGCGCGCTCGAGACCATCAACCACGATCCCAAGGTCCGGGCCATCTTCATCAACATCTTCGGCGGCATCACCAAGGGCGACGAGGTGGCCAACGGCATCGTCACCGCCCTCGGTCGGGTGCAGATCGATGCGCCGATCGTCATCCGCCTCGACGGCACCAACGCCGACGAGGGCCGGGCGATCCTGTCCGAGCACGAGAGCGAGATGCTCCGGAGCAAGCCCACCATGGTGGAGGCCGCCGAGACGGTTGTCGCCCTGGCGAAGGAAAGGGGTACCGCCTGATGGCCATCTTCGTGGATCAGGACACCTTGGTCGTCTACCAGGGGCTCACCGGGTCGCAGGGCAGCTTCTACGGGGCTCGCAACGCCGAGTACGGCACGAAGGTCGTGGCCGGCACCCACCCCAAGAAGGCCGGTACCGAGGTCAACGGCGTGCCCATCTACGCCGGCGTGGCCGAAGCGGTCGAGGCCACCGGCGCCACCGCCAGCTGCATCTTCATCCCCGCCCCGGGCGTGAAGGACGCGGTCATCGAGGCCGCCGAGGGCGGCGTGACCTTCATCGTGGTCATCACCGAGGGCGTGCCCGCCCACGACGAAGCGTGGTTCTTCAACAAGCTCAAGCGCGACTTCCCGCAGGTGCAGCTGCTGGGGCCCAACTGCCCGGGGATCATCAGCCCCGGGAAGTGCAACATCGGCATCACTGCGGGCGAGATCGCCAAGGAGCCCACGCCCGGTGGGCCCAACGTGGGGATCGTGTCCCGCTCCGGCACCCTCACCTACCAGGCCCTCTACGAGCTCAAGCTCAAGGACATCGGCGTGTCGACCTGCGTCGGCATCGGCGGCGACCCCGTCCCCGGGACGACCTTCATCGACTGCCTCGAGCGCTTCGAGGCCGACGACGAGACCCAGGCGATCATGATGATCGGTGAGATCGGTGGTTCGGCCGAGGAGGAGGCGGCCGAGTTCATCCAGGCCAAGGTCTCCAAGCCCGTCGTCTCCTACGTCGCCGGGGTGACCGCGCCGGCGGGCAAGAAGATGGGCCATGCCGGTGCCATCGTCTCCGGCGGCAAGGGGACGGCGGCGGCCAAGCGCGAGGCGCTCGAGGCCGCCGGGGTCCGGGTCGGCTCCAACCCCACCGAGGCCGGCGAGCTCATGGTCGAGGTCGTCGCCGCCCTGTAGCGGTCACCGGTCAGGGGCATCGTCACCCCCGGAGGTGGGTCGCGGAGGAATCCGCCAGATCACACTCCATGCTGTTGAGACGATGAACCATTGGCTCCTCCGCGTCGCTGTCGTCGTTGGGTTCGTCGCCGCGCTGGCAGCGGTCATCGCGTCGAACGCGGCCAGCACGGTCGACCCCCGCGCATCGGTCGACACCACGACGTCTCGCGCCGCGTCCAGCCCCTTCCCGCCCCTGCAGGGCGACGAGGTCCGCGCCGTGCGCACCGGTAACGGCCTGGTCCTGCCGGTGATCGGGGGGAAGCCCGGCGCCTGGCAGGTGCACACGCCGTGTGGCGCCGAAGCCACCGTCGACGGTGAACCGCTCTACGGTGCCCACGTCGTGCTCGACCCCGGACACGGCGGCTCCGAGACCGGCGCCATCGGTCCCTCCGGCATGACCGAGGCGGCGCTCAACCTCGACGTGGCCCACCGTGCCGCCCAGCTGCTCCAGGCCGAGGGGGCCCAGGTCGTGCTGACCCGGGCCAGCGACGTGCGGATCACGCTGCGCACCCGGGCCGAGATCGCCACCGCCCTGCAGCCCCTGGCGTTCGTCTCCGTCCATCACAACGCATCGGCCCCCGACACCTCCTCCACCCCGGGCAGCGAGGTCTACCACCAGCTCGACTCACCGAAGTCCAAGCGTCTCGCCGGGCTCCTGTGGGAGGAGTACCAGCGGAAGTTGTCGCCGTTCGGGACCAGCTGGGGCACGAGCGAGCAGGTGGGTGCCCTGGCCCGCCGGTCCGGGAACACGGGTGGCGACTACTACGGCATCCTCCGCGAATCCCATGGCGTGCCCGCCGTGCTCTCGGAGTCGACGTACCTGTCGGAGCCGGCGGAGGACGCGCTCTTGAACACCGAGCGCTTCCGGCAGGCCGAGGCCGAGGCCATCGCCGCGGCCATCACCCGCTACGTCGCCACCGACGATCCCGGAGCCGGATTCAAGCCACCGGTCGTCATCGACACACCGGCGGGCGGAGGCGGCGGAGCGGCCGGCTGCGACGATCCTCCGCTGGGTTGACCTGATGCCACGACCCCCGCCAGCCACCGTGGCACCATGGGGGCAGGTGGGTGGAGGACACGAGGATCGCGTTCGACATGACCATGCCCTGCACGAGCTGCGGACACCCTTTGGCCGAAGACGCCTACCGGTGCCCTGAATGCGGTGCGCTCGCCCCGCTCCCGCCGATCGACGACGAGCGCTACCCGCGGACCGTGTTCGACCAACCGCCCGCCGCGGCGCCGAGCCGAGCGCCCTCGGATGTTGGCCCGGACGGCAGTTCGGACGACACCGCGGCACTGCCCTGGGCCATCCCCATCCGGGAGCGGCCGGCGGCCGTCTCCGCCGGCCGGGATCCGCTCCGGGCGGCGATGTACGTCGTGCTCGCCGTCGCCCTGCTCGCCGGCGTGGTCGTCGTGGGGGCCCAGTTCCTCTCGGACGGCGGCGGTGCCGATGCCGCCGGCACGGGCGGCGACGCCCCGGCCACCACGGCCGACCGGTCGTCCTCGTCCACCGGGGCCCCGAGTTCCACCACGGCCAGCACGACCCCCTCGACCACGACCTCGTCCTCCACCACCACGTCCCCGACGACAACCACGGAGGCGAGTACCACCACCGCGACCACGAGCCCGCCGGCACCGGTCGCCGCCCGCCAGATCTCCTCGTCGTTCCAGGGCGGTTGGATCGCGCAGCTCACTTCGGTGCCGACGTCCGCCGGTGCCGACGCGGTCGACTCGGCGTGGAGCACCGCGACCGCCTACGCCGCCGACGCCGTCGTGACCCGATCCGACGACTGGACCTCGCTCGAGCCGGGCTACTGGGTCGTGGTCGACACCGGCCCCTTCGGCTCCGCTGACGACGTGCGGGCCTTCTGCGCCTCCATCGGTCACGCCGACCAGTCGGACTGCCTGGCCCGACAGCTCTCGGGTCGGGGCTGACCCACCCGATCGGGCTCGTCCAGGGGGACTGCTAGCTTCGCCGATCGATGCAGATCGCTGTGCTGGCCTCCGGAAGTGGGACGCTCCTCCACGCGATACTCGCCGACGGCATCCCGATCCGCTTGGTGGTGGTCGACCGACCGTGTGGCGCCACCGAGGTCGCCACGCGACACGGGATCGACTGGGTGGTGCACGAACGGACGTCGTTCGGGCCCTCGTTCGACCGCGACGCCTACTCCGAGGACGTCGCCACCCTGCTGCGCACGGTGGGGATCGACATGGTGGTCATGGCCGGGTGGGGCACCATCTTCAGCCAGCCGATGCACGATGCCTTCCCGTACCGCATCCTCAACACGCACCCCGCGCTGCTGCCCGCATTCAAGGGCTGGCATGCCGTCGACGAAGCCCTGGCCTACGGGGTGAAGGTCACCGGCTGCACCATCCACGTCGCCACCCTCGAGATGGACGCCGGTCCGATCCTGGCTCAGGAGGCGGTGCGAGTCCTCCCGGACGACACCGTCGAGTCCCTCCACGAACGGATCAAGGCCGTCGAACGTCGCATCTACCCGGAGACGATCCGTGCCGTGCTGGCCGATCCCGCCGTCCTCGGCGGCCCGGAGACCGGGGTGCCGTCCGAGCAACCGAAGGAGACCTGATGAGGGCATTTCTGTCCGTGTACGACAAGGCCGGCGTGGTCGATCTCGCCCGGGGTCTGTCCGAGCTGGGATGGGACCTCGTCTCGAGCGGTGGTACGGCGGCGGCCATCGGCGACGCCGGGATCGCGGTCACCACCACGGAGTCCGTGACCGGCTACCCGGCGATCCTCGGCCACCGCGTCGCCACGCTCCATCCCAAGATCCACGGCGCGATCCTCGCCGATCCCACCGATCCCGAGCACCAGGCCGACCTCGAGACCTACGAGATCGAACCCTTCGCGCTCGTGGTGTCGAACCTCTACCCCTTCGGCGATCCGGATGCATCCGGTGACGCTGGGGGGCGCAAGCTCGACCAGGGGATCGACCTGATCGACATCGGTGGCCCGGCGATGGTCCGGGCCGCGGCCAAGAACCACGCCCACGTCGGCATCGTGGTCGACCCGGCCGACTACCAGCCGGTCCTGTCCGAACTGGTCGACGCCGGTTCGCTCAGCGCCGCCACCCGCCGCCGGCTCGCCCGCAAGGCGTTCGCCCACACCGCGGCCTACGACGCCGCGGTGGTGTCCTGGTTCGACGACACCGATCCCGACGCCCCGGCCCTTCCCCCCACCATCCACCTCGCGCTCGAGCGCGATGCGCAGGTGCTCCGCTACGGCGAGAACCCGCACCAGCAGGGCGCTCGCTACCGCCAACACGGCACCACGAGCGTGTGGGACCACGTCGAGCAGCACGCCGGCGTCGCCCTCAGCTACCTCAACATCTTCGACGCCGACGCGGCCTGGAACCTGGCCCACGACCTGGCCACGGAGACGGGAAAGCCGGCGGTGGCCATCATCAAGCACGCCAACCCCTGCGGCGCGGCCGTGGCCGACACCCTGGCCCAGGCCTACGAGCAGGCGTTCGCCTGCGATCCGCGCTCCGCGTTCGGCGGCATCGTGGCCACCTCGTTGCCGATCGACTCCGACACCGTCGAGGAAATGGTCGCGGCCGCCCAGGCCGACGTGGTCATCGCGCCCGGCTACGAGGACGGTGTCGTCGACGCCCTGATCGCCAAGCGCAAGAACACCCGTCTACTCACCCTCCCGGCCCCCCATGCCCCCGGGCGGGCCATCCGCCAGCTCAACGACACCTGGCTGGTGCAGGAGGCCCACCACTTCGCGGCCGGGCCGGACCAGTGGGAGGTCGTCACCGAGCGCAAGCCCACCGACGCCGAGCTGGCCGATGCCGCCTTCGCCTGGCGGGTCTGCGGCTGGGTGAAGTCGAACTCCATCGTGCTGGCCAAGGACGGCACCGCCTGGGGGATCGGCGCCGGTCAGCAGAACCGAGTCGAAGCAGGACAGATCGCGGCCGAGAAGGCGGCCGGCCGCGCCGAGGGCGGCGCCTGTGCCTCCGATGCCTTCTACCCGTTCCCCGACGGCATCGAGGCCGCGGCCGCGGCCGGCGTCGCGGTCATCATCCAACCCGGCGGCTCCGTCCGCGACGAGCAGTGCATCGCCACCGCCGACGAACTGGGCGTGGCCATGGTCTTCACCGGCGAGCGCCACTTCCTGCACTGATCCGCCCTCCCCTGATCCGCTCCTGATCCGCCCCCCAAACCCGTTCTTGTCGGCAAATCGGTACTCGTGATGACCGAATCGGGGACGAGAACGGTGCGGAGTGGGCAGACTCGGGCCATGATGGGGCGTCCGTACCACGAGGAGCGTGACCTCGCGGCGGTGACGCGCATGTGGCGCGAGGTCGGATGGATCGACGACAGCGACGCGCACGCCGAAGCCTTGCGCGACTTCCTCGGCTGTGGCGCGGCGCTCGTGACCGACGTGGGTGGCCATGCCGAGTGCCTCGTCCATCGCAGCCCCGGAACCATCCGCTACGACGGCATCGACCTCCCGCTGTGTGCCATCACCGCCGTGACCACCAGCCACGTCGGCCGTCGTCAGGGCCTGGCCTCGATCCTCATGGCCGAGACACTGGCGGCCGGAGCCGCCGAAGGCGCGGCTGTCGCCAGCCTCGGCGTCTTCGAGCAGGGGTTCTACGACCGATTCGGCTTCGGCACCGGGACCTACCAGCACCGGATCAGCTTCGACCCCTCTGCCCTCGAGGTGCCCATCCCGTCCCGGTCGCCCGTTCGCCTGGGTCGCGGGCACATCGACGAGATGCACGCGCTGCTCGCCCGGCGCCATCGCGGCCACGGTGCGGTCGTGCTGGATCCGCCCCGTCTGGTGGGTGCCGAGCTGGCATGGACCGAGATGCCTGTCGCGCTCGGCTTCCGATCCGACGACGGTCGGCTGACCCATTTCCTGCTCGGCTCGATGAAGGACGAGTACGGACCGTTCGTGGTCGAGCTGCTGGCCTTCGAGGAGCCCCGACAGGTGCTGGACCTGTTCGGCCTGCTGCGGTCGCTCGGGGATCAGTTCGCACTGGTCACCGTCAACGACGAGCCCGCCGGCATCCAGCTCCAGGACCTCATCGGCGAGCCGTTGCGGCAGCAGCGGTGGGCCCGGATGACCGGCGGACACGGCACGCTCCACGACGCGATGGCGATGCAGCAGGACCGCATCCTCGACCTCGGGGCGTGCATCGGCGCCGTGCACCTGCGGATCCCGCCGGTGGCGTTCGGTCTCCGGCTGCAGGATCCCATGAGCGTGCGGGCCGAGGACTGGGCCGGCGTCGGTGGCGACTACACCGTCCGGCTCGGCGCGTCGTCCACCATCGACGAGGGACTCGACCCCGACCTGCCCGTGCTCGAGGCCACCGTCAACGCCTTCACCCGCCTGTGGCTCGGCGTCCGGCCGGCCAACGGCCTGGCCCTCACCGACGATCTCTCCGGTCCGGCCGAGCTGCTGAACGCCCTGGACGACGCGTTCCGCCTCCCGGTGCCGCGGGCGGGCTGGAGCTTCTGACCGAACAGGCTCGGGCCCGCCGCGCCTGATCCGCGACAATGGCGCCGTGACTGCGCAACTGCTCGCCGGCGGCCCCGTAGCCGAGGCCGTGCTCGAAGACGTCAAGAAGCGGGTCGACGCCCTGGCCGCCCGGGGCATCACCGTCGGCCTCGGCACCGTCCTCGTCGGCGACGACGAGGCCAGCGCCGGCTACGTGCGCAAGAAGCACGAGACGTGTGCCGAGGTGGGCATCGAGAGCCACAACGTGCACATCGGCGCCGACGAGGACCCGGGCGTGCTGCTCGACGCCGTGGATCGCCTGAACGCCGACGACTCCGTCGACGGCTACCTCATCCAGTACCCGGTGGCCGAGGGCTTCGACTTCGACGCCGCCGTCAACCGCATGGATCCGGCCAAGGATGCCGATGGCCTCCACCCCACGAACCTCGGCCGGCTCGTGCTCCAGCAGGACGGCCCGGTCCCGTGCACACCAGCCGGCATCCGGGCCATGTTCGTCCACTACGGGATCGACCTGCGGGGCAAGGACGTCGTGATCGTCGGTCGTGGCCCCACACTCGGTCGGCCCCTCTCGCTCCTGCTGACCCTGAAGGGTCCGGGCGGGAACGCCGCGGTCACCGTCGTGCACTCCGCGGTCGCCGACATCTCCGCCCACACCCACCGCGCCGACGTCGTGATCGCCGCGGTCGGGTCACCCTCGATCATCACACCCGAGATGGTCCGTCCCGGAGCGATCGTGGTCTCGGGCGGGATCTCGTGGGAGGGCCGCAAGCTGCTGCCCGACGTCGACGAGTCCGTCGGCGAGGTGGCGTCGTGGATCACCCCCCGGCTCGGTGGGGTCGGCCCCACGACGGTGGCCATGCTGCTGCGGAACACGGTGACCGCCGCCGAGGTCCGTGCCGGCGTGGAGCACGGGGCGTGACACGCATCGCCGACGTGCTCGGCACCGAGCCGGGCGTGTCGCTCGAGTTCTCACCCCCCAAGGACGACGAGGCTGAGGCCCAGCTCGCGGCGGTGCTCGACGAGTTGGCCGTGGTGCACCCGTCGTTCGCGTCCGTGACCTACGGCGCGCTGGGCTCCACCCGCGAGCGCACCCGTGACGTCGTGGTCCGGTTCAACCGGGAACACGAGTTCCCGACCATGGCGCATCTCACCTGTGTCGGTCACTCCAAGCCCGAGATCGTCGACCTGCTCGACCACTACGCCGCCAACGGCGTCGAGAACATCCTCGCCCTCGGCGGCGACCCGCCGCTCGACGGCTCCGATCCCGGCGGTGACTTCGCCCATGCCATGGAGCTGGTCCGGTTGGTCCGGGAGCATCCGGCGAATTTCTCCATCGGGGTGGCGGCGCACCCGGAGAAGCATCCCCGCTCACCATCGCTCGAGTCCGACCGGCGCTTCGTGGCCGAGAAGCTCTCGCTCGCCGACTTCGCCATCACCCAGTTCTTCTGGTCGGTCGAGCCCTACCAGCGGATGCTCGACGACCTGTCCGCCCTGGGCTGCGACAAGCCGGTGATCCCGGGGATCATGTTGTTCATCAACATCCACTCGATGCGCCGGATGTCCGAACTGAACGACACCACGATCCCGGACGACCTGTGGGAGCGCTGCCTCGCGGTCGACGGCGATCCCCGCGCCGTCCGCCTCCTCGGCACCGAGGTGTGCACGGAGCTCAGCCGGGAGCTGCTGGCCGCCGGCGCTCCCGACCTGCACCTCTACACGATGAACCGGTCGGTCGCCGCCCTCGATCTCGTCGACCGCCTCGGCCTCGGCCCGACCGAGCGCTGACCACCACCCACCACGCATTCGGGAACGATTCTGTGCAGATTCGTTCCCGACGAATCGTCGGCGAATCGTCGCCCAGTCGTCCCGCACGCCGGGGGATCGGGTTCCTGTCAGAGGTGCCCACGTAGGATTCGTCCATGGATGCCGGTGCCGCCACCCCCGATGAGCCACCGCGCTCGGGGGGTCGGACCTCGACATCGAACTTCGGGGTCGGCAAGCGGGAAGGCCACGACGCCAGCGCGTTCTACGCCCGATTCGTCACCCCCGAGATCTCCACCGACAACCACGTGGCGCTACCCAAGGCGGTCGACCAGATCTGGCTCGGCGACGCCCGTGACATGGACGCGAACGGCGACATCGCCGATGGCTCGGTGGCGCTGGTGGTCACCTCGCCCCCGTACTTCGCGGGGAAGGCATACGAGGAGGCGCTCGGCCACGACGGCATCCCGTCCGACTACCTCGAGTACCTCGACATGCTCGATGCCGTCTTCACGGAGTGCGTGCGCAAGCTCGAGCCCGGCGGCCGCATCGCGGTCAACGTCGCCAACCTCGGCCGCAAGCCCTACCGCTCACTGTCGTCCGACGTCATCGGGATCCTCGAGCGGCTCGGCCTGCTTTTGCGGGGCGAGATCATCTGGCAGAAGGGAAAGAGCGCCGGCGGATCGTGCGCCTGGGGCAGCTTCCAACGTCCGGGCAACCCCGTCCTCCGCGACATCACCGAGCGGGTCATCGTCGCGTCGAAGGGGCGGTTCGATCGCGCGGTCGACGCCAAGGACCGCGCTCGGGCCGGCCTGCCCAGCGACGGCTCCATGACGGTCGACGACTTCCTCGAGGCCACCCTCGACGTGTGGGAGTTCGCGCCGGAGAGCGCGCGGCGCGTCAACCACCCGGCGCCGTTCCCGGTCGAACTCCCCGCGCGGCTCATCGAGCTGTACACCTACACGGGCGACCTGGTGCTCGATCCGTTCATGGGGGCAGGGTCCACCGCGGTAGCCGCCATCCGCACCGACCGCCACTACGTGGGGTTCGACACCGACGCCGGCTACATCGCCGGTGCCGAGGAACGGATCGCCGCCGAGCGGTCGACCGACCCCGCCCCGGCGGTCGTCGTCCCGCCGGGAAAGCGCCGGGCCCCAGCCGAGACCCTCGCCGAGCTGGTCGCGTCGGGAGCCAAGGCCAGCGAGGTCGCCGAGCACGTGCTGGAGTCGGCCGGATTCACTGACGTCGACGGCCGGGCAAAGGTGCGTGAGCGCGGCGTCGAGTTCGATCTCCGGGCCACCGGCGCCGACGGCTCCTCCTGGTTGGTCGTCGTGGCCGGTGGGTTCACGCCGTCGCCGTCTGGGCTCCGTCGCTCCGACGTGCTCTGGCGCACCCTCGGGCACGCCGCGGTCGTGGCCGGCACCGACGATCGGGTCCTGGTGCTCACCACCGAGCTGCCCCCGAAGGGAACGGCCCAATCCCGGGCGCTCCACGCCGTCCTGGGATCCACGGTGGCCGCGGCGCTCGAACTGACCGGGGCAGACACCGTCGAACGGCTCCGTTCGCTCCACACCCCCGGCTGATCCCGGCCAATGGCCGACGACAAGACCACCGTCACCGAGCTGGCGACCGCGCTCGGTTGTCTCGACTTCGGCACCGCGAGCTGGGCCGTCCTGCAACGACCCGCTGAGCTCCGTGTCGACGACTCGGCCTGGGAGCAGCTCGAACGAGGCCTGCACCAGCCCGAGCTCTTGGCCCTGGCCGACACCGCGTTCGCCAACGGTGCCGCGTTCGCGGCGCATCCCGAGGGACTGGCCGGTCGCCGTCCGGTCCGCATCGAGTGGACGGGTGGCCGGCGACCCCCCGGCGACCAGGTGATTCCCGCCGATCTGCGCATCGACCGCGTCTATCTCGTGTCGTGCAAGTACTCCTCCAAGGTGCTCCACAACGCCGCGCCCGCCCGGGTGTTCGACCATCTGCTCCTCACCACCGACAGCCACGATCGTTCCGACTGGTACAGCGTGGTCGCTCCGGTCCAGCATCGGGACCTCGCCCGGGTGGCGGCCGACGCTGTCGGGTGCGCGTTCCCGGCGGGAGACCCGGCAGCGGCGGGCGTCGAGCATCGTCGCCGCCTCCGCGACGCGTTGCGGGCCCACGGACGTCGCTGGCCGGACACGGCCGAGGAGGCCTACACCACGCTCTGCCGCCAGGTCAGCACCGCCTCGGCCGAGCGATGGCGGCGGGCCGCGCCGGACCGCAGCGCGCGGGAGCAGCTCCTGTGGCGGCTGTTGCGCCTCGCGTCTGCCCCCTACTTCGTGGTCGGCACCAACCGCGACGACACCATCCGGCTCCGCATCGACACCCCGTGGGACTGGCGCCAGCGCTACGAGCTGCGCGGCTTCGACATCGAGGCCGACGACGCCGGCCAACCGCAGGTGCGCTGGTCAGCGGTGGTCCGCGATCGGGTCGCCGACGTCGAGCGAACCGTCGAGGGCCACGTCGAGATCCGCTGGAGCCACGGTCGCTTCGGGGCGCCGCCGGAGGCCAAGGTCTACCTCGACACGCCCCACACCGAGGTGCCCGGGTACGTGCCGCTCGACTGAGCGAGCTCAGAAGGCCGCGATGATCCCGTTCAGCGTGGCGCTCGGTCGCATGGCGGCATCCGCCAACGCGGCGTTCGGGAAGTAGTACCCACCGATGTCCATCGGCTGGCCCTGGACATCGAGCAGCTCGCCCGCGATGGTGTCCTCGTCCCGGCCGAGCGCCTCGGCCAGGGGGGCGAAGCGCGCCGCCATCTCCGGGTCGCGGTCCTGGGCGGCCAGGGCCTCGGCCCAGTAGAGGGCCAGGTAGAACTGGCTGCCACGGTTGTCGAGCTCGTTGACCTTGCGCGACGGCGACTTGCGGTTGTCGAGCAGCTTCTCGGTGGCGGCGTCGAGCGTGTCGGCCAGCAGCTGCGCCCGGGCGTTGCCGGCGGACTGGGCCAGGTGCTCGAGCGACACGGTCAAGGCCAGGAACTCGCCCAGGGAATCCCAGCGCAGGTGGTTCTCCTTCTCGAATTGCTGGACGTGCTTCGGGGCCGACCCGCCGGCGCCGGTCTCGAACAGGCCACCGCCCTTCATCAGCGGCACGATCGAGAGCATCTTGGCGCTGGTCCCGAGCTCGAGGATCGGGAACAGATCGGTCAGGTAGTCGCGCAGCACGTTGCCGGTGACCGAGATCGTGTCCTGGCCCGCCTTGGCCCGCCCGAGGGTGAAGCGGGTGGCGTCGGCCACGTTCATCATCTCGATGGTGAGCCCGTCGGTGTCGAGGGTGGCGAGCTCGTCGCGCACCTTCGCCATGACCTGTTCGTCGTGGGCCCGGGTCTCGTCGAGCCAGAAGATCGCTGGTGCTCCCATGGCCCGCGCCCGGGTGACGGCGAGGCGGACCCAATCGCGAACCGGGGCGTCCTTGGTCTGGCACATGCGCCAGATGTCGCCGGTGTCGACGTCGTGGCTGAGCAGTGTCGTACCCGACTGGTCGACGACGCGCACCACCCCGGGACCGGGTATCTCGAAGGTCTTGTCGTGCGAGCCGTACTCCTCGGCCTGCTGCGCCATCAGACCGACGTTGGGTGTGGTGCCCATGGTGGTCGGATCGAAGGCGCCGTGCTCCTGGCAGAACTTGATCGTCTCGTCGTAGAGCGAGGCGTAGGCCGAGTCGGGGATCACGCACTTGGTGTCCTGCTGCTCGCCATCGGCGTTCCACATCTGGCCCGAGGTGCGGATCATGGCCGGCATCGAGGCGTCGATGATCACGTCGGACGGGACGTGGAGGTTCGTGATGCCGCGATCGGAGTCGACCATGGCCAGGTCGGGGCCGCGCTCGTAGGCGGCCGCGATCTCGGCCTGGATCGTGGCCTGGGTCTCGGCCGGCAGCGATTGCACCGCGGTGGTGAGGCTGGCCATGCCGTCGTTGGGGCTGACGCCCAGCTCGTCGAAGGTCTCGGCGTGGGCGGCGAAGAGGTCGGCGAAGTACGTGCGGACGACGTGGCCGAAGATGATGGGATCGGAGACCTTCATCATCGTGGCCTTGAGGTGGACCGAGAACAGCACCCCCTTGGCGTCGGCGTCGGCGATCTGGGCCGCGATGAAGTCGATCAGCTCGTTGCGCCGCATGACGGACCCGTCGATGATCTCGCCGGCGACCAAGGGCGTCGACGCCTTGAGCACGGTGACGGTGCCGTCGTCGGCCACGTGTTCGATGCGCACGTCGTCGGCGCCGTCCACGGTCACCGAGGTCTCGGTGGTGCGGAAGTCGCCCGCCGACATGGTGGCGACGTGGGTCTTGGAATCGGACGACCAGGCCCCCATCGAGTGGGGGTTCTTCCGGGCGTAGGCCTTGACCGCCGCCGGGGCCCGGCGGTCGGAGTTCCCCTCCCGCAGCACCGGGTTCACCGCGCTGCCCTTGACCTTGTCGAAGCGGGCGCGGATGTCGCGCTCCTCGTCGGTCTGGGGGTCCTCGGGGTAGTCCGGCACCCCGTAGCCCTGTGCCTGTAGCTCCGCCACCGCCGCCTTGATCTGGGGGATCGACGCGCTGATGTTCGGCAACTTGATGATGTTGGCTTCCGGTTCCTGGGTGAGGGCACCGAGCTCCGCCAGGGTGTCGGGGACCCGCTGGTCGTCCGAGAGAGCGTCGGGGAACGTGGCCAGGATGCGATGGGCCAGGGAGATGTCCCTCGTCTCCACCGCCACGCCCGCCGCGCCCGTGAAGGCCTGGATGATGGGCAACAGGGAGCGCGTCGCCAGTGCCGGGGCCTCGTCGGTGAGTGTGTAGATGATCTTCGATGAAGGAGCCATACCGACCGCCACGCTATCGACCTGCTGGCGCAGCCATGGCGGCGACGGTTCAGGGCAGGCCGGCACCGGCGACGTCGACGTCGACCGCCTCGATGCGACCCGCCATGTGGCGCCGGCAGGACTCCGGTTCGCTCTCGAGGGCGGTGCAGACGAACAGGGTCCGGCCGTCGGGCCCGCCGAGCATGCAGGCGAACGGCAGGCGTTCGTCGCTGGTACGGATCTCGGCCAGGACGTCACCGCCCTCGGCCACCCGGAGCACCTGGTTGCTGACCGGTGAGGCCATCCACACCGCGCCCTCGGCATCGAGGCAGATGCCGTCCGGCGTGGCGCCCCGCACCCGGGCCCACTCGCGCCGGTTCGAGAGTGACCCGCCCGGCCCGATGTCGAAGGCGGTGAGGCAGGCGCCGAACGATTCGCCGACGATGAGCGTGCCGCCGTCGGGCGTGATCACGCAGCCGTTGGGGAAGAACAGATCGTCGGCCGCGACCCGGACATCGCCGCCGACCGTGACCAACACGAGCGTCGTGGTGCGATGCTCGGCCTCGGGGTCGTGGAGGTCGAAGCCGAAGTTGCCGATGTAGGCGTTGCCGGCCGCGTCGACCACCATGTCGTTGCAGTCGTAGGGCGCGACGGCAGTGAGATCAGCCACCACCCTGGTGCCGCCGTCGTCGACCGCCAGCAGGCGACGGTCGGTCATCGACACGACCAGCAAGGTGCCGTCCGGTCGCCACCCCAGCCCCGAAGGCCGGGTCGGTACCTCGGCGACGATCTCGGTCTCGCCGGTGCTCACATCGAGCACGACGACGCGATGGGCGTGCATGTCCGAGAACCACAGCCGACCGTCGTGCCAGCGAGGGCCCTCGGCGAAGGCGAGGCCGTCGAGCACGGGGACGAGGGTCTGCGGCATCGCTGCGGAACCTAACCGTCCGTCGCGCCGTCCCGCCGGTGGTCGGCGCCGGCGGCCCAGCGAAGGACCAGCGCCTCGTCTCCGCCGAGGCGGCCGGCCTCCTCGGCCGTGATCCAGGTGGTGCCGGCCGCGGAGATCCGCCCGGCCGCCGTCACCACCCACGCCGCCGGGCCGAGGGGGTGTGCCGAACCGACACGGGCCCCGAGGATGGCTTCGGCGCGGGCGGTCGCGGCTTCGTCCCATTCCTCCAGAGGACCGTCGGTGGGGATGGTCGGCAGGCTCCAGCCGGCCAGGCCGTTCGGGCGGGCCAGAACCCGGGTGCCATCCGGTGACGGCACCACCAAGCGGATCACCCCGCGCCGGTTCGTTGCCACGGTGCGACACTACGAGGCGCCGCGATCTGCCGCAGGGCCCGACAGCTGGACGGCGGGGTCGGGTACCGTCGCGCCATGTCCATGGGTGTGGAGAACGCGGGCGTGGCAGCCGAGAAGCGGTCGGGTCTGACCTACGAGATGCTGCAGACGGCCGCCGTCGCCGAGGGGCTCCGGTTCCACCGCAACGTCCTCGAGCAGGTCGTGGCCGCCATCGACATCGGCAAGCACCTCCTGCTCACCGGGCCCCCGGGCACCGGCAAGACCAGCCTGGCCCACCTCGTGGCCCGGGTGGCCCGGCGCGAGATGGTCGGTGCCGGATACCTGCCGGTGACCGCATCGGCCGACTGGACCACGGCCGACACCATCGGCCGCACCCACCGGGTGCCCGATGGCGACCTGTTCGAACCCGGCATCTTCATCGACGCCGTCGAGTCCGGCCGGTGGCTCCTGATCGACGAGCTCAACCGATGCGACATGGACCGCGCCTTCGGCCCCCTGTTCACGGTGCTCTCCGGCCAACCGGTCGAGCTCCCGTACCGGCGGTGGGGCCGACCACGTCGCATGTCGATCGTTCCCGAGGGGGCCGAGACCCCGCCCAACACCGACGCCATCCCGGTCCTGCCCAGCTGGCGGATCATCGCCACCATGAACGAGGGCGACCACAACCTCTTCGAGTTCTCGTACGCGCTGATGCGGCGCTTCGCCTTCATCGAGATCGACACGCCGGACGACGAGGACCTCCGTGTCCTGCTCGGGGCGGACCTCGAGCTGCTGGGGCCGCTGGTCCAACTGAAGGAGCTGCGGGGCATCGGCCCCGCGGTCTTCATGGAGGCGGCCGAGTACGCCCACCGCCGATCCAGCGACGACATCACCCAATCCCGGCTGCTCTACGAGATGGCCTTCGGCTACTTCCTCCCGCAGTTCCGCAACCAGGACCAGGTCGTGGTCGACGCCATGCGGCGCTTCGTCGCCGATTCGCTGGAGGAGCCCGAGCGCTCCCGCTGGGAGTACGCGGTCGACCGGAGCCTCGAGCCGGAACGCCACCGCCGCTGACCGGCCGCATTCCGCTCACCACATCCCTGGCCCGTCGCACCGGTCGCAGTGGCATCGAGCACGGTCCGTCGATAGCGTCCGTTATCGAACCTGAACCGCTGCCCCGAGGGGGACGAACGTGCCTGATACCGACAAGCTCTACATCGACGGTGCCTGGGTGGCATCCACCGGCTCGGAGACAGCCGAGGTGTACGACTCGACCGATGGTTCGGTGCTCGCCACCATCCCGTTGGGCACCGCCGAGGACCTCGACAAGGCAGCCCAGGCCGCACGCGCCGCCTTCGACGGTTGGTCCGCCAAGACCCCGGAGGAGCGTGGCAAGTTCTGCAGCCGCATCGCCGAGGCCCTGGGGGCCCGCATGGACGAGATCGCCACCGTCGTCACCCGCGAGGCGGGCATGCCGAAGTGGTTGAGCCAGATCGTGCAGGCCGGCCTGCCCATCAACTCCTTCTCCACCGCGGCGTCGCTGGCCGAGTCCTACGAGTACGAGACCACCGTCGGCAACAGCCTCGTGGTCAAGGAGCCGGTCGGCGTCGTGGGCTGCATCACGCCGTGGAACTACCCGCTGCACCAGATCGCGGCGAAGGTGGCCTACGCCATGGCGGCGGGATGCACCGTGGTCCTCAAGCCCAGCGAGATCGCCCCGCTCGACGCCTTCATCCTCGCCGAGGTGATCCACGACGTCGGCGTCCCCGCCGGGGTGTTCAACCTGGTGACCGGCACCGGCCCGGTGGTGGGCGAGGCCATCTCGAGCCACCCCGACATCGACATGGTCAGCTTCACCGGGTCCACCCGGGCCGGCCACGCGGTTGCCGCGGCGGCGTCCAAGACCCTCAAGCGGGTCGCCCTCGAGCTCGGTGGCAAGTCGGCCAACATCCTCCTCGACGACCTCGACGACGAAGGCTTCGCCGCGGCCGTCGCCGACGGCGTCGGCAAGTGCTACATCAACTCGGGCCAGACCTGCACCGCCCTCACCCGCATGCTGGTGCCCCGTGCCCGTCTGGCCGATGCCGAGCGGATCGCGGCCGAGACGGTGGAAGGTGTGTACCAACCGTCGGATCCCTTCGCCGACGGGGCCATGCTCGGCCCGCTGTCGAGCCAGGCCCAGGTCACCCGGGTCACCGACTACATCAACAAGGGCATCGAGGAGGGCGCCAAGCTCGTCACCGGTGGCCCCGAGAAGCCCGAAGGGGTGAACCCGGACGGGTACTTCGTGCGCCCCACGGTGTTCTCCGAGGTCACCAACGACATGACCATCGCCCGGGAGGAGATCTTCGGCCCGGTCCTGTCCATCCTGCCCTACGACACCGAGGACGAGGCCGTGGCCATCGCCAACGACTCGCCGTACGGTCTCTCGGGTGGCGTGCAGGGCGGCGACGTCGAGCGGGCCAAGGCGGTCGCCCGCCGGATCCGCACCGGCCAGATCGAGGTGAACCAGGGTTCGTTCAACCCCAACGCGCCCTTCGGCGGATACAAGCAGTCCGGGTACGGCCGCGAGTACGGCGTGCACGGCTTCGAGGAGTTCCTCGAGATCAAGAGCATGCAGCTGCCCGCGTAGCCGTTTCGCTTCGCTGGAGTCGTCACGAGGGACGGGCTTCGGCCCGTCCCTCGTCGCGTCCGGGACTACGCCGGGAAGGCGGGGTCGAGCCGGTGGATCGCCGCCGCGGCCAGGCCGGCGGCGGCCTCGACCGTGGCGCGGAAGGCCTCGACGTCGATGCCGGTGGTGTCGAGCGCGCCGTCGCGGTAGCGCCGGTAGACCCCCTGCACGATGCACGCCGTCTTCCAGTTCGCCCAGGCCACGAAGTAGTCGATCTTCGCCACGTCGGCTCCGGTGTGGTCGGTGTAGGCGCGGAGCAGCTCGTCGCGGGACGGGAACCCGGGCGCCATCGAGGTCGCCGAGGTGCTGGCGATGCGGTCGTCGTCGGGTTCGGGCCAGGTGGCGAGGACGTAGCCGAGGTCGGCCCGGGGATCGCCGAGCGTGGCGATCTCCCAGTCGAGCACGGCGACGATCTCCCCGGACGCCGACGTGATGCAGTTCCCGAGGCGGTAGTCGCCGTGGACGATGCGGGCCCGGCCCTGGGCGGGGATGTTGGCGAGGAGCCACTCGTGCACGTCGGCCAGGAGCGGGTCGTCGTGGGTGCGTGATGCCTCGTACTGGCGCCACCACGTCTTGAGCTGGCGGGCGATGTAGTCCTCCTTCTTGGAGAGATCGCCGAGGCCGACCTCGTCGGGGTCGACGGCGTGGAGGCGGCCCAGCACGTCGATGAACGACTCCCCGATGCCACGGCGTGCCGACTCGGGGAAGGCCTCGATGGCCAGCTCGGCGCTGTGCAGCACGACGCCATCGACGTGGGCCATCACGTAGAAGGGTGCACCGGTCACGCGGTCGTCCTCGCAGTGGGCCAGGGCCTCGGGCACGGGGACGTCGGTGGGGCCGAGCGCCGCGATCAGCCGGTACTCGCGGCCCATGTCGTGCGCGGTGGGGAGCAGGTGCCCTTCCGGGGGTCGGCGCAGCACCACGGACCGGCCGTCGTGATCGTGCACGCGGTAGGTCAGGTTCGAGTGGCCGCCGGGGAGTCGTTCGAAGCGGAGCGGCCCGACGGTACCGACGTGCTCGCCGAGCCACGCCGTGACGGCCTCGACGTCGATGCCTGCAGGATCGGTGCTGGTCACGACGGGAACCTATCCCAGCGGTCGGGAACCGCTGTCGAGGCCGCGCTGACAGCGGGTGTCGGGCTCGCTACCGTCGCACCATCGGTGCCACGGCGTCGTCGAGGATCGGTGGTGTGAGTTGACGGACGAATCATCTGGACTGGAGGGCGATGCCGGTCGGATCCTCCGCGTCGGCGGCCAAGCGGTGATCGAGGGCGTCATGATGCGGGCCGGTGACGGGGCATGCGTCGCGGTGCGCCGTCCTGACGGCGTCGTCGAGACCCGCACCCTGTCCAATCCGGGGTGGTCGGACGCGACGCGGTCCATCCCGCTGGTCCGGGGCATCGCCGGCCTGGCCGAGTCGCTGTCGATCGGGGTGCTGGCGTTGCGATGGTCGGAGCTGCGAGCCCAGCCGGAGGGCGAGTCCTCCCGTCGCCCCGCACCCGTCTGGGTGCTGCTCCTCATCGCGGTGACGGCGGTGCTCGTGATGGTGGTCGTCCTCCCCGCCGCCATCGCCGGGTTGTTCCCGGCCGGATCGGCATGGTTCGCGGCCGCCGAGACCGCATCTCGTCTCGCCGTGATCGGCGCCTACCTCACCGTCGTCTCCCGTCGCCGCGACGTGCGCCGGGTCTTCCAGTACCACGGCGCCGAGCACCTGATCGTCGCCGCCCACGAGGCCGGACGGCCGCTCACGCCGTCGTCGGTTCGGGCGGGATCGATCCGCCATCCGCGATGCGGCACCAGTTTCCTCGTCGTGATCGCCGCGGTCGCCGCCGCCCTCCACCCGTTTCTGCCCGCCGAACCGGTCTCGAGCAGAATCGTGGCCCGGGTGGTCGTGGTCCCGCTCGTGGTGGCGATCTCCTACGAGTTGCTCACACATCTGGGGCGCCTGGCGGTGGCGAACCCCGGCGGGATCGCCGAACGGCTGCTGCTGTGGCCCCAGCGCTTCACGACCCGTGTGCCGGACGACAGCCAGATCGAGGTGGCCGCGGCGGCGCTCGAGGGGGCCCTGGTCGCGGCGCTGCGCCTCGGTGATGGCCGAGGCGCAGCGGTCCAGGAGTTACAGGATCATTCTCCCTCGAGGAGGACAATCCTTCTTGATCCGATCTAGAAGATCAGGATCAGCAGGATGATGACGAGGATGAGCGTTCCGATGCCGATGTACACGGTGCTGTTCCTTTCACTGGGGGAAGGTCGCTGACTGGCGAACTGTCCTCACCCGTACCCCGTCGAGGGGGTCGCACAGAACCACCGGGCGCCACAACCACCCGATCGGGTCATGCCGGACTGGCCCGGATTCCGGCGCTCCGACCCGAGGGAATAGGGTCCGGACCATGACTGCATCGTCGCCCGTGAAGGTCGCCGTGACCGGCGCTGCCGGCCAGATCGGCTACTCCCTCCTCTTCCGCATCGCCAGCGGGGCCCTGCTCGGCCCCGACCAGCCCGTGCACCTCAACCTGCTCGAGATCCCTCCCGCCATGGGCGCGCTCGAGGGTGTCTGCATGGAGCTCGACGACTGCGCCTTCCCGCTGCTCTCCGGCTACACCACGTCGGACGACGCCGGTACGGCGTTCGATGGCGTCCAGATCGCCCTCCTGGTCGGCTCGATGCCCCGCAAGGCCGGTATGGAGCGCGCCGACCTGCTGGAGGCCAACGGCGGCATCTTCACCGTCCAGGGCAAGGCCCTCAACGACAACGCCGCCGACGATCTCAAGGTGTTGGTGGTCGGCAACCCGGCCAACACCAACTGCCTCATCGCGATGCATTCCGCGCCCGACATCCCCCACGAGCGCTTCACGGCCATGACCCGCCTCGACCACAACCGCGCCATGGCTCAGCTCGCGGCCAAGGCGGGGGCCACCGTGAACGACATCACCCGGATGACCATCTGGGGCAACCACTCCGCGTCCCAGTACCCCGACGTCTTCCACGCCCGGGTCGGCAGCCAGGTGGCCTTCGACGCTGCCGGTGGCGATCAGAACTGGCTCGAGAACACCTTCATCCCCACCGTCCAGAAGCGCGGCGCGGCCGTCATCGAGGCGCGCGGCTCGTCGTCCGCGGCGTCGGCGGCCAACGCGGCCATCAGCCACGTCCACGACTGGGTCCTGGGCACTCCCCAGGACGACTGGGTGTCGATGGCGGTGCCGTCGGATGGTTCCTACGGGATCCCCGAAGGCCTGATCTCGTCGTTCCCCTGCACCACCAGCAACGGCGAGTGGTCAGTGGTCCAGGGCCTCGACATCGACGACTTCAGCCGGGCCCGCATCGACGCCTCGGCCCAGGAACTGGCCGACGAGCGCGACACGGTCCAGGGGCTGGGTCTGATCTGACCCCTGGGGGCCGGAGCCCTCGTTGCGTCAGGACTGCTCTGGCGGGTTGACGACGCGTCCGGTCACTTGAGGAACTTCGACGTGGTGTTGTCGGCGAGGATCTTGCCGTCGGTCTGGCACGTCGGGCAGTAGTGCACTGTGTAGTGGCTGTACGCCACCTCCCGGATGGTGTCGCCGCACACGGCGCAGTCCTCGCCGGTGCGGTGATGGACGCGTCCCGGCCGCTCCTTCGACGACGACATGTCGTCCCGCGACCGCTCGTAGGCGAGTCCCTCGGCCACGCACGCACGGATCGCCTCGACGAGGGCGGCCGCTGCGCTCCGGTCGAGCTTTCCCGTCATGGCGAACGGCGACAGCTTGGCCCCGTGGCACACCTCGTTGGCGAGCCGCCGACCCAACCCGGCGATGCGCCGCTGATCCCGCAGGAACCCGTGTACCCGGGTGTTCTCGCCCGCGAGGAGACCCACCATCGCGTCGACGTCGACGTCGGTGGCATCGGGCCCGAGGTGCACGAGCGGCTCGGACGCATCCGGCGCGCCGGTCACCACCCACACCCCCGCCTTCCGTTCGGTGCCGGCCTCGGTGAGCAGCAGGGCCCGGCCGTCGGCGAACCGCCACCGAGCCTGCCCGTTGCGAGGTTTGGCCGCCTGCTTCTCGTCGGGCCGGAGCCGACCACCCTGCATGAGGTGGACGACGTGGGTGGCCGACGGGAATCGCAGCAGCAGCGCCTTGCCCCGGCGCCCCACCGACTGGAGCGCCTCGCCGTGGGTCACCCCCGGATCGGGATCGAAGGTCTTCAGGGCGGTGAAGGCCAGGGGCTGGAACCGATCGAGCACGGCGCCGGCGTACGCGGCGTCGAGCCGTTCGGCATGGGCCTGGACCTCGGGGAGCTCGGGCACGCCGGCGAGGCTACGACAACCCGTTCTGGCACCACGTTCGGTGGTCCGGATGCGAACATCGTGTTACCAGAACGGGGAGGAGGGGCAGATGATCGGCGAGGTTGCCGACGAGGTCTGGTACGTGGCGTACGGGTCGAACCTCTCCGCTGACCGGTTGCGCCGGTACCTGGCCCGGTGCGATCCGTCATCCGATCCGCTCGATCGCCGGCCGATGGTCCTCGATCACCGATTGTTCTTCGCCGATCATTCGACGCGCTGGGGCGGTGGCTGTGCCTTCGTCGATCCCGAGGCCGACGTGGGCGCCGGGACCCTGGCCACGGCCTGGTTGGTGCCGGTCACCCAGTTCCTGGGGATCTGGGCGGCCGAGAACGGTGTCGCCGAGCGCGATGTGGCGTTCGACCCGGCCCCGCTGTCGCCGGGCGAGGCGCGCCTTGCCCACCCGTCGGGACGCTACGGGCTGGTCCTCGGTTGCCCGTCCCCCGACCGGCGCTCGGCGCTCACCTTCACCACGCCGGAACGCCCCCTGCCCGACGCCACGCCACCGTCGGACGACTACGTGGCCACCATCGTCGCCGGCCTGATCGAGGGTCACGGCCTGAGCGAGGCCGCGGCCCGCACCTACGTGGCGGCCAGGGTGGCGGGTTAGCCGCGGTCCCCCTCGAACGTGGTCTGGGCTCGCAGGTCGGCGAAGAGGTCGCCCAGGGTCTCCAGCGCCTCCCGGTGCTCGAGCATCACGCGGACGTCGCCGCCGATCACGAGATCGCCGGCGATGAACGCATCGAGCGCGGCGCGTCGGCCGGCCGCGATGTCCACCGCCGTGGCCCGGTCGCTGGTCAGGCGGATGTCGACGTGACCGTCGTCCGAACCCGGCGTCACCGACAGGGCACCGTGGTCGATGACGAACCGCCACCGCGGGCCGCCCGAGACGACCTGTTCCACGGTCACCTCCACGTCGGCCAGCGGATCCTCCGCCGGGATGTCGCGGGACCGGGCCGCGGCGTCGAGCGCGGCGAGCCACTCGTCGGAGAGGAACTGCACGTCGAGATGCTGTCACGACTCGTCGCTCCCACTGAGATCGCCGGTTGCCGGGCGGCTGGACGTGGCGCTCGCCGACGGTCCAGCCTGGACCCGCATGTCCCGTTCGCACGACCTCGATCCCGCCCCCCGAGGTCGACGCATCGGCGGGCGGACCGTCGACATCGTCGTTGCTGGCTGGTTGCTGGCGGTCACTGCGGTCGAGATCGACGGCCGGCTCCTGGGCGGCGACCTCCTCGCGCGCCGGCCGCTCGCCGCGGTGACGCCGGACGGCACGCGGCTTGCGGTCATCGCCGCTCTCGTCGTGGTTGCCACCGAGATCGTGCCCACCGCGTACTGGGGTCGCACCCCGGGCAAGGCGATGCTCGGCTTGCGCTGCGTCGACATCGACACCGGCGTCCCACCGGGCCTGATCCGCTCCGTGTTCCGGGGGATGCTCCTGCACGCCTGGGTGGCGATCCCGGTTCTCGGGTGGCTGTTCCCCTTCGTCATCACCGTGACCACGGTGGCCAGTTCCCGCGGGCGCGGGCTGCACGACCGGCTGGCGGGCACCATGGTCGTCGACGCCGTGCCCCAGGATGATCTCCTGCCCGGCGATCCCCGGCTCGATCCCCGCTGACGGGCGCCCGAACCCTCTCGTGTCAGGCTGGACGCCCGTGACCCCCGACGAGGACGAGCAGCCCCACGTACCCGGACCCGAGCTGCGCTGGTCCGAGTCCTGGACGTTCGACTTCGCGTCCCGGGACGGCGCCCTCGGCGGTTGGGCCCGCCTCACCCTCCTGCCGGTCGTGGGGCAGGCCTGGTACCACGCCTTCCTGACCGGCCGCGATCGGCAGCTCGTGGCGGTCGTCGACACCGAGGTGCCGCTGCCGACCGAGGCGCTGGAGATCCGTACCACCGGCCTGTGGGCGACCCACATCTGCGAGTCACCCCACGACCACTGGACCATCGGGCTCGAGGCGTTCGGCGTCGGTCTCGACGATCCCGTCGAGCTCTACGGCCGCCAGTTCGGCGACCAGGTGCCCCTCGGCCTGGATCTCGAGTGGGAGGCCACGGGGGCGGTCGAGGACGGCATGGATCCGGTCGTCGGCTACCAGCAGCCGTGCCTCGTCACCGGGGAGATCCTCGTGGGGAGGGAGGCGATCGACTTCGTCGGCGACGGCCGGCGCGAGCATCACTGGGGAGTGCGCAAGGGCTGGGACGCCCGGTGGTTCCGGCTGCACGGCCGGCTCGACGACGGCACCGGCGTGTCGACCGTCGTCGTGGGCGGAGACCTGGCGTCGGCCACGGGCACCGTCGACGGTCGGGCCGTGGAGGTCATCGAGGTGCGCGAGGCGATGACCGGTGCCGGCCTCCCCGAGTTCGCCCACGTCCGGCTCACCGAGCTCGAGATCGACGCCCGTCCGATCGGCTCGACGCCGCTCGAGCTCACCGACCCCGAGGGTCGGATCACGCGCGCCCCGCGCGCGCTGTGCCGGTTGACCGCGTCCGACGGCCGGACCGGGGTCGGTTGGGCGGAGTGGAACGTGCCGCGACGGTGATCGGGTTCAGGCCGAGCGGCGGTAGTGGCGCACGGCCAGCGGCGCGAACACCACGATGATCCCGACCGTCCAGGCCAGCGACTGCAGCACCGGTGTGGTGGTCGGACCGCCGATCGCCAGGGCCCGGGCCGCGGAGACCACGATGGAGATCGGCTGGACCTTGTTGTAGCCCTGGAGCCAACCCGGCATGGTCTGGAGAGGGACGAACGCGGTGGACGCGAACACGAGGATGGCCAGGACCGGGAACGACGCCGCCTGGGCCGCCTCGGCATTGCCCACCGACAGCCCGATGAAGGCGAAGACCCATGACAGGGCGAGGGAGAAGAACAGCAGCAGGCCCATCGATGCGATGAACGCGGGCCACCCGGCCGAGATGTCGAAGCCGACGGCGAACCCGAGGACGACCATGACCGTGATGACGAAGGTGTTCCGGACGAGGTCGGCCGCGGTGCGTCCGGCGAGCACGGCGGAGCGCGCCATCGGCAGGGAGCGGAACCGTTCGATCAGGCCCTCCTGCAGATCGGTCGACAGACCCACCGCGGTGTTCACCGCGCCGAAGGCCACCGTCTGCACGAAGATGCCGGGCATGAGGAAGTCGACGTAGTCGCCGCCCGGCGTGTTGATCGCCCCACCGAACACGTAGCGGAAGGTGAGCACGAAGATCACCGGCTGCACCGTGGAGAAGACGATGACCTCCGGCGTGCGGCTCATCGCCTTGAGGTTGCGCCACGCGATGGCGAGGGCGTCGGAGACCGCCGACGCGACCCCGCCGTGGTGAACGTCGGCCGGAGTGGGGGTGATGGTCGCAGTGGTGGTCGTCATCGTGGGGCTCCATCGAGCGCGGGAACAGGGTCGGGGGTCGGCACGTCGGCTTCGGGCGCGGCGCGGTGCCCGGTGAGGGTGAGGAAGACGTCGTCGAGGCTCGGTTCCCGCACGCTCATGTCGGCCGGCTCGATGCCGGCGGCGTCGAGGGCGCGGACGGCGTCGATCAACGATCGTCCCGCGTTGTTGACCCGCACCTCGACCGAGTGGCCGTCGCGGGCCATCTCGGCGATGCCGATGTGACCGAGAGCCTCGACCGCTGCCCCGGTGCGGCCGTGGTCCACGAGGGTGATCTCGACGATCGTGTTGCCGAGCTGCGCCTTGAGCTCGGCCGCGGTCCCCTCGGCGATGACGCGACCGTGATCGACGACCGAGATGCGGTCCGCCAGTCGGTCGGCCTCCTCCAGGTACTGCGTGGTGAGCAGGACGGTCGCACCGTCGGCGACGAGCTCCTCGATCACCTGCCACAGGTCGGCTCTCGACCGCGGATCGAGCCCGGTCGTGGGTTCGTCGAGGAACAGGACGGGCGGCCGGTGGACCAGGGCAGCGGCGAGATCGAGGCGCCGCCGCATGCCGCCGGAGTACGTCTTGGTCGGCCGGTCGGCGGCATCGACGAGGTCGAACCGCTCGAGGAGCTCGGCGGCCCGGGGCAGCACCGACGACTTCGGCAGGTGGGTGAGCCGTCCCATGAGGCGCAGGTTCTCGCGACCCGTGAGGTTCTCGTCGATCGCGGCGTACTGGCCGGCGAGACCGATGCTGGCCCGTACCCGCTTGGGTTCGGCGGTGACGTCGACCCCGAGCACCTCGGCCCGGCCGGCGTCCGGGCGCAGGATGGTGGTGAGGATCCGGACGGCGGTGGTCTTGCCGGCGCCGTTGGGGCCGAGGAGGCCGAGGACGGTGCCAGCGGGGACGGCGATGTCGACGCCGGCGAGGGCCTCGACGTCACCGAATCGCTTCTCGAGGCCCTCGGCGAGGATGGCAGGCTGATCCATGCCGGCCATGGTGGGCCACTTCGTTGACTTCTGTCAACCATTTATCTGGCTCAAAGGTGGAGCCAAACCATGTATGGGCGTACGATCGGTCCATGGGTGGCGACGAGCACGCGCAGCGGGCCTGGTCCGCGATGTCGGCGCTCCTGCTCTCGAACGAGCAGCACGATCGCTTCCACGAGGTCTGTGCCGCTCTCGACCTCCCCCATCCCGGGGCCCTGAAGTTGCTCCTGCACCTGGACGGTCCGACCGGGCCACCCACGATGGGCGACGTCGCCCGGATGCTCAATTGCGACGCCTCCTACGTCACGGCCCTGGTCGACGCACTGGAGGAACCGGGCTTCGCGGAACGGCGGGTGTCCGAGCGAGATCGGCGGGTGAAGATCATCCACCTCACGCCGGCGGGAGCCGCGGCCCGCCAGCGCGCCTACGACCTGTTGGCTGCACCCTCACCGAGGTTGGCGCGCCTGACCGCGGCCGAGACCGAGACGCTGGCCCACCTGCTCGAGAAGCTGCTCGACGAGACCGAGGCCGGTGGTTCCGGTCAGGACGCCGCGGGGGCCAGCGCCTGATCGAAGGCCTCGGCGACGCGGTCGGCCCACACCGCGTAACCGGCGCCAGAGGGGTGGAAGCGGTCGGCCGCCAGGAAGTTCTGCAGGTCGCGGCGCCGGATCCAGTCGGGGCGGCGTCGCACCGACGCGTAGTGGACGTTGTCCCGCTGGCGGGCCGCGGATCGCAGGACCCGGTCGAGCCAGCTGGCCCGCCACGACGCGAACGTCCGGAGGGGACGGGGAAGGCGGATCGCCTGGCTGAGATGGGGGATCGACACCACGACCACGGGCACGCCCTCGGCGTCGTCGAGGATGCGGGCCACGTTGCGCCGGAACCGCGGCCGGGGCGTCATGGCCGCGATGTCGTTGGCCCCCACCGTGATGCCGATGGCGTCGATCCTCTCGCCGATCTGGGTCAGGCCGTGCCGGAGCTGGTGGAGGGCGGGGAGTTGGGACACGATCACGTCGTGGCTCGTCGCGCCGGGTTCGGCGAAGACGTGGAGCCGGGTACGGCCGTCCCGGCCCGTGGCCACGAGATGGGGCAACGACAGCTCGGCCGAGATGGCGCCGAGCCCGGCGGCGAGGCTGTCGCCCAGCCAGACGACCCGGCACTCGATGGGTTGGTGGCCCCGGCCCACGTCGCCGTCGAGGTGGAGACCGTCGTGCACGCCGGTCGACGCCACCGATCGGGCCTGCAGGTACGCGATCGCGGCCGTGATCGTCACCGTGCCACCGCCCGCGCCCATGGCGATGAGCGTGTTGCGGATCCGGTGGGACGAGGCCTGCTCCGGATGGAGTTGGCGGGCGCGAGCGCGCAACGTCGGTCGCCTACCGCTGGCCGAGGAGCTTCCGGTTCTTCACCTGGGCCTTGACGTAGTCACGGTTCATGAACGCGATGTAGTCGAGGGGGATCTCCTTCGGGCACGCCTCGGTGCACTCGCCGTGGTTGGTGCACGAGCCGAAGTAGCGCTCCATGGTGTCGACCATGCCGATGACGCGCTGGTGGCGCTCGGCCTGACCCTGGGGGAGCAGGTTCAGGTGCTCGACCTTCGCCGCGGTGAACAGTTGGGCGGCCGAGTTCGGGCAGGCGGCGACGCACGCACCGCAGCCGATGCAGGCCGCGGCGTCGAAGGCGGCGTCGGCCGCGTCCTTCGGCACCGGGATGAGGTTGGCGTCGGGCCCGGCACCGGTGGGGGCCGTGATGTAACCGCCCGACTCGATGATGCGATCGAACGCCGAGCGGTCGACGACGAGATCCTTGAGCACGGGGAACGATGCGGCCCGCCACGGTTCGATGTTGATCACGTCGCCGTCGGCGAACTTGCGCATGTGGAGCTGGCACGTGGCGGTGCCCTTCTGCGGACCGTGGGCCTGGCCGTTGATCATCAGCCCGCACGACCCGCAGATGCCCTCACGGCAGTCGTGTTCGAACTCCACCGGCTCGGACCCCTCGGCGATCAGCCGCTCGTTGAGCACGTCGAGCATCTCGAGGAAGGACATCTCCGGCGACACGTCGTCGAGCTCGTAGGTCTGCATCCCGCCCGCGGCGTCCGGGGCGGCCTGGCGCCAGATGTTGAGCTTCAGCTTCATCGGTTCGACAACCTCACTTGTACGAGCGCTGGGTGAGCGCCACGTTCTCGAAGACGAGCGGTTCCTTGTTCAGCTGGGGGTTCGACGGGTCGCCGGTCCACTCCCAGGCCGAGACGAAGGAGAACTCGTCGTCCCGGCGCAGGGCCTCGCCCTCCTCGGTCTGGCTCTCCTCCCGGAAGTGGCCGCCGCACGACTCGTTGCGGTCGAGGGCATCCCGGCACATCAGCTCGCCGAGCTCGAGGAAGTCGGCGATGCGCCCCGCCTTCTCCAGGCTCTGGTTGATGCTGTCGCCCGTTCCCAGGACGCGCAGGTCCTTGTAGAACTCGGCCCGCAGGGCCGGGATCTCCGTCAGCGCCTTCGTCAGGCCGGCCTCGTTGCGGGCCATGCCGCAGTACTCCCACATGATCTTGCCCAGCTCCTTGTGGAAGTCGTCGGGCGAGCGGGTGCCGCCGATCGAAAGGAGCTGGTTCATGCGGTCGGCGACGTCCTGTTCGGCCTCGGTGAACGCCGGGTCGTCGATGGGAACCGGATCCTGGCCGAGGATGCCGGCGAGGTAGTTGGCCATGGTGTAGCTGATCACGAAGTATCCGTCGGCCAGGCCCTGCATCAGGGCCGACGCGCCGAGGCGGTTGGCGCCGTGGTCCGAGAAGTTCGCCTCGCCGAGCACGAACAGGCCGGGGATGTTCGACATCAGGTGGTAGTCGACCCACAGCCCACCCATGGTGTAGTGGACCGCGGGGTAGATGCGCATCGGAACCTCGTAGGGGTTCTCGTCGGTGATGCGCTCGTACATCTCGAACAGGTTCCCGTAGCGCTCCTCGATTGCCTCCTTGCCGAGGCGGTTGATCGAGTCGGCGAAGTCGAGGTACACGCCGTTCTTGCGCGGCCCCACGCCGCGCCCCTCGTCGACCACGGTCTTGGCGTTGCGCGATGCCACGTCGCGGGGGACGAGGTTGCCGAAGCTGGGGTACTTGCGCTCCAGGTAGTAGTCGCGGTCCTCTTCGGGGATCTGCCCGGGCGGGCGGGTCTCGTCGGGGTCCTTGGGCACCCAGACCCGGCCGTCGTTGCGCAGGGACTCCGACATCAGGGTCAGCTTCGACTGGAAGTCCTCGGCCGGGGGGATGCACGTGGGATGGATCTGGGTGAAGCACGGGTTGGCGAACGCGGCGCCGCGACGATGCGCCCGCCATGCCGCGGTGGCGTTGGAGTGCATCGCGTTGGTCGACAGGTAGAAGACGTTGCCGTAGCCACCCGTGGCCAGCAGCACGGCGTGGGCCGAATGTCGGGTGATGGCACCGGTGCGCAGATCACGGGTCACGACCCCGCAGGCCACCCCGTCCTTGACCACGAGATCGAGCATCTCGGTCTTGGTGAGGAGCTCCACCGTGCCGGCCGCCACCTCCTTCATGAGGGCTTGGTAGGCGCCGAGCAGCAGCTGCTGGCCGGTCTGGCCCCGGGCGTAGAAGGTGCGCGACACCTGGGCGCCGCCGAAGGACCGGTTGTCGAGCAGGCCGCCGTACTCACGGGCGAACGGCACGCCCTGGGCCACGCACTGGTCGATGATGTCGACCGAGACCTCGGACAGCCGGTAGACGTTGGCCTCGCGGGAGCGGTAGTCGCCGCCCTTCACCGTGTCGTAGAAGAGCCGGTAGACGCTGTCGCCGTCGTTCTTGTAGTTCTTCGCCGCGTTGATGCCGCCCTGGGCCGCGATGGAGTGCGCCCGCCGGGGGGAGTCGTGGTAGCTGATGACCTTGACGTTGTAGCCCTGCTCGCCCAGCGTGGCCGCGGCCGAGGCACCGGCCAGGCCCGACCCGACGATGATGACGTCGAACTTGCGCCGGTTGTTCGGTGCCACCAGCTTCATGTCGAACTTGTGCTGCGTCCACTTGTCGGCGATGGAACCGTCGGGAACCGCGCTGTCGAGGTTGCCGATCATCAGCCTGCCTCCTGCTGGGGGGTGAGCTCGTTCTGGGTCTCGTAGGCCTTGATGTACTCGTTGCGGTCGTGCTCGGAGAAGTTGTCGAACTGGTCGACGGTGATCTGACCGGACCGGAGCGCGTCGGCGAACACCGCCTCACAGGTGACGACCCGGTCGCCCTGCTCGAAGCAGACGTCGTCGTTGGTCACGCCGGAGGCGATCAGGATCGGGAAGCTGAGGTTCCCGACCGTGATGATGGCGGCGAAGCCGATGGCGAACATCCGGCGCCAGGAGTTGTAGCGGGGGTTGTTGAGGCCGAGGCTCTGGAACATGCTCCACGACCCGTGGAACAGGTGCAGGCCCAAGGCGAGGTTGGCGACGATGTAGATGATCGCCGGCACGGCGTTGCCGAGGCTGGCCTGCACGTTGCGGTAGACGTCGCCCCGCACGAAGTCCGGGTTGAGGAAGCCCCATGTCAGGTCCGAGAGGTGAAAGGCGAGGAACAGCAGGATGACGATGCCGGTCCAGCGCATCGACCGGCTGGCGACGTTGGCGGCCTGGTAGTCGCGAGGCGAGGCGTAGCCGCCGGCGTTGGCCCGCCGGTTCATCAACGAGAGGCTGGCGGCCGAGTGGATGTGCAGGACGAACGCGACGATCAGTCCGCTGCGGATCAGCCACAGCGTGACCGTCCGGGGCAGCAGCGGGTACAGCAGTTCGCGGAGGAACTCCGCGTAGACGTTGATGTCGTGCGCGCCGAGGTACAGCTTGAGGTTGCCGATCATGTGACCGAACACGAAGCCCATCAGGATGATCCCGGTGATGGCCATGACCCACTTCTTGCCGACCGCCGACCGGTAGAAGGCGATCGGCCAGGGTGCGGGTCGACGAGGTGGGTTCACGGGAGCGACGCCGCCGCCCGGGCCACCGCCCTGCGCTGACTTCTCCATCGTCTGCATGAGGGCACGGTACCCGCGCTCCCGCAGGTGGCCGTAGTTCGACGTCAGGTGACCACGGACCGGTACTCGTTGGCCACGTCGTCGTCTCCCACCCGGCCGTGCAGGGCCAGCACCACTTCGCCGGCCGCGTCCGGGACCTCGAACTGGACCGTGCCGACGAGCACGCACGAGTCGGGACCGATGTCGCCAACGAAGGTCCACTCGTGGCCGTCGGCTGCGCCCGACGCGCGGTCGGTCCAGCGCAACTCGACCCGGATCCGTCCCGACAGTTCCGTCCGCCGGTCGGACACGACGTGGACGTCGAGGGCGAGGGCGTCACCGGGCGCCACCGTGGCCGGGAGTCGGTCGGCGACCACGATCACCGGCCGGCACGCCTCCACCAGGGCGGCGTGGCCCAGCTTGGGCCGGCGCTCGTGGTCGAGCACCGCCCAGGTGATGGCCGGATGACCGTCGGCGAAGCAGAACTGGGCGAAACCGCCGGTGGGCCGGTACTTCAGCCGGCGCAGCGTCTCGATGTGGTGCCGGATGACGGTGGCCTGGTACTCCTGCGTGGCCTGCTTCCAGGACTCGTAGGTGTGGCCGTCGCGCGGGACGAACCGGTCGAGGATCGACTGCTGCAGCGAGTGGGTCTCGGCCAGCCGATTCCAGTCCAGGTCGGGCCAGCGGTCGGCGTCGACGAAGTCGTCGGACTCCGGTACCGCCTGAGCGCCGAACTCGGTCGGGAAGCGGACCTGGCTCGGCACCGCCTTGGCGAAGGCCGGGAAGTCACGCTCGTGGCCGAAGTACCAACCGAAGTACAGATGGCTGTCCGTCCCGCTGAGCTGGGGGAGGTGCGGCATCACGCCGGAGTGGGGGATCACGGGACGGGTCCCGTCGGCGGCCTCGATGGCTCGCTTCACGGCCCGGTCCAGGACGGTCTTGTTCCACGTCGGCAGCTGCTGGGACGCGATGGCGCGGAGCCCGAGTTGGGTGGTGCGGCGGCGGTCGGTGAACGCGTCGGGCTCGATGTCGAGCCGCATGGGTTCGTTGTGGCCGCACCAGATGGCGATCGACGGGTGGTGGCCGAGCAACGCCACCATCTCCGTGGCCTGCAACGTGGCCTGTTTGCGGATGCCCCGGTCGTACCCCCACTGGAGGGGGAAGTCCTGCCAGAGCAGCATCCCGGCCTCGTCGGCCGCGTCGTAGGTCTCGGGGCGGGCGACATGGGCGTGGAGTCGCAGCAGGTCGAGCCCCGCCGCCCGCGCCAGTTCGATGTCGCGACGGCAGTCGGCCGGGGTCGCCTCGCCGAGCGCCATGCGGGTCGGTCCCTGGTTGCTGCCCTTGAGGAAGAGCCGTTCGCCGTTGATCTCGGTGATCCACCTCCGCATCCGGACCGAGCGCAGGCCGGTGCGGAACCGACGCCGGTCCGAGACCACGCTGCCGGCCTCGTCGCGCAGTCGGACCTCGACCTCGACGGCTTCGAGGTGGGCTTCGCCCAGGGCATGGGGCCACCACAGCTGCGGACGGTCGACGGTCACCGACCACTCCACCGTGTTGGCGCCCGCGGCCAGGGTGTGATCGATGCCGTGGTCGACGGGCCCCACCGTGGTGCGCACGTGGGCGTCGACGCCGGCCGCGGCGTCGAGCTCCGCCACGAAGGCCAGCGTGGCGCGGGTGGGCGTGGCATCGACGCACCGGGTGACGAGGCGGGCGATGCGCACCGGCCCGGTGTCGACGAGGTGCACCGGGCGCCAGATGCCGCCCGGGTTCCATGCCGGATCGAAGCAGTCCCAGTGCTGGAACACACCGGTGATGTTGCGCTTGTTGGTGCGGTCGGTCTGGGGGGCACACGCCAGTTCGACCGCGAGCGTGTGTTCGGAGCGGGCGCGCAGGGCGTCGGTGACCTCGAAGGTATGGGGGAAGAAGTACCCCTCGGTGTCGCCGAGGTAGGCGCCGTCCAGCCAGATGTCGCCCTGGTAGAAGAGGCCGTCGAAACGTAGCCACCAACGTCGGTCCGGGGCTCCGGGTGGCTGCTCGAACGTCGTCCGATGCAGCAGGGGTCCGTCGTCGGTGTCGAAGCCGGCCGCGGACCGCCAGTGGCCCGGCACGGCGATGGGCTCCCAGTCACGGTCGTCGAGCTCGGGCTCGGCGAAGGTGCGACGGAGCTCGTCGTCGGCGTGGATCGCCACCCAGCGATCGGTCAGTTCCATGGCCGGCGCAACCTACCCCGCGCCGGTGCTGGCCCGACCGGGCCGGAGCCGGTCAGGCGGCGCGGACCGGCGGATAGGTTGCAGACATGACGCGTGCCACACCGCCCCCAGCCTCGACCATCGGCGAGCTCAAGGAGTCCGGTTGGCAGTCCCGGCCGGTCAAGGAAGAGGTCCGCCGCAACGCCGTCGCCAAGATCCGCTCCGGCGAGCCCCTCTTCACCGGCGTGATGGGCTACGAGGACACCGTGATGCCCCAGCTCGAGAACGCCCTGCTGGCCGGCCACGACGTCATCTTCCTCGGTGAGCGCGGTCAGGCGAAGACCCGCATGATCCGCTCGCTCACCGGCCTGCTCGACGAGTGGATGCCCATCGTCAAAGGATCCGAGATCAACGACGATCCGTACCATCCGGTGTCGGCGTACGCCCGGGCCCTCATCGACGAGGACGGTGACGACACCGAGATCGACTGGGTGCACCGCGACACCCGCTTCGGCGAGAAGCTGGCCACGCCGGACACCTCGATCGCCGATCTGGTGGGCGAAGTCGACCCGATCAAGGTGGCCGAGGGTCGCTACCTCTCCGACGAGCTCACCCTCCACTACGGCCTGGTCCCTCGCACCAACCGGGGCATCTTCGCCATCAACGAGTTGCCCGATCTCTCCGAGCGCATCCAGGTCGGGTTGCTCAACGTGCTCGAGGAACGCGACGTGCAGATCCGCGGCTACAAGGTCCGGCTCCCCCTCGACGTGATGCTGGTCGCCTCGGCCAACCCCGAGGACTACACCAACCGGGGCCGGATCATCACCCCGCTGAAGGATCGCTTCGGGAGCCAGATCCGCACCCACTACCCGCTCGACATCGAGACCGAGATGGAGATCGCGGCCCAGGAGTCGTCGCCCCTCGCCGCCGAAGGCGTGCAGGTGCGGATGCCCGACTACATGAGCCAGATCGTGGCGACCCTGTCCCACCTGGCCCGCGAGTCACCCCACGTCAACCAGCGCTCCGGGGTGTCGGTCCGCCTCACCGTGTCCAACCAGGAGGTGCTCGTCGCCAATGCCGCCCGTCGGGCCCTGCGCAGCGGTGACGACATGGTCGTGCCTCGGATCTCGGATCTCGACGCCCTCGCGGCGTCGACGATGGGCAAGATCGAGATCGAGTCCCTCGACGACGGGCGCGACGAGGCCATCGCCGGCCACCTCGTGAAGTCCGCGGTGCTCACCGTGTTCCGGGAGCGCACCGACCCTTCCGTGCTCCGTGACGTCCTCGAGGCGTTCGAAGGCGGCCGCGTGGTCGACGCCGGCGAGGACGTCAGCGCCGCCGACCTCGCCGCACTGGTCGACGAGCTGCCGGGGCTGAAGGGTCCGGTGGCGTCGTTGACCCAGGGCGACGAATCGGCGGCCGCCATCGCCAGCGCCGTCGAGTTCCTGCTCGAGGGACTGCACCTGGGCAAGCGGCTGAACAAGGAGCACGTGGGCGCCCGGGCCAGCTACCGCGCTCGGGGCTGAGTCGCTGCGCCCGCGGACTTCGTCCGCCGGCTCCGCTTCTGGAGTTGCTCGCCCGCCGTCCTCCGGCCGTCCGGCTCGTCAACTCCCGAGTCTGCTTCTGACACGAATAGTGACAGAAGATCGTGGGTATCCACCCTTCCGCCCGCAAAACCGTTCACGCTGTTGTCACCAGTGGGAACGTCGAACGGAAGGGGATTCCCATGAACAAGTCCGACTTGGTCGGGGCCATCGCAGAAGCAAGTGGTCAGACGAAGACCGCGGTCGCCGAGATGATCGATGCCTTCGAGGCCACGGTCACCGATGCGGTGGCCAGTGGCGACAAGGTGTCGCTGCCCGGCTTCTTGACCTTCGAGCGGGGCCACCGCGCCGCCCGGACCGGTAAGAACCCGCAAACCGGAGCACCGCTCCAGATCGCGGCGGCCAACGTCGCCAAGGTCAAGGTGGGCTCGAAGTTCAAGGAGAAGGTGGCCGCCACCACCTGATGGTGACGGGCCGCCCTCCGACCCACGGAAAATCGCTGCGGATCGCCACCGGTCACCGGTAGGGATTCGCAGCGATTTTCCGGGTCGGGTTCAGACGGGCTCGTCGTCGGCATCGAACGCCGACTGGCGGGCCTCGATGTCCTCTCGCAGCTTCGCCAGCGTGCGGCGCAGCAGGCGTGAGAGGTACGACTGCGAGACACCGAGGCGATCGGCGATCTCCTGCTGCGAGCGGCGCTCGACGAAGCGGAGTTGGACGATCTCCCGGTCGCGCTCGTCGAGGTCGGCGAGCAGGTCCTCGACGTCCATCTGCAGTTCGACATCCTCCATCTCGCCGTCCGCACCGGCGATCATCGCTCCCTTGGTGAGCGATCCGTCGCCGATCGGTGCGTCGAGGCTGTCGGCCCGGAACGAGGCGCCGGCGGCCAGCGCTTCGAGGACACGATCGGTCGACTCCTCGAGCCACTCGGCCAGGTCGGAAACCCGGGGTGTGCGTCCGAGTTGCTGGGTGAGCTGCGGTTCGAGTCGGCGCGCCTGCACGGCGAGCTCCTGGAGGCTGCGCGGTGGTCGCACCGACCAGCCCTTGTCGCGCAGCAGCCGTTTGAGCTCGCCTTCGATGGTCCGGTTGGCGAAGGTCTTGAACGTGACCCCCATGTCCGGGTCGAAACGCTCGACGGCCTTGATGACCGCCATGAACGCTTGCTGGCGGACGTCGTCGGACTCGATCTGTCCCTTGCCGTAGCGACTCACGTAGTACTCGACCAGGTCGAGGTGCTGCTCGACCAGGGCGTTGCGGAGCCGCCGGGATCCCTTGGCCCGGTACTCGATGAACTGGTCGCGAACGTCAGCGTCCATTGATCGATTGGGGAGCGTTGACGCGGAGTGAGAAGACGCATTCGTCGCCGTCCCGACGGAGCTCGTGCGATGTCGCGCCCGCTCGGATGAGCTGTTCGGCGATGGGGTCGATCTGGGGATCGGCCGTGATCGGCCCGCAGCGGCCCTCGAGCGCCAATCCGTCGGCGCCGGACTGGAGCACCAGGGTGAGCGTCCGGCCGGGGTCGTCGACCTCGCCGATCGCCAGCGCGCACAGCTCGTCGACGGCGATACGGAGCGACTCGATGACTTCCACGTCGAATCCGAGGTCGTCGGCCACGGTTGCCGCCAGCACCCGCACATGTCGGAGATAGGCGGGCGAGGTGGGTATCGTCAACGCCAGCGAGGAGGAGGGCAGTTCATGCATGGTGGATCCGTTCTACTGTCATTCGCGGTTGGGTACGTCTCCCGAAGATCCTGATGATCGTGCATCGTCCCTCGACCCGCTTCCAGGCCCGGCCGCTCCATGCTGTTGCTGATCTCTCCGAGGTGCGCACGGCGTTCATGGGGTGGCTTCGTGCCGCTGACGTCGAGTCCGAGCAGGTCGACGACTTGTCGGTGGTGCTCAGCGAGCTGGGTGCCAACGCGGTCCGGGAGACGCCGGCGGGTGCACCCCCGGCCGAGGTCGAGGCCGTCATCAGCGGCCAGCGCCTGCAACTGACGGTCACGAACGAGGTGTCGGCCGACCCCTCGGCCGAGGTCGACACGTGGGACCTCGGCGATCCGCTGCGCACCGGCGGGCGCGGCCTGATGCTGGTCTCGGCCTTCGTGGACGACGTGGCGGTCGACGTGGTGGATCGACGCCTCGTGGTCCGCTGCACGGCCGCGATCTGAGCGCCGTCGGTCGACACCTCGTCGGCCCGCAACTCCGAAGGGGGGATCGAGGCGGTCCGGGCCGGCCGCCCCGTGCTGGCCGTGGCCCTCACTCCTCGACGGTGACGTGATCGGCGAGGCCGGTGAGGGCCAGCAGCTTCACCAGACCGGCTGAAGGCCGTCGGACGGTGAGGCCGCCGCCGGCTTCTTGCAGGCGCCGGTGGGTGTCGGCGATGACCCGCAATCCGGCCGAGTCCACGAAGCTCACGTCGGCGAAGTCGAGCACGACGGCGGTGGCATCGGCGGCGACGACCTCGTCGATCCGGGCCTGCAGCATCGGAGACGTGTGAGGATCGAGTTCGCCTTCGAGGACGAAGACTGCTGGTCCGTCGTCGTCGGGCGTGGTGATCCGGAGGCGATCTTCGGGGGCAGGGGACACGTCGGTCATGAGCTCTCCAATGGACGTCTGCAGAACGGATACGCGCCGCGTCGGCGTCGGCCACGACACACCGTGGCTGACGCCGACGCTACTCGGGACGGGAAAGCAGCGATGTCAGCGGTCCTTGCTGACCGCGTCCTTCACCTTGGAGGCCGCACCGTCGACCGCGTCCTTGACCGAGCCGACGGCCTTGTCGACCTTGCCTTCGCGTTCGAGGTCCTCGTCACCGGTCAGGTCGCCGGCGGCTTCCTTGACCCGTCCCTTGACCTCGTCCTTGTTGGTACCCATGGTGATGGTCCTTTCCTGGCGGGTGTGCGGCCGTGATCGGCCGGGTCGACGCTCCATGCCCTCGATCGGCCGAGTTCAGACGCCCCGCCGCTCTCCGGGGGCGTGGGCCCGACATCGGGATCCGATCGGGCCCGACGGATTGGCATATCGTGCCAACCGAACCATGGCACCGGCACCGATCTCGACTGAGCGCCTGCTGCGCTCCCTGCCCGTCGCCGTCGTTTTCACCGATCGTCACGGGGTGGTCTTCGACGCCACCGACCGCGTCGAGGACGTCCTCGGGTGGTCGCGCGACTCCCTGGTCGGTCGCTCCCTCGCCGATCTCTTCCCGATGCCCGCCCGGGCCGCCGTCCGGTCGACGCTCGAGACCTGGACGGCCGAGGGTTCGTCGCCGTTCGAGGGGCGCGTCGTCCGGTTACCCGTCCGCACGGCGACAGGAGAGGTCAGCCACCTCGGGGTGCGTCCCCACCTGACCGAGGTCGGCTTCGTCGTGGCCCTGCTCGATCTGCGGTCCGGTGACGGGTTGCGTTCCGGACTGCTCGACGTGCTGTCGGCCCCGTCGGTGGGCCAAGCCGAGCTCGCCGCGGCCGCGGCCATGGTCGGCGCTGCCTTCGAATGGGATCTCGCCACGATCTGGGTCCTCGATGAGCAGACGGCGAGCCTGCGGTCGGTGCTGGTGTGGGAACGCGATCCCGACCAAGAGCGGCGGTATCGCTCGGCCACGCTGCGCCAACCGTTCCAGGTGGGCGAAGGACTGCCCGGCGCAGCATGGGAACGCGACGAGGTCGTCGTCCTCGACGGGGTGGACGGCGACCCTCGCTTCGGTCCCGGTTACGGCTCCAACCGGTTGCCGCGGTCGGGGGTCGTGATTCCGCTCCACTCCGGGCGCCGCCTCGTCGGGGTGCTCGAGCTGCTGGCCCACCGGTCCCTCGATGCCACGCTCTGGCTGGCCTCCGAGGCCGAGACGGTCAGCTCCGGGCTCGGCCAGCTGATCGAACGGTTCCGGGAGCGGGTCCAGGTGCACGAGGTGGAGGGCCGGCTGGCCCTCGCCCTCGACGCCGGCGAGCTCGGGGTCTGGACCCTCGACGTGCGCTCGGGGCGAGCCGAGTGGTCGCCGCGGATGGCCGAGCTCCACGGGATCCAGGACTTCGAGGGCGGGGCCGAGACGCTGTTCGCCTCCGTGGTGGCCGAGGACCGCGCCGCCATCGGCGGCGTGCTCGAGCGGGCGCGCGGGTCGGACGAGACCCAGACGGTCGCCTACCGCGTGCGGGACGCCGAGCGGGGTACCAGCTGGATCTCCACCCGGGTCACCCGGGTGAAGGCCAACGGCGGCCCGCCCGTGCTCTCCGCGGTGTCGTCGGATGTCACCGAGGAGAAGCGGGCCGAGATCTCACTGCAGCGCCGCCGCGCCGCGGTGGAGGGGCTGCAGTGGGTGAGCCAGGCGATCATCGCCGGCCGCCAGCTCACCGACACCGCCATCGCGGTGGCCAACGCCGCCACCGGCGTCCTGGGCGCCGATCTCGGCGTGGTCCTCTACCCCGAGCCCGGCGAGGTGGGCTCCGACCTGGCGTGGGCGGTGAGCGGCCTCACCAGCGACGAACCCGTGCCCGATCCTCCCCGGCAACTCGACATCACCGCGTTCGTCGGCACGGCCACCGGCGTCGAGAGGATCCGAGATCTGTCCCGCCATCCCCAGGTCCGCGAGTTCGTCGCCTCGCTCGGCCTCCCGATCGATGTCGACGTCCTCCGTTCCATGCTCCTGGTCCCCGTGGGCGGTGACCGCGGTCGCCCGCTCGGGCTGTTGATCTTCGCCCACGCCGACCGCGGCTACTTCACCGAGGACGATGCCCGTCTGGCCGCGTCGATCGGATCCAGCACGGGGGTGGCGATCGAGAACGCGCGCCGTCACGAGGAGCAACGTCTGGCGGCGGTCGTCTTCCAGCGCCAGCTCCTCCCCCCGACCGACGTCGAGGTCCCGGGTCTGGAGGTGTGCGTCCGCTACCACCCCGGTCGCGACGGCCTCGATGTCGGCGGCGACTGGTACGACGTCATCGAGCTCGGCGACCACCGGTTCGGCCTGGCGGTCGGCGATGTCTGCGGCCACGGTCTGGTGGCCGCCGCCCACATGGGCCAGTTCCGCTACTCGTTCCGGGCCCTGCTGCAGTCCTCGTCCACGCCGGAGGAGGCGTTCGACGTCCTCAACCGGATGGCGCGCCACGAACTGTCCACCACCGTGACCATCGCCTACGTCGAGGTCGACACCCGCACCGGCGCGTGCTCGACCTGGTGCTGTGGTCACCTCCCGCCGGTCATCGCGTCCCGGAACGGCAGCGAGGTCCGGTGGATCGAGGACCTCGACGCTCGCGGTCCGATGCTCGGGTTCCTCGACGAGGTGGGTGTCCGACCGATCCACTCCACCCTGGCCGAGGGCGAGTTGCTGCTCCTCTACACCGACGGCCTCATCGAGCGTCGAGGTGAGTCCATCGACGACGGGCTCCAACGGCTGGCGGCATCGTTCGCGGGCCGGTCACCGGCACTCGACGCCGTCTGCGACGAGCTCCACGACCTGCTGGCCGTGGCCGGTCCCGATGCCGACGACACCGTCCTGCTCGGGGTCCGACGGGCTTGAGCCGCTGCGCCTGCAGACTTCGTCTGCCGGCTCCGCTTCTGGAGTTGCATGCAGGCGCGAGGGTTCTGACATCGACGCCGACGGGACACAGAACGGGCAAGCCCAGTCGAACAGATCGGCGTTCATCGCCGCAAAAGGAGTGAATCCACCATGGCCACCGGTACATCGATTTTTCTCATCGCGCTCGGCGCCATCTTGACCTTCGCCGTGGACGCCACCGTCTCCGGCCTCGACATCAACGTCGTCGGCATCATCTTGATGATCGCCGGTGCCATCGGCGTCCTGGTGTCGCTCCTGTGGATCGATCGTGCCACCGCCCCGCGTGGCGAGCGGCGCGTCGTCGAGGAACACACCACCACCCGGTAACCCACCACTCGGTACCCGTCCCAGATCGGAGCCACGCCGCTACGGTTGGGCCATGGCCCGTCCCAACTTCCGGTACTCGCGCTGGGACGGCACGCAGGTCGGCTTCGAGTTCGACGCCGACGCCATCTTCGACGAGATCACCGACGACCTCCTGTACCACGGCGATCTCAATGCCGCCCTGCGGCGGCTGATGCAGCAGGGCTTCGAGGACGACGAGGGCAACTCCGTCCAGGGCATGCGCGAGCTCATGGAACGGCTGCGCGAGGCCCGCCGGCAACGGCTCGAGAACTCGAACCTCGGCGGCGTCTACGACGAGATCGCCGATGCCCTCCGCGAGGTGGTCGACCAGGAACGCGCTGCGCTCGACCGACGTCTCGACGAGGCCCGCCAGTCCGGTGACCCCCGCCAGCAGGAGCTGGCCGAGGCCACCACCACCGAGAAGCACATGCACCTCGACATGCTCCCGCCCGACCTCGCCGGTCAGGTGCAGAGCCTGTCCAACTACGACTTCGAGTCCGCCGAGGCCCAGCAGCGCTTCGACGAGCTCATGGACCAGCTCCGCCAGCAGCTGGCCCAGCAGTACTTCGACCAGATGGCGGGGGCCATGTCGAACCCCGACCCCGCGGCCATGCAGCGCACCAAGGACATGATGGCCGCGCTCAACGACTTGCTCGAGAAGCACCAGCGAGGCGAGGACACCCCCGAGGACTTCCAGCAGTTCATGGAGGAGTACGGGGACTTCTTCCCGGAGAACCCCGAGAACGTCGAGGAGCTGCTCCGGGCGATGGCCGAGCGGATGGCGCAGATGCAGGCCATGCTCAACTCGATGACCCCGGAGCAGCGGGCGCAGCTGCAAGGCTTGGCCGAGCAACTGCTCGAGGACATGGACCTCGCGTTCCAGGCCAGCCAGCTCGGGCAGAACCTGCAGCAGATGTTCCCGCAGCTCGACTGGAACAAGTCCTACGACTTCGGGGGCGACAACCCCATGGGCTTCGCCGAGGCGGCCCAGATGATGGCCGAGCTCGGCGATCTCGACCAGCTCGAGAACCTGCTGCAGTCGGCGACCCAGCCCGGCGCCCTCGCCGAGGCCGACATCAACCGGGCTCGTGAGCTGCTCGGCGATGACTCCGCCCGCTCGCTCGAGCAGCTGTCCAAGCTGGCCAAGCAGCTCGAGGACGCCGGGCTCGTCCAACGCAAGGAGGGCCGACTCGAGCTCACCCCGCGCGGCCTGCGCAAGATCGGCAACAACGCCCTCGACGACCTGTTCTCCAAGCTGGCCAAGGACAAGCTCGGCCGCCACGACATGTCAAGCACCGGCATCGGCCACGAACGCGCCTACGACACCAAGCCCTACGAGTGGGGCGATCCGTTCAACCTCAGCATCGAGCGCACCGTGCGCAACGCCGTGCGTCGCGCCGGCGGCGGCACCCCGGTCCACCTCACCCCGGACGACTTCGAGATCGAGCGCACCGAGACGCTGGTGCGATCGGCCACCGTCTTGATGCTCGACCTCTCCCTGTCGATGCCGATGCGTGACAACTTCCTCCCGGCCAAGAAGGTGGCCATGGCCCTGCACGCCCTCATCTCCGGGCAGTTTCCGCAGGACTACCTCGGCCTGGTCGGGTTCTCGAAGGTGGCTCACGTGCTCACCGCCGAGCAACTGCCCGAGGTGAGCTGGGACTACGACTACGGCACCAACATGCAGCACGGCTTCCAGCTCGCCCGCCAGCTGCTCGCCCGCCAGAGCGGTACCAAGCAGATCATCATGATCACCGACGGCGAGCCCACCGCCCACTACGAGCCAGGCATGGCGGCGCCGTATTTCAACTACCCGCCTGTGCAGGAGACCATCGATGCCACGGTGCGCGAGGTCATCCGCTGCACCAAGGAAGACATCCGCATCAACACCTTCATGCTCGACGCCACCAGCTACCTGAAGAACTTCATCGAGAAGATCACCAAGATGAACGGGGGCCGGGCCTTCTTCACCACCCCGGAGACGCTCGGCGACTACGTCCTGGTCGATTTCGTCGAGCACAAGCGGGCCCTGCGCACCTCGGGCGCTGAGCTCGCCAGGGCCGGGCTGAGCTCGGTCGGCGTCGGGAGCGCCAGCGAGCAGCCGACAGCGAAACGAGGCTCGATCGGCCCGCAAGGGCCGGAGGCCGAGTGAGCCTGAGCACGGTCGGCGTCGGGAGCGCCAGCGAGCAGCCGACAGCGAAACGAGGCTCGATCGGCCCGCAAGGGCCGGAGGCCGAGTGAGCCTGAGCACGGAATCTGAAGTCTCACTTGCGCTTCCGCCGCTGGTGGGGGATGATCACACCGTTGTAATTACACGTCTGGTATAGGCGTGTGGGGGGACCCAGCACTTCGTGGCCTCCAGTGATCACCACCAATGCAAAGGAGGCCTGGCCGATGAGCGTCCATGCGGACATCGACAGCCAGCCCGAAATCCGATCGTGGCAAGAGTTCGCCAACTGTCTCGGCGTCGATCCCGACCTGTTCTTCCCCGAGCGGGGCGCGTCCACGAAGGAGGCCAAGGAGGTCTGCCGGGGTTGTGTCGTGCGGGACGACTGCCTGGAGTACGCGCTGTCCAACGGGGAGAAGTTCGGCATCTGGGGTGGGATGAGCGAGCGCGAGCGCCGTCGCATCCGCCGGGCCCGGGCCATCGCCCGGCGCGCGGCAGAATCCGCCTGATCCGCTCCGCACCCCGCACCCTCGGCGCCACCGCCGTCGCTGGTCGCGGGGTGCGTCGCGTCCACCGTCGTCGCCGGCACCGGCCGGTACGATCCGGCGCGTCATGCCCCCTGCGCCCGAGCCCCCGATGGCGAGCTGGGCGGCGCGCCGCGGGAACCGAACGACCGCCGACGTCGTTTCCAGGACCGGGACGTCAGCCGGCGTGGTCCGCCGATGGTGATCCGTCGTCGTCAGCGCCGGTCCGATCCCGCCCCTGATCTCGACGATCGCGTCCCGACCTGGGAGGAGATCGCCCGGGAGGAGGGTGACTTCATCTACACGGTGGCCTATCGGCTCACCGGGAATCGAGAGGACGCGCAGGATCTGGTGCAGGAGGTGTTGGTGCGAGTGCAACGAGGGCTGCGGACCTACACACCCGGTTCGCTGCGGGCCTGGCTCGGACGCATCACCACCAACGCCTTCCTCGACGATGCCCGACGGCGGACGAGACGCCCGCAGGTCGCCCTCCCCGACGACCCTGATCTGGTCCTGCCGGCCTCGCCGTCGGCGGCCGAGGAGGCCGCAGCAGCCAGCCTCCCCGCCCACCTCCAGGGCCTCCTTGCCGAGCTGCCGGAGGACTATCGGGTCGCAGTCGTGCTGTCCGACGTGGCCGGTCTCCCGTATGCCGACATCGCCGAGCAGCTCGACGTACCCGTCGGCACCGTCCGCAGTCGGATCCACCGGGGCCGCCTGGCCCTGCGCGAGGCGCTCGGCCGCGACGCCGAGGAGGCAGGGTCGTGAGCCACGGGCCCACGCCCCCCGATGGGCACGCCGGCGACTTGGTGTCCGCCCATCTCGACGGCGAGCTCGATCCCGAGACCGATGCCTGGGTCCGCGAGCACCTCGCGGTCTGCGACCGGTGCCGAGCCCTGGCCGACGAAGCGGCCGTGGCCCGTTCGTGGGTCCGCGCCCTCCCGGTCGTCGACGCGTCGCCGATGGTCGAGGGCCTCCTCGCCCGGCACCGCACGCTGATCCGGGTGGGGGTGGCCTTCGTGGGCGTGGCGGCGGTCGTGCTCGGTTCGTTGGCCCTCACGTCGGCCGTCATCCGGCCCCAGGTCGTCCCAGAGGTCGATGCCCTGGTCGCGGCCCACGTCGCCGCCACCGCCGCGGCCACCGGGGCGAGCACCGCCAGCGGTTCCGATCCGTGGCGGATGGCGAGCCTGCACGGGATGGAAGGGGCGCATCGCGTCGACGCCGTGAGCCGCCCGTATTCCGCGCCACCGGCCATGATCGGCAACCGGGCCCGCCTCAGTCGGCGTCTCGTGTACGACGGGCGGGACCTCACGCTGGTCGTGTACAGCGACGGTACGAGAACGGTGTCGGTGTTCCAACAGCCCGGCCGGCTCGACTGGTCGGGCCTGCCACCAGGTCACCTCGAGCAGGTGGGGTCCCGGACGGTGTGGGATCGCCCGGGAGACAGCCCCACGGTGATGGTGACCGAGGTCGGCCACCTCGTGGTCACGGTGATCGCCCCGGACAGGAACGAAGCGATCACCGTCGTCGACGGTCTCGCCGCGACGCACCGCGGCAGCGTGTGGGACCACGTCCACGATGCGTGCAGCCGCTTCACCGAGGTGTTCGCCATCGACGGATGAGCCCGGCCGCTGGCTAGCGTGAACCGGACGGCGAGCGAGGGGGAACGGCGATGCAGATCCGGCGATACGGCGCCGACGTGACCGCGGCGGAGGTGGCACGTGCTCTGGCTGCCGATGGCTGTGCCGTGATCGAGGACCTGGTACCCGGTTCGACGATGGACGCCGTCGGTGCCGAGCTGGCGCCGTGGATGGCGGCGACACCCGATGGGCCCGACGACTTCTCCGGCCTCGCCACCAAGCGCACCGGTGCCCTCCTGGCCCGCTCGCCCACGGCGCGCCAACTGGTGATGCATCCCACCGTCCGCGGCACCGTCGCTGAGGTGCTCGGCCACGCCTCCTCGTATCAGCTCCACCTCACGCAGCTGATCGCCATCGGCCCCGGGGAGACGAGCCAGCCGATTCACCGCGACCAGTGGGCGTTCGACTTCTTCCCGTTCCCGAACGGCTACGAGGTCCAGTGCAACACGCTGTGGGCGATGACCGACTTCACCGAGGACAACGGCGCGACGCGCGTCGTCCCCGGGAGCAACCATGCCGATGACAAGTTGCGCCTCCGGGCCGAGGACACTGTCCCGGCCGAGATGACGAAGGGGTCGGTGCTCCTCTACACGGGAGCGCTCTATCACGGTGGCGGAGCCAATCGGTCCGAAGCGGTTCGCTGCGGGGTCAACATCACCTACAACGTGTCGTGGTTGCGCCAGGAGGAGAACCAGTACCTGTCGGTGCCCCTCGAGGTGGCCCGGACCTTCGACGAAGACCTCCAGCGGTTGATGGGCTACTCGCGCGGCGCCTACGCCCTCGGCTACGTCGACGACCTGCGCGATCCGATCGAGGTGCTCCGGCCCGACGCGGGACGGATCGGCTTCGGCGACGTACGCGCCGACGACCTCGATCAGTAGAGGAACATCGGCTTGCCCGAGACCTGGCGCACCTTGGGCTGGTACTGGTCGACGTCGTAGAGCGCCTCGACGTCGACCCGCTTCACGCCCTCGCGGGTGGCGCTGATCGGCACATCCGTGTACGTGCCGGCGCGCAGGGCGACCATGCGCCCGCGCCCGCCCTGCACCGCGAGGTCGGCCGCCATGACCGCGAAGTTGATGGCCACCATCAGGTCGAGGGAATCGGGGCTGCCCGAACGCATCAGGTAGCCGAGTGTCTGGGAGATGATCGGTACGCCGGTGATCTCCTTGAGGGCCTCACCGACCCGCTGGCCGATGCCGCCCAGCTTTCGATGACCGAAGGCGTCGGCCTCTCCGGACAGGTGCAGGTCGCCCTCGAGCATGGTGGCGCCCTCCGACACGGTGACCATGGCGTAGTTCGACGGGTTCCGGGCCCGGTCGTCCATCAGGAGACCGGCCAGCTTGTCGATGTCGAAGGGAACCTCCGAGATCAGCGCCCGATCGACGGAGGCCAGGTAGGCCGAGACGAGCGACGTCTCGCCCGAGTACCGGCCGAACAGCTCCACGACGGCCAGACGTTCGTGCGAGCCGGTCGACGTGCGCAGCTGGTGGATGAACTGGACGCTCCGGGTCACGGCGGTCGAGAAACCGATGCAGTAGTCGGTGCCGTGCACGTCGTTGTCCATCGTCTTCGGGATGGCGATCACCGGCACGCCCTCGTCGTGCAGGCGCAACCCGTACGACAAGGTGTCGTCCCCACCGATCGGGATGAGGACGTCGATGCCGAGGTGCTCGAGCACGCGGAGGGCGTGCGGCGTCAGATCATGCGGCGCGTCGCCTTCGACGCTGCCGGCGAGGAACGCCGGGGGTGTCGTCACGTTCGACGGATTGGTCCGTGATGTGTGCAACATCGTGCCACCGGTGCGGTCGATGGTCCGGACCTCGGTCGGCCGGAGCGGCATGACGAAGTCGTCAGCGGTGCCGGGGTCGTCGGGATCGATCTCGACCAGGGCGGCCCAGCCCCGCCGCAGACCCACGACCTCGTGACCTTCCTGCCCCGCCCGATCGACCACGGCCTTGATGCACGCGTTCAGTCCGGGGACGTCGCCGCCACCGGTGAGAATCCCGATGCGCACGTGGTTGCTGCTCCTCCACTCGGAACTGTTCGTCTCGCAAGGTACCCAGACGGCGGCGCGGAGGCGCGCCGCGGGGCTGCCCAGGAGCGCGGCTGTCCGGGCGCGACTACGCGGTGTGGGAGGCGACCTGGGTGCCGCGGCGGCGGCGCTTGAGCAGCCTCCGCCGCTCGCGTTCGGACGCGCCGCCCCACACCCCGTGGTCGATCCGGTTCTCGAGCGCGTAGTCGAGGCACGTGTCGCGCACCGGGCAGGTGGCACAGATCCGCTGGGCCGTGATCACACCGACGCCATCGCTGGGGAAGAAGACTTCGGGCCGGTGGTGGCGGCAGCTGCCGTCCTGCATCCAAGGGGTGTCCATCATGTGACCTCCGATGTGTTCTACGACGCTGACGGCGTTCTGGTTCCTTCTTTGCCGAAAAAACCTCGGATCACCCGGCAACCACCCGGATGACCGGCGACGGAGGAAATCCGGAGGCCGACGTTCGCACCAGACGCCCGAGCGGCGAGACTGGTGGACATGGCCCCTCCCGACCGGGACACGATGCCGGCCGCGCCCCCGCTGCGTCCCGACCGAGAGCTTCGGGCCCCGGCCGCGTGGCCCCGGCTCGATCCGCCGCCGCATCCGGGCGACCGCGACCGCGCCGTCGGCCGCTCGGCCCTGATCGGCGGGGGCGTCGGCGCGATCGTCGCCGCCCTGATCCTCGGGGTCGTGGCCCTGCTCCCCACCGGCGGCGGTGACGCACCCACCGACTCGGCATCCACGCCGGTGACCTCGCCTGGCGGTGGTGCGGCCCGCATCGACGTGCTCGCCGTCCTCAACCGGATCGAGCCCTCGGTCGTGTCGGTGCTGACCAAGAGCGAGATCGTCGCGGGCGAGGCGGGCGCGGGCACGGGCATCGTGCTCACCGCCGACGGCCTCGTCCTCACCAACGCCCACGTGGTGGCGGGATTGCCCTCCATCAGCGTCGGGTTGTCCGACGGCTCGCAGGCGGCCGCCTCGCTCGTCGGATCGTTCCCCGAGGAGGACGTGGCCCTCATCCAGGTCGAGGGTCGTTCCGACCTGGTCCCGGCCGAACTCGGCTCGTCGGATGCGCTCCAGGTCGGCCAGGAGGTGATCGCCATCGGCAACGCCTTGAACCTCGGCGGCAGCCCCACCGTCACCGAGGGGATCGTGTCCGCGCTGGGGCGCAGGCTCGAAGCCCCCGCCTCCGGGAACCAGCCCGCCATCTCGCTCGAAGGGCTCATCCAGACCGACGCCGCCATCAACCCCGGGAACTCGGGCGGCCCGCTCGTCAACGCCGCCGGGCAGGTCGTGGGCATCAACACCGCCATCATCGGTGACGCGCAGAACATCGGGTTCTCGATCCCGATCGACAAGGTCAAGCCGCTGATCGAGGAGATCCGCGCCGGTGGCGGCTCGGTACGCGGCGATCAGGCCTTCCTGGGGGTCAACACCACGGACGTGGCGTCGGAGTCGGCCGCCAACCTCGATCGTTACGGCATCGACGCCACCGAGGGAGCGTTCGTCCAGAGCGTGGTACCCGACAGCGCGGCCGATGACGCCGGGTTGCAGGCCGGCGACGTGATCGTGGCCGTGAACGACACCCCCACCCCGGATTCGGCCTCGGTCGGGACGGTGATCCACGATCTCGAGGTCGGCGACGTCGTCACGCTCACGATCGTGCGGAACGGCGAGCAGAGCGAGATCAAGGCCACCCTGGGGCGGCGTGGGTAGGAACCACTACCGTGGACGTTCCGCCGCCCCCGCACCACGCGCCCGCTGAATGAAGGATCTGCCATGTCCGACGTCGAGATCGAAGAACGGCCGCCGCCGGTCGCCCACGCCCGCATCGTCTACCTCGGGCCCACGAGCCCGCACTGGGAGATCCAGTCCGACTGGGGTGACGAGGCCCTGATCGAGGCGTTCCGGGCCCGGGTCCGGGCTCGCCTCGTGCTCCTCCCCCCACACGATCCCCAGTTCCGCCGCAACCGCGAGCGGGTCAACCGCGACGCCGAGCGGGAGAACTTCCTGCTCGAGTGGGACCTGGGTTACCCCGAAGACAACTAGAGCCCGTCCCGGGACGCAGCGAGGGCCCATGGACGGACCGGTCGTCGGGATCGACCTCGGCGGGACCAAGATCTTCGGCGCCGTGGTCGACGGCGCCGCATCCGACGCGCCGGCGGTGGTCCGCGACGCCAAGGTCGCCACGCCGACCACCTCCGCCGCCGACATCATCGACGCCGTCGTCGAGATGGTGCGCTCCCTGCACGACGACCCCGTGGCCGTGGGCGTGGGGAGCCCGGGCGTCGTCGAGCCGGTGTCGGGAGTGGTCCAGCGGGCTCCCAACCTGGCTGGTTTCGATCGACCCGTACCGCTGGGCACCATCCTGGCCGAACGTCTCGGCATCCCGGTCACCGTGGCCAACGACGTCAACGTGGCCGCGTTCGGGGAGGTCATGATGGGCGTCGCCCAAGGCCACCGCGACGTCCTGGCGGTGTGGATGGGCACGGGCCTGGGTGGGGGCCTCGTCCTCGACGGGCGGTTGCGAGCCGGACCCTCCGGTCTCGCCGGCGAGCTCGGACACGTGGTGGTCGTCCCGAACGGGCGCCCGTGTCCGTGCGGAGGCCTCGGGCACGTCGAGGCCTACATCGGACGGCGAGCGATGGAGGACCGGGCCCGCGAGCTGCACGGCCGAGGTCGCACCACCGCCCTGGTCGAGCTCGCCGGTGACGGTCGGATGAAGTCGAAGGCGTTCGCCACCGCCTACGCCGAGGGTGACGACGTCGCCGTCGAGCTCATCGACGAGGGCCTGTCGCTGCTCGGCGTCGCTGTCGCCAACGTGGTGGTCACCGTCGACGTGGCGGCCATCGTCGTCGGGGGTGGTCTGGGCGAGCGGCTCGACTCGATCGCCATCGACGGCCTCGAGCGGTCGCTGCGCGCCCTGCGCTTCTCGGGGGTGTCGCCCGTGGTGCTCGGCGCCACGCTCGGCGATCCCGCCGGTGCCATCGGGGCCGCGGTGCTCGCGGCCCGGCCCGTCGCCTGAGCCCCTGCGCCCGCGGATCGCGTTGGCGGCGAGCGCGGCCCCATCGGGTCGCCGAGGTGAACATCCGGTGACTGCCACGGTCCGGTGCCGTTGACGGCGTTACCGTGCGAGTGTGGGCGACGCCGACGACACCCTGGCCCAGCAGCCGCAACGCTTCTTCAACCGCGAGTTGTCGTGGCTCGATTTCAACGCCCGCGTCCTGGCCCTGGCCGGCGACGACACCGTCCCCCTGCTCGAGCGGGCGAAGTTCCTCGCCATCTTCACCTCGAACCTCGACGAGTTCTTCCAGGTCCGCGTGGCCGGGCTCAAGGACCAGGTCTACGCCGGGGTGGAGACCACCGCCTCCGACGGCCGCACGGCCGCCGAGCAGCTCCTGGAGATCCGTGATGTGGTGGTCGACCACGTGCGCACCCAGGCCCTCCGCTTCCGTGAGGTGATCGATGCACTCGAGGCCGAGGGCGTGGCATTCCGTTCGTGGGACCAGCTCGATGTCGACGAGCAGAAAGCCCTGTTCGAGATCTTCGAGGAGCACATCTTCCCCGTCCTCACCCCGCTGGCCGTCGATCCCGGCCATCCGTTCCCCTACATCTCCAACCTCTCGCTGAGCCTGGCCGTGCAGGTGGTCGACCCCGCCTCCGGCGAGCGCCGCTTCGCACGCGTGAAGGTGCCGTCGAACCTCGACCGCTTCGTGCGGCTGCCCGACTCGATGACCTTCGTGCCGCTCGAGCAGGTGATCGCCACGCACCTCGACGAGCTGTTCCCGGGCATGGAGATCAGCGGGGTGGCGGCGTTCCGGGTCACCCGCAACGCCGACCTGACCGTCGAGGAGAACGAGGCCGAGGACCTCCTCGCTGCGGTCGAGGTCGAGCTGCGGCGCCGGCGGTTCGGTCGAGCGGTGCGCCTCGAGATCGATGCGTCCATGTCCAGCGACATGCGTGAGCTGCTCATCCGCGAGCTCGACGTCATGGAGGAGGACGTCTACGAGATCGACGGCCCCCTCGACCTCACCGGTCTGCGCGACATCCACGACATCGAGCGTCCCGACCTCAAGGACCCGGTCTGGCCGGCCATCACACCGGCGCGGTTGGTGAACGACGACGAGTCGCCGGCCGACTTCTTCGCCGAGATCCGTCGCAGCGACATCCTCGTCCACCACCCGTACGCCAGCTTCCGCAACACGGTCGAGGCCTTCTTGCGCCAGGCGGCCACCGACCGGCGGGTCGTGGCCATCAAGATGACGCTGTACCGGACGTCGGGCGATTCGTCGATCATCCGGTCGCTGATCCGGGCGGCCGAGTCGGGCAAGCAGGTGGCGGTTCTCGTCGAGCTGAAGGCCCGGTTCGACGAGGCGGCGAACATCGAGTGGGCGAAGGCCCTCGAGGAGGTCGGCGTCCACGTCGTGTACGGCCTCGTGGGGCTCAAGACCCACACCAAGACGCTGCTCGTGGTCCGCGAGGAGCGAGACGGGTTGCGGCGGTACTGCCACATCGGCACCGGGAACTACAACCAACGCACGGCGACGATCTACGAGGATCTCGGTCTGTTCACCACCGATCCCGCCATCGGCACCGATCTCAGCCAGCTGTTCAACTTCCTCACCGGGTTCGGCCGGGCGGTGGAGTACGAGAAGCTGATCGTGGCGCCGGGCGAGCTGCGGGCCCGCATGGAGGCGCTCATCGCGGGCGAGGCCGAGCGAGGAACCGACGGGCGGATCATCGCCAAGATGAACAGCATCTCCGACGCCGGCATGATCGATGCGCTGTACGCCGCGTCGAGGGCGGGCGTGGAGATCGACCTCATCGTGCGGGGCATCTGTTGCCTGCGGCCCGGCGTCCCCGGCCTGTCCGAGACCATCCAGGTGCGGTCCATCGTGGGGCGGTACCTCGAGCACTCCCGGATCTACTACTTCGGCAACGGCGACGGCCCGGGTCGGCCCCTGTACCTCATCGGTTCCGCCGACCTCATGTCCCGCAACATCAACCGCCGGGTCGAGGCCCTGGTGCCCATCGACACGCCGGAGCTCGAGGGCCGTCTGCGCGAGATCCTCGACGTGACCCTCGCCGACGATCACCTGGCCTGGGAGCTGTCGGCGGACGGTACCTGGACCCGGGCCACCGACGGCGGCGACGTCGACACCCACCTGTACCTGCAGCAGGCCGCCCTCGGCCGGACCCGCAACCTCGACACCCACGACTGATGGCCGCCGATCTGGTCCGAGCCGCCGGCGGGCTCGTCTGGCGGCCCACCCCGGACGGCGCGACCGAGCTCCTGCTCGTGCACCGCAACCGCTACGACGACTGGACCTTCCCCAAGGGCAAGCTCGATCCTGGCGAGACGTGGGAGCAGGCCGCGGTGCGGGAGGTCTTCGAGGAGACCGGCATCGTGCCGGTGCTCGGCACCGAGTTGGCCACCACCGACTACCGGGACGCGGCCGGGCGGTCCAAACGGGTCCGCTACTGGTCGATGGCCGTGGCGGCCTCGGTGGGCTTCGAGCCCAACGTCGAGATCACGGCCCTGCGATGGATCCCGGTGGGCGCGGTTGCCGATGTCCTCACCTACGAACGCGATCGGCCGGTTCTCGACTCGTTCATCACGAGGTCATCAGAATGGACCGTGGGCCGGTGACGTCGGGCACCTCGGGTGCCGAGTTGGGCTGATCGCACCGCGGCGTTCACCGTTCGTTCACCGGGCGTGGTCCCTCGGTCCACCTTGGCTCTCTACGGTCGCCAGCGTGTCATCCCGACATCGTCTTGTTCCCCTGCACGGAGGAAAACCATTGTTCCGGAACCGTCGATGGGCCGCGCTCGCGGCCTTGTTCCTCGCCTTCTCGCTCGTCGCCGCCGCCTGCGGTGACGACGACTCCAGCTCGTCCGGCACCACGGACACGACCGCGGCCGGAGGTTCGTCCTCGGGCGCCACTGGTGGCTCGACGATCGACTACTCGACGTGTGAGGGCTCCATCACCGGTTCCGGCTCCAGCTTCGTCGATGCCTACCACCAGGCCGCCATCGACGCCCTCAGCGAGGACTCGCCCCTCGAGGTGACCTACAACTCCGTCGGCTCGGGCACCGGCAAGGAGGAGTTCGGCAGCGGGCTCACCGACTTCGCCGGCACCGACAGCCTCGTCAAGGAGGGCGACGGCCCCACCGCGGGCGAGTTCGTGTACGTGCCCACCGTCGCGGCCCCGATCACCGTCTCGTACAACCTCTCCGGCGTCGACGGGCTCCAGCTGTCGGCCGACACCCTGGCCGGGATCTTCCAGGGCGACATCAAGACCTGGGATGCGCCGGAGATCGCCGCCGACAACCCCGACGCCGACCTGCCCTCGACCGACATCATCATCGCTCACCGCGCCGACGGATCCGGCACGACCAGCAACTTCACCAAGTACCTGGACGACGCCTCCGACGTCTGGACGCTGGGTGCCGGCGACACCGTCGAGTGGCCCTCCGACAGCCAGGCCGGCCAGAAGAACACCGGCGTGGCCCAGATCATCCAGGACAACGACGGCGCCATCGGCTATGTCGACCTCTCCGACGCCGACGCCCTCGGCCTCACGTACGCCTCCATCAAGAACAAGGACGGCGACTACGTGCAGCCCACGCTCGACGGTGCCACGGCGGCGCTGAGCGGTGCCGAGGTGAACGACGACGGCAGCTACAACCCGTTGAACGCGGCCGGAGCGGACGCCTACCCGATCACGTCGCCGACGTTCCTGCTCGTGCGCACCAACTACGACGACCAGGCCACCGCCGACGCCGTCACGTGCTTCGCCACCTTCCTGGTGACCGACGGCCAGTCCGTCGCGGCCGACGTGCTGTACGCGTCGCTGCCCGACAACCTGCGCCAGAAGGCCCTCGACCAGATCGACCAGATCGGCGTCGGTTGATCGGGTGAGGCTCCATCAGTGAGGAACGGAGGGTGGGCGACGGATCGTCGCCTACCCTCCGTTGCGTTCGAGGAGGAAGGAGGAACGTGGCGATCGACGCCCAAGCCTTGAGCAAGCGAGATCGAGGAACGGTGGCCGACGCCGCGTTCAAGGGCCTGGCAGTCGGTGCTGCCTCCCTGGTCCTGGCCGTACTGGTCCTGATCGCGGTCAGCACCTTCCACGAGGCATGGCCGGCCTTCAAGGACGCCGGCCGGGACTTCTTCACGTCCACCCGGTGGGCGCCGAACACCGCGGAGGGCAAGGGCGCGTTCGGGAGCCTCCCGTTCGTCTACGGCACCGTGGTGGTCTCGACGATCGCCCTGGTCCTCTCCGTTCCCGTGAGCATCGGCATCGCCCTGTTCACCACGGAGGTGATCCATCGGCGGCTGCGCAGCACGGTGGTGACCCTGGTCGACCTCCTCGCCGCCATCCCGTCGGTGGTCTACGGCCTGTGGGGCATCGCCGTGCTGGCCCCCAACATCACCCCTGTCTACGACCACATCGCCAGCGCGGTGTCGCCGATCCCCGGCCTGCGGGTGATCTTCGGCGAAGGCGGAACGGGTCGCAGCTTCATGACCGCCGGCATCATCCTCGCCGTCATGGTCACGCCGATCATCACCTCGATCACCCGCGAGGTCTTCGCCACCGTGCCCAGCGGCGAGAAGTCCGCCGCATTGGCCCTCGGAGCCACCCGCTGGGAGATGATCAAGGGCGCGGTGCTCCCGCACAGCTTCGGCGGCACGGTCGGCGCGATCATGCTCGGCCTCGGTCGGGCCATGGGCGAGACCATCGCGGTCGCCCTCGTGATCGGCTCCTCCCCTCGCATCGTCGGCAACCTGTTCGCGTCCGGCGACGCCATGCCGTCGGTGATCGCCAACCAGTTCGGTGAGGCATCCGGCCTGCACCGTTCCGCGCTCATCGGCCTCGGCGTGGCCCTGTTCGGGATCACCATCGTCGTGAACGTGAGCGCCCGCTGGATCGTCGGCCGGGCCCAGAACCGTCTGCGAGGGGCGTGATGACCGCCACGACCGCGCGACCCGACCACGGCCCCGGCGACGCCCTCCACGCCGTGGACCTGCGCCGTGCCCGTCTCTCACGGCGTCGCCGCCTCACCGACCTCGTCGCCACCGGGATGCTCGGACTGGCGTTCCTCGTCGCCGTGGTCCCCCTCGCGTACGTCGTCTGGTACCTCATCTCACGGGGCGGCTCGATGCTGGGCATCGGCTTCTTCACCGACGACATCCCGCGCCAATTCCGTTCGAACGGCGGGGGCATGGGACCGGCCATCGTCGGCACCATCGTGATCACCGGAGCCGCCTCGGTCATCGCCATCCCCATCGGTGTGCTGGGTGCCGTGTACCTCAACGAGTTCAACCGCCACGGTTGGTTCAGCGGGTTCGTCCGGTTCATGTCCGACGTCATGACCGGCGTGCCGTCCATCGTGATGGGTTTGTTCATCTACACGGTCTGGGTGCTGCGTTTCGAGAGCCAGTCCGGGATCGCGGGTGCGCTGGCCCTGGCCAGCTTGATGTTGCCAATCGTGATCCGGACGACCGAGGAGATGCTGAGGCTGGTGCCCGACGAGCTCCGTCACGGCAGCGTGGCGCTCGGGGCCCGCACCTGGAAGACGACCCTCTCGGTCGCCATCCCGAGCGCCCTGCCCGGCATCGTGAGCGGCGCCATGCTCGCCATCGCCCGAGCGGCCGGCGAGACCGCGCCCCTGCTGTTCACGATCGGCGTCCTCTACCACTCCAACTGGAGCCTCGACGGCCCGAACACCGCCCTGTCGACGCAGATCTTCCGCAACGCCACCCAGCCCTTCGTCGGCGCGCAGGACCGGGCGTGGGGCGCGGCGTTGACGCTGGTGCTGATGGTGTTCGTCCTCACCTTCTTGGCCCGGCTCCTCGCCTCCCGCTTCGCCATCAAGCCCGAATGACCGCCGACGACGCTGCGCCCGCCGACCCAGGAGAGGCCGCCATGACCGACACCACGACCGAGACCACGCCCCCACGCCCCGAAGCTGGCGCCGACGCCCCGGGTCGCGTCGACCCGGCCGCCCAGATCCGGGAGAACTGCGTCTTCCAGGTGCGCGACCTGCACGTCTTCTACGGATCGTTCCTCGCGGTGCGGGACGTGAACCTCGACATCGAGCGGGGGGAGATCACAGCCTTCATCGGCCCGTCGGGCTGCGGGAAGAGCACGGTGCTGCGGTGCTTCAACCGGATGAACGACCTGATCGAGTCGGCGCGCGTCGAGGGCAGCATCCGCTACCACGGCATCGACCTGTACGACCCCGATGTGCAGCCGGTCGAGGTGCGCCGCCGCATCGGGATGGTGTTCCAGAAGCCGAACCCCTTCCCGAAGTCCATCTACGACAACGTCGCCTACGGCCCGCGCATCGGTGGGACGAGGCGGGGCCTCGACGACGTCGTCGAGAACGCGCTGCGGGGCGCGGCCCTGTGGGACGAGGTGAAGGATCGGCTCAAGTCCTCGGCCATCGGGCTCTCGGGTGGTCAGCAGCAGCGGCTGTGCATCGCCCGGGCCATCGCCGTCGAGCCCGAGGTCCTGCTCATGGACGAGCCCTGCTCGGCGCTCGACCCCATCGCCACGGCGCGGATCGAGGACCTGATGCAGGAGATCAAGACCCGCTACACGATCATCATCGTCACCCACAACATGCAGCAGGCGGCCCGCGTGTCGGACAAGACCGCCTTCTTCACCACCGAGGTCAACGAGGAGAGCGACGTGCGCACCGGCATGCTCGTCGAGCACGCTCCGACCGAGCAGATGTTCTCCAACCCGAGAGACGTTCGGACCGAGAACTACGTCACCGGTCGATTCGGGTGACACGGTCCCTCGAGGGCAGGGAGGAGAGGGTCATTCGCCGGTCGTTCCGCGACGAGCTCGGCCAGCTCCGCATGCAGGTGGAGCTGATGGGCGTCAAGGTCGACCAGAACCTCGAGCGGATGAAGCTCGTCCTGGCCTTCGGCGATCTCGCCGCCGCCGAGACCGCGCTGCACGACGACGACGACATCGACGCCATGAACGTCTCGCTGACCGGCCGGTGCTACGACCTGCTGGCGCGGGAGAACCCGGTGGCGTCCGACCTGCGGTTCGTCGTCTCCGTCCTGCGCATCCTGTCCGAGTTCGAGCGAGTCGGCGACCTGTCGTTGCGGGTGGTGAAGCTGAATCCGCAGCGCGGGCTGTGGGCCTCGAACGAGGTGACCTTCGACATCCTGATCTCGATGGCCGACACCGCCGTGGAGGCCTACCGCGATGCGTTGCGGGCCTGGTCGGCGCAGGACCTCGGCCTGGCCACTGATCTCGCCGAGCGCGTGAACACGATGGACGCCTACTACGAGCGGCTCATGGCCGAGCTGCTCCAGCTGACCGGGACGGATGCCGTCCGGATCGCCACCCATACACTGATCGCGGGTCGATCGCTCGAGCGGATGGCCGATCATGCCGCCATCATCGGCGCCCGGCTGCGCTATCTGCTCACGGGTGACCCAAACCACCTATCCGCTGAGGTTCGATGATCGACATGGTCGAAGCCCGCCGCACGTTCCACTCCCAGCTCCACGAGATCACCCGAGACATCACCCGCCTCGCCGCGCTGGTGACGGAGACGATCCCGAAGGGCACCGAAGCCCTGCTCTCACAGGATCTCCGCACCGCGCAGGAGATCATCGACAACGACGACGTCATCGACAACCTCGCCATCGAGATCGAGGAGCGATGCTACGCGTCGCTCGCCCTGCAGGCGCCCGTGGCCAGCGACCTCCGAGCCATCATCGCCGCCATCCGCCTCATCTCCGAGATCGAACGGTCCGGCGACCTGATGGTCAACGTGTGCAAGGCCACCCGGCGGATCTACCCCACCGAGCTCCCACCGCCGGTCCGCGGCCTGCTGCAGCAGATGAGCGAGCAGGCGACCCGGCTGTTCCGCATGTGCATGGACGCCTATGTCGAGGGCGACTCCAGCCTGGCCGCCGCGCTCGACGACATCGACGACCGCCTCGACGAGCTCCACGCCGACTACATCCAGGCCGTGCTCACCTGGGGTGGCGACGGCGACATCCAGCCCGCGGTCCAGCTGGCCTTGATCGGCCGGTACTACGAGCGCATCGGTGACCACGCCGTCAACATCGGCGAACGGGTGCGCTACATGGTCGACGGTTGGCTGCCCGAGCAGGCGGGAGCGGCCCGGGTCGACGCCCGCCGGCCGGTGTGGAGCGACAGCACCGACCTGACCGAGCCGGGTGACGACGAAGGCGGGGAACCCGGCCCGTGAGCCCGGGACCGATCAGGAGCCGACGGTGAGCCGCGACGCGGCCGTGACGCTGGCGGCCACGGTCCCGACCGCCATCTGGGTCGTGACGCTGCTCCTGTGGTGGCGGAGCCGGCGCCGCTTCCGGTCCCAGGTCCACGCCGCCGCCGCTCGGTTGGAGGCGGCCCCCCTCGGCGAGGTCCGCGGTCTCGAGGCCACCATGGGTCAGCTCGAACGAGCGGTCGACACGGCGGTGACCAAGGGCGGCGACTCCTCGGCGGCCGAGACGCGCATGGCGCACGCCCTCTCCGCCATCCAGGACGGCATCGTGCTCTTCGGCGACGCCGGCCAGATCGTGTTCCGCAACCGGAGCGCCGAGATGTTCCTCGACGCCCGGCACGGCGAGGCGCTGGTCGAGTCCACCATCGATGAGTTGGCCATGGCGGCGCTCCGGGGCACCGTCGGGTCCCGGACCCTCGAGCTGTTCGGCCCCCCGCGGCGAACGTTGATCCTCGGTGCCGATCCGCTCGACGACGGCTACCGCAGCATCGGCGCCCTCGTGATCATCGAGGACGTCACCGAGCGCCAACGGATCGATGCCGTTCGCCGTGACTTCGTGGCCAACATCTCCCACGAGCTCAAGACACCCGTAGGCGGCATCGGCGTGTTGGCCGAGACCATCGTCGACGAGGAGGACCTCGAGGTCATGCGTCGGCTGGCGCAGCGGATGCACCACGAGGCGATGCGAGCGAGCCGAACCATCGACGACCTGCTGGAGCTGAGTCGGATCGAGGCGGGGGAGGCTTCGCTGGGCGATCCGGTGCCGGTCCACCTCGTGCTGGCCGAGGCCGTCGAGCGGGCGTCCACGGCGGCCGAGCAGCGGGGCATCACCCTCGACCTCGCCGAGCCGTCGCGCCGGCTCGAGGTCCGAGGCGACCGTCGCCAGCTCGTGTCGGCGGTGTTCAACCTGGTCGACAACGCCATCAAGTACAGCTCGCCCGGCTCGTCGGTGACGCTGTCCGCCGCGACCGACGGCGAGAAGGTGCTCCTGTCCGTCGCCGATCGGGGCATCGGGATCCCACGGCGCGATCTCGAGCGGATCTTCGAGCGGTTCTACCGGGTCGACCGGGCCCGGAGCCGCGAGACGGGCGGCACGGGCCTCGGTCTGGCGATCGTTCGCCACGTGGCCTCCAACCACGGCGGCGAGGTCACCGTCGACAGCCGCGAGGGCGAGGGCACCACGTTCACGCTCGTGTTGCCGGCCGGTCCTGGCCCGGTCGCCGTCACCACCCAGGAAGCCGGCTAGCCGCCCGGCGCGATCGCAGGAGAAGGTTCGACCCCATGCCCGAGGCAACCATCCTCGTCGTCGAGGACGAAGAGTCGTTCGTCGAGGCGCTGAGCATCGGGCTGGGCCGCGAGGGCTTCCGCGTCCAGGTGGCACGCGACGGCGCCGAGGCCCTCGAGTTGTTCGACGTCGTGCGCCCCGACCTCGTGCTGCTCGACGTGATGCTGCCGCGGATCTCCGGCATCGATGTCTGTCGCGAGCTCCGGAAGCGGTCGAAGGTGCCCATCATCATGGTCACGGCCAAGGGATCGGAGATCGACACGGTGGTCGGTCTCGAGGTCGGGGCCGACGACTACGTCACCAAGCCGTACCGGGTCCGGGAGCTGGTGGCGAGGATGCGGGCGGTGATGCGCCGTTCCGAACATCGCGAGGACGACCTCACGACCGAGGCCATGGTGGTCGGCGACGTCAGCCTCGACCCCGAGAGACACGAGGTACACATCCGGGGCGAGCTCACCTCGCTGCCGCTCAAGGAGTTCGAGCTGCTCCACGTGCTGCTCGCCAACGCGGGCCGGGTCCTGACCCGCGAGCAGCTCATCGACCGGGTCTGGGGCTCCGACTACGTGGGCGACACCAAGACCCTCGACGTCCACGTGAAGCGGCTGCGGGCCAAGGTCGAGACCGATCCGTCGAATCCGGAGCGGATCGTCACCATCCGCGGTCTGGGGTACAAGTTCGACAAGGTGCTGGCCCAGACGTGACCGGCCGGGAGCGCCGTCGGCAGCCGACGGTCCAGCTCCTACCCTGCCCATCATGAGGGGCGAACGATGAGGGATCGAGCGTGAGGAACGGCGACGGCTGGCGGCCGCTCGCCACGCCTCGCGCCGGCGCGGAGGCGTTCACCGTCTCGCCGTTCGCCCGCCTGGCCCGGGCCCACGCCGGCGCGGTCGCCGGCGACACGCTGGTCACCATCGCGCTGGCCGGCACGCTGTTCTTCTCCATCGACCCCGGCGAGGCGCGGGGCAAGGTGTTCCTCTACCTGGCCCTCACCATGGCCCCGTTCGCGGTCGTCGCCCCCCTGGTCGGCCCGGCCCTCGACCGGGCTGCCGGCGGACGGCGGTGGGTGGTGATCGGGTCGTCGGCCCTGCGGGCCGCCATGTGCGCGCTGATGATCCGCGACGTCGATTCGTTGTTCCTCTTCCCCGAAGCGTTCGTCCTGCTCGTGCTGTCGAAGAGCTACTTCGTCGCCAAGTCCGCGTTGGTGCCGACGACCGTCCGCTCCGACGAGGAGCTGGTCGAAGCCAACTCCAAGCTGTCGCTCATCTCCGGTGTGGTCGGGTTCGCCGCCGCCATCCCCGGAGGCATCCTGTTGAAGCTCGGGGGATCGGAGTGGGTCCTCGGACTCGCCGTCATCGTCTTCGCGGTGGCGGTCGTGGTCGGGTGGCAGATCCCGAGAAGCCAGGTCGCCGAGACACCCGAGTCGCAGGAGGCCCGCGAGGAGCTGCGTGGCGTCGGGGTGCTGTTGGCGGCCTCCGCCATGGGGCTGTTCCGGGGCATCGTCGGGTTCCTCACCTTCCTGCTCGCCTTCGCGCTGCGGACCGATGGTTCACCCACCTGGCACTTCGGGGTGGTGCTGGCGCTGTCGGCCATCGGGGCGCTCGCCGGCGCCGCCCTGGCGCCGGTGCTGCGCCAGCACCTGCTCGAGGAGCGGATCATCGCCGGGCTGCTCGCCGTCGTGGCGGGCATGGGAGTGCTGGCGGCCTGGCTCGGGGGCCTGGCCGGCTCCGCGCTGGCCGCTGCCTCCGTCGGCGTCGGCGCCTCGGCGGCCAAGCAGGCCTTCGACGCCATCGTCCAACGGGACGCACCCGACGCCAACCGCGGTCGCTCGTTCGCCCGCTTCGAGACCCGGTTCCAGCTGATCTGGGTCGCCGGCGCCGTCCTCGGCATCATCCCCATGCCCCTCTGGCTCGGCTTCCTGCTCCTGGCGGGCACCGCGGCCTTCGCCTCCGTCTCCTACCTGGCCGGCTCACGCGGTGCTCGGCAGGTCTCGTTGCGCCGTGCCGCCCGGGCGGGCCATGCCCCGACCCCGCGCGAGCTCGGCTTCCACCACGCCCCGACCCGCGAGCTCCCGCCGACCATCGTGTCGCCCCACGGCCCCGCCGAAGCGCCGTCACCACCGCCACCGCCGCCGCCACCCCGGATGCCTCCGTCGATCGTCACCCCTGACCGCGACGACGACCGGGACCGCACGGACGTGTTCGGCCCCGCCGTGGACCCCACCGTGGTCGACGAGGCGCACCCGTGGCCCCGCGACGACTCCTGACCCGGGAGCGGTGCCGGCGTGGTGGCCGGCCCCCACGACCCGTCCTGGATGCACCACCACCGTTCTGGTCGGTCATCGCGACAGTGGACTCGACCGATGACCGGCCAGAACGGGAATTTGGGGGAGTTCAGCCTGGGGGTGGTTCAGCCGGGGGGCCGTCGTCGGGGAGATCGATACGGGCCAGCCAGAGGCCGGGGGCGGCGATCTCGGCCGGCGTGGGGAGGAAGCGCTCGGCGGACCAGAGCGGTTCGAGACCGTCGGGTCCGGCCCGCTCGACGACGCCGTCGACGAACGCCGCACCCTTGTCGTAGGTGGCCTGGCCGATCTCGAGGCCGAACAGGCGGGCCACGAACCGGTCGGACTCGTCGGCCTCGACGCGCCGGCGCCGCAGGGCCTCGGTGATCATCGGGTAGCTGGAGATGAGGTTGGTGCCGACGCGATCCATGACGTGGTCGACGAAGCCGACCACCACGGCGATCAGCGCTTCGAGGCGGGGGAGCAGGGCTCGCTGGACGTCGGTCTGGATGGCGCCGAGGACGACCTCGGGATCGCCGAGCAGACCCTGGAGCTGGGTCATCGCCGACGGATCGGTGATGTCGACGCCGCCCAGCCGGTCGACCAGCGCGTTGGCGTCGGGTTGGAAGCCGGATGCGTAGTCGCGGATCATGCGTTCGAGCGCGTCACGGACGTGAGGCACGCCGAGGACGGCGTGATGGGCGATCTCGTGGATGCAGATCCACAGGCGCAGGTCCTTGGGATCGATGGACCAGTCGTCGCCGAACGCATCGACGTTGGGGAGCACGAGCAGCAGCTCGTCCGAGGGTGTGCGCGGGACCGGGAGGTCGTACTGGCCGAAGCTGCGTTGCGCGAGGTGGCCGATCATCCCGCCGGCCGTGACGCTGAGCATCATCGGCGCCATCGCGCCCATGAGCTGGCCGAGCATGGCCGAGAGGGGGTCGCCGGCCTCGTCCTCCACCGGGGCCTCGGCGGCGCCGGCCGACAGCGAGGACGCCAGCGACTCGAAGAGGGGCCGGAAGGCCTCGAGGCTGCGCTGGACCCACTGGGTCCGGGTCACGGGGAGCACGGTGACACCGCGACCGGTGATCGAGGTGGCGAGGTTGGTGGCGTTCGAGACGTGGAGGTCGGCGACCCGCGCCAGCTCCTCGATCTCCATGCGGGCCATGGGGTCGATGTTGGGTTCCGACCCGCCGCCGGCGGCGAGCTGCATCGCGACCTGGCGGGCGGTGTCCCACTGCAATCCGCGCCCGCCGGCGCCTCCGCCCATGCCCCCGAACAGCTTGCCGAGATCGCCGAAGAAGGGCAGCCCCTCGAACGGGTTGTCGCCATCGGTTGGACCGGAGCCACTCACGGGTTGCATCGTAGGGGTCATGTCGCAGGTCGCGGTCACCGGGGCAGCCGGTCCAGTGGGTCGGCGCGTCGTGGCGGCGCTGGCCGCGGACGAGGCGGTGGAGCGCATCGTGGCCATCGACCGCGAGTCGATGTCCGGGCTCACCAAGGGCGCCGGCGGCGACCGGGTCGAGGCCCATCGGGTCCACCTCAAGGACGCCGATCTGGTCCCGTTGCTCGAGGGCGTCGACGTGGTGTGCCACCTGGCGGGTTCGGATCCCCTCGAGGGCACACCGGTCGACCACGACCTCCACACCACCGGGCGCCTGCTCGAGGCGGCCGCGAAGGTCGGCGTCGATCAGGTCATCGTGCGCAGCTCGGCAACGGTGTACGGGGCGTGGCCCGACAACCCGGTGCCGCTGTCGGAGACGGCGCCCATCCGCCCCAACCCGGAATCGGCCTGGGTGCGGTCCCGCGCCGATGTCGAGTACTCGGCGTTGTCCTTCGCCGCCGACCACCCCGGGGTGGCGGTGACGATCCTGCGCCCGTGCATCACGGTCTCCCCGCAGGGACCCGACGAGCTGGGCCGGGTACTGGCCGCCGCCCGTCTCGTGACCAGCGCCGAGGGAACCCAGGGGACCCAGTTCGTCCACGCCGACGACGTCGCCTCGGCGGTCGACGTCGTCCGGCGAGCCGGTGCCGAGGGCATCTTCAACGTCGCTCCCGACGGCGCACTCGGACCGGAACTGATCCGGGCGCTCGCCGGCGGCGTGCCTCGCCTGCCGTTCTCGGCATCGGTGGCCCACCGGCTCACGTCGCTGGGGTGGCGGTACCAGCTCAGCCCCACGCCGCCCGGCTTCGTGCCGTTCGTGAACCATCCCTGGGTGGTGGCGAACGATCGCCTGCGGAGCCTGGGATGGGAGCCGCAGCACACCAACGAGGAGGCGTTCGTCGCCGGGCACGCCGCAGCACCGTGGGCGACGATCTCACCCCAGCGACGCCAGGAGCTGGCGCTCGGGGTGGCCGCAGCCGGCGTCCTGGCCGGCATCGGCGGCGCCGTCACCCTGCTACGTCGCCGCCTCCGTTCCTGATCCGGCGGCCGCGGCTCGAGAGTAGCGGCGGAGTTGACGAGCTGGCCGGCCGGAGGACGGCGGGCGAGCAACTCCAGAAGCGGAGCCGGCGGACGGAGTCCGTCGGCGTAGCGGCTGGCTCAGAACGGCGTCCGGACGCTGTCGATGATCTGGCTGAGCATCTTCTCGGCGGGGTACCACCGGGCCGCCTGGTCACGGAGCCAACCGAACCGGGCCCGATCGAGGAACATGATCCGGGCCAGGCGGCGCGACTCGGTCTGGTTGGCCTCGATGGTCCGACGGCAGCGCTTCTCGTACACGTCGAGCGCCAGGGGGACGGTCTGGGCGTGGGCCCGCGACAGCTCGTCGGCCAGGCCCGCCGCGGCGCGCATGGCGTTCGACGCGCCGACGCCGGCCGTGGGCAGGAATCCGGCCGCGGCATCGCCGCAGAGGGCGACCCGCCCCTGGACCCAGCGCTTCGAGCGGACGTCGCTCATCGGCCACCGGTACGTGCTCGACGCGTCCTCGATGGCCGGACCCACTGCGGGCACGGCCCGGACGAGGCCGGCGAGCTCGTCCCGCAACCGCCCTCGCGGGTCGTCCAGCGATCCCCAGATCGCATCCGGCCCGCCGGCAGCACACATGACCCGCTCCGGTGCCGGATACACGCCGAAGAACCATCCTCGGCCCCACCACTCGCCGACCACGCCGCGGTCGAGGCCCGGCGCCTCGGACCACCACGTGTGCAGCACCCAGCCGGTGTCGAACGTCGGCTGCGGACCCAGCAGCGTCCGCCGGGTGGCGCTGTTGATGCCGTCGCAGGCGACGACGACATCGAAGTGCCCACCGGTGCCGTCGTCGAACTCGACATCGACCTGGTCGCCGCGGTCGTCGAGCGACGCCACGGACCGTCCTCTGCGGATGTCGCTGTCGATGCAGGTCGAGCCGAGCAGCTCGAGGAGACCGGTGCGGTCGATCATCACCATCGGGCCGATCTCGGCGGTGAGGACGGACATGTCGAGCGACTGCAGGATCCGGCCCCGGTGGTCGGCGAGCTCGTAGCGGTCGACGATCAAGCCACGTTCGACGAACTCGTCGTAGGTGCCGAGGCCGTGGAGGACGCAGCTGCCCAGCGGGTACAGGCCGATGGCGTAGCCCCCCTCGGGGCTCGGGGCCCGCTCGACCACGACGGGATGGATGCCACGCTGTTCGAGGAGCGACGCCAGCGTCAGGCCCGCCACCCCGGCACCGACGATCAGGACGCGCACGGAGAGAGTGTCGCGCGGCTCAGGTCTGTCGTTCGCCGAGGACCACGACGATCGGCACCGTCGTGTCACCGCGCCGGACCGAGAGGGTCACCTGATCACCGGGATCGTGGGCCCGCAGGGCGACGATGAGGTGCGACATCGAGTCGATCGTCGTGCCGTCGATGGCCACGATGACGTCGCCGGTGGCGAACCCTGCGGCTGCCGCCGGGCTGTCGTCGATGACCCGGCTGACCGATGCCCCGCCGGCGATGCCGAGGTCCACGGCTTCGCCGGAGGACAGGTCGGTGCCCTCGATGCCGAGCCAGACGTGACGGGCATGACCCTGCTCGATGATCTGGTCGGCGACGTGCACCGCGGCGTCGATGGGCATGGCCACGCCGCGGACCGGGGAGTCGCCGGCGGACGCCGGGATGTCGCTGGTGACGCCGACCACGGCACCCCGCACGTCGAGGAGCGCGCCGCCACCGGCCGCGGCGCCCAGCGCCTGGTCGATGATGATCATGTCGTGGAGCACGGTGTCGTCGGCGGCGCGAAGTCGTCGGCCCAGGCCGCTGACCACGGCCCGGGTGATGTCGGGGGACCAACCGGGGGAGTCGGCGGCGCCGATGGCGATGATCCGATCGCCCATCGAGAGGGTCTCGGCACTCCCCAGGGCGGCCGGGAGCAGATCGGCGGCGTCGATGTGGAGGACGGCCACGTCGGTGAGCGGATCGGTGCCCACGAGCGTGGCGGCGATCGACGAACCGGTCTGCAGACGCACCTCGATGGTGGTGGCGTCCGTCACCAGGTGGGCGTTGGTCATCAGGTAGCCGTCGCTGCGCAGCACCAGCGCGCTCGCCGCGCTGGTGTCGCCATCGCGCGTGATCCGGACGGCGGCAACCGAGGGAGCCGTCCGGGCGGCGATCGCGGCGATCGTGTTGTCGTCCGACGCGCTGCTGGTGACGGGTTGGACGGCCACGTTGCGCTGCACGATCGTGGTCTCGCGTGCGAATCCGCCCAGCGCGGCGACGATCCCGAGCGACAGCGTGGCGCCGACCAGGCCCGAGACGGTGGCGAGGCCGAGCATCCGGGGTCGGCGGATGGGCCCGCGCCGGGGCCGAGCCCGGCCAACGGTGGCCAGGTCCGCGCCGGTGGCTGCCACCTCGGACGGGTGGCGCCAGATCCGGTCGTCGGGGGGCAACGGGGGCCGAAACTCGATCTGGTCCTCGCCCAGGTCGTCGTCGTCCTCCCCGTGCCGATCGCCGGGATCGCCCGATGGCAGCGGTGGCACGCTGCCGACCCTAGTGACGCCATCCGGGCCAGGGACGTCGCGGCGGGTACCGTGGGTGCAGATCGGTTTCACGCCGCGGGCGCCGGCGGTGCCGTTGACCGACTCGAGGATCACACGTCTGCCATGACTTCACCAGACATCCTGGAGCCCGCAGCGGTGGGCGACGACTGGCTCGGCCTGTCGAGCGTCGCGCTGCCCGTGCCGGCCGCCTCGGAGTGGGCGGTCACGCCGGCCTGCGGCGGGACGGTCACCTTCGTCGGCTCGGCGCGCGACCACAGCGAGGGCCGACCCGGCGTCCACCTGCTCGAGTACGAGGCGTACGAGAGCCAGGTGGTTCCCCGGTTGGAGCGGATCGCGGCCGAGGCCCGAGCCCGGTGGACCACGGTGGGTCGCATCGCCATGCTGCATCGGGTCGGCCGGCTCGAGGTGGGCGATGTCGCGGTCGTCGTGGTGGTCAGCGCCCCCCATCGTGACGAGGCCTTCGCCGCGGCGCGGTTCTGCATCGACACGCTCAAGGCCTCGGTCCCCATCTGGAAGAAGGAGTCCTGGGACGGCGGTTCGAGCTGGGGTCTCGAGGCGCAGCACGTGGCAGAACCGGAGTCGGCTCGCTGATGGTGGTCACCCTCGGCCTCATCGTGATCATCGTGGTGGTGGGCGTGTCGGTCCTCGCCTACCGCAACCGCTCGGCGCGCGGGATCGAGTCCGGCATCTCCTCGTTCCGGCGCGAGCTGCGGGCGCTCGCCCCGGAGTCCGACGAGCCACCGCGGGCGCGCCCTCCGGCCGCCGATCCGCCCCGGACCTCCGGGGTGGGCATCCTGCGGCCTGGCGCCGACGAGGGGTCCGCGGCAGGCGAGCCGGCCGAGCATGTCGACGGTGACCAGGACGACGAGCCCTCCGGCGACCACGGCGACGACGCCGAGGGAGGCTGACGGGTGGCGCGCGATCTGGCCATCGACCTCGGGACGGCCAACACACTGGTATACGCCAAGGGGCAGGGCATCGTGATGAACGAGCCCACCGTGATCGCGCTCAACAAGCGCAACGGCGACGTGCTGGCCATGGGCGCCGAGGCCTGGCAGATGATCGGGCGCACGCCCAGCTACATCATCGCCGTGCGCCCGCTCCGCCAGGGGGCGATCACCGACTTCGACATCACCCAGCGCATGATCCGGCTGATCCTGCAACGGGCCGGGGTGAACCGGTTCAACCGGCCCCGCGTGGTGATCTGCGTGCCGTCAGCCATCACCGAGGTCGAACGGCGCGCCGTCACCGAAGCCGCCCGCCGGGCCGGGGCGGCCGACGCCCAGCTGCTCGAGCAGCCCATGGCCGCCGCCATCGGTGCCGAACTGCCCATCCACGAGCCGGTGGCGAACATGGTCATCGACGTCGGCGGCGGCACGAGCGAGACCGCGCTCATCAGCCTCGGTGGCATCGTGGCGCTCCAAGCCGTTCGGGTCGGCAGCTTCGACATCGACTCGGCCATCCAGACCTACATCCGGCGTGAGTACGGCATCGCCATCGGCGAGCGCACCGCGGAGGAGATCAAGATCGCCATCGGCTCGGCCTGGCCCGTCGACGACGACGTCCGGGCCGAGGTGCGGGGACGTGACCTCATGAGCGGGCTGCCCAAGACCGTGATCCTCACGACCCCCGAGGTCCGCGAGGCGATCGCCGAGCCGATCGCGGCCGTCGTCGACTCGGTCATCGCCTGCCTCGGCAACGCCCCACCGGAGCTGGCTCACGACCTCATCGGCCAGGGCATGTACCTGGTCGGCGGCGGAGGGATGCTCAAGGGCCTCGACGTGCGGATCTCGGTCGAGACCGACATCCCGGTCACCCTGGTCGAGCAGCCGCTCGAAGCGGTCGTCTACGGCGCGGGCCGCTGCATCGAGTCCTACGACGATCTCAAGGTCATGTTCATGGGTGGCCGCCTGTGAACGCTCCGTGCGGACGGGGGAAGGGTCGATTGGTGCAACTCGCCGCCGGTCGCCCGAATCGGCATCCCCCTCTCCTGCCGATGCTGTGACACTGATGTGACATCTGTCGACGTGGTCGCGGCGAGCGTGTAGCGTCTCGCCCCTAGTGACGGAGCGTCAGTAAGGGCTCCACAAACGTTCGACGCCCGTTGCGGCGGCGACCGTCAAAACCGCCAGCCCGGTCCGGGCTCGCCCAGGGGGAAGATCCATCACCGAGCTACTGGATGTCAACGCGCTCACGGTTCGCTTCGGCGGCGTCGTGGCGCTCGATGACGTGTCCTTCGGGATCCGGGAGGGCGACATCTGCGCCCTCATCGGACCGAACGGGGCCGGCAAGACCACGTTCTTCAACGTGATCAGCCGCGTCTACGACCCGACGTCGGGATCCGTCACCTACGACGGCCAGGACCTACTGGCCCACCACCCGCACGAGATCGCCCGCATCGGCGTGGCTCGCACGTTCCAGAACCTCGCCCTGTGGCAGGGGCTGAGCGTGCTGGAGAACGTCATGGTCGGGATGCACACGGTGTCGAAGACGTCCTTCCTCACCGCCTCGCTGCGGATCGGCCTCAGCAAGGAAGAGCGTCGCCTCCGCGAGACCGCCTACGCCGCCCTGGAGGAGCTGGACCTGGTCCGCTTCGCCCACCACCCGGCCGCCGGCCTGCCATTCGGCACCCTCAAGCGGGTCGAGCTGGCCCGGGCCCTCGTTTCCGAGCCCCGCCTGCTGCTGCTCGACGAGCCGGCCAGCGGCCTCACGCACAGCGAGGTCGACGAGCTGGCCGGCGTCATCCGGTCGGTGCAGAGGAGTCGCAACCTCACCGTCCTGTTGGTCGAGCACCACATGCAGATGGTCATGGGCATCTCCGATCGCGTCGTCGTCCTCGACTTCGGCTCCAAGATCGCCGAGGGCCTGCCGTCGGAGATCCAGCGCGACGAACGTGTCATCGAGGCCTACCTGGGAGCGCCCACCTCATGAGCGACGAAGACACCGCGTCGAGCACCGCCACGGCCGCCCCCTCCGCTCGCCGAGAGCTGCTCGTCCTCGACGACGTCTCGGCAGCGTATGGCCAGGTCCAGGTCCTCCATGGGATCTCGCTCGAAGTCGCCCACGGCGAGGTCGTGGTCGTGCTCGGAGCCAACGGCGCCGGCAAGACCACCACGATCCGCGCCATCTGCGGCATGGTCGCGACCCGCGGCTCGGTCCGCCTCGACGGTCACGACATCGCCGGCCACGCCACCGCCGACATCGCCCGGCGAGGCGTCGCCCACGTTCCCCAGGGCCGGGGTACCTTCGCCGATCTCAGCGTCGAGGACAACCTGCAGCTCGGTGCGTTCGTCCGCAAGGACAAGGAGATACGCGGCGACATCGATCGCTGGTACGAGATCTTCCCCGTCCTGGGCGACCGACGCCAGCAGTCCGCCGGCACGCTCTCGGGCGGCGAGCAGCAGATGCTCGCCATCGCTCGGGCCCTCATGAGCCGGCCCCAGCTCCTGCTGCTCGACGAACCATCGCTGGGTCTGGCCCCGCTCATCGTCCAGGACCTGTTCCACCGCCTCGGCGACATCAAGGCCGACCTGGGGACGACGATGCTCGTCGTGGAGCAGAACGCCAGCCTCGCGCTCTCCATCGCCGATCGGGCCTACGTCCTCGAGGCAGGCCAGATCGTCCTGGGCGGCACCGCGACCGAGCTCCGGGAAGACGACGCCGTGCGTCGCGCCTACCTCGGGTACTGAGCCGTGCCGTCGCCATCCGCCCCGCCGATCACACCACAGGAGCATTGACCACGTGGAGCTGTTCCTCGCCCGTCTCTTCGACGGCATCTCGTCCGGATCCGCGTACGCGGTCATCGCCGTGGCCCTGGTACTCATCTACAAGGCCACCACGCTGATCAACTTCGCCCAGGGCGAGATGGCCATGTTCGGGTCGTTCATCGCCTACGTGCTCGCGGTCGAGCACGACGTGCCGATCTACCTCGCCGTCGTGCTGGCCATGGTGATCTCGGCGGTGGGGGCCGCGGTCATCGAGCGGGTCCTGATCCGCCCCTTCGACCCCAGCAACCACTTGCCGTTGGTGATCATCACCCTCGGGTTGTTCCTGCTGATCAATGCCATTGCCGGGATGATCTGGGGGTTCGATCCCCGGCGGTTCCCCCGGCTGTTCCCCGACGGCGACGTGTGGACCATGGGCATCGCCAAGTTGCGCTGGTACACGGTCGGCACCTTGGGCACGGTCATCATCCTGTTGATCCTGTTGACCCTGCTGTTGAACAAGACCAAGATCGGCCTCGCGTTCCGCGCCGTGTCGTCGAACCTCGAGTCCGCCGGCCTCGTCGGGGTCCGGTCCGGTCCCACCCTGCAGTTCGGGTGGGCGTTGGCCGCGGGCGTCGGCACCCTGGCCGGCTGCCTGTTCGTGGCCGATCCGTTCCGACAACTCGACCCCAACTACGCCCAGCGGGTGCTGATCTTCGCCGCCGCGGCCGCAGTGCTCGGTGGCCTCGACAGCCTGTGGGGCGCCCTCATCGGCGGCCTGGCGGTGGGCCTCAGCGAGAGCCTGGTGGTGGGCTACATCGACTTCATCCCGGCGCAGATGGGCCTGGCCACGGCGGTGTTCGTGATCATCATCGTCCTGCTCGCCCGACCGAACGGACTGTTCGGCGCCAAGACGGTGGAGCGGGTATGAGTCTCTACACGCTCTCCGAGGGCTCGACAACCCACCGCACCTATCGCTGGGTGACGTGGGGCCTCTTCGCCCTCCTCGCCGTCCTCATCCCGTTCTGGGCCGTGCAGACGCCGTCACTGTCCATCGGGACCAGCTCGTTCACGTTCAGCCTCGGCAACCTCACCCAGGCCGTCTCCTACATGGTGGGCATCCTCGGGCTCGGCCTGCTCGTCGGGTTCAACGGCCAGATCTCGCTCGGCAACAGCTTCTTCATGGGCGTGGGGGCCTACCTCACCACCACCCTGGTCGAGGACAACCACTGGCCCTACCTGCTGACCCTCGTGATCGTGCTCCCCGTCACGTTCGTCGTCGGGATGCTCGTCGGCCTGCCCGCCCTGCGGATCCGCGGGCTCTACCTCGCCCTCACCACGCTCGGCCTCGCCGCCGTGTTCCCCGCCCTGGTCCGCTTGGAGCAGGTGCGCGAGCAGACCGGCGGCGCCAACGGCAAGCGCATCTCGTCCGACCTCGCCGCCCCCTCGTGGCTGCACCTCGACTCCATCGGCAAGTTCCTGGCCGGCATCCCGCTCATCGGTGACTGGCTCTTCGGGACCGGTCGCATCGGCGGCCGGGACGCCGGCGACATCTGGGTGTACTTCCTGCTCGCCATCCTCGCCGCAGCCGCCTTCTGGGTGACGAGGAACCTGATCTACAGCCGGCCGGGGCGGTCCATCATCGCCATCCGCGACAACGAGACCGGCGCGGCCATCAGCGGCGTCAACCTCGCCATGACCAAGACGCTCACGTTCGGGATGAGCGCGGCGCTGGGCGGCCTCGCCGGGACCATGTACGCCATGGCGGTGCAGTTCGTCGCCCCCGACGTGTTCGGCCTCAACCTGGCCATCTTCCTCATCGTCGGCCTGGTCGTCGGTGGTGTCGGCACGCTCACCGGCCCGCTCATCGGCGGCTTCGTCATCATCTTCGTGCCGCTGTGGACCTCGCAGGTCCAATCGGTTCCCGTCGTGCCCGAGCGGTTCCTCCGCGGTCCCACCGGCACGTTCTTCCTCGGGTTCCTGCTCATCGTCCTCACCTTCTTCCTCCCGGGAGGCATCGTGTACGGCGTCCGGAGGATCCGGGCGCGCTTCGTCACCGTGATGCCGTCCCATCCCGCTGGGCACGCGACCACGGCGCCCGACGCCGTGATCAGCGCGCGTGAGGAAGGCGCGGAGGAGGTCATCGATCGGCATGATCCGGCCGCGACCTCCTCGGCTACCAGCGCAAGGCAATCAACCAACCACCAAGGAGAAACACCGTGACAACCTCTCGATGGTGGCGGATCATCGCCATCCTGTTCGCGTTGAGTCTGTTCGCCGCCGCGTGCGGCGACGACGACAGCGGGAACGCGAGCACATCCACGACCGCAGGCGGCGAGGGCAGCAGCACCACCGCCGGCAACGGTGGCGAGATCAACATGGACGAGCCGGTCGAGGTCGCCACCGGCACCACGCTCGACCTGCCGAACTGCCCTGGTGACTGGGACCCGACGGCCGGGATCACCAACGACACCATCAACGTGGCGATGAGCCTCCCCGAGTCCGGCCCGGTGGCCGCCCTCGGTGGTCTCGACGACGGCATGAACGCCTGGTTCGACCAGATGGAGCCGATCGACGGCAAGAAGATCCACGTGACGTCCTACGACGACGCCTACGACCCGGCCCGGACGGTCAGCAACGTCCAGGACGCGCTCGACACCAACATGCCGTTCGCGTTCACGTACGTCGTGGGCACGCCGAACAACCTCGCCGTGCGCGACACCATCGACGAGGCCTGCGTCCCGCAGCTGTTCAACTCCACCGGCTTCCCGGCCTGGGGTGATCCCGCCAACTACCCGTGGACCATCGGTGGCCTGCTCGGCTACAACACCGAGGCCCAGCTGTGGTGCAGCTACATCTCCGACAACATGGGTCCGGACACCACCGTCGCCGCCCTCTACATGGACAACGACTTCGGTCTGGCCTACGAGGACACGGTGCAGAAGTGCGCCGACGACGGCAAGATCGACCTGGTCAAGACGGTGCGCCACGATCCCGCGGCGCCTGACGTGACCAGCCAGATCACCACCTTGGCGTCGTCCAACGCCGATGTGGTCCTGCTCGGCACCACCGGCGCGGCGTGCCCGCAGTCGATGGCTGCGGTGGCGGCGTCGAGCTGGAAGCCCACCACCTTCCTCTCGTACACGTGCCAGGGCATCCCGACGTACTTCAAGCCGATCGATCCGGCCGGTGCCGGCGTGATCGTGGCCACGTCGGCCAAGGAAGCAGGCGAGCTCGACGATCCCGCGGTGAAAGAAGCGCGTGACGTGCTGCAGGCGGCCGGGCTGAACCCGGACGAAGGCTCGTACTACACGGGCGTGATCTTCGGCCACACCGTGGACGCCATCTTCCGGGCCGCCTCGGAAATGGACGGGGGCCTCAACCGCGTGAACCTCATGCGGGCGGTCTGGAACGCCGACACCACGAACCCGCTCGGGCTCGACGGGTCGACCTACAAGACCGATGGCACCAACGACGCCTACCTGGTCGAGGCGGCGCAGTTCGCCAAGTACGTCCCGCCGGCGGCGGGCGAGGAGCTCGGCAAGTACGAGCCCCTCGGCGACCTGATCAACGTCGAAGGCCAGAGCGGCTCGGTCTCGGGCTGATCTGCGGTCTTCCTGACCACTCGGTGGCGGCCCGCTCCTTCGGGAGCGGGCCGCTCCGCGTCCACCGCGGAGCCAGCTAGGCGAGGAGGTCCTCGGCGGTCTGGCGGACCTGCCGATCCCGGTCGTCGAGGGCGCGGCGGAGGGCGGCCTCGACCTCCGGGCCGTCGAAGACGGCCAGGGCCACCACCGCGCGGCGACGGATGGTGGCCCGCTCACCGAACGCGGCCAGGACGGCGGGCAGGCCCACCGGATCGCCCACCGCGCCGATGGCCGCGACGGCGGCCTCCCGCACGAGGGGCTCGGGGTGATCGACGGCCACCGCGGCCAGCGCGCCCCCGGCGCCGATCTCCGGTGGCGTGCGTTCGCCCACGGCCCAGGCCGCGGTCTCGGCCACGACCGGGTCGGGATCGGCGAGCAACGCCAGGGTGGCCGGCGGTTCGTCACCTGGGCGGGCGGCGGCGATGGCCAGGGCCCGGCGCCGCACTGCGGGCGACGGGTCGGACAGCCCGGCGGCGAGCTCGGCGACGGTGATCGCGCCGCAGCGTTCCAGGGCCCCGAGCGCGGTGGAACGCACGGCCGGGTCATCGTCGGCCAGGGCGCGGCGAGCCGTGGCGATGTCGCCGCGGTGGCCGGCGATCGCCACGGCGCGACGACGGGAGCTGGCGTCGGTGCTCAACCGATCGTGTTGTTGATCACCTCGGCCGCGGCGCCGACCACCGCGGCCGCGAGCGCGGCGATGCCCACCCCGGCGGCCACGGCGATGAGGACGATGCCGAGCAGGCTCATGGTCCGGCGCCAGACCGGGGAGCGCGCCACCTCGGCGTAGGTGCCCTCGACGGCGGTGAAGGCACGCGGCACGGTGCGCGGATCCGGACGGGGTGGCGTGGCACGGGAACCGAGGGCGGGACGGGCGGGAGGTGTCACGATGGCCGGTGCGGACACGACGACGGGCCGGAGCACGTCGATGGCGGGGGCCTCGGCCCGCACACCGGGATCGGGGTCCTCCTCGGACTCCCCGGTCTCCACCAGCGCCTCGCCGGTGTCCCCGTCGAGCTCGTGGTCCCCGTCGAGCTCGTGATCGTGGTCGTCGGCGGATCCGTCCCGGGCAGGGAGCGTGCCGTCGGACCCGCGCGTGAGGTCGTCGCCTCCCGTGGCAGGCTTTGTCGATTCGGCCAATGACACCGCCAGCAGGCCGATGCCACCCCCGAGCACCACGAGCAGGATGAACGCGAGCACCGAGTCATCGATCGTATCCGCACCGCCCGCCCCCGATGGGGACGGCGGAACCGGCGACGATGTGCTCTTCGAGCCCGCGGCACCGTTGGGGGTGGTGGCTGGGGGGCCTCGCGCTGGTGCTCCTCGCTGGTGGCCTGCTGGCCGCGTTCACCGTCCGCATCCCGTACTACGAGTTCCGGCCCGGGTCGGCCCGGCCGGTGGCGCCCCTGGTGAGCGTCCAGGATGCCAAGACCTATCCACCGGGGAGCGACATCGCGTTCACCACCGTCTCGCTCCGCCAGAGCACGGTGGCCTCCTACGTCTGGGCCTGGTTCGACCACGACATCGAGGTGGTCGACGAGAAGGTCGTGCTCGGCGATCGCACCCCGACGCAGAACCGGCAGTTCAACCTGCAGCTCATGGACACGTCCAAGCAGGACGCCGTCCGCGACGCCCTCGTCGCGCTGGGCCACGACGTTCCGGTCACGATCGACGGCGAGGTGGTGGTCAAGGTCGAACCGGGGTCCCCGGCCGACGGCGCACTCTCCGTGGGCGACACCATCGTCGCCATCGACGGTGTCCACCTCGACAACGCCGACGCCCTCACCGCCGCCCTCGGGTCGAAGGCGCCCGGGACACCGGTGTCGCTGGAGGTCGAGCCACCGGACCGCGCCGGCACGCGGACCGTCGACCTCGTCCTGGGTCAACGGCCCGACGACCCGTCGCGCGGGTTCATCGGGGTCAGCCTCCAGGCCCGCAACCCCAAATACCAGTACCCGTTCCCGGTCGACATCGACTCCGGGAACGTCGGCGGCCCCTCAGCCGGGCTGGCGTTCACGCTGGGCGTGATCGACCTGCTCACCCCGGGCGAGTTGACCGGCGGTCACGAGGTGGCCGTCACCGGGACCATCGACCGCGACGGCAACGTGGGTCCTGTCGGCGGTGTCCCTCAGAAGACGGCCGCGGTCGTCCACGGTGGCTATGACGTGTTCCTGGTGCCGTCGCGCGAGGTCGCGGAGGCCCGGAAGCGAGCAGGAGACAAGGTCCGCGTCATCGGAGTCGATACGCTGAGTGATGCTCTCGACGCGCTGGCGTCACTGGGAGGGAGCGGTCTCGGGTCTCCGGGCGGCCAGTCCCAGCCGGGCTGAGCACCATGACCATGCACTAGCGGCACACCATGACGACAGAAGCGGCGCAGCTCCAGTTCGCAGCGGAGTTCACCCTGTTCATCGCTGCTCTCGTCGCTCTCACGGTCACCGCGCTCAAGCCCGACCTGCTGTTCCGCCGGTCGGCCTCGCGACTGCTGTTCCAGGTGGGTGCCGCCTCGCTGGCCGCCGCCGCCTTCCTCCACGGCTCGTTGCTGGTCGACGACCCCACCCAGGGTGGCCTCGTGCTGGCCCGCGCCGTGGGCATCATCGCCATCGGCGTGTCGATGCTGCGCTGGACCGGCCCCTCCAACGCCCGGGCGATGACGTGGTTCGGGCTCGTCCTGCTCGCCGCGGCCGAGATGGTGATGGCCTCCGGGAGCGAGCGGGTCGGAGACGGCATCCGGGGCATCGGCGCCCTGGTGATCGCCGTCGCGCTCGTGGTGGCGTCTCGCCGGGCCATCGCCGCCCGGGTCGCGACCTCGGCCGCGGCCGTGGTGCTCCTGGTGATCACCGCCCTCGCCATCGCGCTCTCGGTGGTGATCGCCGACAACGTCGAACAGGAGGTGGCGCGCCGTTACGGCGCCCGGGCCGAGACCGAGTCGCAGGTCTTCGCCGACGCCAGCAGCTCGGCCCAGGCCGAGGCGTCGCTGCTCAGCCGCTCCCTCCAGTCCCGGGCGGCCGACATCGCCACCGTGAACGCCGATGCCGGGTCGCCGGGCGCGGCCGAGGCGCAGCAGAACGTGGCCGACACCCTGGCCGTCTACCGGGATCGGCTCCTGCGGGTGCCCTTCCCCGGCCCGCTGCTCGCCGTGGGGCCGTCGGGGGCGCCGATCGCGACCATCGACGCCAACCCGGTGGCTCGGATCGAGCTGGTTGGCTCGGCCACGATCCAGCAGGTCATCGCCGCTCGACAGCCGGTGTCCGACGTGGCGGTCGTGGGTGACCAGACCTTCGCCATCGGGGCGGCGCCGATCATCGACGGCGCCGACTTCCTCGGTGTCGCGGTGGTGACGTCCCGGCTCGACGATCAGTTCCTCCAGAGCCGCATCACCGATCGCGCCTCCGTCGAGGAGCAGGTCGGGCTCGCCCTGGCCGATCGCAACCGGGTCTACGCCTCCGCCGGCCGTCAGCCCGACCTGTCCACCAACCTCACCCTCGCCGGCGAGTCGCTCCTCGACGGCCAGCGGCACACGGCGATCGACGGCGACCGCTTCGTCGTCAGCGTTCCGGTGGTCGACGACCACGGCGCGCCCTTCCTCGCCGTCTCGGTCGCGGTCCCGCAAGCCCGCATCGACGCCACCCGCCAGGACCTGTTCCGTCTCCTGTTCGTCGTCGCGCTCGGCGGCGCACTGGTGGCCATGGTCCTCGCCGGGTACGCCGGCAACCAGATCGGTACCGGGCTCGCCGAGCTCACCGCCGCCACCGGCGAGCTGCAACGCGGGCGGCTCAACGCCCGGGCCGAGCTCGAGACCGACGACGAGTTGGGCGTGCTCGCCACCACGTTCAACCAGATGGCGTACTCGATCCAGACCATGACCGACGACCTGCGCTCGGCCGCCGACGCGGAGGCCACGTTGCGGGCCCGTCTCGAGGGCGTGTTCGGCGGCATGGGCGAGGCGCTCGTCGCCGTCGACGACCGGGGTCGCATCACCGACTTCAACGCCGCAGCCGAGGAGCTGATCGGCGTCCCCTCCCGCGAGACGCTGGGCCGCAAGCTCGACACCATCTGCACCGTCACCGGTGGCGACGACATCGACCTCACGCCCCGGTTCGTACGACCCGTCGTCGAGTCGTGGACCGCGCACGCTGACCTGGTCGCCGCCGACGGCTCGGTGGTCCCGGTGGCGGTGTCGGCCGGACCCCTGCGCGGGGCGGCGGGTGTGCTCACCGGAGCCGTCTTCGTGCTCCGCGACATGCGCCGCGAACGAGAGATCGACCAGATGAAGAACGACTTCATCTCCAACGTGAGCCACGAGCTGCGCACACCGCTGACCCCGGTCAAGGGTTACTCCGACATCCTCGCCACGCGCGACCTGCCGCCCGAACGGGTCCGCGAGTTCGCCCAGGCGATCCGCGACGGGGCCGCCCAGCTGGAGCGGGTGACCGACCAGCTCGTCCAGTTCGCCACCCTCGCCGGCGGCCGGCTCCAGCTCCAGACCGAGTCGGTGCGGGCTCGTGACCTGCTCGATCGTCTCGTCGACCGGTGGAACGGCCGGATCGCCGGGACCCACACCATCACGCGCCGCATCGCCCGGGGCACGCCGGCGGCCTTGCTCGACCGCCGATACATCGAGGTCGCGCTCGACGAGTTGGTCGACAACGCCATCAAGTACTCGCCCGACGGCGGGCGGATCAGGGTGTCGGCGGCGGTCCACGAGAACGGTCACGGCCCCCGCCTCGTGCTCTCGGTCGAGGACCGCGGTGTCGGGATCGACCCCGACCGTCGCGAGGCGATCTTCGACGATTTCTCCCAGGCCGACGGATCCGCCACCCGCCGCTTCGGTGGTCTCGGTCTCGGTCTCGCCCTCGTGAAACGCATCGTCCGGGCCCACGGCGGTGAGCTCTCGTGCACCAGCGACCCGGGCAAGGGCACCGAGGTGCAGATGCTGTTCCCGCTCGACGCGACCCCCGGGCCGGGCCCGGACGCCGCACCATGAGGTGGCAGCCCCGCCGCTGGGTCGGCGCGCTGGCGGTGGTGGCCCTGGCCGCCGCCGGGTGCAGTCACGACGGACCGCCCCGCGATCAGGCCCGGCTCGAGGTCGACGGATCGGCCACCGTCACCCTTCCCGACGGCGGGTCGAAGGTGGTCACCGGATCGGCGACACTCGATTTCGGCTCGGTGGTCGACGTGCACGAGGGCACGGCCACGCTGAAGCTGGCCGCCGGGCAGGTCTACGAGCTCCGTTCGGGATTGACGCGTGCCGACGGTACCGCCAGCGCCGACTCGTCCGTGCGGGTCGATGCGCCGCCCGAGCTGCTGGCAGGCGATGCCCTGGTGACCGGCGGCTTCCCGGCCGCGATCCGCTACGACACCACGACCGAATCGGCGCTCGGCGCCGTCAAGATCAGTGCCGACGTGCCCCTGGCCGCGGCCTACGCCGGGCGCACGTCGATCAGCGGCGCCGGCGCGTTGTCGGAGGTCCGTGGCCTACGACAGGTGGTGCTGACCCCGTCGGCCACCCCGTCGCCCTTGGCCTACGACGGCTCCGATCCGTGGGACCGCCGCTACCTCGGCGAGGCCATCGCCTTCGGGAAGCGGCTCGAGGCCCTGGCGCGGGGCTACACCAGCGACCTCCGCACCGGGAACCGTTCCGCGAGCTTCTTCGAATCGGTGCTCCCCGCCCTGGCCGACGAGCGCGAGTTCAGCGGCGATCTGCTCGACGATCGTCCACCGGGCGAGACCCTGGTGGGTGCGGCCATCGCCCTCGAAGGTCGCCAGGGCACGTTCCGCGAACGCTGGGACGCGGTGTTCACCTTCCGCGACCAGGGGGCGGCGTGGGGTCTCGTGGCGGCGGACCAGGGGGTCAGCTCGGCCCCGGTGCTCGACACCCTCGAGCTCGCCATCGGCCAGTCACCGCTCGCCGGGAGCCCGCCGCCACCCACCACGACCACCACCGGGCCCGCGCCCACCACGACCACCACAACCAGCGGGGCGCCGCCGACGTCGGGGCCCACCACCACGACCCCACCCACGACACCGCCCCCGCCACCGCCGGACAACGGCATACTCACGCCGGTCATCACCCCCACCGAACAGATCCTCGACGACGTCCTCGGCGCGCTCGGCCTCGGCGCCAGCCCCGGATGAGGGTCGCCGGATCGACGAGAGGCACCACGTAGGGTTGGGACGATGATCGACGATGATCCGCGCATCGATCCCGCGGAGCTGCGACGGGTCCGGTTCCCCGGTTCGATGCGGAAATTCGACGCCAAGGCCGTGCAGGACTTCCTCGAATCGGTGGCCGAGCGAGTGGCGGCCACCAACGCCCTGGTCGACCGGCTCGAGGCCGACCTGGAGGCCGCCCGCCGCCAGACGGCCGAACCCGACACGGCGTCCTCGCCCTTCGATGCGCCCGATCTGGCGTCGATCTCCGAGGACGAACTCGTCCGGTTGGTCGGCGAGGAGACCGTCCACGTCCTGTCGACGGCCCGCAAGGCGGCATCCGACATCCGCACCAAGGCCGAGGAGTCCGCGGCCCGCGTCATCCGCGAGTCCACGGCCGAAGCCGCGCAGCTGATCGCCACGGCCGAGTCCGATGCCGCCGTCAATGTCGGCAGAGGCGGCCGGCGCCCGCGATGCGGCCGTGGCCGCAGCCGAGGCCGACGCCGCCGTGGTCCGGGAGAACGCCGCCGAGGAAGCCGAGCGGGTCATCGCCGAAGCGCGCGAAGACGCCGAGGCGCTCACCGCCGCAGCCGCCGATCTGCGCCGCGAGGCGGGGGAGGAGAAGGAACGCATCATCGAGGAGGCCAAGGACCAAGGCCGAGCCATGCTGGCCGAGGCCAAGGACGTCCGCTCCCGCATCCTCGAGGATCTCCAACGGCGCCGGGATCTGGGTCGATCGCAGGTCGAGCGGCTCGCCGCCGGCCGCGACCAGCTCCTCGACGCCTACGCCGCGGTGCGCGCCAACATCGACGAGATCACCGCCAAGCTCGAGGTCGGCCTGCTCGAGACCGGGTCCTCCGGCCACGATCCGCTCCTCGACGACGGCTTTGCCGGCATCGTCATCTCCGGGCTCGACGAAGCCGACGCCGCCCGAGCCGATGACACGGCCGACGCCGCCGACGAGCCCGACGAGACCCTCGCGCCCGCCGACGACGAGGCGCGGTCGAGGACGCTGGCTCGGAGGAGACCGGCTCGGAGGAGACAGCGCCCGAGGACACAGCGGCCGACGAGGAGTCCGACGCCGTCGACGCCGAGGCGGGATCCGACGACGAGCAACCCGACGTCGACGCCCTCTTCGCCAAGATCCGTGCCGACCGGGCCGAGTCGGTGGCCCGGGCCCAGCAGGTGCTGGCGGGTGACGACACATCCGAGCCGGCCGACGCCGCGCCGGAGGAGACCCCTTCCCCCGACGACGCGGACGACGGCACCGGATTCGAACGCGTGCCGGCCGAGCTCCTGGCCGACGAGGAGTCCCGGACCCAGCGCGCCGCGGTGCTCGACCGGCTCGACAAGGCGCTGACCCGTGCGCTCAAGCGGCACCTCGCCGACGAGCAGAACGTGGTCCTCGACGCGTTGCGCCGGTCCGAGTCAACCGACCTCGCCGACCTGCTGCCCGCAGCCGATGTCCACATCGCCGGCTACGCCGCGGTGGCCGCGGTCGAGTTGACGGCGGCGGCCGAGGCCGGCGCCGCCACGGTCGATGCCAGCGTCGTCGTCGATGTCGCCGCCCTGGCCGACGAGCTCGGCACCGCGCTGGTCGAACCGTTCCGTCGCCGGATCGAGCGCAGCGCCTCCGAAGTCGACGGCGACGCCGACGCGCTCGACGAACGACTCCGCGCCCTCTACCGCGAGTGGAAGGTCGAACACATCGGCGCCCTCGCCTCCGATGCCCTCCTGTCGGCCTACGCCCGCGGCCAGCACGGTGCCGCACCGGCGGGTGCGACGTTGCGCTGGACCATCGACCCCGACCAGGGCCCCTGCCCCGATGCCCAGGACAACGCCCTCGCCGGCGCCGTCACCAAGGGAGAGCCCTTCCCCACGGGCGACGAGTGCCCCCAGGCCCATCCGGGCTGTCGATGCCTGCTCGTCGTCGAGGTTTGAACCGCACGCGAGGGAAGCGGCCGCCGGGTGCTCGCGATGGCCGGGTGAGCCCGCCTCTGTAGGCTCAGCGCCTCATGCGCCCTCCCTCTGACATGCCGAAGCCCCGGCCCGCCGCCCGCCGGCCTTCGGGCTCCAACCGAGGTCGCACGATTCTCATCGTCGCGGCCATCGCCCTGTTCGTCCTGATCACGTCGTTGCGGGGCATCGCCGGCTTCTACACCGACTTCTTGTGGTTCGACTCGCTCGGGTTCAAGGGCGTCTGGTCGGGGGTGCTGGGCGCCAAGGTGTCGCTCGCCGCCATCTTCGTGGCCGTCTTCTTCGTGGCGTGCTGGCTCAACCTGTACATCGCCGACCGCCTCGCCCCCCGGTTCCCGCCCCAGGGCCCGGAACAAGAGGTGTTCGACCGCTTCCGCGATGCCATCGGCAACCGCACCGGACTGTTCCGCATCGGTCTGTCGTTCCTGCTCGCGCTGGTGGCGGGGGTCGGCATGAGCGGCGAGTGGCGCTCGTGGCTCCTCTTCGTCAACGGCGGTCATTGGGGCAAGACCGACGCCCAGTTCGGGACCGACCTCGGCTTCTACATCTTCAAGCTCCCCTTCCTGTCGTCGGTGGCCGACTGGGCCTTCGCCTCGGTGCTGATCCTGCTGGTCGTCACCGTGGCGGCGCACTTCGCCAACGGCGGCATACGCGTCCAGCCCACCGGCTCGGGCACGGTCGGACCGCGGGTCACCTCCCAGGTCAAGGCGCACATCTCGGTGCTGCTCGGTCTGCTCGCCCTCGTCCGCGCCGCGGGCTACTACCTCGACCGCTTCGAGCTCACCACGTCGACCCGGGGCTTCGTCGACGGGGCGTCGTACACCGACGTCAAGGCCCAGCTGCCGGTGCTGAACCTGCTCATCCTCATCTCGGTCGCCTCCTTCGCCCTGTTCATCGTCAACATCTGGCGGCGGGGCTGGGTGCTGCCCGTCCTCGGCGTCGGGCTGTGGGGCCTGGTCGCCGTGGTGGCTGGTGGCATCTATCCCCAGGTCATCCAGCGCTTCCAGGTCGACCCCAACCAGCTGTCGAAGGAGACCGCCTACATCGACCGCAACATCGCCGCCACCCGCGATGCCATCGGGTTGGGCGACGTGACCACCACCGACTACCAGCTGAACCGCGATGTCGCGGGGGTCGATCTCACCGACAACGCCGAGACGGTCAGCAACATCCGGCTGTGGGATCCGTCCCCCACCATCCTGGGCCAGACGTTCCCGCGGCTCGAGCAGCTCCTTCCCTACTACCGGCTCAACGACGTCGACGTCGACCGCTACACCATCGACGGCAAGCTCACCCAGGTCGTGCTCTCGGCCCGCGACCTTCGCACGTCCGGCATCGAGAACGCGTCGTGGGAGGCGAAGCACGTCATCTACACCCACGGCTACGGCATCGTCCTCGCCTCCGGCACGACCAAGACCCCGCAGGGCCGTCCCGTGTTCGCCCTCCAGCAGGTACCGGTGCGCGAGAACACCGACCTGGCGCTGAAGCGCCCGCAGATCTACTTCGGCGAGGATCTGGGCGGGTACGTCATCACCGGCGCCGATCGGGCCGAGCTGGACTACCAGGAGGGCAACGACACCAAGAACACCACCTACGACGGCGCCGATGGCGTCGGCGTCGGGTCGTTGTTCCGCAAGGTCGCCTTCTCGCTGCGCTTCGGGGACTACAACCCGCTGATCTCGAGCCTGATCAAGGGGGGCTCGAAGATCCACTACATCCGCGACGTGGAGGAACGGGTCAAGACCCTGGCTCCGTTCCTCGAGTTCGATGCCGACCCGTACCCCGTCATCAACGACGCGGGCGACATCTACTGGATCGCCGACGCCTACACCACCACCGATCGCTACCCGTACGCCCAGCGGGCCGACAACTCCGGGCTCCCCGCCGGGAGCGGCCTCAACGGCCGGTTCAACTACGCCCGCAACTCGGTCAAGGCCGTGGTCGACGCCTACAACGGCACGGTCAGCTTCTACGTGATCGACACCAAGGACCCGATCATCAAGGCGTGGCGCAAGGCGTTCCCCGACCTGTTCTCCGATTTCGCCGACATGCCCAAGGACCTCGTGTCGCACCTGCGCTACCCGGAGGACCTCTACCGGGTGCAGACCACGATGTGGGCCCGCTACCACGTCCAGAACGCGTCGACCTTCTACAACAACAACGACGCCTGGAACGTGGCCCTCGACCCCGGCACCTCGGGGGCCGGTCCGGCCACGCAGACCACCAACGCCGCGGGCGAGACCGTCTCCACCCGCGGCGCCCGGATCGACCCCTACTACCTGCTGACCCAGTTGCCGGAGGAGAAGCAGGCCGAGTTCGTGCTGTTGCGCAGCTTCGTGCCCTTCGGCGCCAGCGACCAGAACCAGCAGCTGACCGCGTTCATGGTCGCCCGGATGGACCCCGGCCACTACGGCGAGCTCGTGACCTACGTGATGCCACGACAGAACCGTCCCGACGGTCCGGCGATCGTGGCCGATGCCATGCAGTCGGACACGACCGTGTCCCAGCAGCAGACCTTGCTGAGCGGTTCGGGGTCGACGGTCAAGTTCGGCAACCTCATCCTGGTCCCGGTCGACAACTCGCTCATCTACGTGCGACCGATGTACGTCGAGTCGCAACAGGTCGAGATCCCCGAGTTGAAGAAGGTCATCGCGTTCTTCGAGTCCAACGTGGCGGTGGGCGACACGCTGGCCGAGGCGCTCACCTCACTGGTCGGGGAGGTGCCCTCGATCGAGGAGGTCGTCACCGAACCGGGCGCGCCGACCACGACCACGGTTCCCGGGAGCCCACCCGACGGACACGGGCACCGTCAACGAGCGGGCGGCCCGGTTGCTCGAACAGGCCGTGGCGCTCGCCAACGACGCCGACGCCGCACTCAAGGCCGGCGACCTCGGCACCTACCAGGAGAAGACGAAGGCAGCACAGGCCAAGGTCGATGCCGCCCTGTCGCTCCTCGCCTCCACCACGACCACCACCCCGGGCGACACCACCACGACCACGTCGCCGGGTTCGACCACCACCACGACCTCGCCCGAGGAGGCGTAGCGGTCGAGGCGTCCCGGTCAGCCGGCGCGCAACGACCAGCCCGTATCCGACGGGGTGAGGTCTCGCAGGTCGAGGTCCACCCGCGGATCGCCCCGCAGCGTCCGGATGTCCTCACGGACTCCTTCGAGCCGGGCCGCGATGTTGACCTCCAGGCGAGCGAGCTCACCGGCGACCTTGGCCGAGTGGAGCCGCGCCGCGAGCACGTCGTCGTAGGACGGGCGCTCGAGCTGGTCGACGAGCGAGTCGGCAAGGGCATCGACACGGTGCTCGAGGTGCACGAGGCTGGCGTGGAGCTGGGACGACTGGGCCGCCAGCATCTGCAGCGCCCGCTCGGTGCGGGCCAGGGCGGGAGCCGTGGCCACCGGCACCGGGAGCCAGCGCTCCTCGGCCGCCTCGGGTTCCGGGGCAGCAGGGGCATGTCGTGTGCGGCGGAACCAAGCCATGGTCACCACCGTAGGATCGTGGGGGTGCGTCGGTGGTGGATCTCCGGGGCGGGTCCTGGAGCTCGAGACATGTCGTGCGGGTCGTGAACGGGTACAGAGGAACGGTGATGTTGCGTCTCCGCGCCTTCGCGCGCCGCCACCGCCGCCGAGCCGCCCTGCTGTTTGCCCTGGTGGTGCTCGGGGCCGGGGCGGGTGCGGCGTCGTTCGCGTTGCAGCCGCCGGTGTCCGGCACCGTCGGCCCGGGAACGCTCACCATCGATCCTTCGTTGCGGGCGGGCGACACCGCCATCGATCTCCCGCCGCTCGGCCTGCTCCGGATCGACAGCCACCGCGGGCCGCTCGGGTTCGACGCCCGCGTGGATCGGATCGACTTCGACCAGGCCGGGACAGTGGTCAGCCAGCAGGATCCGGTCGGTACGCTCCGAGGCCAGGTCGAACACGACCTCCGGCCGCTGCTGTGGCGATTGGGTCGACACACGCTGGTGGCCGCCGTGCTCGCCGGCCTCCTCGTCGGGCTCGTCCTGCCCCGGCGACGGCTGCGGTACGTGGCGGTGACCGTGGCCGCTTCGGTCGGCTTCGTGGCCGTGGCCGGCACGGTCATGGCCATCACGTTCGATCCCGACTCGTTCGACCAGCCCCAGTTCGAGGGTGCCCTCGCCGCCGCGCCGGACGTCATCGCCACCGTGCAGCGCCACATCGACGACGTGAGCGTGGTCGAGGGTCGGCTCCAGGCGCTGTCGGACCGCGTGGTCGACCTCTACCGCTCCGTCGAGGGCGACAGCCCGACGGCGTCGGCCGACACCGTCATCCTCCACGTCTCCGACCTGCACTCCAACCCGGTGGGCATCCAACTGGTCGAGGACACCGCGAAGCAGTTCGGGGTCGACGCCATCGTCGACACCGGTGATGTCACCAGCTTCGGGGCCTCCATCGAGGGGGTCATCGTCGACCGCATCGCCAAGATCGACGTGCCGTACTACGTCGTCCCCGGCAACCACGACTCACGCGCCATGCGCCAGGCGCTGGGCGCGGCCGGCGTCGAGGTGCTCGACCCCGGCGTGGTCGAGATCGGTGATGTCAAGATCCTCGGTCTCGGCGATCCGACGTTCACCGCCGACAACGACGTGTCGAACCAGCGCTACCGGGACAACCTGGCGGCCGCCGGCGAACGGCTCCGCAAGCTCATCCGCGTCCAGCACCCCGATGTCGTGGCCGTCCACAATCCGGAGCAGCTCGACGCCTCGATGGGCCAGTTCGACGTGGGCCTGGCCGGCCACATCCACCATCCCGACATCAGCTACCAGGACGGTTCGGTCGTGGTCGTGGCCGGCAGCGCCGGTGCGACCGGCATGGGAGCGCTGTTGACCGAGACGGATCTGCCCTACCAGATGCAGCTGCTGCAGTTCCGCGGTGGCCGGCTGATCGCGGTGGATCGGATCGCGTTCCAGGGCACGGACGGTGCCTTCCAACTGGAGCGGATGCTGATCGACCCCGATCGGGTCGCCGGCTATCCGGACCTCAGCAAGGCCGAGAGCCTCTTCGCCCCACTCCGGCCGCACCTCCCGCCCGGATGAGTGGGCCGTCGGTCACGGCGCCGGCGTGATGACCTCGTCGACGAGGCGGGTCGACGGGGTGGAGGCCACCGCGCCGCCGTCGATGATCTCCCGCAGCGCCGGGACCGGATCGGGATCGCCGAACCAGCCGGTGTCGGCGTAGTCGACGGCACCCTCGCCGCGCTCCAACGGCATCGTCCAGTAGCTGGCCTCGAGGGCGATGCCGGTGGGGTCGTTGAAGTAGATCGACCGGATGAAGCCGTGGTCGACCACGTCGGTGACCTCGCAGTCGTGCTCCTTGAGGCGGCGCTGCAGGTCCTCGAGCGCGGCCTCGTCGGGCAGGTCGAGCGACAGGTGGTCGAACTGGCTGGCGCCGGGTGGGTAGGGGATGCCCGCCGGCTTGGCGAAGGTCTCCAGCTGCTGGCCCGTGTACTCGAAGAAGGCCACGGTCTGGCGGGTGCCGACCCGGAAGAAGTAGTGCTTGAAGTGCTGGTTGCCGACGGTGGCGACGATCTCGGCTCCGAGCACGCCGTGCCAGAAGCGAACGGTGGCGTCCATGTCGTCGGTGACCAGGGCGAGGTGGTTGATGCCGTGCCAGGCCGGCTGGGTCGGAGTCGGGTTCGCGTCGCGTGGTGTCGCAGCCATGCCCCCACCATATGACGATCGTCAACCACTTGCACCTGCAACTACCTTCAAGCGGCCTCGCTGGTGTCGGGCCACGAGGAAGCGGGGACACCGAGCTCGTCGAGTACACCGGACAGGCGATCGGCCAGCGGCCCCGGTAGGTGGTGGCCGACGTGGTCGCGCAGCATGCCGAGTGGTGGGCAGCGGCTGAGCAGGAACCGAGCGAAGGCGCCGTCGTCGAACCATGCGGCGTCGGACGGGATCAGCTCGGGCACCGCGAAGCGGTCCTCGGCCACCAGGACGCGCAGCTGCCTCCACGAGAAGACGTTGGTGAAGGCGCGCACGATCTCGGTCCAGTCGACGCCGTCGAACACCGGATCCACCCAATCCTCGCGGTCCGGAGGCCGGGCCATGGACATGGCGGGATGGCAGTCGGCCACGTCGCCCCAGTCGACGAATTCGGCGCGGTCGGTGCCGAGCACGGCGCTGAGCCACTCGATGGCCCAGAACACGTCGGTGCCGCATGGGGGTTCGGGGGTCGACAGGCCGAGGGCGAGGCGCAGCAGGTCGACCTGCTCACCGACCGTGTCGTCCGGGGCGGCGCCGAGGGCGGTGGCGATGTCGGTGTCATCGTGGACGTGGGTGCGCTGGGCCAACTCGCCGGTGCGGGACACCAGGGTCACCACCAGCACCCGGGCCCGCCGGCGGGTGGGGGTGCCACGGTCGGCGATGCGGTAGGCCCAGCCACGGGTGGCCATGCCCAGAGCGTGCCAGTCGGCCGGGGCGGTGAAACCGACGAGCAGTTCGGTGGGGTGGTGACGCTCGAGTGGTTTCACGCCGATTTCGAGCCGGTCGCAACCGTCGTCGGTGACGTGGACGAGGCTGGGGTCGAGGGCGTCGGCGCGGAGATCGGCGATGAGCTGATCGGCGACGAGGTGGACGAACGCGTCGGCGGCGACGGCGTCGCGGCGGAACGTGCGGGACATGGGATGGCCTTCCGGGAACGAGGTGCGGCCGTCGTCTCGGCGACGGCGAGCGGCCCGGGGGCCGGAAGGCGGGATGTGCCGCCAGTGGCCATCGAGGTTCGCAGGTGGACGCGGTGGCGTCAAGGGTGTGATGCGCCCCTAGCCTCGGGCCGATGGCCGGAACCAACGGACGCACGCCGAGACGAGGTCAGCCGGCTCGGCCGGTACCCCAGGTCTGGCCCGACGACGAGCCGGGCCTACCGCCGCTCGACGGCATCATCCCGGCGTTGGCCGACTTCGTCGACATCGGCGATGCCCCGCCGCTCGACATCGAGCTGCGCATCTCGCAGTTCCTGGCCGAGCTCGGTGCCGGCGCTCCTGGGGACCTCGAGCCGGGAGAGCCCGATCACGAGGAGCTGCTCAACGGGCTCGTCGAGGTCTGCCTCCACCACCTCGACGCCCAACCGCCCCGGGTGCTGGTCGACTTCTGCTGGGTGGTCGACGCCTTCGGCCTCGGCTACCTCCAGTGGCCGCTGCACGAACGCCTGGTCGCCAGCTCGCTGCCGTCGAGTCCGGCCTGGGCGTGGTCGGTGGGGCAGGCCGAGATCACCGGGACCCACGTGGTGACGCACGATCTCGGCGACGGGTACGACGTGGTGATCACGGCCCGGCATCCGGCCGCGGACAAGGATCACGTGATCGCCGTCTACGTCGACGGCAACCTCGACGGCATGGCCAAGGACCTGCTGGTCCACGACGACGCCGAGGCGTTCCTGCGCATGTCGGCCGACGAGCCCGGCATGGCCGTGAGCCCCATCGATGCCGCGACCGCGGCGGCCACCATCGACGAGGCGATCGACAAGGTGTTCGAGGTGGGCGAGCTGGCGCCGGTGGCCGATCAGTTCGCCTCGCTGTTCACCATCGTGGAGCACTACGTGGCCAAGCTGCCACCGGGCGGGTCGGCCCTGGAGCCCGGTGCCGTCGCTACCGAGGAAGAGCAGGCCGCCGTGGTCGACCGCTTCCTCGCCAGCCCGACCGGCGCCGGCCACGGCTCCCACCGGGAGGTGCTGCTCGATGCGGTCGAGTTCGTGACCGACACCCTCGGCGGTGACCCGCTCCGCTGGTCGCCCGTCGTCACCCATCTGGTCGCGGTGGGCTGGCTCCCCCTCTCGTTGCACGGACCGGACGAGATCGCCACCTTCCCCGACGTCCTGCGCGACTTCGTCCCCTGGGCCCACGCCGAGCAGGGCTGGGGCGACCGGTACGTGGCCGATGCGGTCGGCGTCCTCGACGCCGCCACCACCGACGCTGGGGCGGAGGAGCGCGGCGCACGGGTGGCGATCCTCGAGGAGGCCGTCGCCGCCGGCATCGACCTGGACGACGAGGCCGCCCTCGACGCCTTTCTCGACGACTACCTCGACGAGTGAGTCGGCGGGGTTGTCGGAGCGGCCGGGCCGGCGATACATTCATCCATCCGCCGCGGGGTGGAGCAGTCTGGTAGCTCGTCGGGCTCATAACCCGAAGGTCGGAGGTTCAAATCCTCCCCCCGCCACCAACTTGTGAGTGAAGGCCCAGGTCAGCGACCTGGGCCTTCGTCGTTCACAGGGCGCTCCCCCGGTTCAGGCGCTCTTCCTCCGAGGCTTCCCCCGGCGTTCCCCCGAGGCGGATTCGGTCGGGGGAACGGGCTTGGCGAGCCGTTCGGCCGACGCGGCTGCGTCTTCCTGCATGCCTGGAAGCAGGTGCTGGTAGGTCTGCATGGTGAAGGCGATGTTGGCGTGGCCGAGGCGTTCGCTGACCACCTTCACGTGGATCCCGTCCTGGATCAGCAAGCTCCCATGCGTGTGCCGCAAGTCATGGAACCTGATGGTGGGGACGCCGGCGTTCGCAACGATCCGCCGAAACGCTTCGTAGACGGCGTGTGGGTGGACGGGTCCGCCGTCGCCTGTGGTGAAGACCCACTGCTCGGGATTCTCGATGCCGACTGCAGCGAACTCGCCGGCCTGGTGAGCACGCCATCCATCGAGCAGGGTGAGCGTGGTGTCGTCGAGATCGATCGACCGACGTGCGGTCTTGGTCTTGCCACGGGTCTCATGGACCTCGTAGCCGACCGCGACGAGCCCTCGGTTGAGGTGGAGCCTCCGCTTCTTGACGTCGATGTCGGGCCACTTGAGGCCGATCACCTCGTTGCGGCGCATCCCGGTCATCGCGGTGAGCCAGAACAGCGGGAACAGTCGATGCCCAGCGGCCGTGCGCAGGAGCTGGCGTAGCTCTTCATCGGTCAATGAGGCGCCTTCGATCTTCTGGAGGTGCCGTTGCTTGGGAGCCCGAGCCAGCACTGCAACGTTGCGGGTGACCAGACCGCGCCGGCAGGCGTCGGCGAGTGCACCCCTGATGATGAGGTGGATCTCGTACACGGTCTTGGGTGATAGCCCTCGTCCTGTCTTGGGGTGGAGGAGGGCGTCGTAGAGCGATTCGATCTGCTGGTAGCGCACCCGCCGGATCGGCACCTGTCCGAGGGTCGGCAGGACGTGGAGCTGCGTGTTGCGTTCGTAGCCCCGGTACGTGCTGGTCGCGAGGTGCAGCTTCTTGGCTGGTAGCCACTGGCTGGTCAGGTACGCGCCGAAGGTCAGTGACCGCACCGCACCGACCTTGGTTGCTTCGGCGGCAGAGAGCTTCGCGACGAGACGTTCGGCCTCGGCCAGGTCGGCGCCGGCGGGATGCCAGCGTCGGATCTCCTTACCGGTGACGGGGTCGAGTCCTTCGTAGATGACGGCGTAGTAGCGGTCGCCGCGACGACGTAGGTATCCCATGTTGTTCCTCCTCCGAGTTCGGGTCCCGACGTTCGGAACCCGGGGGAACAATCGGTAGACGACTCCCTTACGCGGCTGCCTGCTCGGATGCAGAGACGCGAAAGCCCAGGTTGGAGCGGGCGCTCGCAGCGACACGGACTCGGGGGAAGCTCGCGTCCATCGGCAGCGATGCCACATCGCGAGCGTCTCGCCGTGGCCGCCCCGTTCGGGTCGGGGGCGGGGCCGTGGTTCTGGTCGGCCGGGACGTTCTCCTACGGTGGGGATGTGCTTCCCGAGATCGATGTCGCGAGGGCTCGCCGCTGGGTGGGGACCCGCAACGACTCGCTGGCCAGAACGAGCGCGGGATCAGGTTCGGTACGAGCTGGACGTCGCAGATCGGCGTCTCACGGTGATGGAGTGTCGGGTGCCATGGCGGGCCGGCCCCGACGGCGAGTGGGCCCGGTTCCCGATCGTGCGGTTCCACTACGTGAAGGCACGGCGGGAGTGGTCGACGTACTGGCGAGACCGGAACCTGAAGTTCCATCGCTACGACCCGTTCCCACCAACCTCCGACGTGGACGACCTGCTGGCCGCGGTCGACGCAGACCGGTCGGGGATCTTCTGGGGGTGAAACGGTGACGTCGTGGATCGATCCGAACGACGGGTTGCGCGAGCTGCTGGACCTGGGGTCGGCGCCCACCGCGGACGCACTGCATCGGGTGCTCGTGCTCTCGCGCCCGGTCCGGCGCAGCACCGACACGATGGAGCCCCTGTGGCTGCTGCGCCGGATCGCCGAGAACGAACCCGACGAGGTGTTCACGACAGCGTTCTTGTTGCTGACCGATCCACGGTGGCGCAACGGCCTGTCTCAGCTGGTCCGACGCATCGAAGACTCTGGCTGCGTCGACGCGGAGGATCTGGACGAGCTGGCAGAAGCGTTCCTCGCTGCTGACCGGGTCCTGTACTGGGTGGTCCCCGAGGACTGGTTCGGCGATGAGGAGGCCCTCATCGCGATCGATGACGATGCGTTCGACGGCGGCGATGACGATGAGCCGAATGACGGCGAGGGTGCATGCGTGGCGCGACAGGTGCATCCTCCGCTTCGGCGATGGGCGGCGGCCCGACTCGTTGCAGACGACCCGGCGCAGGTCGGTGCGCTGTTCGAGCGCACCAGCGACGTCGATGCTCGGTCAGCGGCCGCGATCATGGCCGGGCTCCTCGATGTCATCGATGGCGTCGACATGGCGACTCGGAATCGCCTGATCGACGCGGCCGTCGAGTGGCGTGCTCGATACTCCGCTTCGAGGGTGAGGAGGATGGTCTCGACGAGGTTGGCTTGTCCGGCCGGGACGCGCCGGAACGGCAGGGTGTCGTCTTCGTAGGTGAGGGCGTGGGTCTCGCAGACCAGGAGTTCGCACAGGTCCCGCCAGTAGTCGGCCGGCTCGATGCCGGCCGTGGCCCAGTCGATGGCCAGGTAGGTCTTGAACGCCTCGAGGCGCAGCTCGCCGATGACCCCGTGGGAGTCGTCGCCCCGGTGGGCGAGCTCGAGGCCCACGGTGTGGAACGCCCGGTACAGAGCGAGACGGTCGGGCAGCGTGCGGCGGGGGCCGTCGAGCTTGTCGAGTCGGTCCCGTAGACGGCGAGTCATGTCGAACGAACGGCCCTTGGGGTCGAAGGTGTTGTTCCGTCGGCCGGTGAGGCGTTCGTAGAAGCGGTCGGGGTTGGTCGGGAACTTCTCCCAGTACCCGTACCGGGCTCGTTGTTCGAGACGGTGGGCTGGGGTGTTGCGCATGGCCTCGGTCATCGCCCGACCCTCGAGCGCTTGTTCGATGACCTTGCGACGCGCCTTGCTCAACACCCGCTTGTCCGGCTCCTCGACCTCGGCCAGATCCTCGAAGTCCAGCCCCACCGCGTCGAGACGGGCGCGAAGGTCGGCAAGGTGGCTCAACTTGGCCCGCGTGTCGTCGCGTCGGTGCAATGACGAACGGAGTGTGGTCTCGAGCTGGGTGCGGAGCGCGTCGGGATCGCCGTCGAAGTCGGTCGTGATCACGAGCGCGAACCAGCAGTCGAAGTGAGACCACTCGACCCCCGCGGCCGTCGTCCACGGCTCGGCCCCGAAGATCGGCGGTCGTCGCTCCTGGCCGGTCATCAGCGGCTCCATCGGTTCCGGTGGCGGACCTGTTCGAGACACGCGAGCGGGGCGCTCGAACCCAGGGTCGAGCCACAGCCGGGCGACGAATGCAGCGTCGGCATCATCCCAGGCGCGCTGGCGCCATGCGCACAGTCCGAGACCGTGGAGACAGCGCAGGAAGGGACGGTTGTCGATCCATCCCCACCCCAGCACGCCCCCGAAGCCATCGGGCAGCGACGCCTCGGCGACCGCGATCCCGCTCTCGTAGAAACCGCGGGCCGGGCCCGGACCCCGCGTGTCGAACGCGATCAGCCCGAGATGCCCCCAAGCATCGACACAGCGCGGATCTTGCGCAAGCAAGCCTTCGAGCAGGTCGCGAGCCCGGCGATGCTCACCGGCCCGATGCAACTCGGCGGCATCGACGATCGGGTCGCTGTCCCAGTCGTCGGCGGCGACGCCGGGGATGATCTGGTCCATTTCGAAGGCTGGTCGTGGGCCGGCGTCGATCACCTCCTGCCACAGCGGATGCAGCTCGTCACCCGGTTCGCCCCAGTACTCCTCGGCCGGGTCCCATACGCCTCGCTCGTGCAGGTCCAGCGGCTCGGGCACCTCGATGTCCACCGACGACAGGCTTCGGTACCGCCACCCGCTGCCGGCACTCCGTCGCGGGCCGGGCAGTGGGGCGACGCCCGACCATCGTCGGTAGGCATCCACCAGCTGTCGCGTCAACACCGGCATCGGGCCGGTCGGGACGACGTCGACCAACGACACGAGATGATCTTCGCCGTCTCTCCGGCAGTTGGCGACCAGACCGCGGCGCTCGTCGCCGGGGAAGTCCACGCCCATGACCTCCACCTCGGCACCGACCACGGTCGCAGTGAACGGGAACCGGGCCTCGTCTCCGAACCACTGCCAGAACGCGGACAGCTGTTCGTAGTCGCCATACGCGTCGACCGTCACTCGCTCGACCAACTCGTCGATCGCATCAGCCACGGCGACTGACTCTAGCGGACATGAGTCTTGACTCATCATGAGCAATACCTCATACTGGGCTGGTGTGGCAGGTCGAGGTCACCGATCAGTTCGCGGAGTGGTGGCAGAACCTTTCCGCCGATCAGCAGGAATCTGTGACCGATCGCGTCGACCTGCTCGCCGATCGGGGACCGGATCTCGGTCGGCCCGTGGTCGATCGGATACAGGCCTCACGTCACCACAACATGAAGGAACTGCGGGCCGCGAAGGAAGGCGCGTTGCGGGTGCTGTTCATGTTCGACCCTCGCCGACAGGTGATCCTGCTGCTCGGTGGCGACAAGAGCGGAGCGTGGAACGACTGGTACCACTGGGCGGTTCCTCTCGCCGACGACCTCTACGACGACTACCTCGAGGAACTGAAGGATGAAGGACTGATCTGATGGGACGAACCAGGTTCTCCGAACTCCGCAAGGACGTCGACGCCCGCCCCGGAGCGGCCGAGCGACTGGCCACCAAGCGGGCCGAGACCCTCGAGGAGATCCGACTGTGGGAGCTCCGCCACGCCGAGGCCGTGAGCCAGGCCGAACTCGCAGGACGGTTGGAGGTCACCCAGGGTGCGATCTCGAAGCTCGAGCACTCCGAGGACGTCCGTGTCTCGACACTGCGCCAGTACCTCGAAGCGCTCGGTGCCCGTCTCGAACTCGTCGCCGTATTCGAGGACGAAGGACGAAGCGTGCCCATCCACCTCGGCAAGGACACCGCGGCCTGAACGAGACCGAAGAAGGAATGGGCAGCGCACCGTTGCCGTTGGGCGGGCCAAAGCCGACAGTTGGTGCCGCCGAGATGGGCGGCTCCCAGATACCAGACGCGCCGCATGATCCCCGAGCGGTGGCGGCGCGCCGGCCGCGGGTGGGCCGGCGGACGCGGTAAGCCCCAGAGCTCAGTGACGCTTCCTTCGCTGGGCAGCCCGACGCTCGGCTCGGTTCATGTGACGCTGCTCGGGGATCTCGGCTCGCTCGCGTTCCCACGACTCCGGCAGAGCTTTGAGAGCAGCTCGGGTCTTGTCGAGATCATGCGGTCGAGCCTCGACGAGCGCCGCGTACACGCCGGCGCTGGCCACGGACGCGAGCATGTGCAGGATCTCGTGTCGGTCATAGCCGGCACCGATCAACCGCCGCGCGGTTTCCCATACCTCAGGTGGATCCTCATCCCAGAGCTGATTCGCGACGATCTCGTGCATCGAGATGTGCATCGCCGGGCTCATCGTCTGGCCGTCGATGTGGATCTCTGAACGCCCGGCGTCGATAGCTGCTGCGAGATCGGGGTGTTCGGCGAGGATGAGGATCCGCCGTTCGTCTGGGTCCGCCGGGTCGAGAGACGCAAGGTCGATGCCGTTGGACTCTCCGCTCGACCGTGGTGCCACGAAGTCACGTCGTTCCTGTTCGCTCACCTCCGCCACGTTAGGTGGACGGCGTCGACCTCTGACCCGTGGTGGAGCGGACGGCCACGGTCGCAACCGACACCCACCCCGCTGCAGGCGCCCGCAAATCGTTGTCATGCGGGCGATCCGCATAACGACGCCAAGGATCTGGCTCTCTGGCGTCCAGCTACCGTCCGCATGTGTCGTCTGACGAGCCGTACGTCCGGCTGCCGGAACGGATAGAGCTGACGCTCGCCGAGGCAGGCGAGCTGTTGGAGGTGCTGGACGTCGCCGTTGCGACTGCGAGAAGCGACGATGAGCGCAGAGCCGGGATCCGCTCGCCTCAGGCGCCGCGCGTCTCGGGATCCGCGGCCGCGACGTCTACATGATGCTCTTCGAGGGCCACCTCGATGGCGGCCCCGGGCGGGATGGTCTCGTGTACTTCGACGAGGCCTCGATCGACCGGTATCTCGAGCGTCACCGCTACGGCGTGGTGGCCGAGACTTCTAACGGATGAGAGGGCCCTTCGCCATTCACGGAGCGACCTTCGGGTTCTGCGCCGGCTTGGGCCCGCCGAACACGTTCTCCCTGGTCAGAGCCCTCCGATCGGTCCTGAGGCGACCTTCGGGTTGGCGGCCGGACGAGGTCAGCCCGAGCGCCGGGCGCAAGGCGCTGGCCAGGTCAAACGCGGCGGAGTGGGCGATCGACCGAGGCGGCGTCTAACGAGTTGTCTAACGACCTGCCTCGACGACGGGGCGCGATGGCCGTGCGAAGCGGTCAAAGGCACGGGATTCTGTGACGGTCCGGCGCTCCCGGCAGTGCCCTCGAACCGGCGATCGGGGCGAAACGCCGCATATTCCATCTGATGCATGTTCTCGGGTGCACCGTGATCGCGGCGTTGAGCTGCATGTTTACACGCCCTACGCCCCGATCGGTGGATGGGTGCGACGCCTTCCCCATGTGCGTTGACCTGGACATCGTCGTGCCGACTCGCATCGGATGAACGAATCTTGCGTCCAGATCGCCGGCTCGAGGCCTGCTTTGGGGACCAGCACGCGCCGGCCGATGGGCGGAATGCAACCGCCCTCCTGCCAGCGCCGCATCAGCGAGGAGGGACGTGATCCCGATCCGGTTGCCCGCTCGCCACGAGCGCCAACCCGGGCGTGTCGCGAGGCCAGGCGGGACGAGGCGTTCTTGGGCCCCCGAGCGAGCGAGCAGGGGACCAATCGAGCGCGCCGCGGTCGCGGTCCAACGGACGGTCTCGGCCAGCTGCCGAACGCTCGTCAGAGCCGGCGGAGGGCCTCGTAGAGCAGACCGCAACGGACAGGTTGTCCACAGGAATACGCAGCACAGGAATATGCGTCTCCGCCAGTCGGCCTTGGGACCGAACGAGAGGATCCTCGCCGACGGGGCACCGGGAGTACCGAACGAGAGGGTCCTCGCCGACGGCGCGACGGAGCAGGGTCTACCGAACGAGAGGATCCTCGCCGACGGGGTACCAGCGATACCCAACGAGAGGATCCTCTCGTTCGGTGCGGCGCTGGTGCGCCGCCCCGAAGGTGCCGGTAGGCCCGCTCATATCGATTGCCACCTAATCGCGTCCCCGAACGTCCCGAGCCCACCAGCTATCGGCGCATATTCGAGGACGCATCACGGCGATCTTGGGGGATGGTCCAACGCGATCAATGCTCCGCCGAATCAGCGTTGTGGGGCAGTCAGGCAGGCCGACGTCCGATCAAATGGAACAGTCTGCTGAGCTGTCGGTACGGATCTCTTTGGCTTGCCATCAGCTCCGCTTGGAGGACCAGGTCTTCAGGGTCGCTGGCGGCTCGGTCGGATGTCCAGCCGTCGGTGAAGAGACGCACGCCGTACCACGCGATGGGTGCGATGCCTCGTTGGGCGATCAGCGAGGAGAGGTGTTCGATGCGGTCGCCGCGGGTGTCGACTCCGAGTCCGTTCACCTGCCGGTCGCTGTCGAAGGCGGCGAGGGCTGCGGCCCAGTCGCCTTCGTGGGCGTGACGTAGCGCCATCACTTCGACGTTCTTGGCCACGATCGAGAGCAGACCCGATGGCGCCGCGAGCGTGCACAGTGAGTCGATGAGTGGCTCTGGATCCTCGAGATACATCAGCACCCCGTGGCACAAGACGACGTCGAAGGTCGCTCCATCCAGCGTTGTGTTTGCGGCCTCGCCGCTGGCTTGGACCAGCCTCACCCGCGCCGCGACCTCATCGGCTTCGTCGGCCAGACGCGCTGCGGCGCGCTCGAGCATGGCGGCCGACGGATCGACGATTGTCACGTCGTGACCGGCTCGGGCGAGTGGCACGCTCTGGTTTCCAGCCCCGCCCCCGATGTCGACCACACGCTGCGGTGCGGCTTCCAGGTGCTGTCGGAGATGCTCGTTGATGACATGGGTGCGAACGCGACCACGCAGCGAGCTGTAGTGGTCATCGACGAAGCGTATTGCGAGCGGAGCCCACGCATCCTCGGTAGCTCGATCCGTCATGCGGCCCATCGTGCCGTACCCGAGAAGGATTCGCTCGGAGCCGACGAAGGGTGGCGGCGTCGGTGAAGTACGGATACGGGTGGCCCGTTGGCGTGGTGCAATGGGCCACATGAGCGTGCGTGTGTCGGTCCAGGCGGGTCCCAGCAACCGATCGTCCTGGCTAGAACTCGCCCGGAGTGTTGAAGATGGCGGCTACCACGCGCTCTACGCCGCCGATCATCCGGGGACCTCTCCTTCCCCGTTTGTAGCCCTCGCCGCGGCCGCCGCTGTCACCGAGCGGATCGAGCTGGGAACGTGCGTCGTCAACGCTGGGCTTTGGGAGCCGCTCGCTCTCGCCAATGCCGTGTCCACCCTGGACCTCGTGTCCGACGGACGGGCCATTGTCGGGGTGGGTGCCGGCCATACACCGCAGGAGTGGACGTCGTCGGGCAGGTCGTTCCCGTCAGCGCGTGACCGGGTCGCGCGCATGGTCGAGCTAGTGGAGGCGACCTCGGCCCTGCTCGCTGGCGGGCCGATCTCATACGACGGCGCGCATTTGAGGCTCGTCGATGCAGTTCTGGACGATCCGAGGCCCGTGCGGAGCCCCATCCCGCTGCTGGTGGGGGGCAACGGCAGTCGGGTGCTTCGCTTCGCCGCACGAAACGCCGACATCGTGGGGATCACCGGCCTCGGCAGGACTCTCGCCGACGGTCACCATCACGAGGTCGATTGGAGCAGAGAAGCGATCCGACGGACCATCGAGACCATCAGATCGGTGGCCGCTGACGAGCGGGCCTGTCCTGAGATCGAGGCGCTCGTCCAAGCGGTCGTCGTGACGGACGACGCAACGGCCGCCGCTCAGCAGATGACCGAACACATCCCCGGCACGTCCGTCGATGACTTGCTCGATACGCCGTTCGTCTGGCTCGGCACAGTCGATGAGATCGCGAGCAAGCTCAACCACGCCAAGGATGTCCTGGGCATCAGTCGATACGTCATCCGTCCTCAAGCGTTGGCGGACACTCGCCCCATCGTCGCCGCAGTCACTGGCGGCTGAAAGGGAAGCGATCAGCCTGTCCACCCTGACAGCCAGGTACCGGCGGCGGACGCCAGATATCAGCAGCCCATAACCCCGTCCTCGGGGCTGTGCGTGCTACTGGAGAACGGCATCGCGTATCGGGGGACGATCCGCGCGACATCCGGGGTCACCTTGGCTGCAGCGAGAGCGTCGCGTGCCCGGCGTTCGGGGGTGGCGACCTGAAGCAAGCGGACCGTCGACCGGAATGCTCGACTGGAACGACCCGAACCCGTACCCGTGGATTGGCCGACCGAGAGCTGAGACGGATTCAGCCGGCAGCCCGGAAGGGGAAGACCTCGTCGCTCGGTCCCTCCTCGCGGAGTTGCTCGATGCGGGCCATCGCCTCCGCCACCGTGGGCACGTGGCCCACAGAGATCCACCAGCAGACACTTACCGGGCCGCCAGGCTTCTCGAACCACTCCCTCCGCCGACGCAGATAGGCGCTATGCCCCGACCGGGTCACGAAGTGCTGGAGTGACGCGAGGTCCTTCCAGACCGACAGATTCACGATGAAGCGTTCGTCGTCGACGCCGGTGTCCACGCCCGTCGCGCCCTCACCCCCTTCATCGGCCAGCCGCCACACGAACCCGGGCGTCGCCTCGGCCAGCGCGTTGATGGGCCCAAGCGCTGCCATGAACTCGGCCACCTCGGGAGCATCGGTCGGTGCCACGAGTCGTCCGACGTTGCACTGCGCGAGGTGCCGATCGGTCACGGGGTGGGAGTAAACCAGATGGCCGCTTGGGCGAGCGGTCTCGGCCGACGTCATGACCTCGCCTGAACGGTCTGCGCTGGGCGAATCGCTCTCCCCCGAAGGCCGATCGGAAGGAAGTAGGGCACGCAGGCGTTGTCGCTGATGTGGATGTTCAGCACTGGCGTCTCGCCACCCTGGGAGCCGCTGCGATGACAGGCGCGGCCGTGGCATTCGCACCGCTGGGGTCGACCTCATCGTGCTCCAGCACATCGACGGGTGTTTCCTCTTGCACGTCGAGTCATACATCGCTCGTCTCGACCGAGGGACGAGCCGTGCTGTTCATCCTTGCGATACCGGCCCTGATCGCCCTCCTGTCTGTGATTGTCGGGTCCGCTCGGTCGACATTCATCGCAGCAGCCTCACTGACCGTCGGCACGCTCCTGGGTCTGATGTCGGTCGGGATCTTCTTCGTCCCGACAGTTGTTCTCGCCTGGGTCGCAACGACCGCCTCGAAGCGGGCGACCGACAGCCAGCAGCCGCACAGATCAGCCGCTCGATAACACGGGCCCGCGGCGGCTCGACCTGGCGGCCTATCGGCGCGTCTGGATTGGCCGATCCGGGTTTGGCTGGGCGGGGCGCAGGGGACTCAGCCGCGCTCCGCGAGGATCTGTTCTCGGAGGATGTCAGCGTGATCGCAGTGGTGGGCCAGCTCCCGGAACACCTGCAGGTAGACCCATCGCAAGGTGCGGGGTCCCGAACGATGCCCTGTCACCACATCATCGAGCGACAGGTGAACGACGGCAACACGAGCGGTGTCGCACGCTGAGCGATATGCCCTCACCACGCTTTCAACGCTGTCGTCGTCACGGAGTTGGAAGGACTCGTCGGGGCTTGCGACGAGGCCAAGCTCGCGACGGGGCGTTCCCCCGACGCACTCCTCAAACCAGACTCGCTGCATCCAGGTCACGTGTTTGATCAGACCGAGCGGCGTGGTCGCCGACGCAACCAATCGACGACGGGCCTGCTCATCGGTCAGATCGTCGAGCGTGTGCTCCAGGGTGATGCGGTACTCGTCAATGAAGGTGTCCAACTGGGATCGCTCATCGTCGAGCAGCACATCGAAGGGGCCCACCAGCACATCCCATCACAAGAGCATGGGTCTGTTCAGCGGCGGAGTGATGAGGCACAGCGGGTAGCAGGACGTCAGACCGCGTTCTGCCCGCCAGTCAAGTCCAACACCGGAGCGCGACCAGCGGCAGCCACTCGATATCGCTCGTCCCGATCAACTGGTCGCGGGTGCAGAGCGACGCCAGAGAACGGCGCATCGATCGGCGGAAGCGGCGGGCTGGGGCTCAGCAGACTCACTCGCTTGTCCGCATGGGCCCTCAGCTGTACGCGGCAAGTCGTTCGAGAGTCGTCCTGCCCATCCCTGCCATCGAGGGGTTCGACATCCGGTAGTACCAGTAGGCGCCCGCCGCCTGTTGGAACGCCCACGCCTTCCCTCGCTCCCACTCGAGTTCCCCACACCCAAGACTCTGCCGGAGATGCTCGCGTGGTTCGTCGTCGAGCAGGTGCCACGCGCTCACGAGGTCCAGCGAGGGATCCGCGGCCTGGAAGCCACCAGTGTCCAGGATCCCCGTGAGTCGACCGTCGGCGACAAGCACGTTCGACGGGATCAAGTCGCCATGGCACATCACGTCAGGCTCGCCGACCGGCAACAGCCGAAACTGCTGCCACGCGCTGCGCATCCAACTGGTGTCGAGCAGGCCCTCGCTGCGCTGGATGCAGTGCTCGACCCAGGCGTCATGGTCGCTGAGTAGCCCGCCACGGCCCTTGCCCCGGAAGCGACGACCGCGCGTATCCGCGTCGCGAAGCAGTCGCAGCATCTGCGCCAGATCGTCGGCCAGATCGATCGAGTTCTGGCAGCATGTCGGCGTCGCCGTCGTTCCAGGAACCCACGTTTGTGCTGCCCACGGCAGTGGATAGCCGTGTCCCGGATCTCCAACGTAGATCGGCTCCGGCGCAGCAGCTGGGCAGGCGCGACGGAACTCGACCGATGCCTTCATCTCGCGGCGTAGCCGACGCTGCATTCGATTGGGCTCAGCGGGCCGGAGTGGGAACCGTGCCGCAACGTCGTTCCCGATCCGATAGATCGCGTTGACCGTGCCGGCGCCGTCGACAGCGTTGACGTCCAGTTCGCTGAGCGCCGGCAGCTGCTCGGCTACCAGAGCCCGGACCTGGCGTTCGCTGATGTCGATCTGATCGTCGTGCACCGGTTCGCATCTTGGGTTGCCGCCACACGCCGAGGCCAGACAGTTTCAGCCGACATATCACCGCCACCTATTCACCACACCGCAGGTTCAAGGACCGCAACCGATCGGCGCGTCGCTGTTGTGCGCGGCTGACCACGGCGTGCCGACTGGCACGTGTACTAGACCGAGCAGAACGCCGAGGCGGGACTCGGCCACACGCGGAGGTGAGTTCGCATGCGCCTGGTCGGCAACATTCTGTGGCTAGTCCTGGCTGGCCTGTGGCTCGCAGCTGGCTACGTGATCGCCGGGATCATCAATGCGGTCTTCATCATCACGATTCCGTTCGCCATCCAGTCCTTCAAGCTCGCTGGACTAGCGCTGTGGCCCTTCGGAAAGGTCGTCGTCGTCCGCCAGGACCGCGACGCTGCCCTCGGCTGTCTCGGAAACGCGCTCTGGTTCATCACAGGCGGGTTGTGGCTCGCGATCGGGCACCTCATCACGGGCGTCCTTCTCTGCCTCACCGTTGTCGGCATCCCGTTCGGCATCGCCAGCTTCCGAATGGCGGGTCTCGCGCTCGCCCCGTTCGGCAAGCAGGTCATCCCCCGAAGCCAACTGCCTACCGGCGCCAGGATCGTGTTCGGCGCCCCCGATCCCTTGGGTGGCTGAGGACAGCCGACCGCGGCGTCAGATGTCACCGCCGCGGATCAACTGATCTGACGGGACCTTGACCCATCAGATATTGAGCTCCGAGAGCGGACGTTCGGGAACGATCAGGAACAAGGTTCGAAGCCAGCCCGCAGTCGTGGCCGTGTCGACCAGCAGGCGGTCAGGGACGGGGCATTTCGACGTAGCGGTACCGTCGTTGTCGTGCCCGCCCCTCGCTGGTTCTTCCGGTTCATGTACGACCGTGAGAGTTCCGCCTTGGAGCGGCGACATGACCAGCCTGAGCATCGTGACCTCGACGAGAGAACCGTCGCCGCGCTCGCGAGCGCGGTCGAGCCACCTGGTCCTGTGGCCGACCTCGGTTGCGGACCAGGCAGTCACGTGCTCGCGCTTACCCGGCGCGGCTACGACGTCGTCGGTGTTGACGGATCGCCTCGCATGATCGAGGTCGCACGGGCACGGGCCGCTCGCGAAGGCAGCACGGCGACGTTTCGTGTCGATGATCTCAGCGCCGCTCTGCTTCGCGGATGCGTCTCTCGCTGCTGTCCTCGCAATCCTCGTCGTCCAGCACCTTCCGAACCCCGCTGACTTCATTGCAGAGATCAAACGCTGCCTCCGGCCCGGCGGGCATCTCCTGATCCGTGCCCCCACACGCCGCGACGCGACAGACGCGAGACCAACTGCCAACGCGAGCGGGACGCCGCCCGTACCCCGCAGCCTCTATTGGCGCATGCGCGCCGCGTTCTACACACTCGTGCCAGGCCTTGTCCGCTTCTACAACATCGACGAACTCGAGCGCCTCGTCGAGGAACAGGGACTGACCGTCGTCGAGAGCGCGGGCGTGGGCCCATCCGTCACCGTGCTAGCGCGTGCACAGCCTTGACAGCTGCTGAACCCGAGACGCCGCAAGCAGCCGATGAGACGGAGATACCGGGGACTCCTTTCGCCAACGCCGCCAACCTGTCAGTGGGTCCGCACCGACCAGGCACCACCTAATCGCGTCTCCAACCACCCGTAAGCCCCGCGCGATCGGGGCTTCGGCTTGTACTCGAGCGCCGATGGAACAGGGACCCGGACCTTGGCGTTGTCGTTGGCGTGGCGGTTAGAAGCTGGAGGCTCGCAACTCTGGGTACGGCGGCGGTGACTGCAGCTGCCGTAGCGTTTGCGCCGCTGGTGTCGGGTTCGTCGTGCTCGACGACTTCGGCAGGCGAAAGCTCGTGCACGTCGAGCCAAGTATCGCTCGTCTCGACCGAGGGCCGAGCGGTGCTAATCATCCTGGCGGTGCCGGCACTGATCGCCCTGCTGCCCGTGATCCTGGCCTCTGAGCGATCGACGATCGTCGCGGCAGCCACCCTCACGGGGGTCACCATCCTGGCGCTCATGTCGGTCGGCATCTTCTTCGTACCAACGGCCGCCTTCGCATGGGTCGCAGTCGCCGCCTCCAAGCGGCCGGAACACAGCCAGCAGGCGCACAGATCGGCCACTCAATAACCCGGTGCACGTCCTCGCGATCGAGCAAGAGAACGGCGCATCTACGAGCCCGACAACGCGTCGCGGAGCTCAGCGACCAGCGTCCGCATCTGGTCGGGATCGACCATGGGCGCATCGGGCCACCGCTGGAGCCGATGGCCCCAGTAGTCCGTCGGCGTCCCGGGATACCTCGGCGCGAGGTGGACGTGCAGGTGAGGCACCCCGTCCCCGTAGACGAACGAGTACACGTGCTCCGCGCCGAGCATCTCCCGCTGCAGACGAGCGACACGGTTCGTCATCCGACCCACGGCCTCGGCCTCCTCGTCGGTCAGGTCACCAAGCCCCGGCGCGTGACGCTTCGGTTCAACCATGAGGTAGCCGCGGTAGGCAGCCGGACCGTTGACGGCATGAATGTGTCCGACGTACACGAGCTTGTCCTCGAACAAGACACCACCTTGGGCCTCGTCTCCTTGCTGGTGCTTCTCGCAGATGAAGCAGTCCACGCCCCTCAGCCTGACACCCGGACATCGCCTCTCGCCGCGAGATATCACCAGCGCCGAATGCCGGTCTCGGACTTCATCAGACCGCCGGAGATCGGCGCCTTGGGTGGCGTCGACTGAAACCGAAGCGAACCCCGCGATGGGTGCCAGGCTGTCCCCAATGAGCGACGACGTCACCTTCCCAACAGCTCACGTAGACGAACGGGAGCTGTACCTCGACTGGCTCCGATTCCTCCGGGGGGCGGTGCTGGAGAATCTCGACGGGCTGACCGCCGAGCAGGCTCGGTGGCGCCCGGACAACGCGCTCATCTCGTTGCTGGGCATCGTGAATCACCTGACGCACGTGGAGTGGCGGTGGATCGATGGAGGATTCCTGGGAGCTGAGGTTCATCGGAGCGAAGAGGAGTTCCGTCCGGGCCCGGAGCTCTCCGTCTCCGCCGCCACAGCCGCGTATCGGGATCGAGCCGCTCGAACCACGGAAGTTGTCCGCACGACGCCGCTCACGACGAACTGTGCACTCGGCGAGCGCGTCGATCTTCGATGGGTGCTCCTTCATCTCATCAACGAGACCGCACGCCACGCTGGCCATGCGGACGCCACACGTGAACTGCTGGACGGCGTCACCGGCGAGTAGTCGACGACTCCGCCCCGACCGATCGGCCGCACCGAACTCCACAGCGTGGATCCGCTTCAGTGCCACCTATCGGCGCTTCGCGAAGCGTTTCAAGCCGGCGTCAAGGGACACAGAGATTCGGAGCGGTCTGCCCTGCTTGGCGTGATGCGAGCCAGAATCAACGGCATGAGGATCAACCGCGTCAGCGACATCACCCTTGGCTGGGGCGAGAGCGTCGTGTGGGACGATCGCACGGACCGCCTCTACTTCGTCGACTGCGCCAAGAGCGCGCTGCACTGGCTGGAGGGTGGTGTCGGCGAGCTGCACACGATGGCGATGCCGACGATGCCGACCGGCATCGTGCCCACCGAGGACCGGCGGCTCGTCGCCGTGCTCGACGACGGCCTCCACCTTGTCGATGTCGACGGCGGCACGACGGCGCTCCTCGCACGCTTTCCCGCTGAGATCGGGGGGCGATGCAATGACGCCTGTGCCGACCTCGACGGCAACGTGATCACGGGCAAGCTCAACCTCGGTCCGGCGGAAGGTTCGGCGTGGTGGTGGTCTTGGTCCACGGGATGGCGACTGCTCGACTCCGACATCGCCAACACCAACGGCCCCGCCGTCGCCGCTGTTGATGGTGTCATGACGCTGATCATCGGCGACACGTCGGCCGATTACTTCGCGTACGACTACGAACCCGACACCGGCAGCGTCGGCCCCCGACGCGTGTTCGGCGACACGAGCGCGCTCGACGGCCGGCCCGACGGCGCCACCTTCGATGTCGACGGCGGACTGTGGTGCGCGCTCGTCGGTGGTGGCCAGCTGGCCCGGTTCACCTCCGCGGGCCTCGATCGCACCGTCCCACTCCCGGTGGACAATCCCACCGACGTCACGTTCGGCGGACCCGACCTCGACCGCCTCTACGTCGTGTCGATCGACGGTCCCGGTGAGCTCGACGGCGCTCTGTTGGCCATCGACGGTCTCGGTGTCCACGGCCGCCCCGAGCCCCGCGCTCGGATCGAAGGCCACGAGCCGCGGCCCTGAACTGGTGGTCGACGACACGCAATATTGTCCGTTCCGAACACCGCAGAAGCCGACCGCCTCGAGCGGTCCCAACGGCGCATCGCCGCGCGACCTGTTCCGGCGATTCTTGCGTCAGTTCTGTCCATCCAGGCCCCCGACCAACAGCAGGGTGTCCGTCGACAATCGATCTGAGTGATCCAAGTGACGCAATCTGTTCCCACCATCGCCGCCGGACTCGGCGCCCTCGGTGCCCTGACCCACCGGGTCCTGGGTCGCATGGAGACCGACTACGCCGAAGCGGAGAAGCTCGAGCCCGGGACGGTGGCTGCCATGTACGGCACCTACGCCGCCCACACGGCCGCCTTCGCCTGGGCCGCCAAACAACGGGCATGGCACATACCCCTCCCACACCGCATTGCGATCCTGACCGGCGGAGCCGCAGCGGCGGGCGGCGCCGCAGTGATGGCCGCGGGCATGGGACGGTTCGACTCGACTGCGCAGCTGTCTGGGACCGACACCGGAACCCTGCACCACCGCGGGATCTACCGCTACAGCCGCAACCCGCAATACCTCGGCGGAGTCGTCATGCTCGGTGGGATCGCCCTCGCCACCCGCTCGGGACTTGCGATGCTCCTCACCGCCGGAGTCTTCGCCACGTACCGGCGCTGGATCCCGAGCGAAGAACGAGTCCTGCGGCGGGCGTTCGGCGACGACTACGAGCGGTACACCGCCACCGTGCACCGCTGGCTGGGCCCCTCGACACCCGAAGAACACGACGACTCACCTGGCTGACGCCGCTCCGGCGAGGTCGCGTCGCAGGCGCTTATACCGGCGCGTCTTTCGTGGTGCTCGCCGCCGCGTTTTCGGGACAGTCCGACCTGTCGGGCCGAGTCGCGTACCCGGCGTTGGAGGGCGGGGCTCCCTGCCCCGCCCCCGGGCCACCTTTGGGGACAGCGCCGTGTCCCTCAGCGCAGATCGCAACGCTCGGGTTCCAGTTCCTAGAAGTCGCTTCGATGGAGACCCGGGTTCTGTGCCTCGTCGAGGCAGAACGATGCCCCTGGAGCGGGAGCTGAACTTCTATCGGCGCTGAGATGGGCAGGTTTCCCGCCAGCCGCGCCTCCTTCGCCGTTGACGTAGGTGAGGACGTGCTCGCCGTGGTTCTGCCATCCGGAGCCGAACATGTCCGCACACGTAGGAGTTCCAGCTGCGGCGCCGCTCGCTGCTGAAAGGATTACGAAGCCGGTCGTGGTGAGCGCTGCGATGAGCTTCTTCATGAGGCTTCCTTCGGGTCGTCGTTTCGGAGCCGATGCGTAGGAGTACGGATCGGGAACACATCGAACCCGGCGCCCGTTTGACGAGTCGTTTGACGTTCAGCCCGATCGACTGCTCTGCCGCGGACGTTCGATCAGGAATCGACGCCGTTCGTGTCGGACGACGAGCGCGTCACGTCGCGAGCAGGGGCTCGAGCGCCGGGTTGTCGATGTCGGCCGCGAGGAGCACGGCGGCTTCGGCATCATCGGGGTCTCCGAGTGCTGCGCCGTGGAGGAGCGACCGGACGGTGAGTTCTCGCATTTTGGTCCTCGATGCCAGCTCGCGCATCGTGGCGATCCAGCGGGCGGTGTCCGGGTGGTTCCGACGGAGTCCGAGCTCACATTGGGCGTCGAGGATGTAGGCGTCGAGCCAGACGTAGGGATCCGCGAGCCGGTTGCATCGTGTCCTGGCATCGGCGAGCAGATCGAACGCCCGATCTGCATCACCCGACATGTCGGCGACCAGTGCCAAGCCCCGTGCGGCCAGCCCTTCCCAGCAGGGGTCACCCAGTTGACAGGCTCTGGCGAAGGCGTGCTGGAGGAGTTCGTCCGCCCCGGAGGTGTCACCTCGTTTCACCTGCACCTCGCCGCGCAGCGCCTGGGGCCAAGGAAGGAACGCCAGCCAGCGGTCGCTCTCGACGATCTCCATGGCGGCATCGAGCTGCTCCGCGGCTCGGTCGAAGTCGCCACGCAAGAGGTGGACGCGGCCCAGCATCGACAAGGCGAACGCCTCCCGCCGCTGGTCGCCGGCGTCTCGGGCGAAACTGGTGGCCTGGTCGAGGAGGGTGAGTGCTCTCGGGTAGTTGGCGCGATCGCTCTCGACCGAGCCCAGGTAGGTGGCCGACTTGGCCATCATCACCGGTGAGTCCGGGGCGGCCCTGGCGGCGTCGGTGAGCCACACGTCCGCGCGGTCGTAGCGAGCGCGCAGGAAGTCCACGTATCCGAGCTCAGATCGTGCTTGTGCAACCGCGTCGGACTGTCCGTGGGCGAGGGCGATGTCGTGCGCCTCGTGGAGGGTGGCCAGCCCGTCCTCATCCAGACCGCCAACGGAGTGGATCAACGCCTCCGCCAGCGCCAGCCGAGCGCTGAGCCGGTGGTCGGTCGAGTCCGCATCATCGGCCAATCCCACCGCCATCCGCAGCGACTGCACGCCGGCGTCCGTAGCGCCGGCGGAAACCGCCGCAGTGCCTGCTTCGACGAGGGCCCCCACGGACGCATGGTTGACGGCCCCGTGCCGTTGGTACCGAGGCACATGAATCGCCGACTGGACGGCGATGCCCGGCGCGATCCCGAGCTCCCGGTCGAAGAGCTCGGTGCAGGCCGCGAGCTGGCTGTCTGCGGCGGCGTCGTCGCCGACGAGCCGGTAGAGCCGGATCAACAGCGCTTGGTGATTCTCGTCGAGTGGGCTCTTCGAGGCAGCTCTCGCGGCGTATCCGATGGCCTCGTTCAGCGCGCCATTCGCCTTCGCTCCGAGCGCGGCCTCGTGCAGAATGGCCTCGGAGGCGGCGGCGAGGTGGTGTTGTTCACTCAGCAACCACACCGAGAAGCCGGCAGCGCCGACGATGTCCATGCCTTCGAGAAGGTCGGCGCCCAATCCGGGGAGGGCGACGGCGTGGGTCCACGATCCGTGAGCGACGACATCGATATCGACCGCGGTGTCCGATGCCAGTCGAAGGACAACCGGGTCCCCCTCGACGGTGCCGTCGTCGCCGAGGCCACGCCGGATCTCGGACAGAGACCACCGCAGCGCTCGCAGGGGATCATCAGCCTCTGAGAACAGCAGTGACGCCAGTTGGCTGCGAGTTGGCGGCCGCTCGCTCAGGACCAGGAATGCCAGCAGCGCCCAGCTCTTGCGACTCCGGAACTCGTACACCGCTCCCGACGCCCGCGCGAGGTGCGGATGGCCGAGCAGGTGGACGGTGAGAGCCATAGGTGCTGCCAATCGTCCCATGTCATCGCCCGATGCGCCGGTCAGCTCATCCGTGCCGCGGTCGTGAGCACACGGGGGTCAGGGAAGTCCTCGCAGTACTGGTAGGCGTATGCGAGTCGCACCAGCCCGTTGGTGCCGACCACGTATTCGGCTACCGCGCGCCACGGGTCATCTACCGGCGCTCGGCCCGTTTGTCGCCGGTCGTTCTGCACGCTCGCACCGAGGTTACGCGGATGATCCCAGTACTCCGGCCGGGCGTCGAACAGCACCCGCTCGACCGGCCACTGGCCGATCCCGTATGTCCGGTAGGCGAGATGGTTGGGATCGCACAAGACTGGGCAGGGCAAATCCTGGGCGGCCCGGTAGGCAGCAGCCCAACCACTCCGCCTCCGCGGCGATCGTCAACGCCGCGAGCGACGTCATCGACCCTGCTCTCAGGAATGTTCGCTGACCGGGTAGATCTCGTCGGCCACGAGCCCATGAGCCTCACGATGCACCGTGTTCGCCGCTTCGGCATCCGGAGCATCGACGAGGCAGAAGATCTTCCCCGCCTCCGCATCGACCCAGTAGCGCAGGTAGTTCACCCCGTGCGCATCCTGCGTAGCGAGATCCGCGGCATGCGCTCCGGCGACATCATCCGCCGACACCCCACCCTCGATGTTGTGCACATCCATGAACAACGGCATCTGTCACTCCCCTAGGCATGGGCCCCACGCTGACCGTCGAACCGCTCGATGCATGCACCGAACACCACGAGCGTTTGACACAACGTTTGATGCTCCTTCAACCAGGACCGGGACTGCCGCGCATAGCCGCCAGTCCCGCCGAGCGCCCCACATCACTCGGCCGAGCTGACAGCGCCCCATCCCCGAGGTGCCGTTGCTGGGCACCCGCCGAGGGTGTCCCCGAACGCTCGAAGCCTGCGGTCCTCTCGGCGTGGCGTGCGCCATCATCGAGGAGTGACTGCCGACCCTCACGGTAAGCATCCACCATCCGTTCCCGATCTCGTGGATCGACTCGCTGAGGACGCCGTGCGGCGGTTGCTCGCGGATGCTGCCGGTCGGGATGGGGAGACGGCTCGGGCGGTGCGGTTGGCGGCGGCGGGTCCGTCGGAGCGACTGGCGGTGCTGGCGGCGGAGGTGGATTCGGGGCTGCGGACTCGTCGCCATCTGGGGTACTGGGAGTCCTCGGAGTGGGCGGGCGAGGCGCAGCCGGTGGTGGCGGCGCTGGCGGAGGTGGTCGAGGCCGGTCCGTCGCGGGAGTTGGTGGAGCTGTTGCAGCGGGCGGTCGGGCATGTGGTGAAGGTGATCCTGCGGGCCGATGATTCGAACGGGATGATCGGCGACCTGGCCCGTGACCTTCTCGAGCTGCACGCCCAGGCGTGCCAGCCCGGCGTGGCGGATCCGGTGAAGCTGGCGAAGTGGATGGTGAGGTTCTGTTTCGTCGATCAGGACTTCTTCGAGCTCGACGTCGTCCGCTACGCCCCGGGGCTGGGTGACAACGGGATCGCTGCTTACCGCAAGGAGGTCGCCGCCCGGTCGGCGGGGTCGGATCGGTTCGCGGCCCGGTATGCGGCGGAGCGGTTGGCGGTCCTGGATCGGGACGTAGACGCGCTGGTCGAGATGCTGGGTGGGGATCTGACGGGGTCGTACCAGTACCAGCGGGTGGCCGAGGCAATGGTCGAGCTGGACCTGCCCGATGATGCGTTGCGGTGGGCGATTGACGGGATCGAGCGAACGTCGGGTTGGCAGGTCGCAAAGCTGTACGACCTTGCCGCCGAGCTGCTCGCCGATCGCGGTGACGTCGCTGGCGTGTTCGAGCTGCGGCGGTCCCAGCACGAGCGGATGCCGAGCTCGACGACGTACGGCTTCTTGCGTGCCGCCGCGGAGGCGACGGGTGAATGGGCTGTGCTGCGCACCGGGGCCCGGGAGGTGCTCGGGGCGCGGGACCCGGGCGGTCTGGTGGATGTCCTCCTCGACGACGGCGAGCCGGATGCAGCGTGGGTGCTCGCGACGGCGGAGCCGGCGTGGGAGGTAGGGGAGCACCGGTGGAAGCGCCTCGCCGAGGCCCGGGCGGCGTCGCATCCGGCCGATGCGATGGCGGTCTGGTTCCGCCTCGTGGATGAGGTCCTCGTCACGGCGGACAAGCGGGCCTATCAAGCTGCGGTCCGGTACCTGAAGGCGGCGAAGAAGGCGGCCGCCGCCGCTGAGGCGATGGTCGAGTTCGAAGTTCGGGTGGCGGGGCTACGCGAGACGCATCGCCGTCGCCCGTCGCTGATCGCGAGGCTCGACAAGGCCGGCTTCGTGTGAGCGAAGTCGCTGATGGTGCCACCGGTGTCGATCAGTCCACCCCGGTGCGCCTGAGCGATCACTCGTACACTGGGTGCCGTGAGTCAGGCCACGTACGTCGATGGACTGTGGAACGGCAGGCCCGTGGGGGAGTGGGTCCCTGAGGTCGTCGACGACGTCGTCACGAGCTTTGCTCCTGCCCGGGTGATCCTGTTCGGCTCCGTGGCGCGGGGTGAGGCAGGCGCCGAGAGCGACGTCGATCTCCTCGTGCTGTTCGACGATCTCGACGCTGCGGACCGTCGGCGGTTGATGGGACGGATCCGAACGGCGATCACGGCACCGATCCCGGTCGACGTGCTGGTCGCGGAGGTCGGCGAGTTCGAGGCGGGCAAGGACGTCAACGGTTCGCCGTACTACTGGCCGGCCAGGGACGGGCGCGTCGTGTATGACCGATCCGCCGCCTGAGGGCGATCTCTCGTCCCGTTGGGTTCGGGAGGCGGCCGAGGAGCTGCGAGCGGCCGAGGTCGTCGCTGCCCACGACGAGCTCCCGATCGTGTCGCAGGGTTCCACGCGCACCTCGCGGCCGAGAAGGCGCTCAAGGCATTGCTCATCGGGTTCGGTGTCGAGGTGCCGCGCATCCATGACCTCGTCGGACTGCACCGCTTGCTCCCCGAGCCTGCCCAAGCGCGGTTCGACGAGGGCGACCTCGAGGTGCTGAATCCGTGGACGATCGAAGGTCGCTACCCGGCGAACCTCCCCGATGCGGACCGCTCCGCGATCGAGGAGACGCTCGACTCGGCCCGCCGGGTGGTTGACGCAGCGGGGGCGGATCCGGCGGGCGATGTCTAACGAATCGTCTAACGAACAGCGCCGCACGGGAGGGTTCCTGGTGCACCGGATGGACGAGACGTCACGAGAACGACCTGCTCAGGACCACTGAACGACACTCGGCGATACGGGTTGGACGAGGTTCGGATCGCTCATAACCCGAAGGTCCTAGGCACCGGGCACTCCCTGGAGCTCATCAAGGCTGAGCCCGTGCACGACACGACCGTCACGGCGGATGTCGGCCCACACCGGTGAGCGGCTCCTGAGCTTCGCGGCTGCCTCATCGGCGCCCACCTCGAGCACCTCGACCGGATTGCCGGTGAGCCGCTGTGTGTCGCGGCGCCAGGCTTCGAGCGACGCAGACCACTCGTCCTCGTCGACGCCTGTGGACCGGACGACTACGACGTCGATGTCGCTGTCGACGCCCGCCTCCCGGCGAGCGAACGATCCGAAGACGATTGCGCTCACCGGCGGGTGGGGGAGCGCGCCTGCCAACCTGCCCATCTCGTCGAGCACGGTGTCGGTCGAGCGGGCGAGGGTGAGCAGAACCCGGGAAGCGATGTGCTCGGGCACGAGCCGGAAAAGCGATGCCGGCGGCACCTCACGCCGCTCGACAACGCCGAGTGTCACGAGCTCGGGCAGTAGACGGGAGGCTTGTGCCTGACTGATCCCGGCGAGCTGGGCGACCGTCCGCAGGTTCAGGTCGGCGGTGGTCTCGGCCAGGACGGCCAGGACCCGGCCCTGGGCGCCTGGCACGATGGCCTCGATCGGTCGGACGAAGTCCACGTCGTCAAGCTACTGGATCAGCAAGCAAATATGGAACGATCCTTCCATTTGTGTTCGACGTGGCGGTTCCTGCGCCGCCGCTCGGCTCCACTTCGACGAGGTCACGTTCGAGTCGGGCTACCCTTCGGCGACCTCGCAAGTCGAGGGCTCTTGCCGCTCGCCGAGAGCGGCTCGCTGCTTCCCCCATGAGTTCGGGCTCCCGGCCCGTGCTGGTGACGGACCGGTGGGTCCGGTGCCACAGACCGAAGGGGAAGACCATGGCTGTGTGCCGTTGGTGTGAGCGAGAGATGACGACCGCGTCGTCGTGTTGCGTGGATGCGATGCACCGGGACGGGGTGCGCATCCCCATGATTCCGTGGGGGAAGGAGTTCCCGCGGTGGAGCTCCTCCCGCGAGCGTTGCGGCGATTGTGGAGTCGCTCCTGGCGGATTCCACCACCCCGGCTGCGATGTTCAGCGCTGTGCTGCGTGCGGTGGGCAGATGCTTTCGTGTGGCTGCGAGTTCGACGAGGACGAGACCCTCGGCGACGTCTTCATCGACGCAGACGGTGACCTGGGTGAGGTCCGGCGCGTCGGTGACCAGGAGGTGATCGTCCACTACAAGGACATTCCCGAGAAGGACGTGACCGTGGTCGACGGCATCCCGTGCACAACAGCGCTACGCACGGTGATCGACATCGCCGTCGACACCGAGAAGGACGAGTTGGCGAGGATCGTCCGCCAGTGCCTCGACCGTCGACTCTTCGACGTCTCCGAGGCGCGGGAGCGCATCGCAGAGGACGACATGCGAGAACGCCAAGGCGCGAAGATCCTGGGCCGAACCCTCGATGCGATCGGGACGACAGATCCTTCCTTTCACGGCCCTGGGGTGGGCGCCGATTCTTCTAACGGAACTTCTAACGGATCGGTTGCCACAGGACGTGACGCCGGGGTACAAGAAAGTACGTCGGATCCGCGAAACCCCAGCTCAGAGGTACTGGACGACACGGGAGAGGACGGGCCAACAGGCTGGCCGTCGAACTCATAACCCGAAGGTCGGAGGTTCAAATCCTCCCCCCGCCACCAACTTGTGAGTGAAGGCCCAGGTCAACGACCTGGGCCATCGACGTGTGTCGTCGATGCGGCCAAGGGGATCTGACGGCAACTGCAATGATCGCACTTGTACGATCATCGCAGTCGTGCGATAGTGGGCCGTGTGGTCACGGTCGAGCTCCATGACGAGATCGTTGACTGGATGGACTCGCTCGACGATGGCGAGTGGGATCGGACGGTCGTTGTGATTGACCGGCTCGCCGACCTCGGCTCGTCAGCACGGATGCCGCTGTCGAGGAGTCTTGGAGACGGGCTGTTCGAGCTGCGGTTCACCCTCGGGCCGACTGCTCGCCGGATCACCTACCGGTTCACCAAGGAAGGCGGGGTCGTGCTGCTGACGACCTTCCGCAAGCAACGCAACAACGAACGCACCGAGATCACCCGAGCGCGCAAGGTCGCAGACGCCTGCGCCCGGCGCAACCCGTGAAGGAGAACATCATGGCCAACTACTCCCGCTGGGAAGACGTCAAGAAGAAGCGTCGAGAGCCCTCCTCCGAAGCGCGGGCCGGCGTCGAGCAGGATCTCGACCTCGGACAGCTCATCTACGACCTCCGCACCGAGGCGGGACTCAGCCAGCGCGACCTCGCCGACAAGATGGGCACCACCCAGTCGGTCATCTCCCGACTCGAGGAAGGCGGGGGAGCGAGGAATCGCATCGACACGCTTGCCCGGGTCGCCACCGCCCTCGACCGGCACCTCATCCTGTCGTTCCCCGAGAGGGTGCCCGCCAAGCTCAAGGATGCCGTCCAGGTCGCCTGACCACCACCCCGGTCACTGCCCGAGCGGAAGGGTTGGAGTCAACGCATAGCTCGGGCCCCCGCCACCATCTGAGGTGCCTGTTCGGCGTGACTGAACTTGGCACTGCGCTCGCGCCACGAGCCGCCAGAAGAGCGTCAGGAGTCGCGGATGGGGCCGGATGGGCCCAGGCGGAAGCCTTGTGCGAAGTCGACGCCTTCGGCGCGCAGCAGCGTCAAGGCCTCCTCGTCTTCGATGCCCTCTGCGATCGTCTCGAGGCCGAACGCGCGTGCCAGGCTGACGATCGATGACGACGTGCAGGTAGTTCCTCGAGAGTCATGTCGTTGCTGTCGCGCAGCACGTCGAGCATCGCTCGCATCGCGAGGGATCTTCTTCGAGCGCAGGATCTTGTCCAGCGCGTGCTCGCGTCCAACGCACCGAGCGAGGCGCGCCGAACCACGCCACGCCGGTGTCGTGCCCAGCTCGAGCTCGGGGAGCCCGATCTGGGCGCCATCGCTCGCCGCGAGGCGGAAGGTGCAACCAAGGGGCAGCTCGAGACCAGCCCCGAGGCAGTAGCCGAAGAGGGTGGCCACCGATGGCTTGCCCATTGTCTCGAGGCGAGCGACCAGCGCGAGTCGCCGGTCGAGGAACGCGTCGATGCCGCCGGCGGCGTCGACGCCGGGCCACAGCTCCTTCAGGTCATCCCCACCGAGAAGTTCGCGGTGCCCTCCGATGTCAGCACGATCGCCCGGATCGAGTCGTCGGCAGCGATGTCGTCGAGGACGTCCTCGAACCGATCCACGTACGCCAGCGTCATGCGGTTGATCGGCTCATCGTTCGTCGACGACAACGCCGTCGTCGCGCTTGGTGACAAGCAGTGGCTCATGGCCCACCAGCGGCTCCGATCTGGCTCCGAGAAGGGTTGGCCCAGTAGCGCCGCCGGCCGGTCATGGCTTCAACATCGGTCGCACCGCGAAGCGGCGGACGAACTCGCGGAGCTCGTCGCGGTCGCGGCCGGGCTCGCCTTCGAAGGTGAGCAGCGAGATGAGCACGCGGATGCACCATTCGGAGGCGTCGCGGTCGGTGATGTCGTCGCGGACGAGGCCGGCCCCGCGGCCTTGGTCGAGTATCGGCCCGACGAGTTCCGTGGTGGCGTCGATCATCGCCTCGGCGGCGCCTTCGAGGCCCGTGTGAGGATCGACGACATCGGGGGAGTACAGGTATCGCAGGTGGTCGTCGCCGCTGATGCGTTCGGCGGCGGCGAGAATGCCGGCGGCGAGACGTTCCTCGAGCGTGGCTTCGCCGCGCATGGCCTCGAGGACGACGTCGATGTTGCGGCGGGCCTCGCGAACGAGGACTTGGACGATGAGCTCGTCACGGCCGCCGGGCACGTACTTGTAGAGCGTCGCTCGTGAGACGCCCGCGGCCTTGATCACGTCTTCGATGGTCGTCTTGGGGACGCCGTAGCGGATGACACATGCGTGGGCGGCGTCGAGGATCTGCTCGCGGAGGCCGCGCTCGCCGACACCGTCGTCGGGGTGGCCGGGGTCCTCCGCGAGCGCCATGGGTCCGAGCCTAGGAGGCTTCGGCGTTCTCGCCGTTGATCGCGTCGAAGGTGGCGTACTCCTGCTCGGTGTCGACCCAGTCCTCGTACTGGATGACCTCGATCTCTTCGTACTTCTTACGGAGCCAGCCCTTCTCTCCGGGCTTGGCGCCGGCGTCGAGCAGGCCGAGCTTCTTGATGTTCGGGACGACCTTGGAGAACAGCAGGCCGCTGGTGAAGCTGGGCACGTTGGCCAGATACCACTCGAGCATCCGGGCCGGGTCGACACCCATCTGTTCGTAAAGGGTCGCCGGGAACTGACGGTCGCGGGCGAGCAGTCCGGTCTCGAAGGCGTACTCCTGGCGCTCGCGGATCTCGGCTTCGGTCATCTCTTGGTAGGCCTCCTTGAGCGAGATGACGCCGAAGGCGACGTGGCGCGCTTCATCGCTCATCACGTACTTGAGGAGGTCTTGGAGCAGGGGGTCGGGGGAGATCTGGCGCATGAGGCTGAACGCAGCGAGGGCGATGCCCTCGACCATGATCTGCATGCCGAGGTAGGTCTTGTCCCACGCCTCGTCCTCGATGATGCCGTCGAGCAGCATGGCCAGCGGTGAGGCGATGGCGTACTCGCCTTCGAGCTTCTCGTCGAGGTAACGGGCGAAGACCTCGACGTGGCGGGCCTCATCCATGACCTGACTGGAGGCGTAGTACTTGGCCTCGATCCACGGTGCCTGCTCGACGAGCTTGGCGGCGCAGATGAGCGCACCCTGCTCGCCGTGGAGGAACTGGCTGAGCAGGTAGGTCTGGGACTCGAAGGCCAGCGTGCGGTACTCGTCGTCGCTCCAGTTGTGGAGCGGCGACGAGGGGTCGTTGACCGAGAGCTGCTTGAGGAACAGCGTCTCGGGGTTGTTCTGGGCCATGTGGTCAGCCACGCTCTCCTGGTCGACCGGGAGTGACCAGTCGAGGTCGACCGATCCGTTCCACTGCGAGGTCTTGGCCTTCTCGTACAGGCGGTTCAGCGGTTCCCGCTTGCGCTCGTAGGCCCAGGTGAACACGGTGTCGCCACCGTGGTGGACGCCATGGCTGTCGCCGGGATCGAGGTATCGGGTGAGGATGGCCTCGACGTCGTTGAGGTCCTTGCGTCCGGTGATCTCTTCGTCGGAGCGGTACTCGTCGGTCGTCGTCACTGGGCAACCTTTCCGGTGGGGATGAGGGTCTCGAAGTTGTCGGTGTAGAAGGCGCGGCGGGCGGCGTCGTCGATGTGGTGGTCGTCGAGCCAGCGTTCGAACTTGGCGATCGGGTCGCGGCCGCCCTCGGGGTGGGGGTAGTCGGTGGAGAACAGGAACAGCTCGTGGCCGGCTTGTTCGATGAGCCAGCCGACGTCCTCGAACGCGAAGGGCGTGAATCGCATCGCGGCACGCGCATAGTCCGAGGGGAGGTCGGCGAGCTTCTGGATCTCGGGTTCGTTGCGGGCGAAGGCCTTGGCGGCGTGGTCGATGTTGCGCAAGAACCCCGGGACCCAGGAGGCGCCGAGCTCGATGGCGCCGACCCGCAGGTCGGGCACGCGCTGGAAGACCCCGTCGAGCACCATGGTGGACAGGAACGTCTCCGGAGCGTGGTGCACCGCGGGGAAGTCCTTGGCCCGGAGGTTCTCGCCCCCACCCACGTGGTCCGGGGGCAGGGGGCGTCCGTTGGAGTGGAACGGCTTGGGCAGCGTCGAGCGCCCGCCACCGATGTGGAGCACGGCGGGGACCTGGGCATCGGCGAGCCGCTGCCAGAACGGGTCCCAGTCGAGGTGGCCTGGTGAGACCCCGCCTCCCATTGGCCGGTACGGGATCCAGGCCGCTGCGGCGCCCATGTCGATGGCGTCGTCGAGGCATCGACTCGCCGCGTCGACGTCGTTGGTCGGCACGAACGCCACCGGCAGCAGTCGGTCGTCGCCGGCGCAGAACTCGGTGATGCCCCGGTTGTGGGCCTCGGCACCGCCGTAGACGATCTCTGGATCGGACGAGAACGCGAACAGCGACGAGGCGAACGTCGTGAACACGAGCTGGTGGGCGATGCCGGTCAGGTCGAGGACCTCGGATCGCTCGGTCGGGTCCATGGCACCCAGCGCCGGCCACCCCTTGGCGCTGGAGAGCACGTCGTCGCGCAGAGCAGCGGTGGCGACCGGGTCGGCGAGACGGTCGAGGCCGGACTGGATCGCGTGCTCGGCGCCGCTTCCGGCCGCGGCGAGGTCGATCTCGCGGAAGACCTCGGCGACACGGCCGGTGGCGTGGCCGACCAGCCAGTCGAGTGACTCCATCAGGTGGCTGTCGGCGTCATTGAGAACGGTCATGGCATGGATGGTAGAACAAAAGACGATTTCAGTCTAGACATTCTTCATCTATTTCCTTACACTCGCAGCCGTGACCACGCAGCGGGCAGACCGGTGAGCGAGTTCCATCCCGCAACCACGTGGGAAGCGCTCGCCGACGCGCTCGGCGATGCACCGGCGATCGTGCAGGGCGACCGGACCATGACGTGGGCCGAGCTGGAGGACACCGCCGGCGCGTTGGCCGGGTCCCTGGAACGCAGCGGTGTCGGAGTCGGCCAGTCGGTCGGCGTCTACCTGCACAACTCGCCAGAGTTCCTGGCCGCGTACTTCGCAGCGTGGAAGCTGCGGGCTCGACCGGTCAACGTGAACTACCGGTACGTGAGCGACGAGTTGGCCTACCTGCTGACCGATTCGGAGTCCACCGCCCTGATCTTCGGCGCCCGCCTCGCGAACCGCGTCGCTCCGCTCGATCTCGAGGGGCTGCGGTCGATCGTGCAGGTCGCCGATGATCCCGCTCCGCTCCTCGAGGGCGCGACCGCATGGAAGGACGTGATCGCCGGCGAGCCTGCGTCGCGGGCCGAGCGAAGCGGCGAGGACATCCACCTCCTCTACACGGGGGGTACCACCGGCCTCCCCAAGGGCGTGATGTACGAGATCGGCGGTCTCACAGCCGAGCTGATCGCCATCGGCGCGCCGGTCCTGGGAGCGCCAGCACCCGCGAGCACCGCGGAGCTCGTCGAGCTCGCAGTCAGGTCCCGGCGCGAGGGACGCCAGCTCACGTCGCTCGTCCTGCCGCCCCTGATGCACGGCACCGGCCTCGCGCTCGCCATGATCACCCTGCTGCTCGGCGGGACCGTGGTCCTCCAGCACAGCCCCTCCTTCGACGCCGAGGATGCCGTCGACCTCGTCGCCCGCCACTCCGTCGGAGTCCTGTCCATCGTGGGTGACGCGTTCGCCCGACCGCTCACCGACCTCATCGACTCTGCCGATCCCCGGTTCGCCAGCCTCAAGGTCATCATGTCCAGCGGTGCCATGCTCTCCAGCACGGTCAAAGACCGACTCCTGTCGGCCGCGCCGGAGGCCATGGTCGTCGACACCCTCGCCGCATCCGAGGCCGCCATGGGCAGCTCCGTCTCCTTCGCGGGCGCCACCGGTACGACCGGCGCGTTCACCTTGCGAGAAGGGAGCGTCGTCCTCGACGACGAAGACCGACCGGTGGAATCGGGATCCGGAGTGATCGGGCGACTCGCCGTGCGGTCCAACAACCCGATCGGCTACTTCAACGATCCGGCCAAGACCGCGGCCACGTTCCGGACCATCGACGGCGTCCGCTACACGTTTCCGGGCGACATGGCGACCGTTCGAGAGGACGGCAGCATCCTCCTGCTGGGTCGGGGCAGTCACTGCATCAACACCGGCGGCGAGAAGGTCTTCCCCGAGGAGGTCGAGGAGGCGCTCAAGACCCACCCGGCCGTCCGGGACGCCCTGGTCTTCGGCGTCGACGACGAGCAGTGGGGTCAGCGGATCGAAGCCGTCGTCGCCGTGGATACACCGGTCGACACCGACGAACTGCGGGACCACGTCCGCAGCGGCCTCGCCGCCTTCAAGGCCCCGAAGCGGATCGTGGTCGTCGATGACGTCCCCCGCGCCCCGAACGGCAAGGCCGACTACGCAGCCGCACGCGAACTGGCGAGCACCGGATGAGGATGCCGTCACCCCGCGGGCTGCAACGGGTAGTGCCCGTCGTTGCGCTCCTCGGCCTCGCCATGGCCGTCATCGTGGCGGTCGACCCACCTCGCAACGAGACCATCGCGGCTGGCGCAATGTCCGACACCGTCGCCCCCGGAGCCCAGTCCGGTACCCCCGCCGCCGGGCCCTTGACCTCCGGCGGAGCTGGCTCTGGCTCCGGCGCCGGGCTTGTCGATCCGGGCGACTCGACTGATGTCACCGCGGGCGGCGGAGGACAGACCAGCGGCGGTGGCGCTCCTGCTTCCGGCTCGGGAGACAACAGTGGCGCCGGCGCGTCGACGGCTGCGATCGGCACCGGCGTGTCGGTCGGTGGCGTGGACTGCTCGACCGGCGCTCGCCAACTCGCCATCTCCTCCTACGGCGCGCGGTGCCAAGCGGCATCCGACGGCACCAACCCCGGGGCGACCGCACGCGGCGTCACCGCCGACACGATCACGGTCACCTTCCGCATCTCCGACAGCGGCCAGTCCGCCGCGCTCCTCGCCACCGCCGGTACCGCCGCGGACTCCCTCGGCGGCAACCAGAACGAGGTCGCCGCCGATCTCCAGAAGATCGTGGACTACCTCAACACCGTCTACGACCTGTACGGCCGCCAGGTGAAGCTGCAGGTCTTCCACGGCCAGGGCGACTTCCTGGCCGAGTTCCAGAACCAGAACGTCCAAGGCGCCCAGGCCGACGCCGCCCGCGCCCGCGACGCCGGTGCCTTCGTCGACGCGTCGCTGGTCACCATGACCCAGCCCTACTCCGAGGCCCTGGCCGCGCAGGGGATCATCGGCATGAGCCCCGTGTACCTCTCGTCGCAGTGGTACGACGAGCACGCGCCGTATGCCTTCGGGGCACTGTGGCCTTCGTCGTCGGCACTGGGCCAGTTCATCGGGAACGCGGCCTGCCGCCGCATGTCCGGGCCGGCCACCTTCGCCGGGTCGTCGATCAACGGCAAGGAGCGCGTGTTCGGGATCATCCACCCCGAGAATCCCGAGTTCACCCGGGCCGCGGACGTCATCGACCGAACGCTTCGCGATTGCGGAAGCGCTCCGGGTCGGCGCATCGCCTATGCGCTCAACATCGCCACCGCCCAGAACGAACACTCGAACGCCGTGGCACAGTTCAAGGCCGCTGGCGTCACCACCGTGTTGTGCGTCTGCGACGAGTTCTCACCCATCTTCCTCACCCGCGCCGCCGACCAGCAGCGGTACCAACCCGAGTGGGTCCAGATGTGGTGGCCCGATCCCTGGCAGCGCCTCGCCAGCTCCAACCAGTGGCAACACTCGGTCCACACCGGGGGCGCCAGTCCCGACTTCATGGCCGGCGAGGTCGGCGCGCTGTGGCGCGCCGCGGCTGGCGACGCCCGGCCCCAGGCGCCCGATGCCTTGAACCTCATCGACCAACAGATGGTCGCCCTGTTCTCCGCCCTCCAAGCCGCCGGGCCGAACCTCACCCCCCAGACGTTCGAAGCTGGCTGGTTCTCGCTCCCCTCGACCAGCGCAGGCGACTTCGGCCCCTGGGAGTTCGGCCCCGGGATCCGGTTCACCAAGACCCAGTTCCGGCTCGGCTGGTACGACCCTGGCGCCCGCAGCAGCTTCGATGGCAGGACCGGCGCCATCCAAAGTTGTGGTGCCGGCGGCTACGTCCGCTACGACGACCCGGGATCGTTGGGCTCCGGTCCGCTCCCGTGCTTCGGGCGATGAAGGCTCCCGTGCGGGTCTGGCTCCGCCGGTACGGCCCACTCCTGCTGGTGTGCCTCGCGCTGGCCGTCGTCGTGTGTCTTGCTCCGACGGTGGCACCGTGACGATCACCGATCTCGTTCCGGACCGTCGTACCCGCATCGGCGCCCTCGTCGCCCTGACAATGGCCTGCTGGCTGATCGCCGGAGCCGTGCTCCCCAACGGAGCCCCGGTAGGCGTGGTCCTGCTCGGTCTCGTCCTCGGCTCCCTCGACGCGCTCGTTGCCCTCGGGCTCGTGCTCGTCTACCGCGCCGCGCGGATCGTGAACTTCGCCCAAGCCGAGATCGGTGGTCTCGCCGCCGGCGTCGTCTCGGTTGCCGTCGCCGGTATCGGCCTTCCATACCTCCTCGCCCTGCCCATCGGCCTCGCCGCCGCCCTCGCCACCGGCGCGCTCATCGACGCCACCGTCATCCGACGCTTCTTCACCGCCCCCCGCCTCATCCTCACCGTGGCCACGCTCGGCGTCGCCCAGCTCCTCGGCGCGACCCAGATCGCCCTCCCGACGCTGTTCACCGACCTCGACCTGTTCCAGACGGTCCAGTCGCCGTTCACCGCCACCGTCACGATCGGCCCCATCGTCTTCACCGGCGACCACCTCCTCGCGGTCGCCGTCGTTCCCATCGCTCTGGCCGGGCTCGGCTGGTTCCTCGTCCGCAGCCCCATGGGCATGGCCGTCCGCGCCGCGGCCGATTCCACCGAGCGCGCCCAGTTGCTCGGCATCCCCGTCCGCCGGCTCTCCCGGATCACCTGGATCCTCTCCGCCGGTCTCTCCGGACTCGGCGCCATGCTCGCCCAGCCCATCACCGGGACCAGCCTCGGCTCGATCGCCGGACCGCAGGCGCTGCTGTTGCCCCTCGCCGCCGCGGTCGTCGCCCGCATGGAGCGCATGGGGGTGGCGGTGGTCGCCGCCCTCGGCCTCGGCGTGTTCCGACAGGTGTTCTTCTGGAACTCACCCCGCTCCTCGACCGTCGACGTCGCCCTGTTCGCCTTCGTCCTCGTCGCCCTCCTCGTCCAACGGCGCGGCTACGAACGGGTGAGCGGCAGCGACGCAGGGTCCTTTGCCGCCAGCGGGGACGTGCGCCCGACCCCCCGGGTGCTGGCCGAGCTTCCGGAGGTGCGGCTGTTCCGCCGCCTCGGGGCCGTCGCCGTCGCCGTCGCCGTCGTCATCGTCCCGACGAGTTTCGGCGAGTCGCAGCTGTCCTTCGCCACCACGCTGGTCGTGCTCGCGCTCCTGGCCGTGTCGATGGTCGTGCTCGCCGGCTGGGCGGGACAGGTCAGCCTCGGCCAGTTCGCCCTCGCCGGTGTCGGAGGCGGCACCACGGCGTTCGTCCTCATCGGCCTCGGCCTCGACCTGTTCCTCGCGCTTCTCCTCGGCTCGGTCGCCGCTGGCATCGCCGCCGTGCTCGTCGGGCTCCCGGCGCTGCGGATCCCCGGTCCGTTCTTCGCCGTCACCACGCTCGCCTTGTCGGTACCCGTCGCCACGTGGCTGCTCAACCCGACGTACTTCCCGTCGCTCACCCCGACCAGCATCGAGCGACCCCTCCTGCTGGGACGCATCGACCTCGGTTCCGCGCTGCGCTGGTACTACGTCTGCCTCGTCTTCCTCGCCCTCGCGCTGATCGCGGTGCGCCGGTTCCGCGGTAGCCGGGTCGGGCGGTCGGTCATCGCGGTCCGCGACAACGAACGAGCCGCGGCGTCGTTCTCTCTCAGCCCGACGCGCCTGCGGCTCGTCGCCTTCGCGTTCTCCGGGATGCTCGCCGGCCTCGCCGGCGGGCTCTACGTGGTCTCGCTCCGATCGGTTCCGTTCAACGGCTTCAGCGCCAACGCCTCGATCGAGCTGTTCACCATGGTCGTCATCGGCGGGCTGGGCAGCCTGCCCGGCGCCATCTTCGGTGCCGCGTACGTGTGGTCGGCCCAGTTCTTCCTGCGCGGCGCCATGCAACTGCTCGCCACCGGAGCCGGCCTGCTCGTCCTCCTCATGCTCCTCCCTGGCGGTCTCGGCCAGCTCCTCTTCGACGCCCGCGACCGGGCCCTGCGCTGGGTCGCCGCCCGCCATGGCCTCGAGGTTCCCTCGATCACCCGGATCGCCGACGACACCGGCATCGACCTCCGACCGACCGAGCCAGACGAGCCCGACACTCGCCTGACGGTGGTGCCGCCCGACTCGCTGCTCGCATGCCGAGACATCGACGCCGCCTACGGACGGGTGCCAGTCCTGTTCGGCGTGGACCTGGCGGTCGACGACGGCGAGATCGTCGGTCTGCTCGGCACCAACGGCGCAGGCAAGTCCACGGTTCTGCGCGTCGTCAGCGGTCTGCTCCCCGCCACCGCCGGCTCCGTCGTGTTCGACGGCAACGACATCACCGACGAGACACCCGAGAAGCGGGTCGAGCGAGGCCTGGTCACCGTTCCCGGTGGCCGAGGTGTCTTCGGGTCACTCACCGTCGAGGAGAACCTGCGGGTCGCCGAGTGGCTGCACCGCGATGACCGAACCTTCGTCGAGGCCACCCGCCAGCGGATCATGACGTTGTTCCCGAACCTCGAGCGTCGCCTCGACCAACGGGCCAGCTCGCTGTCCGGCGGCGAGCAACAGATGCTGACCATCGCCCAGGCCATGCTGTGCCGTCCACGGCTGCTCATCATCGACGAACTGTCACTCGGTCTCGCCCCCCAGATCGTCGGCGAGTTGCTCGATGTCGTTCGGCGGCTCTCCGCCGACGGGACGACGATGATCATCGTCGAACAGTCCGTCAACGTCGCCACGGAGATCGCCGAACGAGCCGTCTTCATGGAGCGCGGCCAGGTCCGTTTCAGCGGCGCCACCAGCGAACTCGCCGGACGCACCGACCTGCTCCGTTCCGTCTTCTTCGGCGGCGCGGTCACCAAGGACCGAACATCGAGCACGCAGAGCGAGGCCTCGTCGACCGATGTCGTCGCCTTCGAGGCACTGGACATCGGCATGAGCTTCGGTGGCGTCCGCGCCCTCGACGGCGCATCCTTCGCCGTCCGGCCCGGCGAGGTGCTGGGCATCATCGGCAGCAACGGTGCGGGCAAGACCACCTTGTTCGACGTCTGCACGGGGTTCCTGACCCCCACCGATGGGTCCGTCCACTGGCGCGGACGCGACGTCACCGGACTGTCTGCCGACCGGCGCGCCGCCCTGGGTCTCGGACGCGTCTACCAGGATGCGCGCCTGTTCCCGTCGCTCACCGTCGCCGAGACGATCGCCGTCGCTTTCGAACGTCACATCGAGGTTCGCGACCCGGTCGCGTGCGCGCTCGGTCTCGCCGCCAGTGAACGGTCCGAAGCGGTGGTCCGCGCTCGAGTCGAGGAGCTCCTTGATGTCCTCGGACTGGCCCGCTACCGCAACTCCTTCAATTCCGAACTGTCCACCGGCACCCGCCGGGTCGTCGAGATCGCCTGTGCCATGGCCCATGACCCCGCCGTGCTCCTGCTCGACGAGCCGTCCTCCGGCGTGGCCCAACGTGAGAGCGAAGCGCTCGCCGAGGTGCTGAACGACCTGCGGGACCGGACCGGCGCCGCCTTCGTGATCATCGAACACGACATTCCCCTCGTCACCGCCGTCAGCGATCGCCTTCTGTGCATGCACCTGGGCAGCCCACTCGCCGAAGGCGACCCGCAGGACGTCCTCGCCGATCCAGCCGTCATCGCCAGTTACCTCGGGGAGAACGACGTGACGGTCCACCGGTCGGGCAACGCCCCAGCGGAGGTCGGACCGTGAAGCGCATCGTCGCACTCGCCGCCGCAGTGCTCGTCTTCGCCCTGACGGCGACGCCCGCTCCTGCGCAGGTGCTCCCCGATCCGCCGCCCGTCCCGCCGACGCCAGAAGAGCTCCAACCACTCCTGGAACTCATCGCCGTGCCTGGAGGAGCTGTCACCGAACCCGGCTGCGCCGCGCTGGGCACGCTGCTCGGCCTCGGCGTCGTGGTCATTCCTGGGCTCCCCGGAACCATCGAAGGAAACCTCGGGCTTCCAGTGCCCGAGGAGCTCCAACCAGAACTCCTCACCGCCACCAACTACCTCCTCTACGTCCAGGGCACGGGCTGCGGGCTCCTCCCCCTCGCCGCCGAACGAACCGTCTGTTCCGTCGACGAGCAACTCCTCGCGCCCCTCGACAAGCTCCATGGCATCGAGCCTCCACGGGGCCTGCCGGTCAACCCGATCGATCTGGTTCCGGAGCCGGTCGCTCCCGCTGGCGTACTCGTCGACACGGTCCGCATCCTCGCCCGTCGAGGGGTGCCCGGCGCGGCCGAGGTCGTCGCGGCACTCGAGGAGCAAGGCGGCTGCGAACTGCGCGACCGCTCCCCGAACATCGAACCGCCGCCGCCGCCACCAACCACCGGCCGAGCCGGCGCAGCACCGGCGCCGATCACGACGACGACGATGACAACACCAACGCCCGATCCGCCGCAGACCGGCCAGTCGGCCGCTGGTTCGGGGCAGGAGTCTGGCGCCACGCCCGAGCCGCCGACGAATCGGCAAGCAGTCGAACAGGCCGCCCCGATCGTGACTACCTCCGCCCTCGACGACACGCCCGCCTGGCTCCTCGTCCTCGCCGCACTGGCACTCATCTGGCTCATCCAGACATCGCTGCGGCCCCGCGACGACCGGCTCGCCTGACCAACCGCCACACTCATGAACGCCGTCATCGTCGCCATCCCCTTTGTCACCGCAGCCATCGGCTACGGCACCAACTGGATGGCAATCCGCATGATCTACCACCCGGCCCGGCGAATCGGATTGGGACCGATCGGCTGGCAGGGAATCGTCCACCGGCTTTCCGACAAGCTCGCCCGAGAGCTTGCATCGACCATCACCGCCGTCATCGCTCCCCACGAGATCGTCGACCGCATCAAGACCCGCGACCTCCTGACCGCCCTCGACCAGCATGATGCACACGCAATCGACGAGATTCTCGAGGCACTCGTCGAACACGTCGCACCCGGGCGCTGGTCCGATCTCGACATCGAGCACAGGACCCACGTCAGAACGAGGTTCCTCGCCGCCGCCAGTGACCTCGACCAACACCTCCGGGACACGCTGCTCGACCACGCCGACGAACTGCTCGACATCGAGGAACTCACCGTCGAGCTGCTCTCGGGACCGAACAGCGCTCGGCTCGCCGAGCTGTCCAGAGACCTGGGAGCACGAGAGCTCCGGTTCATCGAGGCCTACGGCGCCGTATTCGGGTTCGGTATCGGCCTCGCCCAAGTCGGCGTCTACCAGCTCCTCTCCCAGTGGTGGCTGCTTCCCGTCGTTGGAGCCCTCGTCGGTGCCGCCACCAACTACCTCGCGCTCGCCATGATCTTCCGGCCGCTCGAGCCGACCCGCTACCTCGGCCTGGTGACCTACCAGGGGATGTTTCCCCGGCGGCAGCCCGAGATCGCCGCCCAGTTCGCTGCCGTCACCGCCAACGAGCTCCTCACCGCTCGTCAGATCATCGAACGGGTCTCGTCCGCGCCTGCCGCACCGGCTGTCGTCCAGGCAGCTCTGCTCGCCCTCAACCATCAGCTCCCGGGCATCCTCGAACCAGCCCTCGGTCGAGCACCTGATCCAGGCGAAGTGGCCAATGCCGCGCTCGGGCTCACGCGACTGCCGGCCACTCTGCCAGCGGGGACCACCGACCAACTCCTCGCCGCCCTCGACAGCCACGTCGATCTCGAACGACTCATGCACGAGCGCCTGGCCACCATGCCCAAGCAACAGTTCGAACGCCTCCTCCACGGCATGTTCGAAGAAGACGAGGGCATCCTGATCGTCATCGGCGGCGTGCTCGGCGCCGCAGCCGGCATCGTCCAGGCAGTCCTCCTGTAGCCAGGCCAATCCTTCGGGTTGGCAAGCGAACACCCCCGGCGACGCCATCCGGCCGAGGAACGGGTGCCCCCTGCGTAACGTTCAGGATCGTGTCATCCGACGATCCCTACGTGCGGCTGCCCGAGCACATCGAGCTGTCGCTCGCCGAGGCCGGCGAACTGCTCGAAGTACTGGATGTCGCAGTCGCGACTGCGAGGACGGACGACGAGCACAGGGCCGCCCGGGACGCAGCAGAGATGCGCAGGTGGATCTCGTACACGGTCTTGGGTGAGAGGCCCTTGCCCTCGGCGGGGTGGAGGAGGGTGTCGTAAAGGGCTTCGATCTGTTGGAAGCGCAGCCGCTGTAGCTGGATGCGACCGAGGGTCGGGATGATGTGGCGGTGCACGTGGCGCTCGTAGCCCCTGTAGGTGCTGGTGGCGAGGGTCCATCACCGAGTACGCCCGACGCCGAGCGCCGGTCCCGACGATCCGGCAGTGCTCCGAGCCGGGTGAGGCATGTGATCGTGCAGACTCAAGACGTGACGTCTCGGCGGGTGAAAGTGAGTGCGGTGATGGCGGCGGCGATGGCGGCATAGACGCTTGCCGTCAGGAGGGCGCGGGTTGCGGTGATTTCTGGGGTGCCGCCGGCCACGAACGCTTCGAGCAGCAGGCCGGGGAAGACCTTGACTGCCGCGGGCCACGCGTTCTGGACGAGGTGTTCGAACGGGCCTGACCACGCGATGCCGACGCCGAGCGCGATCGGCACCGATCGGGTGAGAACGGCGAGCATGAGGGCGAGGAGCGCGTAGCCAGTGATCCAGGTGATCGCGGTCGCGTAGTCGCCGAGTGCCGATCCGAGCCCGCTCATGGTGGTCCATTGGCTGGTCGACACGTGTTGCGCGCCGGCGAGGAGATGGGCGGCGGACCATGTGAGCACTTCGGCGATGCCGAGCCATGCTGCGGCGTAGGTGAGGAGCGCACCGAGCTTGCCGGCAAGCAGTCGGAGTCGTTCGGGCTGGCGCAGCAGCATCGTGCGGACCGTGCCTCGTGAGAAGTCGATGGCGAGCGCGCCGACGAAGAGCACGAACAGGAACGTCCCGGTGAATGAGACGCCTCGCCGGAAGATCTCGGTGCCGCCGCCCGCCTTGCTCAGCGCGGCGAGGGTCGCCCGGCGGCCTTCGGGGTCGATCGGGCCGTCCGTCGCGGACGCGAGCACGAGCACCGCGGCTCCCACCGAGAACACGAGTGTCGCGAGGGCGGTGGTGACGAGCACTCGCCGTCGGAGGATCGTCGTGAGTTGGAAGCGGAACGAACGGATCATTTGTCTCCTCCTTCGACCATGGCGAGGTAGCGCGATTCGAGTGCGGGTTGTTTCACGGTGACGTCGCGCAGCAGGACGCCGGCGTCGGCTGCCGCGTTCTCGACGATGGCAACCAGGCGTGCGACCTCGTCGGCGGAGTCCGGTTGCACCACGATCGTCGGCGGCGTGCCTGATGTGAGCTCAGACGTCGGCCCTTCGTAGACGGCGCGGCCACGGTCGATGACGAGCAGCCAGTCTGCGACCTGCTCGAGCTCCGAGAGCAGATGGGAGGACACGAGAACGGTGCGGCCCTCGGCGGCGAGCGAGGCGATGAGCTGGCGCATCTCGGTGATGCCCGTCGGGTCGAGGCCGTTCACCGGCTCGTCGAGGACGAGCAGCTCGGGGTCGCCGAGCATGGCGGCGGCGATCCCGAGGCGTTGCTTCATGCCGAGCGAGTAGGTGCCGTAGCGGTCGCCGCCGCGGTGGGACAGGCCGACGAGTTCGAGGACGGGACCGACGCGACCGGGCTCGTGACCGGCGAGGGCGGCGAGGGCGCGCAGGTTCTCGGCGCCGGTGAGGCCCGGCCAGAACGCGGGGCCCTCGACGAGGGCACCGACGCGCTGGAGGAAGGCGTCGGGCCGGTCGAGCGGCGAGCCGAGCACGTGCCCGTGGCCGGCTGTGGGGGTGACGAGGCCGAGCAGCATCGCCATGGTCGTCGTCTTGCCGGCGCCGTTCGGGCCGATGAAGCCGGTCACCTTGCCGGTCGGGATCGTGGCGGTGAGGTCATCGACGGCCATGCGGCCGCCGTAGCGTTTGGTGAGCCCGTGGAGCTCGATCGCAGGGGGAGAAGTCATTCCTCCACGGTGCGCCTCGGTGTCGTTCGTGTCGTCCGTCGCGCGACGACTCTTCCCCCTACGTCTCGGGGCGTACGAGACCGGACTGGTACGCGAACACGACGAGCTGGGCGCGGTCGCGGGCGTTCAGCTTGATCATGGCCCGGCTCACGTGCGTGCGCGCCGTCGCCGGGCTGACCACGAGCTCCTCGGCGATCTCGGCGTTCGTCAGACCGCGGGCGACGAGGGCCACGACCTCACGTTCCCGATCGGTGAGCACGTCCATCGACGGTGGCGTCGTGTCGGGTCGCCGCGGCTGCGACGCGAACTCGCCGATGAGGCGGCGGGTCACGCTGGGGGAGAGCAGCGCCTCGCCGGCGGCGACCTCCCGTACGGCGCGGACGAGGTCGGCCGGCTGTGTGTGTTTCACCAGGAACCCGCTCGCTCCGGAGCGCAGTGCTTCGAAGACGTACTCGTCGAGCTCGAAGGTCGTGAGGACGAGCACCTTCACCTCGCTGAGCCTCGGGTCCTCGCTGATCTCGTGCAGCGCTTGGAGGCCGTCGAGGTTCGGCATCCGGACGTCCATGAGGATCACGTCCGGTCGCTCGCGGCGAACGAGCTCGACGGCCGCGACACCGTCGTCGGCCTCGCCAACGACCTCGATTCCGTCCTCGGCGTCGAGCAGCATGCGGAAACCGGCGCGCACCAGCTGCTGGTCGTCCGCGAGCGCGACGCGGATCACGGGCGGCCCGGCCAGGTCGCGTGCACGCCGAACCCACCGCCCGGGCGTGGCCCGATCTCGATGGTGCCGCCGGTTGTCGCGGCGCGTTCGCGCATGCCTTGGATGCCGCGGCCGGTGCCGTTCTTCGCAGCTGCGGCGGGCCCGCCGTCGTCGCTCACGTCGAGCTCGAGCGCGCCGCTGTCATGGGCTCGGAGTGTCACGGTGGCATGGGAGGCGCCGGCGTGGCGCACGACGTTGGTCAGCGACTCCTGCACGATCCGGTAGACGGCCGTGCTCGTCGTCGAGGGCACCGAGTCCGTCGGGCCGTCGACGGACAGCTCGATGGCGAGTCCCGTCTTGCGCGTCGTTGCGACCAGCGTCGGAAGCTCGCGCAGGTCGGGCGTCGGTGCCCGGGTCGCGTTGTCGCCCGGCGCGCGTAGCACGTTGAGCATGGCCGCGAGCTCGTCGAGCACATCGCCGCTCGCCTCCTGGATGGCGGTGAGGGCTTCCCTGGCGGCCTCGGGACGGCGATCCATGACATGCGCCGCGGCCCCCGCTTGCACGTTGATGGTCACCATGGCGTGAGCGACGCTGTCGTGGAGGTCCTGTGCGATTCGCAGGCGCTCCTCGGCGACATGTCGGCGTGTCTCCTCGGCGTGCGACTCGCGCCGCGTCCGCAACAGGTCGCCGAGAAACACCGCAGCAGCTGACCAGCCCACGAAGGCCAGATGGATGAGCGGTTCGGTCCGGCCGGCGACCGCACTCGCGAGCATCAACGTGGCGGACATCGCCGCCGCCGCGCCGAAGGCGTCGCGCCGGCGAGCCTGGTAGCCGAGCGAGAACAGCGCGACCCATCCGGTCACGAACACCGGCCCGCCGGCGTAGTCCCCGAGGATGTACGTGGCGAGCACGACCGTGACCACGCCGACGGCGATCCACGGGCGTCGACGTGCGATGGCCAAGGTCGCGCCGGCGACGACGAGCATCGCATAGCCGAGGGCGTCGAGCGCATGCTCGTCCCTCGCCACCTCGATGTGGGTCGTGGCGGCGACGAGGAAGACGACGGCAAGCGCGCTGGCGCCGACGTCCAACAGCGCGCTTCTCCTCATGCCCATACGGTACGACGGCACCCCGGGCCGCACATCCGTCCGGCGACGTACGCACCGCGTACGTCGGCGAACCGACACCGATACGACAGATCTGGGTTCCGTCTCGCTCGAGGGCGACGGATACGTCGTGCGCTTCGAGCGAGCGCTGAGCCACCCGCGTGAGAAGGTCTGGCGAGCCCTCACCGAGTCGGAACACCTCGCACACTGGATGCCGTGCGACATTGTCGGCGACCCGGCGGACGCAGATGGCTGGCCGCGCCCCTGACCCGGTCGGACTTGGACCCATCGGAAACGCAGGTCGGCTGGCTCGGGCATGAGGAACGTGTCGGGCTCGGAGGTCACGAGCGCCTCCCGCTCCTCTCTGGGGAAGGCGAAGCCCATGATCGTTTCGTCTCGGGAGAAGGCGGCGTAGACGATCTGGCCAACGCGGAGCTTCACGCGGTCGCGTACGAGCGCCTCGTAGGAACGAGGGAGCGGGGCGACGATGTCGCCGCCGACCGATGAGTCTCAGCGCCGCGCGCCGTCTGGAGAATTGAGGCCGGAAACCAACCCGGTTCATGACCCAAGGAGCCCACCATGGCCATCACCACCATCACCCGACCGGCCGACACCGCCGCCGCCGCCACCTCCGCCGACGCCATGCCGTCGCTCTGGAAGCCCGGTCTGACCGCCGGCATCGTCGCCGCCGTCGCCACCACGAGTGTCGCCGCCGGGGCGAGGGCGGTCGACGTCTCGCTCGCCGCCGGCGGCGAGGCGTTCCCGATCCTCAGCTTCGCCCAGCTCACCCTGTTCTTCACCGTCGTCGGCCTCGCCATCGCCACGGTGCTGCGCCGTCGTGCCGACCAGCCGAAGGCCATGTGGATCCGGACGACGGTCGTGCTCACCGTGCTGTCGTTCGTTCCTGATCTCGTGCTCGACGCCGACGCGGCCACCAAGATCACGCTGATGCTGGCCCACGTCGTCGCCGCCGCGGTCGTCATCCCCGCGGTTGCCCGGCACCTCCCAGAGGGCGAGGGGCAGTGATGCGTCTCGTGCTCTCGCAGTTCATGAGCCTCGACGGTGTCGTCCAGGCGCCAGGTGGTCCGGAGGAGGACACCGACGGAGGCTTCACCCACGGCGGCTGGTCGATGCCGTACTTCGATCCCGAGGTCATGGGCGGCTTCATCAGCGAAGCCATGGAAGAGACCGATGCCCTGCTGTTCGGTCGACGCACATGGCAGACGATGGCCGCGGCGTGGCCCGACCGCGACGACGGCAACGACCCGTTCGCCACCCAGATGAACGAGATCCGCAAGTACGTCGTGTCGAGCACCCTCTCCGAGGACGACCTGACCTGGAACAACACGATCCTGGTCCCCGGCGACGACGCCGTGGACGCCCTCAACCGCCTGAAGGTCGACCAGGACGGCGTGCTCGGGATGATGGGATCCTCCCAACTCAGCACGGCGCTGGTGGCGGCAGGGCTGGTCGACGAGTACCGGCTACTGCTCGAACCCGTGCTGCTCGGCGGCGGCAAGACCGTCTTCCCCACCGACGGCGAGCTCCGACCGCTGGAGCTGATCAGCGCAACCCCAGCCCACAGCGGTGTCCTGTGCTGCGTCTACCGGCCCGGCGAGACACCCGAGATGCCCGACTTCGGAGGGGCCTGACCGTGACCGCACAGCCGAAGCTGGACATGGAGGCGGTCGACGAGCTGTGCCGGCTGGCCCTGAGTGCGGGCCGGCTCGGCTGCCGTGTCGTGCTCGTCGACGTCGACCCGGAGCTTCGTGACCTGCTCGAGCTCGCCGGCGTCGACGAAGTGCTGCTCGATGACTTCCACGAGTACGAGGACTTACGATGACGTCGATGACCACCTCCGCTCCGGCCCCGTCGGTCGAGCAGTTCGAAGCGCATCGCCGGGAGCTGACCGGCTTCTGCTATCGGATGCTGGGCTCGGGCTCCGAGGCCGAAGACGCGGTGCAAGAGACCCTGGCCAAGGCGTGGCGGTCCGCCGACCGTTTCGAGGGGCGCAGCAGCGTCCGCACCTGGCTGTTCCGGATCGCGTCCAACGTCTGCATCGACATGAGCCGCAGCCCGCAACGCCGGGCCCGTCCGGTCGATCTCGGCCCGGTCCGCACTCCCGATCCGGTCCACCTCGCCGACGTGTTGCCCGAGGACCGCTGGATCACCCCGGTGGCCGACGAGCACGTCCTCGACCTCGGCGGCGACCCGGGGCAGGTGGCCGCCACCCGCGACACGATCCGTCTCGCGTTCGTTGCCGCGCTCCAACGGCTTCCCGCCCGCCAGCGTGCCGCGCTCATCCTCTGTGAGGTGCTGGCCTGGCCGGTGCGCGATGTTGCCGGACTGCTCGACACGTCGACGGCGGCGATCAACAGCGCGCTGCAACGGGCCCGAGCCACGATGGCTTCCGCTCCGGCCGTGGAGAGGTCCGCGCCCTTGACACCGGAGCAAGAGGAACTCCTCGCCCGGTACCTCGATGCGTTCGAGCGCTACGACATGGACGCCCTCGCCGCCCTGCTCCACGAGGACGCCATCCAGACCATGCCGCCCTATGCCATGTGGCTCCAGGGCCGTGCCGATCTGCTCACCTGGTACATGGGGCCCGGCATCGGCTGCAAGGGATCGCGCCTGGTGTCGGGCTGGGCCAACGGGTGTCCGGCCTTCGCCCAGTACCGGGTCGATCCCGACGGCGGCCACGCCCCCTGGGCCCTCCAGGTCCTCGAGCTGGACGGCGGCCGGATCGCCGCGGTGCACTCGTTCCTCGACACCGACGAGTGCTTCGAACGCTTCGGATTCCCCCCGCACCTGCCCGCCCCCTGACGGTCGGACGGTTGGGTCACCCCCTGGGTCCCACTCCCACTCCCACTCCTCACCTGCCGCAAACCGCAGGCCGCACGCGGGCGGTCGACACGAGCGCACTACCCGTCGACCATGCCGAGCGCCGTCTGCGTGACGGGAGCCAGCGTCGATTATACATTGACATCTAATCGTTAGCTATCTATCATTAGGCCATGTCTGAGAACTCGGAGCCGATCGGCCTGTTCGTGACCCGCCGGGCGCGGGAGCTGAGCCGGGCATTCGACGCCGTGCTGGCTGATGCCGAGGGCTCGTTGGCGACCTGGCTGGTGCTGGCGTCGTTGAAGGGCGGGTTGCACCAGTCACAGCGCGAGATCGCCGACGAGCTCGGCATCGAGGGTGCGACGTTGACCCACCACCTGAACCGGATGGAGTCCGCTGGCCTGGTGACCCGAACCCGCAACCCACAGAACCGGCGGGTCCACGACGTGACCATGACCGACGATGGGGAGGGCGCCTTCGGGTCCCTGCTCGGCGTCGTACACGACTTCGACGAACAGCTGCGCGCCGGGTTCAGCGACCGCGACCTGGCCACCTTGCGCCGTCTCCTGCAACGCCTCGCCGACAACGCCACCGCAACCCGAGACGACCCCGAGGAGGGAACATGACCACCGACGTCAGTCGCCTGCTGGACCAATGGACGGACGCCGAGCGAGCCGGCGACCGCGACCGCCTCGATGATCTGCTGACCGAGGACTTCGTCGGCATCGGACCGGTCGGCTTCACGCTGCCCAAGCCGGCCTGGCTCGACCGCTTCGGGCCGGATCTGCGCTACGACCGGCTCGAGCTCGACGAGATCACCAGCCGCGACTACGGCGACACCACCGTTGTCGTCGCCCGCCAACACGCGGCCGGCGAGGCCCGAGGCAACCCGGTCCCCGGTGACACCCGCGTCTCGTTCGTGCTCGTGCCCGGCGACGGCGATGATCGCACGCGGATCGCCGGCATCCAGTACAGCTTCATGGCACCCACAGGTGGACAAGCGTGATGGCCACCGCGACGAAGCTTGACCGCCGGCCCCCGCCCCGAACCTTGGCATGGGCCAACCGAATGCTGGAGCGAGTGCTCGACCGGGGCAAGGGACCGCCGTTCCTGCGCCTGCTCACCGTGACCGGACGCCGCACGGGCGAGCCGCGCACCACCCCGGTCGCCCCGGTCTTCGGTGAGGACGGTGCGGTGTGGCTGGTCGCCGCCTACGGCGACACCGCATGGGTCCACAACGTTCGCGCCGCAGGCGAGGTCGAGCTCCGCCGGGGCGACGACCGCGTCTTCTACAGGGCCCGGGAGCTCGACCCCGGCGAGGCCGTGCCGGTGCTACGCGCCTACCTCGCCAAGGGCACCTCGCTGTTCGTCCGCCGCCGCTTCGACGTCACCGCCCACTCACGCGGCGAAGCCATCGAGACCGAGGCACGGCGGCACCCGACCTTCGCCCTCACCCCACAGGAGGGACCGTGAAGCTCAGCATCGCCGTCACCAACTACTCGTGGCCGGGCGGACCGATCCATCTCGCCGGGCACCTCGGGGACCTGGCGCGAACGGTCGACGAGGCCGGGCTCGACACCCTGTGGGTCGCCGATCACCTCCTGCAGATGGACCCCAACGCCAGCATCGACGAACCGATGCTGGAGGCCTACACGACCCTCGGGTACCTCGCCGCCGCCACCACCTCCATCGGCCTTGGCACCATGGTGACCTGGGCGACCATCCGCCCACCCGCCCTGCTGGTCAAGACCGTGACCACCCTCGACGTACTGTCCGGCGGCCGCGCCTGGGTCGGGGTCGGTGCCGGCTACCAAGCCGACGAAGCCACCCACCTCGGCCTGCCGTTCGAACCGACTGCTGAGCGCTTCGAACGTCTCGAAGAGCTCCTCCGGCTCGCCGCCCACATGTGGGACGGCAACCGCGACGCCTTCGACGGGCCCCATCACCGGCTCGACGCGCCGATCAACCAACCGGCCCCAATCGACCGGCCTCGGGTCCTCATCGGCGGCATGGGCGAACGACGCACCTTGCCACTCGTGGCCCGATACGCCGATGCGTGCAACCTCTTCGACATCCCCGACGGCGGGACCACCCTGAAACACAAACTGGACGTGCTCACCCGGGCCTGCGACGACATCGGTCGCGACCCTGCCGAAATCGAGGTCACGCTCAGCAGCCGCCTCGCTCCGGGTGAGACGACCGACGCATTCACCGACCGCTGCGCCTCGCTCGCCGACACCGGCATCGACCACGTCGTGCTACTCACCCACGGCCCCTGGCACGCCGGCGGCGACCTCGACACCGTCCTCGACGCCGTCGAACCTCTGCGCCAGATCCGTCAACTGTCTGCCCACTGAACCAGCAGGAGGGACCGCATGTCGGCTGACCTCGACCACGTCATCGTCCACGCCACCGACCCCCACCGATCGGCCGAGTTCCTCGCCAATCTCCTCGGCACCACGGTGCTCCCCGACTGGGGACCCTTCGTGCGGGTGCAGACCACCAACCAGGTGACCCTCGACTACGTGCGCGACGTTCCACCCTTCACCGAGCAGCACTGCGCGTTCCTCGTCGACGACGCCACCTTCGACACGGCGCACCGGCGGCTGCTCGACGACCACATCCCGATCCATGCGGATCCATTCCGGCGCCGACCCGGTGAGATCAACCACCTCTACGGTGGCCGCGGCGTGTACTTCGACGATCCCGACGGCCACCTCATGGAGCTGATCACCACGCCGTACGGGGACACCCCCGAAGACTGACGAACGAACGATCCGGATTGCTCGCGACATCCATCCCGAGTCGAGAGGGCAGCCCGTTCAGCCGTGAACGCGACCGACCCGGCCGCCACATGAGGAGGAACACGATGACCGATCCCACGACGACGGACCGAGTCTCCGACGTCATGAACAGACCGCTGAGTCGGGAGCTGCTCGACCGCGACATCGCCCGCCTCGCCTACGTCGCCATCGACGGCACCCCGAGAGTCATCCCGATCGGGTTCGCGTGGAACGGCTCGCAGATCGTCATGTGTACCCCGCCGAACGCCCCGAAGCTGCCGTCGTTGCGCCGCAACCCGGCAGTCTCGCTGACCATCGACACCGAGGTGCACCCACCGCACATCCTGCTGATCCGCGGTGAGGCAACGCTCGATCACGTCGACGGGATCCCCGACGAGTTCCTCGAGGCGAACGGCGCGTATTCGATGACACCCGACCAACGCGTCGAATGGGAAGCAGGAGTGCGCGCCCTGTATGAGTCGATGGTGCGCATCGTCGTCACCCCGACCTGGGCCAAGCTGATCGACTTCGAGGAGACCCTGCCGACGGCCGTAGAGGAGCTCGTCGCCCGCCACCAGTCCGCAATCGACCACCCGTGACACTCGACTGCGAGCGATGGCCAGGGAGCCCTGGCCATCTCTCGGCACCACCTTCGACGACCAGATCCGAGCCGCGGCGCGGGATCGAAGTCGTCGAGACCGCGCTCCTCGACGAGTCGGACGATGTCGCTGCGACACTGCGCCGCCTCAACTCCAACGGCGTGCCGATCGCGATCGATGACTTCGGCACCGGCCACTCGTCGTTGCACTGGTTGCACGAGTACCCGGTCGGCCTGCTCAAGATCGATCAATCGTTCGTCGCCCGGCTCGCGGACCCCGCAGCCCGCCCGATCGTCGCCGCCATCGTCCACCTCGCCCGGCGGCGGCATCGCCTACTTTCTCACCGCTCTGCGCGTAGCGGTGGCGGCAGGTGTCGGAGCAGAACCAGAACTGCTCCTGGTTGCGGGTGAGGGTGGGGGTGGAGAGACCGGGGGTGATGCGCATGCCACAGACCGGGTCGGTGACGCAGTGGTCGGGGTGGCAGAGCAGGACTCGGAAGACGGGGCGGGGTTCGTGCAGGCCGCGGACCTCGACGGGGCCGAGTGGTTCGACCTGCCAGCCGTCGTCGGCGGCGGCGCGGGCGGTGGGTTGGTCGACCCGCAGCTCGCCGGGTGGGGCGAGGTCGGCGAGTCGGGCGGCGAGGTTGACGGTGGTGCCGAACACGTCGCCGTCGCGATCGATCACGGGCCCGGTGGTGACGCCGCCGGTGAGCTCGGGCATGCCGTCGAGGTCGTGGAGCCGGTGGTTGGTGGCATCGGCCGCTCGCAGCGCGGTGGCCGGGTCGTCGAAGGTGAGCAGCACCCCGTCTCCCAGGGTCTTGACCAGTGTCCCTGATGGTCCGGTTGCTGCGTCCACGGCATGCAGGAAGCGGTCGATGACGTCGACGGCGGTGTCATCGCCGTGCACGTCGGTCAACGACGTGAAGCGGCTCAGATCCAGGAACACGACGGTGGTCGTGGTCACCAGTGGACCTCGTCGCAGCCTTCGTGGTCGGCCGGTTCGACCTGCAGGGTGGCATGTTCGACGTGGTAGCGGGTCTGAACAGGTCGCGGGCCTCGTCGAGCACGGCGTGGGTGCGTCGCAGGCGGCGAGCAGAGGTGCGCGGACGCGTACTCCATCTCCGAGGTCAGGGTCCAGGCGTGGAGGTCGTGGACGTCGACGATCACCGTCGATGCCGTCCGGTCAGTTCGCAGGGCGTCCAGGTCGAGGTGGGGCGGTGCGGCCTGGAGCAGGACGCGGACGGCCTGGCCGCCGAGCCGGAAGGTGCGGGGCAGGATCCACAGTCGGATCGCCGCACCGACGACGGGGTCGACCAGGTCCAGCCGAACAGCTCGAGCAGGATGGCGGCGATGATCACGCCGACCGAACCG
>CAVVGJ010000014.1:0-248727 GCA_963747745.1 uncultured Acidimicrobiaceae bacterium
GCTGTGCGTGGGATCGGCGCAGTGCGTCGGTGACCACCTGGAGGGCGTCGGGCTGGAGGTGGGGGCTTGTGTGTTCGGGGGTCTCGTCTCGGTCTCGGCCGACGACGTAGAGGTGGTTGCCGAGCCGTCCTCGGGAGAGGCCGACGTAGCCGAGCTCACGGTAGAGGGCGTCGTTGCCGAGGAGCAGGGCCCGGTCGCAGGTGAGGCCTTGGGCTTTGTGGGCGGTGGTGGCGTAGCCGTGGGCGAGGTGGCCGGCGTCGAGGTACTTGGTCGGGATCTCGCATCGTGCACCCGTGTCGAGCTGCACGGTCACGGTCCGGGCCTTGGGGTCGACGGCGGTGACGGTGCCGACGCCGCCGTTGGTGAGGCCTCGGCGGCGGTCGTTGCGCAGGGCGAGGATCCGGTCGCCGGTCTGGAAGGTGCGCTCCCCGTCAGCGGTGGTCAGCTCGGGTCCGGTGAGCCGGTCGTCGATGGCCATGCGGGCTCGGGCGATGGCGTTGAGCTGATCGACGTCGACCCAGCGGGCGGCGATCATCTGGGCGTGTTCGCCGGCCACGGTGGCGGCCCACCAGTCGGCGACGATCTGTTGACGGACGTCGGTGGCGGTGGCGGCGGTCACGACGCGGCCGTGGTCCTGGTAGGCGGCGAGGGCCACATCGAGGTCACCGTCCCGGAGCTCTTTGAGGGCGGCCTTCTCCCATGCCTCGCGTTGGCGGTGGTTCTCGGTCAGGCGCAGGGTGTCGAGGCGCTCGGTGAACCCGCGGAACGCTCCCCCGGGGCCGATCTCCTCGAGCTGTTTGTGGTCGCCGACGAGCACGACCTTGGCCCCGGCGGCATGCGCGTGGTCGAGGAGGCGGATCATCGTGCGGGAGTCCACCATGGCGGCTTCGTCGACCACGATCACGGCCCTTTCGGGCAGGGCGCCGTGCTGTCGATGGGTGTCGAGGTCGATGAGCAGGCGGGCGATCGTCGACGATGGGATGCCGGCCGAGGATTCGAGTTGTGCCGCGGCGCGTGCGGCGAGTGAGCAGCCGATCACGGTGTGACCGGCGGCCTCCCAGGCGTCCCGGGCGGCGTCGAGGCAGAACGTCTTGCCCGTGCCGGCGGGGGCGTTGACGACGTCGACGCCGGCGCCCGAGGTGGTGAGGGTGGCGACGAGTCGGGCCTGCTCGGTGCTGATCGTCGGTCGGGCGGCGAGCGCTGCTGCGAGGTGGGCTTCGTCGACGATGCCGGCCGTGTCGTGGATGCGGGACAGGGCGTCGTCCATCATCCGTTGTTCGAGGGCGACCAGTTCACGGGTGGAGTAGATGCCGGCCTTGGCTCGGCCTGCCGTGGCCGGGTCTCCCGTGTCCGATGGACCGGACACGGACACGACCTCGGCTCGGGCGAGGAATTCATCGGCGAGCGCTTCGACATCGGCGGGGGCGAGTCCTTGGGTCAGGTGGTTGGTCCACTCGATGATCACCGAGCACCGGCTGAACGTCGACGCCTCGGCGGTGAGCCCATGGGCGCTCTCGAGCTTGCGGTGCACGGCTTCGATGTCGGCGGCGGTGAGCACGGTGGGCGCGCCCCGGTCGAACAGCTCGGGGAACTGGTCGGGCTCGTAGCCGATGGAGCGTGCTTCGTCGACCCAGCGGTCACGGAGTCCGACCGGGCTGGTGCCGAGGTCCTTGGGCTTGCGGGTGTCGAGCGCGGCGATCTCGGCGGCCTTGGGTGAGGAGTAGCCGAGCTCGTCGAGTTGGGCCTCGATCTGGGCGCGCCGCTTCGAGAAGTGCCGCAACACCTCGCTCGGCATGGCGGCGACATCGGCGATGCCGTCGGACACCGGTCCCCACTCGAGGCCGAGGCGCAGGGTGAGCAGCCGGCGCAGTTCGGCTTCGTAGATCGATCCGCCGGCCTTGGACTGCCGGTAGAGGACCCGGCCGTCGAGGGTGGTCCACCCGCCCGTGCTGTTGTGGACCATGTTGGCGGTCACGACATGGGTGTGCAGGTGCGGGTCCCCTTCGCGGGAGGTGCGATGCCGGAACGCCGCCGAGGTGAACGCGGTGTTCCGTTCCGGGCGGACACCGTCCTTGCCCCGCCGGGTCCAGCCCGCCGAGCGTTCCATGAACGCGAGCCCGGCTTCGACGGCCTGGTCGTGGCAGTCCCGCACTACCCGGCTGAGCTCCGGGTCGCCGAGTCCGAACAGCAGGGACACGGACTTCGGTGCCCGGAAGCACAGATCCCAGCCCGCGATCCTGCGGTTGTTCGACGCCAGCCGTTCCCCGTGGCCGGGTCGTCGCCGGCGATGACCGCGCGCAGGGTGTCGGCATCGACCTCGCCCTCGAGGCCGAACCGGCCTCGGCCGGATCCCATCCAGACGCCCGTGGCTTCGCCGTGTCCGAGGTAGTACTCCTCGGGACTCTGGGCGATCGACCCGAGGACGTACTCCGGGTTGGCAATCTTGCCCAGGCTCAACATGACGGGCACCGGCGCCGGGAATCCGGGACACGGTCCCGGGACGCTGACGCATCCGAGGATGCAAATTCGTGTGTTGTCTTGGCGGGTGTGGAGGGAAGTTCGTTGACGGTGGTGGCGGGGTGGATCGGGAGGAGGGAGTTGTCGTTCATGGCTGAGGTTCCTGGGGGTGATCGAGGAGGTTGAGTTGGTCGTGGAGTCGGCGTGGGGGCCGTCGCGTGGGTCTCGGTCTCGGATGACCGGTCGGGAGGAGGCGAGGGCGCGCTGGTGTCCGCGGCCCGGGTCGTTCTCGCCACCCCCGGCGGCAGGCGCAGCAAGTAGCCGCCCGCACCGAACCGCCCGCCCGTCCGGTGCTGCGGTCGGCGTTCGACGAGCTCGGCGGCGACCAGGCGCCGGATCGCTCCCGCCGCCGTGTCCTTGCTCACCGACACGGCCCGGGCGATGGACCGCGCGGTCTCGGACGGTGACGAGTTCGCCGCCCTCGTCGTGTGCCGTCAGCGCCAGGTGCTCGAGCACGAGCCACGCGACCGGGCCGACGAAGGTCTTGGTGAAGGCGGCGTCGGCGTCGACCTCGAGGACGACGGTTGGGCTCACGAGGTGGCCCCGAGCGGGTCCTCCACCAGTTCATAGATGGCCCGCCGCGGGATCAGGATGCGGCGGCCGAGGCGGAGGCTCGGGAGCTCGCCGATCCGCACCAGCTCGTAGGCCAGGCTTCGGGAGATCCCGAGGAGGTCGGCGGCTTCGTCCACCGTGAGCGTGAGGCGGTCGTCAGGCATCGTGACTCCTCTCCGGGGCAGTCCGTCCACCCCGTCACCCCACTAGGCCTTTTCAGGGGGTGATTCCTCGCGCGGCGATTCGCGTTGTCACGCGACTGCAACGTTGTCGGTCGCCGGCGGACGCTGGCGGACGACGGGCCCGGATCAGGGCGACGCCGGCGATCAGCTCAGTACGGCCTCGAGGAGGTCACTCGGCGATCGGCTCGGGCACGGGGTCTCCCGATGCCTGCATGTCGTCGACGACGTCCGACACGAGGGCAACCAAACCGCGTAGGGCTGCGGTCTGGTCCTCGTCCAACCAAGACAACGACGGAAACTCGGCGACGGTGGCGAGGAACTCGCCGCCGTCGGCTGACCAGTTCACCCGGTAGGAGTAGTGAGTCGTCTCCGTCACTGGACTTGCGTTCCTACACCGGATGAGTGCCGAGAAGCTCACGATGGAGGTCGGCGTGGCCCGGGAACACGCACACGAGGATCACCCCGTCGGCGGCGACGGAGACAACCTGGGCGACCGCGGGATCGGCATCCTCGTCGCCGACGACGAGGTAGTCGCCGGTGTGCGACTCGACGCCTGCGGTCAGGTCATCGACATGGGCATGGGTTAGCCCGTCGGCGTCCACTCGATGGAAGTCGACCCAAAGGTCCCAGGGCGCCATGCGGTCAGTGTCCCAGGAGGGCGCGGAACCGGCAACCGGACCGCGCTCTCGCCGAGGTCTCGGCAGGTCACTGCGTCCGGGGCTCGAGAACGAGACGTGGCGTGTTCTGGAAGACGCCATCGTTCGACACCAACGGAAGCCCGAGTCGGATGGCGGTGGCGGCGATCCATCGATCGGCGTCGTGCTCCCGTTGGCTGAGCGCGTGCCCGGCGCGCTGGCATGCGGCACGGAGTTCTGCGTAGGCGCGAACGAGATCGGGGCCGGGATACTCGATCCTCACCCCGCCCAAGGTCGCCTCCATCCGGGCCAGGCGGGCATCACCCCAGCCTCGAAGCTCAGCGCCGTAGCGCACCTCCGCCGCCGTCTGGAACGAGATCACCTCGAGGCGGCCGGCGAGGGTCGACTCGTACCGCTGGGCCAGCGTCGAGTTCGGCACCAACCGGGCGCTGAACACGTCAGTGTCGACCACGACCGGTCCCCGCACCTGCGCCATCGTCGGCGTCAGCTCAGGACCGCATCGAGGAAGGCCTCCGCCTCCTCCTGCGTGAGATCGTCGATGACGTCCTCGCCGTACGGCGGGTGGACCTTGGCGCGCCGCAGCACCTCCTCGACGGGAAGCTCGAGGTGCTCCTCGTGCTCGGGCGCGGGATCGGCGGTCGACATCTCGCCCCCGAGTCTACGGGCCAACAGGGTTGAGCGCATTGGCCGGGTCACTCGAACACTCCGTCGATGAGGTCGCCGGCCCGCCGGTGCTGGTCGGAGACCGTGTGCGTGTACGTGTTCAGCGGTAGAGGCTGGTGCGGGACATGCCGGTGTGGGCGGCGACGGCGGTGAAGGTGAGTGGCGCGATCGTCGTGGCTGAGCGGCTAGGTGCAGAGCCAGCTCGACCCGGGACAGCGAGGTCGGGTCGCTCATCCGCTTTGAGCTTGGCTCGATGAGGGAGTCAAGGCGGGTGATGAGCTGGCGGTGCCGGTCGGCTTCGCTCGATCCAGCCGCGGGCTTGGGCGTCGAGAGGCGAGGAGCTTCGGCGTCGACGCGTTGGGCGGCTAGGACGGGCAGGTGGTGCGGTGTCGGTGCGGTAGCTGGGGCAGTGTTCGCAGATGTTGGCGTAGGGGCAGGCTCCTTGCGCGGGTGCGCGCAGGCAGTAGCGCCGGCCATCCGGGACTTTGATGGTGGGGGTGTGCGCCAGTCACCGCCGGTGCAGTGACGTCGGTGAGCGGCAGTGTGGTGGTTGTGGTGCGGGCACGGGACCGATTCTGGCTTTCGCGAGGTCGAGTGCACGTTCGTATTCGGTCCGGACGGTGCTGTCGAACAGCTGCCCGTAACGCAGGCTCATCTGGGCCGAGACGTGACCGAGCAGCGCCATCAACGCTTGCAGCGAGACGCCGGCGTTGACCAGCGCGGTGGCGTAGGTGTGTCGCAGCTGATGAGGGGTGAGTTGCCGAGACCGGCGATTCGGCTGCTGCGGCCCAGCTCGGTGCCGGACCGCTTGTTGTCCGAGCCGCCGGCCGTGGTGGGTGAACAGGAACTGGGCGGGCCGGCCGGTGCGGGGATGCGGCAACGGCTGACCCGCTGAGCGGGTGTGCGGTGATCCGGTCGAGCAACGTCGAGGGTGTCTTCGTCGAGCGGGACCATCCGTTCGGTGTCGAGCTTGCCGAGCGGCACCTTGAGCCAGCTGCCGTTGCCGGGGACCTCGTGCACGCAGTCGAGCTCGAGGTCGAGCAGTTCCCCGATGCGCAGCCCGCAGGCCGTTGCAGAAGCAGCGCGTCGGCGGCGAGCCGGTTCGAGGAGCGTTCGAGCTGGCGGTGAGGCGACGGTCGGCGTCGACGGTGGCAGGTAGCGGGGCAGCGGACGAGGCAGTCGCGGAACGGTCGGAACGGAACATCAGCCGCCGCGTTGGGGCGTTCTCCCAGCCCCACTCGGTGATCTCGGTGAGGAAGTTGGCGACCGCGAGCACCCGCGGGACTGGTCAGCCGTCGATGAGCGCGCCGCCGCTCTTGGTGTTCTCCGTCTTCGTCAGGGCGAGTCAGGTAGGGCTCGATGTGCCGGCGCCGGTCGAGCTCGGCCGGAGAGGCCGAGCGTCAGGGTCGAGGCTCGGCGAGGAACGCGCCGAAGTGCGCGAGCCGGGTGGCCAGGCTGCTGACACGGTCTTCGGCACGCAGGTGACCGACTTGCGGTCGCAGATAGGCCACGAACACCGCGTGCGCACGGTACGAGGCAACGCCGGCCAGGCGCTGCCTCGAACGGCTGCCGCCGGTTCGTGCGACACCGCGGGCGTGGCGCAGGATGCTGCGAGGTGGAACAGGACCGTGCCGGCAGGTGTGCAGCGCAGCCCGGTAGTGCCGCCAGCCGCGGCCGGTGCGGTCCTCCCGGTCGCCGGCACGCCGCCTGCGAGCTCGTCGAGGTCGGCGCCGGATCAGTTCGTCGAGGCCGCGGCCGGTCTGAGATCAGCAGGCGGGCGATCGACCTGCGAAGCGACGCCGGCGGCCAGCCTGGACCTCGCTGAACCCGAAGCTCCACGGCGGCGTCGACAGAAACGGCGCCAGGTCGGCTTCGAGAGGGCTGCCGGACAGGTCGCGCCAGAAACTGGAGAGCTTGCGGGCCACCAGATAGTCACAGCCCGGCGCGCAGCCAGCCGGGACCATCAAGAACGATCAGGAACGGCAGCGTCGACGGCCGGCATCGCGAGCCGCAGCGGCCAGCGGCAGTTCGGCCCAGCGTCTGCGGACTCGGGCCAGCGCGCCAGGAACGCGCGTGCCGCCGCAGTCTCGTAGGCCACGTTGCCGCGCCGGTGCGCGGCCAGATGGTCGCGACGTAGCCGGCGAGGATGCCCGCCGGCGGCTCGGGACCGGCCGGTTCAGCGGCCGGTGCGTTGGCGGCGGCGGGCAGCATCGAACTCGGCCTTCACGTGGGTCGGGGCGAGATGGACGTAGCGAGCGGTGGTGTCGACGTGGGCATGACCGAGCAAGCGCCTGCATCACCGCGAGATCGACGCCGGCCTCGGCCAGCGCAGAGCCGAACGTGTGCCGCAGCGCGTGCGGATGCGCCGCCGCGAACGCCGGTGATGTCGCGGTGATAGCGGAAGATTCGTCCGTAGCCCGGCTGGGGTGAGCGGCTGCCCGCGGGTGGGGCCCTTGGCCACGACGAACAACGCGGGTGCTGGCCGTGTACGGGCCGTTCGGCCAGCAGATAGGTCTGGATCACTCCGGCGACGTCGACATCGAGCGGGACACGTCGTTCCTTGCGCCCTTGCCGGACACGAGCAGCCAGCGAGCGCCGATGTCGACATCGGTGACGTGGAAGGCAAGCACCTCGCCCGACACGCAACCCGCAGAACAGCATCAGCCCGGCGATCGCCCGGTCCCGCCAGGAACGCAGACTGGCCAGCAGGTCGACGATCTCGTGCTCGATCGAGGGTCTTCGGGTAGCCGACGGGACATCACGGACCCGCAGCGGTGAACGCCGCTTCGGGAAGCGTGACACGTGGGCGAGCATCCCGTTGCGTTCACCCGCCGATAAGCGTTTGGCCTCCCGTCCCTTCGGGACCGGGTTCGGTGCGTCTGGGTCGCGCATCGAGCGGAACGAGAACAACCCGGACACCGCCGCCAGCCGGAGATTGATCGTCGTCGGCGCACACGGTGTCAGTGCGGCGCTCGTCCATGCCGACCACGTTCGACCCGCCCGCCCGGTCCGGCGACAAGTTCGCCGACCATCTGATGACGGGCCAGTGTCCGATGGACCTTCCGAGCGCGGAACTGGCTGCCCCGGTCGCGAGTGAAGGATGCAGCCGGCGACGTCACCGCCGCGGCGGGCGACGGCCATCTCGATCGCGGCGACGACGAGCCGGGCCTTCATGCGCTCGTCGATGGCCCACCCGACGATCCGGTTGGAGAACACGTCCTTGATCGCGCAGAGGTAGAGCTTGCCCTCGGCGGTGCGGTGTTCGGTGAGTCGGTGAGCCACAGCTGGTTCGGCGCATCAGCGGTGAAGTCCCGGCGCACGAGATCATCATGGGACGGGGTGCCGGGCTTGGATCCCTTGCCGTCGCTTGGGTTTGCCGAACACCGACCACCACTGGTTGTCCCGACAGATCCGCCACACGACCCGGTCCGACACGCCGGCGTGGTAGACGTCCTGGCGGACCTCGTCGGCGAGGAACCGGTAGCCGAACTCGGGATCATCGCGATGGGCGTCGTGGATCGCATTGGCCAGATAGGCCTCGGCGAGCTGGCCGTCGGTGAACGGGCGATCGAAGCCACCGGTAGTAGGGCTGGCGAGCGAGATCGAGTACCCGACACGACACCACGACGGGGATCCCGTCGACGGCGAGCTCGCGCACGAGCGGGTACATCAGCCTTTTGGGAGGTTCGCCTGCCCCAGATACGCGGCCGCTCGGCGCAGCACCTCGTTCTCCTGCTCGAGCAGACGGATCCGCTTCTTCGCCTCCCGCAGCTCGGCCATCTCACTACGCGCTTCGGGCTCTTGGCCGCCACGGCGGGCGTCGGCGAGCCAGTTGCCGAGACAGGACTCGGTGATCCCGAAGTCCTTCGGCGATGTCGAGCGATCCGAACACCGTCCTCACGATCCAGCGCGACCCGGACGACCTCGTCACGGAACTCCTTGGGATACGGCTTGGGCATGGTGCACATCCTCTCGCGGCACCTCTCGGCACCACAGATAGATGTCACCCGCCGACGTGATGCCGATGTCGGAGTGGCCGAGGCGTTCCTGCATGACCTTGTCATCGCCCGACGACGACTCGCCCGATCGACTGGGCGGTGTGCCGCAGACCCTTCGGGGTCAGGCGGGGCACGCCAGCGTCCTTCGCCAGGCGGGTCATGATGCGCCCGAGGTTGTTGGGGTCGATCCACCCGCCGACCTCGCTGGTGAAGACCAGCTCCGGGTTGCGGGAGTCGAGGCCGAGGACCACGTGTTCGGCGGCCTGGCGCGTCTTGTGGGTGCGCAGGACCTCGACCGAGCGGGGCCCGATGGCGAGGATGCGGTCGCTCGACTCGGTCTTGAGGTCCTTCATCACCGGTTGCCCGCGGACGGTCGCCAGCTGCTGCACCACGGCGATGGCGCCGTGCTCGAGGTCGACGTCGGCCCAGCGCAGTCCGAGGAGCTCGCCCCGCCGCATACCGGTGATCAGACCGAGGTGGAACAGCGCGTAGAGACGGTGGTCGCTGATCGCCGCCAGGAACGTGCGGGCCTCCTCGACCGTCCATCCCTTGCGACCACTCGCCCGCTTGGCCTTCGGCGGCTGGGTCAGGGCGACCGGGTTCCGGCCCAGTCGGCCGCGCTCGACGGCCTCCTCCAAGGCCATGGACAGGACCTTGCGGACGAGGCGGGTGGACGTCGCGCCGAGCCGGGGCTTGGTGCCTTCCGGGCGCGGTCGACAGATCGAGGATCCAGGCGTCGACGATCTCGGCCGACAGGTCACGGAGCCGGATGCGCACCGATCAGCGGGACGATGTGTCGGTCCACGGCCCACCGGTACTGGTCGAGCGTCGACTGCTCGACCCGTCCCTCCTTCGCCTTCAGCCACACCTCGCCGATGAAGGTCTCGACCGTCTCGTCGGCCGAGCCGGCCCGACCGACGGCGACGGACTTGGCCAGCTCGAGCGCGGCGCGCTTGGTGTCGAAGGTGCCGAGCTGGCGGACCTTCGCGCCGGCCGGTGGCCGGGTCGTAGCCGCCCTGGCGGACCGTCCACTTGCCCCGCTGGCGCTGCACCGTGGGCTCGTCGTGTGGCACCCATTCCATACGTCAGGAACTCTACGACATACATTTTGCATACATCGAGGGTCTCGGGCCGAAAACGAGGAGAGCCGGCTTCCGAAGAAACCGGCTCTGACCTGCGACTTTCGTTGGTCGGGCTGGGGAGATTCGAACTCCCGACCTCTTGACCCCCAGTCAAGCGCGCTAACCAAGCTGCGCCACAGCCCGTGGGAGGCGCCAACCTAGCGGGTCGGAGCCGCCGGCCGGAATCAGCCGGCCGGGTTCCGCCGCCTCAGAACAGCTTGCCGCCGACCCACATCAGGAGCTGGACCAGACGCCAGCTCAGGTACACGACCAGCACGGCCAACATCAGCTTGAAGTGCCACGGGACCCGGCCCGGCCCGTCGTCTTCGGATGCCTCGGCCGGGTCGACGACGTGATGCCCCCCGGGGCAGTCGCCGTTCTCGGTGAGGGTGTTGGGGTTGTAGAAGCGATCGCAGTCGGCGCAGAAGGGCATGCTCAGCCTCCGAGCGTGGCGGTGATGCGGGATGGGACGGGACGACCGACGAGGCCGGCGACGCGGCCGGCGACGGCCACCATGGCCAGCAGGTCGATCCCGGTGTCGACGCCGAGCCCGTCGCAGAGGTGGACGAGATCCTCGGTGGCGAGGTTGCCGCCGGCACCCTTGGCGAACGGTGAGCCGCCCAGACCGCCGACCGCGGTGTCGAAGGAGCGGACGCCCAACAGCAGGGCGGCGAAGGCGTTGGTGAGGGCGGTCCCCCGCGTGTCGTGCAGATGGAGACGCACGCCGGGGCCGGTCGCGGTCACCACGTCGGCGATGCGCTCGGGTGTCGCCACGCCCGTGGTGTCGGCCAGGGTGACGCGGTCGCATCCGGCCTCGAGGACCTCGTCGAAGATGGCGGCGACGTCGAAGGGACCGACCTGCTCGTCGTAGGGAGAGCCGAAGGCACACGAGATCACGGTGTCCACCGGGCGATCTCCTGCCACCGTCACGATCTCGGCGACGGCGGCGACCGACTCGGCCACCGAGCGGCGGACGTTCGCCTGCGAGTAGGTCTCGGACGCCGACACGGTCACGGTCAGGGCGTCGGCACCGGCGGCCACGGCCAGCTCGGCACCGCGCACGTTCGGCACCAGTGCCCAGTAGGTCACGCCCGCGATTCGATCGAGGCTCCGGAAGACCTCGTCGGCAGCCTGCCATGGCCGGACCACGGCCTTGGGCGAGACGAAGGCGCCGGCCTCGATGTCGATCGACTCCGGCGGCGACGAGGTCGGCGACGAGATCGACTCGCTCGGCCACCGATACCGGTGCCTCCGGCTGGAGTCCGTCGCGCGGACCGACGTCGCGAATCGAGATCGAGTCGGGCAGGTCCCAGCTCATACCGGCGGGACCCCGTGTCGGCGGTCGGAGAACTCGCGGCGCCGGGTACGAGCCGTGGCGAAGCGGCGGACCAGCTCGTCGCGCAACGTGCTCGGCTCGACGACCGCATCGACGACCAGCTCCGACGCCAGGTGCAGCAGGTCGACGTCGTCCTCGTAGATGGCGATCTGCTCGGCGATGAAGGCCTCGCGTTCGGCGTCGTCTTCGATGGCGGCGATCTTGTTGGCGAACACGGCGTTGACCGCGGCATCGGGTCCCATCACCGCGATCTTCGCGGTGGGGAGGGCGATGGTGGCGTCGGGGTCGAACGCGGGCCCGCACATGGCGTAGAGGCCAGCCCCGTACGCCTTGCGTACGACCACGCAGATCTTGGGAACGGTGGCCTCCGTGATGGCGGTGACCATCTTGGCGCCGTGGCGGATGATGCCCTGGCGCTCGACCTGGGTGCCGATCATGAACCCAGGGACATCGGCCAGGAACAGCAGCGGGATGTTGAACGCGTCGCACAGCCACACGAAGCGGGACGCCTTGTCGGCCGAGTCGACGAACAGGACGCCGCCGAGGTGCGACGGGTTGTTGGCGACGACGCCGATGGGCCGACCGTCGAGCCGGCCCAACCCGCAGATCAGCTCCTTGGCGTAGAGCGGTTTGTACTCGAAGAAGCTCTCGGCGTCGACGAGGCCATCCACGAAGCGGTGCATGTCGAAGCCGACGGACTCGGACACGGGTACGACGTCGTCGGCGAGGGTCACCGACGGGGCGGCGGGCTCGTAGCGAGGCGGGTCCTCGGTCCAGCGGTCCGGGAAGTAGCTGAACCACGCCCGGGCCTGGTCGAGCGCGTCCTCGTCGTCAACGGCCAGGGCATCGCCGCAACCGGAGATCGTGGCGTGCATGCGCGCCCCGCCCATCTCCTCGAGCGTGGTGTGCTCGCCGATCACCTTCTCGGCCATGCGGGGCGAACCCAGATACATCGAGGCGTTGCCCTCGACCATGAAGACGACATCGCAGAAGCTCGGGATGTAGGCGCCGCCCGCCGCCGACGGGCCGAACAGGCAACAGATCTGTGGCACGCGCCCCGACAGCCGGATCTGGGTGGCGAAGATCCGACCGGCGCCGCGCCGTCCAGGGAACAGGTCGACCTGGTCCGTGATCCGGGCACCCGCGGAGTCGACCAGCCAGAAGATGGGAAGATCGTGAGCCAGGGCGAACTCGGCCATCCGGATCATCTTCTCGACCGTCCGCGCCCCCCAGGACCCTGCCTTCACCGTGGGGTCGTTGGCCACCACGCACACCGAACGGCCCTCGACGCGGCCGGTGCCGGTGACCACACCGTCGGCCGGGAGGTCGGTGCCGCCGTGGTTGGCGAGCAGTGACTCCTCCACGAAGGAGTCCTCGTCGAGCAGGAGCGCCAAGCGGTCGCGCACGAACAGCTTGCCCTGCCGCTCGAGCTTGTCGGCGTGTGTCTCCAGGTTCCCGGCCAGAGCCCGGCTGGTGGCGGCCGCGACGGCGGCGATCGGATCGGGTGCTGGCACCCCATGATCTTGCCCGGTCGCACCGGGCGCGGCACAACGTCGGGTCAGGTGCGGCGGATGGCGAGGATGGCGGTGTCGTCGGTGACCGGTTCGGTGGCGAAGTCCTTGGCCGCCTCGAGCAGCGTCTTGCACAGCACGTCCGGCGGCACGCCCGGATCTCGGCGCAACGTGTTGGCGATGCGCTCCTCACCGAAGAACTGGTCGCCGGCCCGGGCCTCGGCCAGACCGTCGGTGTAGAGCAGCACCAGGTCGCCGGACTCGAGGTCGATCTCCTTGGAGTGGTACGTGGACGATGCGTCGAGCATGAGCAGCGGACCCGTGGCCCGCAGCGGCCGGACCTCCTTGGCGTGCCACAGCCAGCCGGCGGGGTGACCGGCCGAGCAGACCCGCAGGGTCCCCGAATCGGTGTCGAAGACCACGACGCAGAGCGAGATGAACTCCTCGACCCGCTCGAGCGCGGACATCTGCGAGTTGAGCTCCTCGAGGGCCTGGGCGGGATCGCGGTACTGGCGAAGGAACACGCGCAGCAGGTACTTGGCCTGGAAGGCCGTGATGGACGGCTCGATCCCGTGGCCGGTGACGTCGCCGATCACCGCCGCGATGCGGTTGGGCGAGACCCGGAAGACGTCGTAGAAGTCACCGGCCATCATGCCGGTGCCCGGTTCGTAGACCCGGCCCAGTTCGAAGCCTTGGAAGTCGGGGAGCTCCTCGGGCGCGAGCCGGGCGGCCCATTTCCGCGGGGCGAGCTCTTCCTGGCTGAGGACCTCCTGGGCCTTGCGCTCGAGCTGGGTGCGGTCCTCGGCGATGCGGGCGACGCGCCGGAAGTCCTTGGCGTAGGCGATGGAGACCGCCACCGGGACGAGCACGAACCCGAACAGGACCTGGGACTCGGGCGTGGCGGCCACCGCCACCACACCGCAGGCCACGGCGAGCACGCCGTAGAGCACGGCGGCGTGGAGCTCCTTGCGGAACGTGGCGCGCGCCAGGACGGCCTGGTCGGAGGAAGGGCCGTACTCGACCTCGATGCGGTTCCAGCTCTGCTGGTAGCGAAGCGTGGACCTGCCCCACACCAACGCCGCGACCACACAGGCGAGCGAAACCAGCGCGAGGATCGTTTGCTCCATGGTGCGACCAGGGTAACCCTCGTGGACGACACCGCCGAGGAGGACTCGTGTCATCACGGTGAGGATCCGGTGCTTCTCGATGCATCTCGGTGCACGTCGAGCAGCGGGATCGGGAACCGGTCAGCTGCGTCGGCGGATCCGCAACTTGACCGGCGTGGCGCCGAGGTCGAACGCGTCCTGGAGGCAGTGCTCCAGGTACCGGACGTAGGTCTTGGGCAGCTCGCGGTTGGCGAAGAGGGTGAACGTCGGCGGGTGCGCCGCCCCCTGCAGGGCGTAGAGGACCCGGGCGCCGTGGGGCGCCGGTTGGGCCTGCTGGGCCAGGCGGATGACGTCGTTGACCTTGCGGGTCGGGATCCGGGTCTCGTAGGCGCGGATGGCCGAGCTGAGCGCGGGGTGGAGCCGTTGGACGCCCTTGCCCGTGAGCGCCGAGATCGGGAGCACCGGTGACTCGCCGATGAAGTGCAGGCGGTCGGCCACCTCGGCCATGGCGTCGGATCGCTGCTCGGAGTCGGCCACGTCCCACTTGTTCAGCAACACGATGACCGGACAGCCGCTGAGGTCGACCCGTTCGGCCAGGCGTTGGTCCTGGGCCGTGACGCCCTCGGTGGCATCGATCACCAAGATGGCGATGTCGGACGAATCGACCGCCCGCAGGGCGCGGACCACCGAGTAGTACTCGGTGCCGTCGTCCACCTTGGACCGGCGACGCATGCCGGCCGTGTCGACGAAGCGGATCGGCCCGTCGTCGGTCTCGACCACGGTGTCGATCGTGTCCCGGGTGGTACCGGGCATGTCGTGGACGATCGAGCTCTCCTCCCCCGTGATCCGGTTGAACAGCGTCGACTTCCCCACGTTGGGGCGTCCGATGATGGCCACCGCGATCTCGTGGTCTGGAGCCTGGTCGGCGTCGTCCGGCTCCGGTTCGGCTTCATCGGGAAGCATGGCGAGCAGTTCGTCGAGCAGGTCGGCGGCGCCGTTGCCGTGCAGGGCGCTGAGCGACCGGGGCTCACCCAGGCCGAGCTCCATGAACTCCCAGATGAGGTGCTCACGACGGGGATCGTCGATCTTGTTCACCACGAGCACCACGGGCTTGGACTTGCGCCGCAGCACCGCGGCGGCCCGGGCATCGTCCTCGGTGACCCCGGTGGTTCCGTCGACCACGAAGATCACGATGTCGGCCTCGTCCATGGCCTTCTCGGCCTGCCGGGACACCTTCTCGTCGAGCGTGGAGCCGCCCGGGAGCCAACCGCCCGTGTCGACGACCTCGAAGCTGCGACCCGTCCACTCGACCGGTACGACCTTGCGGTCGCGGGTGACGCCGGGACGCTCCTCGACGATGGCGGTGCGCACGCCGGCGAGGCGGTTCACCAGCGTGGACTTGCCGACGTTGGGACGGCCGACGATGGCGACCCTCGACGTCACGACGGGCCCCGCCGTGCATCGGTGGGGTGCGGCCCCAGCGCCTCGCGCAGGGCGAGGCCGTCCGTGGGCACGATCTCGACCGGACGAGGGAGATCGGCGACGGAGAGGCCGTCGAGGAAGCGATCCTCGGAGAGGCAGACGTCGGGCAGCAGGTAGCGGTGACCCTCGGGCTGCTCGGCCAGCGTGCGAGCGATGTCCTCGCCCACCATCAGGCCGGTGACGGCGATGTTGCCGCCGAAGAAGCGGTTCTCGACCACGCAGAGGCGCACGTCGTCGCGTCCGAGCCCGTCGACCAGGGGGCCCAGGATGCGGGCGCCGTACGGCGCGGTGAGGACACCGATCGGCGCGCCCTTGCGGGGCCGGAGTCGGACGTGGTCGGCCCGATCGCCGGGGGGCGAAACCGTGCGCGCCGCCCGATACCCCTCGGCCGGGGCGCCGTCGACCCAGGAGAAGAATCCGGCCTTGGGCCCGGTGGGCCGGTCGACCGTGCCGGTGAACTCGGCCTCGAACGTCCGGGCCATGCCGATGCCGTCCTCGTGCATCGGGAAGTCGCCGTACACCGAGGCCTCGGGGAAGGGCCGCTCGGCGAGCAGGTAGTACTCGTCGGCCGCGTAGACCAGCCGTCGGCCCAGCGTGGCCGCGAACACCTCTTGCCAGTCGTGCACGCAATCGACCACGGCCGCGGCCTCGTCGGGGGTGTGGAAGCGCATGCGGGGTTCGTCGGAGTGGTCGCTGATGCCCAGGGGCACCACAGCCAGCGTGGCCAGCTCGGGGTACTCGTCGAGCACCCCGGCCAGGGTGTCGTCGAGGACGCGGCCGTCGTTGATCCCCGGGCACACCACGACCTGACCGTGGACGGTGACGCCGTGATCGAGGAGCGCCCGCAGCCAGCGCAGGCTGGTGGCGCCCCGCCGGTTGCGGAGCAGGTCGGCGCGCACCTCGGGATCGGTGGCGTGGATGCTCACGTAGAGCGGGCTGAGCCCTTCGCTGATCACCCGTTCGAGATCGCTCTCGGTGAAGCGGGTCAGGGTGGTGAAGTTCCCGTAGAGGAAACTCAACCGGTAGTCGTCGTCCTTGAGGTACAGGCTCCGGCGCATCCCGGGTGGGAGCTGGTAGATGAAGCAGAACTCGCAGTGGTTGTCGCAGGTCTGGACCTCGTCGAAGATGGCGGCGTCGACCTCGGCTCCCAGCGGAGCGCCCGCCGCCTTGGTCACGGTGACCTGGTGCTCGAGACCGCCCCGGCGCACCTCGAAGGACACCTCCGGCTCGTCGACCAGGAGGCGCCACTCGATCACGTCGCGCGGCATCACCCCCTCGAGCGACACGATCTCGTCTCCGGCGACGAGGCCAGCCGCCTCTGCAGGTGACCCGGGCGCGACGACGGTCACGCGGGGCAGGCTCACGGCGCAGCAGGCTACCGGGGCCCGCCGGGAAACCTCTGATGCCGGTACACCCAGAAGGTTCACGGACTAGTCCGAAGGCGTCATTTGGGACGAATCGCCGACTATTTCGGTTTGGTGACGAGAAATCGCGGTTCGGGTGCGATTGACTCTGGCGTCGCAAGCAGAGCCGCGGCGGGCCGGGGTTCGATCACCTCTCCCGACCTTCCTGCCCCTCGAGTGGGCCCCGTTCTCCGGAGATGTCCGTGTTCACATCCGTCCTGCGTCGCGTCTCGCGCCACGCCGTCATCCGGTTCACCGCGGTTCTCGTTGCCCTGGTGACCGTCGTCCCCCTTGCCGCCGTCCCCGCTGGCGCCGCCGGGCCAGCCGAGCCGGCACCTCCGGCCCAGCCGACGGGTCGCCAGCCGAGCCCGATCTCGGCCATCGTCGATGCCACGCAAGCGCTCGTCGATGCCGCCCGACCCAATTGCCGGGACGCGGGCGCCGGTGACATCCCGGAACTGGTGGCGTCCATCTTCCGGTGCCAACTGCGCCGCGCCGGCTTCGGCGAGGACGAGGTTCGCCGGGTGGCGGCCGAAGCGGTGACCGTGTCCTACTGCGAGTCACGATGGGATCCCCAGGCTGTGGTCTTCGACGGCCGCTTCGTTGCGGCCGCCAACCCCCGGACCGGCTATCGCTACACGGCCGCGGGCATCTTCCAGTTCATCCAGGTGCGGGCCGATCAGTGGGTCGAGGGCGGCTACGCCGACGTGACGGACGCCCGGCGCAACATCGATGCCGCCGCCCGTCTCTACCTGCACAACCGCGTCCGTGGCTACCGCGGGTGGGACGACTGGGCCTGCGCCGCCGCCAACGACGGGTTCAAGGTCGGTTCTGTCCTCCCCGGATGGCCCGGCGGGCCGGCCGAGCTGCCGGGTTGGGCCTGGACCTACTGACCGGCATCGTCCCCCGGGCCCGGCACGGGACCGGCGCTCGCCGGTCCGCTCGGTAGCGTGGCCTCCATGGAGGTCGACACCGTGCTCCTCGCCGCTCCACGCGGGTTCTGCGCCGGCGTGGAGATGGCCATCAAGGCCCTGGCGTGGATGGTTCGGGCCTTCGAGCCGCCGGTGTACTGCTATCACGAGATCGTCCACAACCAGCTGGTGGTCGACCGCTTCCGGGACCTGGGCGTGGTGTTCGTGGACGACATCGCCGACGTCCCCCCGGGCCGCCCCGTCATGCTCTCCGCCCACGGTTCCGCTCCCGAGGTGGTCGAAGCGGCCCGGGCGTCGGGGGGCTACGTGGTCGACGCCGTGTGCCCTCTGGTGACCAAGGTGCACCACGAGGTCAAGGTCCGGGCCGGCAAGGGCTACCAGATCGTCTACGTGGGCCACGAGGGCCACGAGGAGGCGATGGGGACCATGGCGGTCGCGCCCGATGCCATCCACCGGGTGGAATCCACCGCCGATGTCGACGCCCTCCCCACCTTCGACCAGCCCGTGGCGTTGCTGGCCCAGACCACGCTGTCCCACCGCGACTGGGAGGGCGTGCTGGACCGCACCCGCGAGCGGTACCCCGACCTGTGGACGCCGGGACGCAGCGACCTGTGCTTCGCCACCACCAACCGCCAAGCGGCCCTGACCGCGCTGGCCGAACGTTGCGACGCCATCGTGGTCATCGGCTCGGCCAACTCGTCCAACACCCGGGCGCTGGAATCCCTCGCCCGCAACATGGGCTGCGAGCGCGTCTACCGGGTGAACGGTCCCGAGGAGCTCCCCGCCGACCTCGACGGCATCGTCGGCGTCACCGCCGGCGCCAGTGCCCCCGAGGAGCTGGTCCGCAGCGTGATCGACCGCCTCGATCCGGCCCACGGTGTCCAGGAGGTGCGGATCACCGACGAGGAGGAGTACTTCCCTCCTCCGCGCAACCTGCGCGAGCTGCTCGGCGCCCTCGACGTGGTCGCCACGCTGGCGCTCGGCGGCACGTTGTCCGACCGTCCCGCCGTGGTCGACCGCGAGGTCCTGGCCAGCGACGCGCTCGACGCCCTCACCTGACCGCGGGGTCAGTTCTCTGGCAAGATGGGGGCATGGCTTCGACCTTCACCGCGATGGACCACTCGACCAAAGAGCAGTGGGACACCATCATCGGCGAGACGATGGTGAACCAGCCCCGGGTCGCCGAGACCGTGCTGCAGATGCTGCGTGAGCTGGCCGACATCACCGACGGCTTCGCCACCGATCAGCTCACCCACTGCCTGCAGACGGCCACCCGCGCCGAGCGCGACGGCGCCGACGTCGAGGTCGTCGTGGCCAGCCTGTGTCACGACGTCGGCAAGCGGATCAGCGTGCTGAACCACGCCCAGATCGCAGCCGAGATGCTCAAGCCCTACGTGCGCTCCGACGTCTACAACATGATCCGCACCCACCAGGACTTCCAGGGCAAGCACTACTACGAGCATCTCGGCCTCGACCCCCACGCCCGCGACCAGTACGAGGGCGAGCCCTGGTACGAGCTGACGGCGAACTTCGCCGACAACTACGACCAGAACAGCTTCGATCCCGAGTACGACACGCTGCCCCTCGAGCACTTCGAGGACCGCGTCCGCCTCGTCTTCGACACCCCGGGGCCCACGCCCCTCTCGTGAAGCCCTAACGCGAGGCGGCGGCCCGTTCGGTCGCCTCGTCGAAGAGATCCTGGATCGTGGAACGCAAGACCTCGGTCGTGTCGCGGATCTGGTGGCGGCTGGGACGCTTGCCCCCCTCGCCTCCGGGCACCGGGACCGGCTCGCCGATCACGAGCACGATCTTGACCGGGCGGATTCCCTTCGAGCCACGCGGCATGGCGGCCTCGGAACCGCCGATCCCCACCGGCACGATCGGCACCCCGGCTCTCGCCGCCACGAAGGCAGGACCATCGAAGAGCTCCTCGACGATCGGGCCGCTGCGGCGGGTCCCCTCGGGGAACATCACCAACGGCTCGCCGCCGGAGAGCGCGGCCTCGCAGCGCCGCAGCGCCTCGCGGTCGGCCGAGCCGCGATGGACGGGGAACGCCCCGAGTGCGGAAGACAGCCAGCCCAACGAGCGGTAGTTCCAGATCGTGTGCTTGCCCATGTAGCGCATCCGTCGGCGGGTGACGGCGGCGACGAGCAGGAAGTCCACGTTCGATCGATGCACCGGGGCGAGCACGAACGGCCCGGGGGGAACGTGCTCGCGGCCGATCACCTCGACCCGAAACCACAACCGGGCGAGCACCACCACGAGGGTGCGCACGATCCGGTAGAGGAGGCGCTCGGCTGTGGTGGGGGGCCGACCGAGGTCGTCGGCCACCGCCTGGTTGCGGGAGCGGTCAGCCACCGAGCTCACCCACGATCAGCTCCACGATCTGGTCGATGTCGAGATCGCTGGTGTCGACCTCGACGGCATCACCGGCCCGGGTCAGCGGCGACGCCTCCCTCCCCTGGTCGAGGGCATCGCGCCGGGCGATGTCGGCGGCGACCGTCTCGTAGTCGAGATCGGACACCTCCTTCGAGCGCCGAGCGGCCCGGACTTCCGGGCGGGCGTCGAGATAGACCTTGAGCTCGGCGTCGGGGAAGACGACCGAGCCGATGTCGCGCCCCTCGATGACCCCGCCGCCGTGGCGCTGGGCCCAGTCCCGCTGGCGGGCCACCAGCTCGGCTCGGACCTCGGGGTTGGCGGCCACCGAGCTCACCGCCCGGGTCACCTCCGGCCCCCGGATCTCGATGGTGGCGTCGACCCCGTCGACCCGTACCCCGGCCAGCGTCACCTCGAGGTCGACCTGGCGGGCGAGGGCGGCGACCGGGCCGGCCTCGGCCGGATCGATGTTGTGCCGCAACGCGGCGAAGGTCACCGCCCGGTACATGGCGCCGGTGTCGAGGTAGTGCAGGCCCAGCCGCTCGGCCAGCAGGCGGGCGACGGTCGACTTGCCCGATCCCGCCGGACCGTCGATGGCGATGACACGCATGGGCGAGAAGCTAGACGGTGCGGGCGCGCGGCCCGGACCCGGATCGGAGCTCGTCGAGCAGGTCCCAGTAGCCCGGGAACGTCTTGGCGACGCATCCCGGATCGGCGATCTCGATCCCCGGCACGCACAGCCCGAACAGGGCGAACGCCATGGCCATGCGGTGGTCGCCATAGGTCTGCACCACCGCCGGTTGCACGGGCCGCGGGTCGATGACGAGCCCGTCGTCGGTGCTGCGGGCCTCGACCCCGCAACGGCGCAGCTCGGCCACCGGGGCCGCGATCCGGTCGGTCTCCTTGTTGCGGATGAACCCGATGTTGCGGATGGTCGTGGGGCCCTCGGCGAACGCGGCCACCACGGCGAGCGTCGGCACGGTGTCGGAGAGCTGGGAGAGATCGACGTCGATGCCCCGCAGCGTCGACCCGGCCGCCACCGTGATGGCGTCGTCGTCGTAGCGGACGCGCGCACCCATCTGCTCGAGGACGCCGGCGAAGGCGACGTCGCCCTGCAACGAGCCGCGGTGCAGCCCGGGCACGGTGACCGATCCGCCGGTGACCACCGCCGCAGCCCAAGCGTAGGAGGCGGCCGAGGCGTCGGGCTCGATCTCGAAGTCGACGCCTCGGTAGCGGGCGGGATCGACGATCCACGTCGTGCCGTCGAGGACCCGGACCGAGGCCCCGAAGGCATGCATGACCGCCACGGTCATGTCGACGTAGGGCCGCGAGATCAGCGACGTCGAGACCGTGACCTGCAGGCCGCTGGGCATCTGCGGTGCGGCGAGCAGCAGTCCGGAGAGGAACTGGCTCGACACGTCGCCGGCGAGCTCGACCTCACCACCGGCGAGCGGGCCCTCGACCACCGCGGGCAGGTAGCCGGGAACGCCTTCTTCGTCGATGCGGGCTCCGAGGGCGCGCAGGGCCGCGAACGCCTCGCCCATCGGCCGGACGCGGAGCTGCTCGTCGCCGTCGAGGCGTCGGGGCGTGCTGTCGAGGGCGAGTACCGGGAGCAGGAAGCGACTCGTCGTGCCGCTCTGGCGGGCATCGATCGCCACGACCGTGGGCGCCAGCCCCTCGGAGCGGATGTGCAGGCCGTCGGCTCGGTCCTCGATCTCCACCCCCATGGCGCGCAGGGCACCGATCATGGCCTGGGTGTCGTCGGCGTCGAGCCAGTTGCGCAACGTCGTGGGCCCGGCGGCGAGGCCGGCGCACACCAGCGCCCGGTTGGTGATGCTCTTGGAGCCCGGCAGGAGGACCGTGGCGTCCACGGGCCCGGACGGCTCCACGGGGCAGGGGTCCGGGCGCGTCGTCACACCAGTGGCTGGATGGACGGCCGGTACCCGCGGGCCACCAGTCCGCCGCGGAACGCCTCGGCGGTCGACGATTCGATGAGCAGGATGAGCACGCCCGCCACGCCCTCGGCCGAGTGGGCGATCTCGAGGTCGACGATGTTGACGTCGAGCTCGGTGGCCAGGGTGGTCACGTCGGCCAGCACGCCCGGTCGGTCGGGCACCGGGACCCGCACCTCGGTGAGATCGGACGGTCGGGTGAACCGGCCCGGGAGGTTCACCCGCGCCGAGCGGGCCCGGGTCAGGTCCCGGAGGAGGCCGTCGGCATCGTGGTCGGCCACCTGCTCGCGGGCGTCGCTCAGGGCGTCGATGAGGCGGTCGAGGCCGGCGACGATGGCGACGCGGTTCTCCTCGCAGATGTCGGGCCAGATCCCCGGATGCCCGGACGCGACCCGGGTCATGTCCCGGAAGCCGCCGGCGGCGAGGCGGAGCAGGGCGGCGTGCTCGTCGGCCCGCTCGTCGGCGATCCGCATGAGGCTCGCCGCGGTGAGATGCGGCACATGCGACACGACGGCGACGAACTCGTCGTGGCGCTCGGGTGGCAGGGCGATGACCTCGGCGCCGAGGTCGGAGACGATGGAACGGACGCGGGCGTAGGCGTCGTCGTCGGTGTCCGGCGTCGGCGTCAGGACCCAGACCGCCCCCTCGAACAGGTCGGCGTCCGCGCCGTCGACACCTTCCTGCTCGGAACCGGCCATGGGATGGCCACCCACGTACCGCTCGTCGTCGAGCGCGGACACGATCGACGCCTTGACCGACCCGACGTCGGTGACGAGGCCCGAGGTGGCGGCCAGGGCCTTGGCCGCGGCCTCCACGATGCTGCGCACCGGGGTGGCCACGAAGGTGATCTCGACGTCGGGATCCAGCCCCTCACCATCGATGACGCCCAGCTCGATGGCCCGCTGGACGCGAGATCGGTCCTGGTCGACACCGCTCACGTGCCAGCCGGCCCGCCGGAGCGCGAGGCCGATCGAGCCGCCGATGAGGCCGACACCGACGACGTTGGCCCGGAGGCGGAGAGGGCTGTTGCTGGGCACGGCCGGCCAGCTTACGGCCTGGCTTCCGGCCCGCGAGACCTGGCATCGCGGTCCACCGCTGCCCGTTCGAGGGCCCGGATCTCGTCCGACGTGAGCGGTCGCCACTCCCCCGGTTGCAGGTGCTGGTCCCGGAGCGGGCCGATGCGCACCCGCACCAGCCGCACCACGGGATGGCCGACGGCCTCACACATGCGCCGGACCTGGCGATTGCGACCCTCGTGGATCACGATGCGGAGCGTGTCGGGCGCCACCGCGGACACCTTCGCCGGTGCGGTCACGCCGTCGTCGAGTTCGACGCCCTCTCGGAGCCGACGGATCGCCCCACGCGACGGGCGGCCCCGGACGTGGGCGAGGTACTCCTTCTCCACGCCGTAGCGGGGGTGGGTCAGACGGTGGGTGGCGTCGCCGTCGTTGGTCAGCAGGAGCAGGCCCTCGGTGTCGGCATCGAGGCGCCCGACAGGGAAGACCCGCACCTCGTGCGGGACGAGATCGACCACGGTGGTGCGGCCCTGGGGATCCGACGCGGTGGTGACGACGCCGGCCGGCTTGTTCAGGAGGTACCAGACCGTGTCGGCGTGCAGCCCGATCAGGGCGCCGTCGATCTCGATCTGGTCGACGTCGGCGTCGGCCCGGTTGCCCAGCTCGGCCACCTCGCCGTTCACGCGCACTCGGCCCTGGGCGATGAGGTCCTCGATGACCCGCCGGCTGGCCACACCGGCGCGGGCCAGGATCTTCTGCAGGCGTTCAGGCTCGGCCACGGCGCCAATCGTGGCCCGTCGCGACGTCAGTCGTCAGATCCGTCGGCTGGCTCGTCGGCGGGGTCGTCGTCCAGTGCACCGGCGTCGAGCCGCTCGACACCGGCATCGGGCCGCAGACCGCGTTCGAGCGCCTCGAAGACGTCGGCACCGGGGACGAACTCGCCGAGCGGTGGCAGCTCGTCGACCGCGTTCAGGCCCAGCTTCTCGAGGAACATCGACGTGGTCCCGTAGAGCACGGCCTGGCCCGGGCCCGGGTCCCGGCCCACCTCGTCCACGTAGCCCCGGTGGCTCAGCGTGCGCATCACACCGTCGACGTTGACGCCCCGGATGGCCGCGATCTGGGCCCGGGAGATCGGTTGCTTGTAGGCCACGATCGCCAGCGTCTCGAGGGCGGCGTTCGACAGCCGGCCCGACTGGCCGTCGAGGACGAAGCGCTCGACGTAGGGCGCCAGGTCGGGATGGCTCTGGTACCGCCAGCCTCCGGCCACCTCGACCAGCTGGAAGCCCCGGTCGGTGGCGTCGTACTCGGCCGCGAGCTCGCGGCACAGCTGGTCGACCCGCCCGGTGGGGATCTCGAGCAGCTGAGCCAGCAGCTCGACGCCCAGGGGCTCCTCGGTGACCAGCAGGAGCGCCTCCGCGGCCCGCCGCAGCTCGCGGGTGCCGTCGTCCTCGCCGAGGGTCACGTCGGATCGTTCTGGTTCAGGCATCCGCACCGCCTCGCTCGGGCCTAGCCATCGTACGCGTCGACGAAGGCGAGATCGTGCTCGTCGACGTCGTCGTCGCCCAGCCAGATGACGACCAGACCGCCGAGCGCGTCGGGCACCTCGATGTCGATCCAGCCCTGCTTGAACAGCTCGAGCACGGCCAGGAACCGCACGATCACCTCGATGCGGTCGACGAGGTCGTGGGTGAGGTCGGCGAAGCTGGCCCGGCCGACGCGGGGCAACTCGTCGAGCAACTCGGCCACGGCATCGGTCACCGTGACCCGGATCTGGTGGATGTGGGCCGTCTCGACCCGGAGCACGGGCTTGGGCGCCACCGCCCGAAGGAACGCGGCTCGCAGATCGTCGGCCGTGGTGTGCTCGAGCAGGTCGGGCAGGAGGCCGAGGAACCGCTCCTCGACGCCGGCGGTGCGCGGATGGGACCGGCCGGCGTCGTTGGCGATGTTGGCCATGGCCACCGCCGCGTCCTTGAAGGTCTTGCACTCGACCAGCCGGGACAGGAGCAGATCGCGCTCCTCCCAGAGGGCGAGCTCGTCGTCGAGATCGACATCGCTCTCGTCGGGGAGGAGCCGCTTGGACTTCAGCTCGATGAGGGTGGCGGCGATGAGCACGAACTCGGTGGCGACGTCGAGATCCATCGTCTCGAGGTGGCGGAGGTGCTCGAGGTACACGTCGACGATGTCGGACAGGCGGATCTCGTAGAGGTCGACCTGTTCCTGGAGGATCAGGTGGAGAAGGAGATCGAACGGCCCCTGGAACACCGGGGTCTCGACGGCGACCGACACAGGGGAAAGCGTAGAGGTCGCCCGCCGGCGAGTGGTGGACCGTCGGCCGCGCGATCGATGCGCCGAGGGGGCGGGCGACCGGCCCGGGAACCGGCTTCCGGGTCGACCAGGGCGGGACCCTACGATGCCCCGCCATGACACGAGCGTTCTCGGGCATCCAACCCACCGGCGACCTGCACCTGGGCAACTTCCTCGGTGCCGTGCGTCGATGGGTCTCGGACCAGCACGAGACCGACTCGGTCTTCTGCGTCGTCGATCTCCACGCCCTGACGTTCCCCCAGGATCCGGCCGAGCTGACCGCCCGGACGGCGGCGCTCAGCCAGCTCCTGGTGGCCTGCGGCCTCGACCCGGAGGTCTGCACCCTGTTCGTGCAGAGCCACGTGGCCGAGCACACCGGGCTGACCTGGCTGATGGAGTGCACCGCCAGCTACGGCGAGCTGTCCCGGATGACCCAGTTCAAGGAGAAGGTCGGTCGGTCCGGCGAGGGCTTCATCTCCGCTGGCCTGTTCACCTACCCCGCCCTCCAGGCTGCCGACATCCTCCTCTACGACACCGACGTGGTCCCGGTGGGCGACGACCAGCGCCAGCACGTCGAGCTGGCGCGCGACATCGCCATCCGGTTCAACAGCCGCTGCGGGAGCGACGTGTTCGTCGTTCCCGAGCACGTCATCCCGCCGGTGGGCGCACGGATCATGGACCTGCAGCAGCCCGAGAACAAGATGTCCAAGTCGCTGGAGTCGCCGCAGGGCACGATCCAGGTGCTGGACGAGCCCAAGGTGATCGAACGGAAGGTGAAGCGGGCGGTCACCGACACCGACAACGAGGTTCGATTCGACCCGGTGGCCAAGCCCGGCGTGTCGAACCTGTTGTCGATCCTCGGCGCCGCCACCGACCGCGACCCCGCCACCCTGGCCGACGAGTACCAGCTCTACGGTCCGCTCAAGGCCGACACGGCCGAGGCCGTCATCGAGATGCTGCGCCCGGTGCAGGAGCGCTACACGCAGCTGTCACGCCATCCCGACGAGATCCGCCGGATCCTCCACCACGGCGCGGCGAAGGCCCGGCCGGTGGCCGCCGCCACGCTGGCCCGGGCCCAGGAGGCGATCGGGCTGCTTCCCCCCACCTGACTCACTTCGAAGGGTGCGAGGCGCGGTACCGCACGTAGGTCACCGCTGCCATCCCCACGGCGAGGACGAACCAGCCGAACGCCAGTCCGCCGCGGGTGGAGGCGGCGCCGAGCAGGAACCCGACCGTCAACATCGCCGAGATGATCCAGGACGGATCCTTGGTGGGTTCGGTCGCCATCGCGGGTGACGCTAGTCGGCACCGCGACGCACCCTCGCGTCGATGAAGTGCAGGGCACGGGCGAGCAGCTCGACGCCGACCATCGGTGCTCCCGCCTGCCGCCCGGCCGCCAAGGGCGCGTCGTAGATGGCGCCGAGTTCGAGCGGGCGCCCGGCGTCGTGATCCAGCTTCATGGAGGGGGCGTAGGACGTCATGGCGTCGGTCGTGTCCAACATCACGTCCCGGAACTCCCGCTCGACCGCGTGGCCGCATGCATTGGCGGCGGCGATCACCTCGTCCATCAGGTCGGCGACCATCGCTCTCGTGCCCGCGTCGGCGAGCAGGGCCTCGGTGCTGGCGTCGAGCAGCACGGACAACCCGTTGAACGGGATGTTCCAGACCAGCTTCCGCCACCGGGCTGCCCCGAGGGCGTCGGCGACGGCTGCGTCGATGCCGGCCGCGGCGAGATCGTCGACGAGGGCGCCAGCCCGCTCACTCGGCCGTCGTCCGCCCAGCTCAGCGACCGTGACGGCGCCGTAGTCGAGGTGATCGGCGTGGCCCGGTCCGAGGCGATGGGCGCAGACGAAGCACATGACCCCGAGCACCGCGGCAGCCTGCGGGATGGCCGATCGGGCCTGCTCCTCCACCCCGAGGCCGTTCTGGAACATGGCGACCGTGGCTCCGGGGGCCACGGCGGGTCCGACCAGGCGGCCGAGGGCATCGTTCGCCGTGGTCTTCAGCGCGACGACCACGACGTCGGAGCGTGGCACCCGGGCTGGATCGGTGTGCACCTCGACATCGTCCGGGGCGATGGCCAGCAGCCGGCCGTCGGATCGCACCGAGATGCCGTCCCGTCGGATGCGATCGGCGCCGGAGCGCACCACCCACCGCACCGGGTGGCCCGCCGCTGCCAACCGGGTCCCGTACAGCAGACCCACGGCGCCGGCGCCGATGACCGTGTAGCTGCGCATCAGCTCGTCAGAGGCTCGCAATCGTCGACACCCAATGTTCCGGATGGGATGTTGCTCGCCCTGCGAGCAACTCCGGAAGGGAGCGTAGCGACCGGCTCAGTCGTCGTCGGCCTCGGCCAGCGCCGCGGTCACGTCGGGCGGAAGCGTCCAACGAGAGGGAGGGAGGTGGTGCTCACGCGCCCACGTCACCGTGAGCGGATCGGATTTCGCCTCCCGCAGGAGCTCGGCTCCGATGGCGTCGTGGCGGCGATACCTGCCCAAGCGTCCGGGCAAGGCACGCCGGCCGAGAAGCGCATCCGCGACCGTCGCCACCACCCGCCCGATGGTCCCGAGGCCGGCGTCGATCTTGCCCACATCGTGGAGCAGGGCGGCGGCCAGCACGGGCCGCTCGGCGCCCCCGAGGAGGCGATCCGCCTCGCGGGCAACGCCGGCCGCGTGCTTGCGGTCGGGAAGGGACATCAGGTCCCACAGCTGTCGCTCGGCCGGGGTCAGGACCTCATCCACCCACTCGTCGTCGCGTGCCGCCAGCGGGCGGGGCGACATCGACCCGAAGAACCGGCGCCCGAGATGCAGGAGCGAGGACACGATCGCGACGTTACGCGCTCGGCTCTCGCTTCGAACTCCTGCGGCGGCAGGCGAGTTGTGAGGCAAAGCCGAACAACTCGAACCTGACGAGGCCGCCCTGGGGGCACATCAGGCGAGTTGTGAGGCAAAGCCGAACAACTCGAACCTGACGAGGCCGCCCTGCGGCCGAGTCAGGCGTGGTCGATGCAGACCCGGGTCGCCGGCATGACCTCGAGGCGCGCCGCGCTGATCTCTGCGCCGCAGACCTCGCAGGTGCCGTAGGTGCCGTCGTCCATCCGGGACAGGGCCTGTTCGATGTCGTCGAGATCCCGGCGGAGCTGGTCGTACAGCACGCGGTTCTCGCCCATCTCGGCCGCGACCTGGGCCGAGTCGGCGAAGTTGCCGTCGTAGTCGAGGTCGTCGCCTTCGGAGTCCAGCTCCTGGACCCGCTCGCGGAGGATCTCCCGTTCGTGCTCCAGGGCAGCCCGCACGGAGTCCTGGGCAGCGGACGCGTCGTGTTCCTGAGAGGCCTCGGGCATGGATGCAGCGTAGACGAGTGCGGCGATCGCGGCGGTCAACGAACCGGAGGTGCCGGTCCAGCCCGGGGATGCGCGGCCCGCCACGCCGCCACCAGCCGCTCGTTGGACACGCGCGTGTACACCTGGGTGGTCCCGATCGAGGCGTGGCCGAGCAGCTCCTGCACGGCGCGGATGTCGGCGCCGTGGTCGAGCAGGTGCGTGGCGCACGAGTGGCGCAGCACGTGGGGGGTGAGGCGGGCGCCGAGCCCGGCCGCGTCGCCGTGGGCCTTGACCACCAGCCAGATGCCCTGGCGTCCGAGCCGGCCGCCGCGTTGGTTCAACAGCACCGCTTCCTCGTCGTCGCGGCGTCGCCATCGGCGCGGGATCATCGTTCCTCGGCCCTCGAGGGTCAACCAGTCGGCCAGGGCGTCATGAGCCGCGCCCAGCACGGGGACGACCCGTTCCTTGTCGCCCTTGCCGACCACGCGCATGAACCCGTCGTGGAGGTCGAGGTCTCGCAGTGACAGACCCACCAGCTCCGAGATCCGCACTCCCGTCCCGTAGAGGGTCTCCAGGATGGCGCGGTCGCGGCGGGCGACCGGGTCGTCGCCCTCGACGCTGGCCAGCAGGCGCTCGATCTCGGTTTCGTCGAGCGCCTTGGGCAGTCCCCGAGCAACCGACGGCGGGGTCACGTCGGCGCCGGGGTCGACCTCGACCATTCCCTCCTCGGCCAGGAACCGGTGCAGGTTGCGCGCCGCGACGATCCGCCGCTTGACCGTCGATGGCGCCAGGCCCCGCCCGTCCAGCTCGTGGACCCACGCCACCAGGTCGTCCTCGGTGACGTCGAGCACCGGACGACCGACCGAGGCGAGGCGTTCCGCCCAGGCCCGGAGATCACGGCGGTAGGCCTCGATGGTGGATCGGGCCCGGCCGCGCTCGAGGCGCAGCCAGGTGAGGTACTCGTCGATCTCCAGCGGCAGTGGTGCGTCGACCACCGCTCAGGCACCCACGGTCAGCCTGCTCCGCGGTCGCCGGCCACCAACAGCACGGCGATCATCGTCTTGGCATCGGTGATCGCGCCCGAGCGGACCATGGCGACGAGATCGTCGAGGGGGTGACGCTCGACGCGCATGGCCTGCTCCTCGGGTCCTTGCCGATCGTGGTCGACCTCGTGCAGACCGCTGGCGACGTAGACGTGCACGACCTCGTCGGAGTGGCCGGCCGAGTTGTGGAAGGTGCACAGGAAGGCCATGGAGTCGGCCCGCAGGCCCACCTCCTCGGCCAGCTCACGGGCGGCGGTGACCTCGGGTGGCTCGCCCTCGACGTCGCGCAGCCCGGCCGGTATCTCGATCAGCTCGGCGCCGATGGGCGCCCGGAACTGCCGGACCACGGTCACGGTGCCGTCGTCGTGGAGCGGCAGCACGCCCACCGCGCCGGGGTGGTGGACGATGTCACGGCTGAACTCGTGCCCGTCAGCACCGACGAAGCGGCCGACCGCGACGTCGACCGCGTGGCCCCGGTGCACGACATCCTCGTGCAGGAGCCGGAAGTTCGGGTCGGTCACTCGGCCGCGACGCGAGGCTCGCGGGCGCGGGACCCGTTGGTCTCGCCGGGTTCATCGAGCTGGAACAGGTGGGGTTTGCGGCCCTCGGCCCGGGCCAGGGCGGCGGCCACGAAGGCGTCGAAGAGGGGGGCCGGGCGGTTGGGACGGCTCTTCAGCTCGGGATGGGCCTGGGTGCCGACCCAGAAGGGATGGCCCCGCAGCTCGATGAACTCGACCAGGCGGCCGTCGGGCGATTCTCCGCTGAGCCGCAGTTGGCTCTCCTCGAAGCGCGAGCGGTACTTGGGATTGAACTCGTAGCGGTGGCGATGCCGCTCGCTCACCACGGTGGAGCCGTAGGCCTCGGCCACCTGGGAGCCTTCCTGCAGCTGGGCCACGTAGGCGCCGAGGCGCATGGTGCCGCCCATGTCGGTGACGTCGTGCTGGCTCGGCATGATGGTGATCACCGGATCCGGGGTGGACGGCTCCATCTCGGTGGAGTTGGCCTTCGGGAGCCCCAGCACGTTGCGGGCGTAGTCGACCACCATCATCTGCAGCCCGAGGCACAGCCCCAGGCAGGGGATCTCGTGCTCGCGGGTGTAGGCCGCGGCCGCGATCTTCCCCTCGGTCCCCCGCTCGCCGAAGCCGCCGGGGATGACGATGCCGTCGAGGTCGCGCAAGCGGCCGTCGGCCATCAGCCCCTCGACCTCCTCGGCCTGGATCCACTCGAAGTCGATGGCCGCACCGTGCTCGAAGCCGCCGTGCTTGGTGGCCTCGACCACGGAGAGGTAGGCGTCCTGCAGGGCGATGTACTTGCCGATGATGCCGATCCGCACCGGCTTGGTGGCCGCCTCCACCTTGGTGACCAGCGCCTCCCACTCCCGCAGGTCGGGGGCGGGGACGTCGGTGAGCTGCAACACGTCGCAGACCACGGCGTCGAGACCCTCTTCGTGGAGCACGAGCGGGATCTCGTAGATGTTGCCGGCGTCGGCCGCGTTGACCACGCCGTCGGCGTGGACGTCGCAGAGGCGGCTGATCTTGTTCTTGAGGTCCTCGGGGATGGGGTCGGCCGAACGGACGACGATGGCGTCGGGCTGGATGCCCCGGCTGCGCAGCTCGGTCACCGAGTGCTGGGTGGGCTTGGTCTTCTGCTCGCCCGACGGGCCGATGAACGGCACCAGGGTGACGTGGACGTAGCAGACGTTGCCCCGGCCGACGTCGAGCCGGAACTGGCGGATGGCCTCGAGGAACGGGAGGATCTCGATGTCGCCCACCGTGCCGCCGACCTCGGTGATCACGACGTCGACGTCCTCGCCGGCGACGTTGGTGATCCGGCGCTTGATCTCGTCGGTGATGTGTGGGATGACCTGCACGGTCTTGCCCAGGTAGTCGCCCCGCCGCTCGGCGGCCAGCACGGCCGAGTAGATCGAGCCGGTGGTGGCGTTGGAGTCCTTGGTGAGGCTCTCGTCGATGAACCGCTCGTAGTGCCCGAGATCGAGGTCGGTCTCACCGCCGTCGTCGGTGACGAAGACCTCGCCGTGCTCGAACGGGTTCATCGTGCCGGGATCGACGTTGATGTACGGATCCAGCTTCTGGAGCGTGACCCGGAGGCCTCGCGCCTTGAGCAGACGGCCCAGCGAGGAGGCGGTGAGTCCCTTGCCCAGCGAACTCGTCACCCCACCCGTCACGAAGATGTGTTTCGTCACGGGAGGACAACATACCTCGCGGTGGTGACGATGAGACGGACCCGAGACCGATGCCACACGATCCGGCGACGTCAGGGGCGGCGACCCAGACGGTCGAGGGCCCGCAGCGGCGGGGTGCGTTCGATGATCGTCGAGAAGCTGATCCATTCGCTGAGCACGTTCAGCGCCGCGACCACCCCGAGCACGATCGAGCGGGTGCTCGGCGCCGCGGTGAGCACCACGGCGAGCCCGAGCGTGGCGCCGACCACGTTGGCGCCGGTGTCACCGAGCATGAGCTCCTCGCGGAGGTCGGGCCCGAGCAGGGCGACTACGCCTGCCAACACGATGATGGGCCCAGCGAGGCGAGCGTCGAAGCCGGCGACGAGCGCGATCGGGACCGCGGCCACCAGTCCCGCCTTCGCCACCCGGCCCGGTGCCCGATCGAGGAGGTTGGCCAGGTTGGCGGACAGCGCGATGAGCGCGGCGTCGGCGAGGAGCCGCGCCAGGTGCTGATCGCTGACCGTGCTGGCCACGAGGACCGCCAGCGCGCCGCCGCCGAACAGCTTGACCGCACCGGTGGTCAGCCGGCCCTCGCGCAGCGCGCCCAGGTGTCCGCTGAAGCCGCGCGAGCTGGCATCGCCGGCCAGGTCGTCGAGCAGACCCAGCAGACCGAAGCCGGTGGCACCGAGCACCGTCGTCAACAGCGGACCGGTGGGTACGTCGACCAGGTCGGCGGTCTCCGCCAGCACGAGCAGGCACGCCCCGGCCAGCAGGACGATCGGCAGGACGACGCCGACGGCAACCGGCACCGCCACCCCGCGGACGTTGTCCCTGGCGAAGAGCGGCTGGTCGAAGCTGTGGGCCAGCATCTTCCATCCGACGAGGCCGCCGCCGAAGCCGAGCACCGCCGAAACCGCCAGCACCACCGGCTCAGAGCTCACCCGATCGGCTCCCGCGGTACGGGGTCGCGAGACCGGGAGTCGCCGATGCCGGCGACGACGATGACGTAGGCGGCGTGCGGGACCAGCAACGTCAGCATGATGGCGGGGATGGCGATCCCCGAATCGTTGACCAGCCCACCCACCACGCCGGTGGCGAGCACACCGATGACGCAGGCCCGCATGCCGGGCACCTGGACGAACAGCTGGCGGAGGAAGCGGGGTGGCCGCCAGATCAGGAAGGCCAGGAACGCGAGCGCGGCGGGGATGACGAAGGACCACACCGACGAGAAAAGGATGCTCAGGTTGGCGTTGACCTTGCGCTGGATCACCGTGCCCAGGCCGGCGATGCCCTCGTCGCCCAGCGTCTGGTCGATGAGGCGTCCGAGGTGGGTCTGGTCGGCGGCGGGCCGGGACACGTCGATGGCGCCGAACACGGCCAGCACGGCGACCGTCACGACTCCCACGCCGAACAACTTGCGCACATCGAGCCGGACGTCGGCCAGGAGGAGGAACACGATGAGCAGGCCGGACACCACCGACAGCGTCCCCCCCACGTTGGCGCCCAGCGTGGGCATCCCGACGGCCAGCACGGCCAGGGCGAAGACCCCCGCCACCACACCGAGCACGAAGCGACGATCGCCGGGCGTCGGCTCGCTGTCGGCCCGCATCCGCCAGCGTCCCCAGAAGGCGGTGACCGAGATGATGAGGGCCGCGATCATCAGCGCCCAGGCCAGGTTGCCGTAGCCGGCGAAGCGGCCGGCCACGATGGCTCCGCCCCCGTAGCCGAATGCGGTGTCGATCTGGAGCGGACCCCCGACGGCGATGTCGGCCACGAGCAGGACGGCCGTGGCGGCCATCACGGCCAGGGGCGGCACGATGGCACGCTCGTGGAGCGCTCGTGGACGAGCGGTGTCGAGCCGTGCCATCACGGCGCGGATGAGCCACGCCAGGGCGGCCGCGGCGCCGAACACCGCCACCAGGGCGCCCCCGATGCCGAGGTGCCAGTAGGGGAAGACGCCGATGAAGAACGAGCAGAGCGGCACGGCCATGCCGGCGAGGAGCAGGAAGGCGGCGGCCCGGGACCACCGGAGGCGCCGGGTGCTGAGCGCGAAGGCGGCGAGGCCGTAGGTCAGTACCTGACTCACGATGAAGATCACCGTGAGTGGCCCGGCCAGGTCGTTGCGGAACAGGGCCTGGCTGTTGTCGTCGGCCAGGGCGCGGAACTCGGCATGGCCCGGCGCCCCACCGCCGGAGGAGGCGAACGGCGCGCCGTTCATCGCCCCTGGCTTGTCGATTCCCAGGGCGGCGAGGACGGTGGGGCCGACATCGGGCAACGTGGTGTAGCCGTCGCGGCGGGTGGTGCCACTGCGGGCCAGGCCGGGTCTGATCCCGGGGCCGGCGATGGCCGAGACGACGAGCTGGTCCGGGCCGCGGGGCGCGATCGGCGACACGAGGATCACGGTGTCGTGGCTCAGATCCACCATGTCGACCAGCCGCCCGACCATGTCGTCGGTGGCGCGCAATGCCTCGGCGTCTGCCGTCTCGGCCACCGCGGGGGTGACGACGGACTCGGAGTCCTCGGCCCGCAGCAGGTCGCTGAGCTCGACCAGGACGACATCGGCACGGTCCCACACGTCGGCTGCCGCGGCGATCACGTGATCCTGGTCGAGCGCCACGCCCGAGGGGGTGTCGACACCGGAGGCCAGCAGCCCGGGATCGACACGGCCGAACGGGATACGTCCGAGGTCGTCCATGACCGCCAACGACGCCTCCCGGTGGAGGTCCTCGACCGGTGGGTCGAGCTCGAGGTCGGCGTTGGCCACCAGAGCTGCCGAACGGCCGGCCTCACGCAGGGCAGTACCCAGGCTCCCGACCTCGGTGCCGTAGAGGAGGTCGTCGTTGCGTCGCTGGATGGCGGCCGCCCCGATCTGGAGGATCTCGGCGCCGTCGGGTGAGACCCCGTAGCGACGCTGGTAGACGTCGGCCACCAACTCGCCGTCGAAGTCCACGTCGGGTGGGAAGGCGAGCGAACCGGCGCCGGGCGGGACCGAGGCACGGTTGCCGGCACCGATGGTGGCGTACCCCTCGGCCAGGTCGGTGTCGACGCCGATGGTCCGCACGCTGGCCGAGGCGATGGCGGAGCGCCGGAGGAGCGCCACGATGTTGGGCGGCATGTCGTCAGCGACACGGTCCCAGGTGAGGGTGGGTATCGACACCACGAGGACGCGATCGGACCGGCCGATGGCCTCGTCCGACGAGCTCGGACCCAGGACCAGGACGGCGGCCACGAGCACCAGGGCGAGCACGGCGACGATGCGCATCGGCTTCATCGGGGGTTCGACACCTCTCGGTAGACCGACGCCACGGCAGAGGCGAGGACGGCAGGCTGGAAGCGGGCGCTCGATCCTGCCATCCCCTCCCCCGGTGTCGGTGGATGTGCGAGCAGGTCGCAGATCGCATCGCCCAGTGCACGCGCGTCTCCCACGTCGACGAGGACCCCGTCGCCCGGACCGATCACGTCAGCGGCGAGCCCGACGCGGGTGGACACCACGGGCCGGCCGAGGGCGAGCGCCTCGAGCACCACCAGCGGACCGGACTCCCATCGGGAGGTCACCACCACGACGTCGGCGGCGGCCAGCTCGCTGTCGACGTCGGGCCGGGCGCCGGCGAGGTGCACGATGTCGCCGAGACCCCGGGCCGACACCCGCTCGTCGAGCTCGGCGCGTTGGGGGCCGTCGCCGAAGACGAACCACCGGACCTGGGGCCGGTCGGCCGCGACGAGCGCCGCGGCGTCGAGCAGATCGCCCAGGCCCTTCTGGGGGTGGAGGCGCGCCGCGGTGACGACGAGCTCGTCGCCCTCGCCGAGCGCGAGCTCGGCTCGGACCTCGGCCCGATCACGAAGGGGCACGGGCGGCGGGCCCGCGGGCGGGATGACCGTGATGCGGTCGGCGCCCGGCAGGCCCTCGAAGCGGTGGGCCACCTCGTGGGACACGGCGATGGTGGCTTCGGCCCGACCGACGAGCCGACCCTCGAGCCACCGCAGCACCGGCGCGGCCCGGCCGGCCACCTCGTCGAGCACGAGGTTGTGGACGCTCACCACCAGCGGCGGGCGGTTCGGGACGAGCGACGCGATCCAGCCCGCCTTCAGGCCGTGGGCGTGGACGACGTCGAAGTCCTGCACGTATCCCCGCAGCGCCCGCCACGCTCGCGCCACGGCGACGGGATCAGCCCCGGCCGGGACAGGCACCGCCCGATCGAGACGGTCGAGGACCCCGTCCGGCCCGGCGATCGCCACCTCCCAACCGTGCTCACCCAACTCGTCGGCGAGGTAGGCGACATGCCGGCGGATGCCTCCGGTGGAGGGCCCGAGGAGCTCGAGCACTCGATCCGTCACGGCCCGATCCCTTCGTCGATCTCCGGATCCGAGCCGGTGATCGGGCCCGACGGGCGCAACAGCTGGGCCAGCATGGTGGGCTTCGGTCCGCCGAGGAGCACCTGCACGGTCATGTGCACGACGATCCCCACCGCCCCGGCGGCCACCAGTTCGACGACGCCGAGGAGCCGGCCCTGGGCGTCGATCAGCCCGGCCACGGTGGCCATCGCGCCGGCCGCCACCACGGCGGCCACGATCTGGCGGCCGAGCACGCCGCCGAGTGCGACGGGCACACCCTTCGCCGCCAGCCGTCCCCGGATGATCACGAGGAGCGTGCCCGCCCCGAGCAGGTAGGTGAGCGAGTGGGCCCACGCCAGTGCCGGCACGATCGTGGAGCCGTCGAACACCATCGAGCAGATGACCATGGCCACCACACCGACGCCGACCACGCACACGTGGACCAGGGCCGGAGTCCGCGTGTCGTCCATGGCGTAGAGCATCCGGGTCAGGAAGTAGAACAGCGCGTAACCGACGAGGCCGGGTGCGAAACCGGTGATCACGTCTCCCGTGAGCGACGCGCCGGATGGGCCCACGTTGCCGAACAGCGCCACCGCCGACAGCGGTCCCGCCAGGGTGCCCAGCGCGGCGGCGGCCGGCAGCACGAAGAGCGCGATGGCGGTGACGCCGCGCCGCACGGTGGCGCTCATCGCCTGCCAGTCGTCGGCTTGCACCTGTCGAGCAGCGGTGGGGAACAACGTGGTGAGCACCGGGAGGGCGAACAACGCGTACGGCAGCAGGAAGAACGTGAACCCGACCTGGTAGGCGACGACACCGCCCTCCGGTCGATTGGCGAACACCAACACCACCGCCAACAGCACCTGCGTCATGGCGAGGTAGAGGCCGGCCCAGCCGCCCTGGCGGGCCAGGCTGCGCAGGGCGGGGTCGCGGTGATCGAGGTTGGCGCGGAACCGGAAGCCGGTCCGCCACGCACCCACCACCGGTACGGCACAGAACGCCACCACGGCGGCCGAGGTGCCACCGGCGAGGACGGCGATCTCCACGGCGCTGAGATGGAGCGACGGCTCGGCGCCGTCGCGCAGCACCCAGAACGTCAGATACGCCCCGGACACCACGATGTTGTTCACGGCCGGGGCAACGGCGGGCAGCGCGAACCGCCCCCGTGCGTGCAGGACCGCCGTGGCCACGATCCCGAAGTCGTAGACGACGATCTGGGGCAGGAACACGAGCAGGAAGATGGTCCCGAGGTGGACCTGATCGGCTCGGACGGCCGGATCGGCCACGCCCGAGACGAGGACGCGCATGATCCACGGCGCCGCGATCACCCCGCCCACGGCGAAGAGGGCCAGACCGAGGGCGGAGAAGCCCAGAACCGATCCGGCGAGACGCTCTGCGCCCTCGTCGTCGCCCTGGTCGAACCGGCCGACGAGCGCGGGTACGAGCACGGCCTGCAGCGCGCCGGCGGCGAACAGCTCGAACACGATGTTCGGGATGGTGTTGGCCGATTGGTAGGTGTTGCCCAGGAACGTCGTGCCCAGGACGGCGGCCACGATCACCACCCGGCCGAAGCCGGTGATCCGGGACAGCGCGGTCAGGACCGTCTGACCCGCCGTCGAGCGCGCCAGGGATCGTCGCTCGTCGACGGCCACGGTCACGGAGTGCGCAGTGCGGGCAGGAGTCGCGACGCGTCTTCGCCGAGCCCGTAGTGCCCCACGACTCCGTCACCGACGTCGGCCAGGGCCAGGACCATGGCGGCCCAACCCTCGAAGTGGTCGAGCTCGTCGACGGTGGGCACCAGTTCGCGGAGCCGGTCGTCCTGGCGGATCATCGTCACCAGGTCGCTGACGCCGCCGTCGTCGGGCAGGGCCGAGCCCGCCACGCCGAGGACCGGCGTGGCGGCGTTGCGGCTCAGACGGACGACCAGCGGCTCGACCACCAGGTCGTCGGGGACATCGTTCGAACCCCCCACGAGCAGGAGGTGGGTCTGGGCCGGGAACTGGGCCACGTCCGGACCGCCGGGGACGGTCTCGAACTCGATGAAGCCGTGGTCGACCAGGGCCGTGAGGACGGCCAACTCGTTCGTCGCCAGCGGCTCGCCGTCCACGGAGCCGGGATCGTTGATGGTCGTGGTGGTGGTGGCGGCCGGATCCGCGTCGGGCACCACCGTGGTCGTGGCGGTGGTCACCGTGGTCTCCCCATCGGGCACCGTGGTGTCGCTGCCGTCGGGAACCGTGGTCGTGCTCGTCTCGGGCGGGGCCACGAACTGGCGTCCCCGCAGCTCTCCGCCCAGGCGATCGATGGCGGCCCGGCGCAGGCGCGACGGGTCGGTCGAGTCCTGACCGAGGAGCGTCGCCAGATCGGCGACCTCGGCATCATCGTCGAGCAACCAGCGGTCGGTGAACCACCAGACGCCCTGCACGTCGCCGCCCGCGACCACCATGGCCTGCACCGAGGCGTTGACATCGGCTTCCTTGACGCCGCGCGAGGCGATGACCACCACGGGGACGTTGTCGAGGTGACCGGCGAGGAGGCCGGTGGCCTGCTCGTCGAGGGCGGTCTGGAGCGAGTCGTCCTCCTTGATCGACTGCTCCAGGTCGTTGATGCGGGCCTCCCGGTCGCTGAGCCGCGAGTCGAGGTTCTCGAGCTGGCCGTTGAGGTTGTCGACGGTGGCCCGGTCGAGGAACGTCGAGCCCAGCGTGAGACCGATCCCGATGGCGAGGAAGACGGCCGTCAGCGAGACGATGTGGTAGCGGAGGTTGATCATGCGGTGAACGTGGCCCAGTAGGTGCGGATCACGAGCCGGATCGGCTCGCTCACCATGATGATGACCACCATGGTGAAGACGGCGGCGAGAACCATCGCGAGCAGGTCGCGCGTCCTCACCGTGGACTTGTACAGCCTGCTCACTCCCTTGGCGTCGACCAGCATCGGCCCGACCTTCAGCCGGACGAGGAAGGTGCTCGCCATGCCCGCCCGGCCCTTGTCGAGGAACTCGACCATCGAGTTGTGGGTGCCCACCGCGACGATGAGCTCGCAGCCCTTCTCGTAGGCGAGCAGCATGGCGATGTCCTCGCTGGTGCCCTCGGACCCGTAGACCTCGTAGTCGAGGCCGAGCTCCTCGAGTCGCTGGGACCCCGGGGCCCGGCCGTCGCGGTAGCCGTGCACCACGAGACGGGCACCGCAGCGCAGCGCCTTCTCCGACACCGAGTCGAAGTCGCCGATGATGAGATCGGGCTTCTGGCCGATCTCGAGCAGGGCGTCGGCTCCGCCGTCGACGCCGACGAGCAACGGTCGCTGCTCGGCCAGGTACCCACTGCGACGGAGGATGGCGAGATCCTCCTTGTAGTCGATCCCGCGGACGACGATGAGCACGTGCCGGCCGCGGAAGTCGAGACCGGGTACCTCGGGGACCTCGGGCTCGTCGACCAGCAGATGGCCTTCGGCGCGGATGTAGCTGAGCGTGTTCTCGGCGAACCGCTCGAGCTCGGCACCCATCGTCGACTTGGCGACGCTGATCCGCTCCTCGAATGCCTCGGTGGTCTGCCTCGTGCCCGTCGCCACCTCGGCCCCGTCGACCAGGATCCGCCCTCCGTCGATGGTGACGATGGCCCCCTCGTCCAGCGCCATCACCTCGGGCCCGGCTCCATCGACCACGGGGATGCCGGCCACGGTGAGCAGCAGCGGGCCGACGTTGGGGTACCGGCCGGTCATCGACTCGGCGGCGTTCACGACGGCGACCGGCTGGGCTGCCACCAGCGTCTCGGCCGCGACCCGGTCGAGGTCCTCGTGGTCGATGATGGCGATGTCGCCGCTGGTGAGGCGGGTGACGAGCGCCTTGGTCCGCCGGCTGACACGCGCGGTCCCGGAGATGATGAGTTGCGGCTCGCTCACGAGCGCTCCTTGACCGACGCGGCCCGCTGCAGGATCTCGACGGCGTGGTCCCGCCCCACATCGGAGTCGGGCTGACCGGAGAGCATGCGGGCCAGCTCCTCGAGCCGGCCCTCCTCGTCGAGCGCCTCGACGCGCGCGTCGGTGGACGAGGCCCCCGACGACTTCGACACCCGAAGCTGGGTGTCGGCGAACGCCGCCACCTGGGGCAGGTGGGTCACGACGAGGATCTGGTGGCGGCGGGCCAGCGCGCCGAGCGCGGCCCCAACGGCCCAGGCGGCCTCGCCGCCGATGCCGGCGTCGACCTCGTCGAACACCAGCGAGGGCGGGCCGGCGGTGAGTTCGAGCCGGAGCGCGAGCGTGGTGCGGGACAGCTCGCCACCGGAGGCCACCTTCGCCACCGGCTGGGGTACGCCGCCGGGATTGGCGGCCAGCAGGAAGGTGACCTCGTCCGCCGGATCGGGACCGCCGACGGCGACCTCGACCTCGGCGTGGGGCATGGCCAGCGTGCGGAGCCGCTCGCGGACTCCCCCGGCCAGGGCCGGGGCCGCGGCCCGACGAGCCTTGGCCACCACCGAGGCCTCGGCCTGTTCCCGACGCACGGCCCGGGCCCGCTGCTGGGCCAGCTCGGCGGCCCGTTCGTCGTGACGCTCGATGTCACGCAACCGCGCTCGGATGTGCTCCCGCTCGTCGATGATCTCGGCCAGGGTCTCGCCGTACTTGCGCCGGAGGTCGGCGAGGAGTTGACGCCGCTCGCGGATGGCGGTCAGCCGCTCGGGATCGTCGGCGATGGCCTCGGCACCGTCGCGGAGCTCGTGGGCGGCCTCCGCCACCTCCTCGGCTGCCGACCGGAGTCGTGGCTCGAGCGCCGAGAACGGCGTCCGACCGGCGACGAGAGCGATGGCGCTGCGGAGGCGGTCGACGACACCGTCGTCGCCCACCAGGGCCTCGGCGGCCGCCAGGCCGGAGTCGCGGTGGGCGACGGCGTCGGCGAGCACGTCCTCCTCCTCGTCGAGGCGATCGTCCTCGGCGGGGTCGTCGAGGCCGGCGTCGTCGAGCTCGGCCAGTTGGTAGCGCAGCAGGTCGACCTCGCGAGCCCGGGTCCGCTCGTCGCCTCCGAGCTCCGCGAGCGCCCGGTCGACGGCGGCGATCTCGGCTCGGGCCTCCCGCAACGGGCCCAGATCGACGCCGGCGAAGCGGTCCAGGGCCCGGCGCTGCGACTCGGCCCGGAGCAACTGCTGGTGGGCGTGCTGCCCGTGCAGCTCGACCATCCCGTTGCCGTGCTCGGCGAGCTCGGCCACCGTGACCGGGCGACCGTTGACGTAGGCGCGGCTGCGGCCATCGGTGGGCACGACGCGCGAGAGCACCAGTTCGGTGCCGTCGTCATCGACGAACCGGCCGTCGATGATCGCCTCGTCCGCCCCGGGGCGGACCACGCCGGCGTCGGCCCGGGCGCCGAGCAACAGCTGGATGGCCCCCACCACCAGGGACTTGCCGGCCCCGGTCTCACCGGTGAGGACGGTGAACCCGGGCCCGAGCACCAGGCGCGCCTCGGCGAACACGCCGAGGTCGCGGACGACGAGCTCGACGATCACCGGTCGGCCAGACCGAACTTCGACTTCAAGATGCCGAGGAAGTCGTTGGCCCCGAAGGTCACGATCCGGGCCGTCCGCGGGCTGGCCGTGCACACGATGGCGTCGCCCGGCTGCACGGCCAGCAGGTTCCGCCCGTCGGCCGAGACCGTGGCCGGGCGGTGACCGACGACCTCGAGCCGGAGCGTGGTGGACGGATCGAGGACCAGCGTCCGGTCGAAGAGCATGTGAGGCGAGACCGGGGTGAGCACGAGGCAGCGGTGGGTCGGCGCCACGATCGGCCCCCGAGCGGAGAACGAGTACGCGGTCGAACCGGTGGGCGTGGCCACGATCAGTCCGTCGGCGGCGTAGGTGGTGAAGTACTCGCCGTCGACGATCACGGCCAGGCGCACGGTGTGACCGGACGGCGTCTTCTCGATGACGACCTCGTTGAGCGCGACCACCTCGCCGTGCTCGGGTCCGTCGAAGGTGACCGACAGGAGCATGCGCTCCTCGATCTCGTAGGCACCGGACAGGAAGCGCTTCATGGCCATCCGGGCGCCGACCGGGTCGACCTCGGTGAGATATCCCAGCTGGCCGACGTTGATGCCGATGACCGGGATGCCGTCGGCCGCCACCAGGTCGACGGTCCGCAACATGGTGCCGTCGCCCCCGAAGCTGACTGCGACGTCGAGACCGGCGGTGAACGAGGCATCGGCGATGCCGAGATGGGCGAGGCCGGCTCGCTCGGCGTCGGCCACGGGCAAGCGGACCTCGTGGCCCCGTTCGGTGAGCCAGCCCGCGATGTCGGCCGCGACGGCGGCCGCCTCCTCGCGCTCGGCGTGCAGCACGATGCCGACCGCGACCATCAGCGGTCTCCGCTCGCGGCTCGGACCAGGGCGTCGATGTCGAGCGGGCGCGCCGGATCGGGGTGTCCATCGGCCCGTCGGCGGGCGTGCAGCAGGAACTCGGCGTTGCCGTCAGCCCCGCGCAGGGGGGAGACCATGGCCTCCATGATGGCCGCTCCGGCGCCATCGATGGCGACAACGGCCTCCTCGAGGACGCGCTTCCACACCGTGGGATCGCGGATCACTCCCCGCCCCTTCGACACCTCGGCCCGGCCCGCCTCGAACTGCGGTTTCACCAGCACGACCAGATCGCCGCCCGGAACGAGCAGGGACACCAGTGGACCGATCACCGCCCGGATCGAGATGAACGACAGGTCGGCCACCGCGACGTCGACCGGACCGCCGATCTGCTCGACGGTCACCGATCGGATGTCGGTCTGCTCCCGGGAATCGACTCGGACATCGGCCCGGAGACGCTCGTGGAGCTGATGGCGTCCCACGTCGACCGCGAGGACCGAGCGGGCACCGGCTTGCAGGAGGGCGTCGGTGAACCCTCCGGTGGAGGCGCCGGCATCGAGGCATCGGGCGCCGGAGACCCGTAGATCGAAGCGCTCGAGGGCGCCGGCGAGCTTGTCGCCACCTCGGCCCACGAATCGCGGCGGTGGGCCCAGGATGCGGATGGCATCGCCGGGCGCGACGAGGCGGGCTGGCTTGTCCGCCGGGGCGCCACCCACCAGGACGCGACCGTCCTCGACGAGCGTTCGGGCCTGCTGCCGACTGTCGGTCAGACCGCGGCGATGGAGCTCGACATCGAGGCGGCGGCGCGGTGCCGTGGCGTGTCCTTCAGCTCGAGGACTTCTTGGCCGCCGAGGACCGCGTACCTGACTTCTTCGCGACGCGCGTCGTGCCCGAGCGCTTCTTCGCCGGAGCCCGCTTCCCGGCAGCCTTCTTCGCCGTTCGCTTCTTCGCCGTTCGCTTCTTCGCCGCGGACTTCTTCGCCGGTGTCGGGGCGGACGCGATCTTCCGCTCGAGTCGAGCGATGTCGTCCTTGGTGGCCAGGCCCAGTCCGGTGATCTGGGATCGGACCTCGCTGCGCACGACAGCCAGGAGCCGATCGGTGTTCTGGCGCGACCGCTCGACCAGGGAGGCGACCAGCTCCTCGGCGCGCTGGGTCTGCACCTCACCCGCCTTGACCAGGTCCTTCACGATGGCCTCGGCCCGGGCCTGGGTCATCTGCGTGAACGCCATGCCGGCATCGAGGTAGCGCTTGATCAACGGGTTCTGAGCCATTTGCCCAGCGTACGGGCACCTTCTTGTGCTAGCAAAAGTTTGCGCGTCCTGCCGTACGCTCTCCCGGGTGCTCCCGCTGCGAGATGTCAACCCCACCCGGCGGACGCCGTTCGTGACGTGGGCGATCATCGTCGCCTGCATCGTCGTCTGGGTGTTCTGGCAACAGGAGCCGCAGCGGTCGGGGGTCGACGACCTCCGCTTCGACCTCGAGCACGCCGCCATCCCCTGCGAGGTCGTCCAGGGCCGGCCCCTCACCGAGCAGGAGATCGTCGCCACCTACGGGATCAACGGCGGCGACACCGAAGCGTGCAACGTCGGGCGCCCCGACGCTCCACCCGGTGTACCGGGCAAGAACGTGTGGCTCGCGGTGCTGGCGTCGATGTTCTTCCACGGTGGGTTCACCCACATCGGCGGCAACCTGCTGTTCCTGTGGATCTTCGGCAACAACATCGAGGACCACCTCGGACACCTCCGATACCTGGCCTTCTACCTGCTGGGCGGTATCGCCGCCGCCGCCACCCACATCGTCCTCCAGCCGTCGTCGACGGTGCCCGTCATCGGCGCGTCAGGTGCGATCGCCGCCGTGATGGGCGCCTACCTCATCTGGTTCCCCCGCGCGCCGGTCCGCACCGTGCTGCTCCTCGGGCTCCCGATCCTGGCGACCATCCAGGCCAAGTGGCTGCTCGGCTTCTGGTTCGTGCTGCAGTTCTTCACCAGTCCCAACTCCGGTGTGGCCTGGGCCGCCCACGTCGGCGGGTTCGCGTTCGGCGTGGTGGTGGCCCTGCTCGTCCGGGCCGTGCGGCCCGTCCAGCGGGCGGCCTGGACCTCGGGCTACGCGGCGCAGATGGATCCGCAGCACTGGGACAGCACGGGTGGCGCGGGATCGGTCCGGTACCGCCGGCGCTGGTCGCCCCGCCGACGCTGAGCCCGGCGGCCGACCTGGCCGACTCAATCGCAGACCAGGACCATCACCGCCACATCGTCACGGCGGTCGATCTCGGTCACCGGCGCGATGATCCGGTCGATCATCCCTGGTGCGGTGTCCAGCTCGGCCACCTGCGCCGCGAACCGCTCGAGACCGACGTCGATGCCTTCGTCACGCCGTTCGACGAGGCCGTCGGTGTAGAGCACGAGCACATCGCCGGGCTCGAGCCGGGCGTGGGAATCGGTGAAGGTCGCATCCGGGAACACCGCGATCGGCGGTGAGCCTCCTTCGTCCAGATACATGGTGGCGGACTCCGCGGTCCGGACCAACGGAGGGAGGTGGCCGGCACGACTCCACCGGATGCGGCGCGTCGCCGGGTCGTAGAAGATGCACAGCACGGTGGCGAAGCTGGCGCCCGACAGCGAGATGGTGAGGTGGTTCAACTTGGTCAGCACCTCGGCCGGACCGAACCCCTCGAGCAGGTAGGCACGCAGGGCATTGCGGAGCTGACCCATCTGGGCCGCGGCGGGGACTCCCTTGCCCATCACATCGCCCATGACCAGGGCCACCTCACCGCCCGGCAGGGGAACGGCGTCGTACCAGTCGCCACCGACCTCGGTGCCGTCGACGCCGGGGAGGTAGCGGCCTCGGAGGTCCACGCCTTCCACCGCGGGCAGTTCGGGGATCAGGCTCTGCTGCAGGGTGGCCGCGATGTGGTGCTCGATCTCGAAGGACCGACGTTCCTCCTCGTCGATCTGGGCGTTGATGATGGCCGATGCCAGGTGCTCGGCCATCAGGTTGAAGAAGCCGAGCCGCGACGCGTCGAGCGCACGGCCTCCCGGCGTCCCGACGATCAGCGCGCCGAGCACCGGTCCCCGACTCGACACACCACCGCGGACGATGGGCAGCGAGACGGCGGAGCGAGGCGGCACGGGCCAATCACCTGCCGGGAGGGGCCCGTTCTCGGAGAGGTCGTCGACGATGATCGGCGTTCGCGCCCGCCGGACGTCGCCGAGGCGCCAGGGGTCGCCACCGTTGCGATCGAGCCGCACCTCTTCCGGCGCGTGCGCCGAACCCGGCGTCACCGCTACCGACGCGGCCAGCCGAGCGCTCCGGGCCGACGCGAACAGGTAGATGAGGGCGAACGGCACCGCCGACGGATCGGATTCGAGCGCATCGGCCACCGAGGTGCACACGTCGACGGCGCCGACGGCGTTGGCGGTGGCGGCGGCCACCTCGGCCATCAACCGGTGACGGCGTTCGGCGACCACCCGTGCCGTCGTCTCCATCGCCGCGTTGAACACGCCCTCGATGCGGCCGTCCTCGGCGATGATCGGGCTCAGGTTGTAGTCGAAATAGGCTTCCTCGAGATAGCCGTGGCGGAGCATCGGGAGCAGCGAGTCGGCGGCGAAGGTCCCCTCGCCCGCCAGCGCAGCGTCGAACTGCGGTCCGACGATGTGCCAGAGCTCGGGCCAGACCTCACGGCCCGACCGGCCGAGGCCCCACGGATGCTTGTCGCCCGGGATCGAGCTCCAGGCCTCGTTGTAGATGAGGGTCAGGTCCGAACCCCAGTAGAGGGCGATCGGGTACTTGGCGCCCAGGCAGATGCTGGCCGCCGACCGCAGACTCTGGGGCCATCGTGCGGGCTCGCCCACGCTGGTCTCGGCCCAGGGGAGCTCGACGAGCAGCGGCGCCATGGCACCGGCGCGAGCGAACACGCCCGCCATGTCCCCGAATCGATCGCGTTCGGTCGCCGGGGTCCGGGACGATCTCGTGCGCAAGACCGGAGACCGTAGTCCCCATGGCGGGGCCGGACTCGCCGGGCCGGTCGGTGCTGCCGTCAGTCCAGTGCGGCCTCCACCAGCGTCCGGAGGTCCCGCTCGGTGCGCCACGGTCGGGGTTCGACCGGGAGGTCGGCCTCGGACGTCACTCCGGACAGGACGAGACCGAAGCGGTACCCGAGTGCGGCCGCGAATCGTCCGTCGGTGTCGACCCGATCGCCGACCACGGTGCCCTGCTCCCCGAGCCGTTCGCGGAGCAGGTCGACCATGGCCCCCTCCGGCTTGCCGCCGATCACCGGCTCGCGACCCCCGGAGGCCGCGATGGCCGCCCCGATCGATCCGGCCCCGGGCTCGAGGCCATGGGGCGTGGGGAAGGTCGGATCCGAGTTGGTGAGGATCCAGCGCGCGCCACCCCGGATGGCGAGGCTGGCGATGCGCAGCATGTCGTAGGTGAGATCTCGGGCCAGGCCGCTGATCACCACATCGCACTCGGGACCGTCGGTCACCTGGCAACCCCGCTCCGCCACCGCTTCCCGCAGGCCCGGACCCCCGATCACGAAGACCCGCTCGGTCGGTTCGAGGAGCCGAGCGGAGGCCAGGGCCGAGGTCACGACCGCCCCGTCGGCCGGGATGCCCATCGAGGCGAGCTTGGCCTCCTGCTCGCCGACCGTGGCCGACGAGTTGTTGGTGGCGAAGATCACCTCCTCGCCGGCGGCTCGCAGGGCCGCGACGCCCTCCGGCGCGCCGGGCACCGTCTCGCCACCGAGCCAGATCACGCCATCGAGGTCGAGCACCCAAGCCATCCCGGCAGGTTGGCACCTGGCCGGCGGGGATCGTGACATCGCGGCGTTCGGTCGTGTCGATCCCGTCTGCCACGATGGAGCGCCGTGCCCCGCTTCGAAGCCTTCCCTGGCCTGCGCTATCGCGACGAGGAGTCGCTGGCTGCGGTCACCGCGCCCCCCTACGACGTGATCGACGAGCGGCAGCGGGCCCAGCTCGCCACCGAGTCGCACAACGCCGTGCGCATCGACCTGCCCGTCGACGAGAACGGCGAGGATCGCTACGCCGTCGCCCACCGCCTGCTGCGCGAGTGGCAGGACGAGGGCCTGTTGGTCACCGACGACGTCCCCACCTTCACCGTGTACCGCATGAGCTTCACCGACGAGGCCGGCGTTCGGCGTCACACCACGGGCGTGATCGGTGCGCTCGAGCTGTGGCCGCCCGGTGCCGGCCAGATCCTCCCCCACGAGCACACCACCAAGAAGGCGAAGTCCGATCGGCTCGACATGCTGCGCTCGACCCGGGCGAATCTGTCGGCCATCTGGGGCCTGTCGCTGGCGCCGGGTCTCACCGAGCTGCTGCCCACCGACGGCGAGCCCGACCACGACTGGACCGACCCGGACGGCGTGCAGCACTCGGTGTGGATCGTGTCCGACCGCGACCGCAACGGCCGGATCGCCAGCCTCGTGCTCGACCATCCGATCGTGATCGCCGACGGCCATCACCGCTACGAGACGTCGCTGCAGTACCGCGACGAGCGCCGCGTCTCCGACGGTCCGGGCACCCCGGCCGATCTCACCATGTGCTACGTGGTCGAGCTGGTCGCCGACGAGCTGACGGTGCAGCCGATCCACCGGCTCCTCGACGGCTTCCCGGCCGGAGCCGAGCTTCCGATGCTGCTGGGCGAGTGGTTCGACGTCGCCACCACGGACCCGTTCGGGCCCGACGCGGTGGCCCGCCTCGTCGAGGCCGGAGCGCTGGGTCTGGTGACCGCCGAGGGCACCTTCACCCTCACCCCGCGGCCCGGTGCCTTCGACGACGATGTCGAGCTCGACACCGTGCGGCTCGAGGTCGCCCGGGCCGGGCTTCCCTCGCACGAGATCCGCTACCAGCACGGGGTGGCGAACGTGACCGAGGCCATCGCCGCCGGCGAGGCCGAGGCCGCCGTCCTCGTACGTCCGGCCACCGTGGCCCAGATCGAGGCCATCGCCCACGGCGGCGAGCGCATGCCCCCGAAGACCACGTTCTTCGCCCCGAAGCCCGCCACCGGCATCGTCTTCCGCGCCCTCGACTGAGTCGCGGAGGCGCCGGTCTCGAGGATGCGCGCCGAACCTACCGGCGCCGCTGTCGTGTCACGATGGGCGGGTGCAGGTGATCCAGCTCTGGCGCTACCCCGTCAAGTCCATGGCCGGGGAGGCCCTCGACCAGGCGGTGGTCAGCGAGCACGGCATCGACGGCGACCGGCAATGGGGGCTGGTCGATCGGGACACGGGCCTCGTGCTCACCGCCCGTCGCGTCCCCGAGCTGCTCTTCGCCACACCGGTCGCAACCGAGGGCGCCATGGCGGTCCGGCTTCCTGACGGGACCGTGACCGCCGACGACGGTGAGCTGTCGGCGTGGCTGGGGCGATCGGTCGAGATGCGACGGCCGGCCCCCGACGAGCGAGGCCACTACGAGATCGCCGAGAACGACGACCGGCCCGACGGCAACTGGATCCAGTGGCACGGCCCCAAGGGCGTGTGGCACGACTCGAGCCGGACGCGCCTGTCCATCGTCAGCGAAGACGCGCTCGGGGACTGGGACGTCCGCCGGTTCCGGCCCAACGTGGTGGTGCGCGGCGGCGACGAGCGCGACCTCGTCGGCCACGATGTCCGCATCGGCTCGGTCCAGCTCCATGTGGCGAAGGAGATCGATCGGTGCGTCATCGTGACCCGGCCCCAGCCCGGCCTGGACCGCGACAAGTCGGTGCTCCAGCAGGTGCACCTCGACCGGGGCGGCAATCTCGGCGTCGGCGCCCTGGTGCGCCGGGCGGGCACGATCGCCGTCGGTGACGACGTTGCCGTCCTCGCTCCGACCGACGCCTGATCCCGGGAATCCCCCGCAACACCCCGTTCTGGTCGGTCATCGCGCCACGGAGCGCGACCGATCACCGACCAGAACGAGAGGTGGGGGTCGGACCGTCGGTCAGGCCACGTCCCAGGTGGCGCCGGAGCGCAGGAGGGTGGCGAGATCGCCGGGGCCCTTCTGCTCGTGCGCCGCGGCCAGCTGCTGGTTGACGCCGCTGCCGTACTCGGGGCGATCGACGGACCGGAACACACCGACCGGGGTGGGTTCGTGGGGTCCGCTCGCCAACCGCGACAGCATGAAGGCGATCGAGGGGTCGTCACGGGTCTCGTCGTGCACGAGGAGGGCGTCCTCGCCCACGTCGGCCACCTCGGCGATCCGGAGCCCGCCACGGTCGAGCACCACACCCCGGTGGCCGTCGACGCCGAAGCGGATCGGTTCGCCGTGGCGGAGCGGGATCAGCATCTCCTCGCGAGCCTCCTTGGAGGTGATCTCACCGAACGCACCGTCGTTGAACACGTTGCAGTTCTGGTAGATCTCGATGATCGAGGTCCCCTGGTGTTCGTGGGCCCGCTTGAACATGTCGATCATGTGGTTGCGGTCCATGTCGTGGGTCCGGGCCACGAAGGTTCCTTCGGCGCCGAGCGCCACCGACACCGGGTTGAACGGCCGGTCCACGGAGCCGAACGGCGTCGACTTGGTGACCTTGCCGACCTCCGAGGTCGGCGAGTACTGACCCTTGGTCAGCCCGTAGATCTGGTTGTTGAACAACAAGATGGTGATGTTGATGTTGCGGCGCAGGGCGTGGATCAGGTGGTTGCCGCCGATGGAGAGGGCGTCGCCGTCACCGGAGACCACGAAGACGTGGAGGTCGGGGCGGGCCATGGCCAGCCCGGTGGCGATGGCGGGGGCACGGCCGTGGATCGAGTGCATCCCGTAGGTGTTCATGTAGTACGGGAACCGGGCCGCGCAGCCGATGCCCGAGACGAACACGACCTCTTCGCGACGCAGCCCCATGTCGGGGAGGGCGAGTTGCACGGCGGCGAGGATCGAGTAGTCGCCGCAGCCCGGGCACCAGCGGACCTCCTGGTCCGACATCCAGTCCTTGCGGGTGGTCTCTGGGACGTCGATGCTCACTGGGACACCTCCGGCTCGTCGACGTGGAGGGCGTCGAGGATGGCTGCTTCGATCTCGCCGGCCGTGAACGGCAGGCCCCGGACCTTGGAGACCGACTTGGCGTCGACCAGGAACTCGGAGCGCAACAGCTTGGACAACTGGCCCAGGTTCATCTCGGGAACGAGGAACTGACCGAACCCGGCCAGCAACCCGCCGAGGTTGGGCGGCAACGGGTTGAGGTGGCGGAGATGGATCCGGGCCACCTTCAGACCCCGGTTGCGGACGCGGTCGACGCCGCCGGAGATCGCACCCCAGGTGGAGCCCCAGCCCACGACGACCAGATCGGCATCGGCGTCGCCCTCGAGCACGGCACCAGGGATGTCCTGGGCGATGGCATCGATCTTGGCCTGGCGCAGGTGCGTCATGAGCTCGTGGTTCTCGGGGCTGTAACTCACGTTGCCGGACCCGTCGGCCTTCTCGAGACCACCGACCCGATGCTCGAGGCCAGGGGTGCCCGGCAGCGCCCACCCTCGTGCCAGGGTCTGTGGATCACGCACGTACGGCATGTGCACGGGGTCGCCGTTGGGATTGGTGCCGTTGGGTTCGGTCTCGAACGAGGTCGAGATGTCGGGCAGCGTGTCCACGTCGGGCAACTTCCACGGCTCGGCGCCGTTGGCCAGGTAACCGTCGGAGAGCAGGAACACCGGCGTGCGGTACTTGAGGGCGATGCGGCACGCCTCGATGGCGTCGTCGAAGCACCCGGCCGGGGTGGAGGCAGCCACGATGGGCATCGGCGACTCGCCGTGGCGGCCGTAGAGCGCCATCAACAGGTCGGCGGCCTCGGTCTTGGTGGGCAGGCCGGTGGAGGGTCCGCCTCGCTGGATGTCGACCACGACGAGTGGGAGCTCGAGGCTCACCGCCAGTCCGATGGTCTCCCCCTTGAGTGCGACGCCCGGCCCGGAGGTGGTGGTCACGGCCAGGTGACCACCGAAGGCGGCACCGAGCGCCGATCCGACGCCGGCGATCTCGTCCTCGGCCTGCATGGTGCGCACGCCGAAGTTCTTGTGCTTGGACAGCTCGTGGAGGATGTCCGATGCCGGGGTGATCGGGTAGCTGCCGAGGAACAACGGCATGTCGGCCAGTTGCGAAGCCGCCACCAGCCCCCACGCCAGGGCGACGTTGCCGGTGATGTTGGTGTAGGTGCCGGGCTCGCGGATGGCCGGCTTGACCTCGTAGGGATGGTCGAACAGCTCGGCGGTCTCGCCGAAGGCGTGGCCGGCCTTGAAGGCGGCCGTGTTGGCGTCGGCCACGATCGGCGTCTTGCCGAACTTCTCGGTGATCCACTCCAGCGTGGGTTCGGCGGGACGGGTGTACATCCACGACACCACACCGAGGGCGAAGAAGTTCTTGGAGCGCTCGGCATCGCGTGGCTTGACCCCGAGATGCTCGACCGACTTCTTGGTCAGGTCGGTCATCGGGATCTCGTAGACCTTGTACCCGTCGAGCGTCCCGTCGTGGAGGGGGTCGCTGTCGTAGCCGGCCTTGGCGATGTTGCGCTCGGTGAAGGCGTCAGTGTTCACGATGACCGACCCGCCCGGCTCGAGCCGGTGCAGATCGCTGCGCAGCGCGGCCGGGTTCATGGCGACCAGCACGTTGGGCGCGTCGCCCGGGGTGGTGATCTCGTGATCGGAGATGTGGACCTGGAACGCCGAGACCCCGGCGATGGTGCCGGCCGGCGCCCGGATCTCGGCCGGGAAGTCGGGCAGCGTGGCGAGATCGTTGCCGAACAGCGCCGACGCGCTGGTGAACCGATCCCCCGTGAGCTGCATCCCGTCCCCGGAGTCACCCGCGAAGCGGATGATCACCCGGTCGATGGACTCGGTGGCGTGGTTGCGGACCGTTTGACTCACGGGCCCTCCTCGAAGACGTCGTTGTCTTCTCGTCAACCTAGCGCCGCGTTCCGCCGGCGCAGTTCACCGGGCGAGGGAGGTTCAGGTGAGCGAGGCGCGGTAGATGCTGTCGATCGCCTCGGCCAGGGCCGCGTCGAACTCCTCCGCGCTCTGCTGAGCGCGCAGGCTCTCGGTGAGGGCCCGGGAGAAGCTGGCGATGACCCCGTGGTTCCGGGCCAACCGGGCGTTGGCTTCGTCCCGGCTGTACCCGCCGGAGAGGGCCACCACGGCCACCACGTTGGGGTGCTCGAGCACGTCGCGGTACAGGTCGTCCTGCTCGGGCAGCGTGAGCTTCAACATGATGCGTTCGTCGCCGCCGAGGTGGCCGAGGCGCTCGACGATGCCGTCGTGCAGCAGGGCCTCGGCCTCGGCCTTGGAGGGGCTGTGGATGTCGATCTCGGGTTCGAGGATCGGGACGAGGCCGGCGCCGACGATCTGGCGCCCGATCTCGAACTGCTGGTCGAGGATGGCGTCGATGCCGCGCCGGTCGGCGACCTTGACGACCGAACGCATCTTGGTCCCGAAGACACCCTTGGCCACGGCTCGGCCCAGCAGGTCGTCGAGGCCGGGGATCGGCTTCATCACCTGGACCCCGTCGGCTTCGTCGGCGAGGCCCTTGTCGACCTTGAGGAACGGCACGACACCCTTCTCGGCCCAGAGGTACTCGGCGCTGCCGCGGCCGTCGATCTCGCGGTCCATGGTGTCCTCGAAGAGGATGGCGCCGAGCACCTTGTCGCCGGTGAAGGCGGGACTGGTGATGATCCTGGTCCGCATCTCGTGGATGCGGTCGAACATCTCCACGTCGTTGCTGTACTCGTCCTCTCCGACGCCGTACGCGGCCAGGGCCTTCGGCGTGCTGCCCCCGCTCTGGTCGAGGGCGGCGATGAAACCCTGCCGACTCTTCACCTTGTCGAAGTGTTCCTGGTTCATGGGGTGCCTCTCCGTGGGGGTCGGGATGATGCGAGCGGGGCCCGATCCGTGATCGGGCGTGGAAGCCATCTTTGCGGAACGGGCCGCGCCGCGTCACGTCTCAGCGGCCGCTCATCGTCTCCAGCGCGGCCTCCAGCGCGGCGACGGCCCGCTGGTTGCTCCTCGCTCGGCAAACGGATTCGGCGACGACCTCGGTGGAAGATCGGGTGGCCCCGCCGGCGCGGAAGAAGCGGCGCCGCACCCGGCCCGCCACGACGACACGATCCCCGGCCACCAGCCGGGGCGGACGGGAGGGATCGAACCAGGCCACGGGCACGGTGTCGGTGCCGCCGGCGTGGCGAGCCGTGACCTCGTAGCGGTGGAGGACGGAACCGGACGGCAGCACCGTCGAGACGGGGTCGCTGCTGAGCTGCCCCACGATCACTGCGACGTCGATGTCGGGTTGGGGGGTGGGCTGGGGATCTGGCATCGGGGACTCCTCCCGGGAGCGCCGGCACACGAGGTGACCGGAACGCGGCGGGGGAAGCCATCGCCAGGCTACGCACGAGGGGTGACAGTGGTGACGCCCCCGGGCTCGCGACTACAGCTGGCGGAGCCGGTCCCGCACGTCGAAGAAGTCCGGATCGGCGTTGGCCACGGCCTCGAACTGGCGTCGGGCCGCCTGGTGCTCCCCGGCCCGGTCGTAGAGGTCGGCGAGCGCGTACCGCATGCGCAGGTGGTGGTACTTGAGCTTCTTCGACCCGAGCGCGCCGGCCTCGAGCGTGGCGATCGCCTCGGCGAGCCGGCCCTGGTCCGCCTGGGAGCCGGCGAGCACGATGCGGCCCTCGGCCACCACGCTCGCCTCCGGTGACGTCTCCCCGAGCTCGGCCCACAGCTCCTCGACCCGACGGTGGTGGCCCAGGGCCCGATGGCAGTCGGCGAGGACAGGGTGCTGCTCGACCGAGCGCGTCCGGGTCGCGAACGCCTCCAGCTCGGTCGCCGCCAAGCGCCAGCGGCCGAGCCGGTACAAGCACAGGCCGTAGAGCTCACGGATCGCCGGTTCGTCCGGAATCGTCTCCACCAAGGGCTTCAGCAGCCGGCGGGCGTCCTCGAACCGCTCTTCGGTGAAGGCATCGGCTGCTTCGCCGAGTCGTGCGATGGAGCGGTTCGCCTTCGTCGCACCCAGCAGCCGGACCAGCCGCGCCGGGTCGATCTCGAGGGCCTCCTCGGCTCGCTTGGCGGCACGCTGCCGGCGACGATGGTCGTTGGTCGACGAACTGGTCTTCCGACCGTTGCCCCGCCCCCTGCCTCCGGCCGGGGTCGAGCCGCGCCGGACCGCATCGCCGGCCGCCCGGCGCACCGGGCCTTCATCGACCCATTCCTCCGGCCCCACTGCCGGGTCAACGGTCCCGCCGGGACCGGCGTCGCGACGCGCTCGTTCCCGTTCGTTGGGGGCCGAATCGACGTCGAAGGTGCGTCGCTTGCCCTTGATCGGCCGCCGCGGCCCGCGCGGCGCGTCGTCCCGACGGGGGCGGTCGTCTCGGCGGGCGCGCCCCGAGCGCTCCCGCGGACCTCGCCGCGGCCGGTCGCCGCCCGTCGTCTCGTCGTCGTCTCGGGAACCGGGCATTCGGACGATGCTACTGCCGCAACCGAGACGGCGGCGAAGTGCCAAAACAGCGAAGAGCCCCACCAATGGTGGGGCTCTTCGTGAGAAACCGGCGGCGACCTACTCTCCCAGGGGGTCTCCCCCCAAGTACCATCGGCGCGAACGGGCTTAACTTCCGTGTTCGGAATGGGAACGGGTGTATCTCCGTTGCTATCACCACCGAAATATGGCAATCGGCTTCGCCGATCGCGTGCCGCCTGCTCGCTGGCGCTCCCAACGGCGGCGGCTGCGACGATCGGTTCCACTGATCGCATCGATTTCAAAGAACGAGGAATGAATTCCTCGAGCATTCCATAGCGAGCACGAACATGAATGAATCCAAGCCCTCGGCCGATTAGTACCGGTCTGCTGAACACATTGCTGTGCGTACACATCCGGCCTATCAACGTGGTGGTCTACCACGGGCCTTACCTGGTTGACCCAGTGAGAAGCCTCATCTTGAAACAGGTTTCGCGCTTAGATGCCTTCAGCGCTTATCCTTTCCGCAGGTCGCTAACCAGCCGTGCCCTTGGCAGGACAACTGGCACACGAGAGCTGCGTCCATCCCGGTCCTCTCGTACTAGGGATAGCCTTTCTCAAGCTTCTTCCGGCTGCAGCGGATAGGGACCGAACTGTCTCACGACGTTCTAAACCCAGCTCGCGTACCGCTTTAATGGGCGAACAGCCCAACCCTTGGGACCTGCTTCAGCCCCAGGATGCGATGAGCCGACATCGAGGTGCCAAACCTTCCCGTCGATATGGACTCTTGGGGAAGATGAGCCTGTTATCCCCGGGGTACCTTTTATCCGTTGATCGACGGCGCTTCCACACGCCACCGCCGGGTCACTATGCCCGACTTTCGTCCCTGTTCGACTTGTCAGTCTCACAGTCAAGCTCCCTTGTGCCATTGCACTCGACGACTGATTGCCAACCAGTCTGAGGGAACCTTTGGGCGCCTCCGTTACGCTTTGGGAGGCGACCGCCCCAGTCAAACTACCCACCTGACACTGTTCCCCATCCCGGTAAGGGACGTGGGTTAGAGCTCAGACATACGAAGGGTGGTATTTCAACGATGACTCCACACTGGCTGGCGCCAATGCTTCCAAGTCTCCCACCTATCCTACACAACGCAAATCCAAACTCAATATCAGGCTATAGTAAAGGTCCACGGGGTCTTTCCGTCCTGCTGCAGCTAACGAGCATCTTTACTCGTATTTCAATTTCGCCGGGTCTGTGGTTGAGACAGTGGGAAAGTCGTTACGCCATTCGTGCAGGTCGGAACTTACCCGACAAGGAATTTCGCTACCTTAGGACCGTTATAGTTACGGCCGCCGTTTACCGGGGCTTCATTTCAGAGCTTCGTCCGAAGACTAACCCTTCCAATTAACCTTCCGGCACCGGGCAGGCGTCACAGCGTATACAGCGCCTTACGGCTTCGCACGCTGCTGTGTTTTTAGTAAACAGTCGCTTTCCCCTGGTCACTGCGGCCCGATCGAGCTCCGGACGCGAAGTCCTTCACCCTACGGGGGCCCTCCTTCTCCCGAAGTTACGGAGGTAATTTGCCGAGTTCCTTAACCACAGTTCTCCCGATCGCCTTGGTATTCTCTACCTACCCACCTGAGTTGGTTTGGGGTACGGGCACCGTGCCAGCTCACAGCTGAGATTTTCTTGGCAGCATAGGATCGGTGACTTCGCCTGTACGGCTCGGTGTCACGTCTCAGGCTTGATGACCCCAACTTTCATCGGAGTCGCCCTACACGCTTACCCCAGGTCAACCATCGCCTGGGTTCACTTACCTTCCTGCGTCCCTCATCTGCTACCCGCAGAAGTCGCACCCGATTCGTCCGAAGACAGCCTCGAGTTTGACGACATTGGGCTGGGCGCGGACACGGTGGTACCGGAATATCAACCGGTTGTGCATCGACTACGCCTTGCGGCCTCGCCTTAGCTCCCGACTTACCCTGGGAGGATTAGCCTTGCCCAGGAACCCTTGGGTTTTCGGCGGAGGGGTTTCTCACCCCTCTCTCGCTACTCATACCTGCATTCTCACTCGACCTCGCTCCACGAGAGATTCCTCTCCCGCTTCGCGGCAAGATCGACGCTCCCCTACCCATCCGTGACGCCCGAGGGCGACACAAATGACGCGGCTTCGGCGGTGTACTTGAGCCCCGTTACATTGTCCGCGCGAGATCACTCGACCAGTGAGCTATTACGCACTCTTTCAAGGGTGGCTGCTTCTAAGCCAACCTCCTGGCTGTCTTTGCAATCTCACATCGTTTTCCACTTAGTACACACTTGGGGGCCTTAGCCGGCGTTCTGGGCTGTTTCCCTCTCGACCATGAAGCTCATCCCCCATGGTCTCACTGCCGCGCTCTGGAGTCATGGCATTCGGAGTTTGGTTGGGTTCGGTAACCTTGTAGGGCCCCTAGCCCATCCAGTGCTCTACCTCCATGACTGAACACACGACGCTGCACCTAAATGCATTTCGGGGAGAACCAGCTATCACCGAGTTTGCTTGGCCTTTCACCCCTATCCACAGGTCATCCCCTCAGTTTTCAACCTAAGTGGGTTCGGTCGTCCACCGGGTCTTACCCCGGCTTCCACCTGCCCATGGATAGATCACTCGGCTTCGGGTCTACAGCATGCGACTATGCGCCCTATTCAGACTCGCTTTCGCTCCGGCTTCCCATCACTGGTTAACCTTGCCACACACCGTAACTCGCAGGCTCATTCTTCAAAAGGCACGCCATCGAGGCCAACACCGAAGTGTTGACGACTCTCTGACTGCTTGTAAACCAACGGTTTCAGGTTCTATTTCACTCCCCTCCCGGGGTACTTTTCACCCTTCCCTCACGGTACTCGTGCGCTATCGGTCACATGGACATACTTAGCCTTACGAGGTGGTCCTCGCAGATTCACGCCGACTTTCACGGTTCCGGCGCTACTCGGGGTGACGATCGGAGGTTGCTCAGGTTTCGTGTACGGGACTCTTACCCGCTGCGGTGCGTCGTTCCAGTGCGCTTCCACTACCCGGCAACTTTGTAACTCCGTGCTCCATCTGATGCTGGAGCTATCGGCCCCACAACCCCGAACTGGCAACGCCATCAGGCTTTACCACCAGCTCGGTTTAGGCTCTTCCCAGTTCGCTCGCCGCTACTACGGGAGTCGCTGTTGCTTTCCGTTCCTACCTGGTACTGAGATGTTTCAGTTCCCAGAGTTCCCTCTACCGGTCCTATGTGTTCAGACCGGAGTACCAACCCATGACGGTTGGTGGGTTTCCCCATTCAGACATCCACGGATCAACGCTTTGTAGGCAGCTCCCCGTGGCTTTTCGCAGCCACACACGTCTTTCATCGGTGCCATGTGCCAAGGCATCCACCGTTGGCTCTTTGTAGCTTGGATATTCAAAGATGCTCGTGCTCGCTATGCAATTCTCAAGGAACTCACACGGGGCTGCGCCCCGTGGGACCTCGGCGCGCGTGCAGGGGGCGGCGGGCTCGAGACGAGCGGGCCGCGGCCTGGCGGTGGCCGGGGACAGAAGTTGACCCGGCCACCGTGTCGGTGGCCGGGTCGAACTCCCTCAGAACAGAAGAGAGGAGGCGCCGAGCAAGCTCGGCGTCGAAGAACGCAAGCGTTCTTCCTGGCACGAGCCCGAAGGCTCGTTGCGAGTGATCAACTAGATGTCCACATCCATTACGGATGGGTGGACTCCTTAGAAAGGAGGTGATCCAGCCGCACCTTCCGGTACGGCTACCTTGTTACGACTTCACCCCAATCGCCGATCCCACCTTCGGCAGCTCCCTCCCAAAGGGTTGGGCCACTGACTTCGGGTGTTACCGACTTTCGTGGTGTGACGGGCGGTGTGTACAAGGCCCGGGAACGTATTCACCCCGGCGTTGCTGATCCGGGATTACTAGCGACTCCGACTTCATGGAGTCGAGTTGCAGACTCCAATCCGAACTGAGACCGGCTTTCAGGGATTCGCTCAACCTCGCGGTCTCGCAGCCCGTTGTACCGGCCATTGTAGCATGTTTGCAGCCCTGGATATAAGGGGCATGATGACTTGACGTCGTCCCCACCTTCCTCCGAGTTGTCCCCGGCAGTCTCCTACGAGTCCCCACCATTACGTGCTGGCAACATAGGACGAGGGTTGCGCTCGTTGCGGGACTTAACCCAACATCTCACGACACGAGCTGACGACAGCCATGCACCACCTGTGTACGGCCCCGAAGGACACCGTATCTCTACGGCTTTTCCGTACATGTCAAACCCAGGTAAGGTTCTTCGCGTTGCCTCGAATTAAGCAACATGCTCCGCCGCTTGTGCGGGCCCCCGTCAATTCCTTTGAGTTTTAGCCTTGCGGCCGTACTCCCCAGGCGGGGCACTTAATGCGTTAGCTGCGGCACGGAGTCCGTTGATAGAACCCCACACCTAGTGCCCAACGTTTACGGCGTGGACTACCAGGGTATCTAATCCTGTTTGCTCCCCACGCTTTCGCTCTTCAGCGTCAGTATCGGCCCAGAGTGCTGCCTTCGCCGTTGGTGTTCCTCCTGATATCTGCGCATTTCACCGCTACACCAGGAATTCCACACTCCTCTACCGAACTCGAGTCACAGCAGTATCGACTGGCGTCCCAAGGTTGAGCCTTGGATTTTCACAGTCGACTTACTGAACCGCCTAGGAGCCCTTTACGCCCAATGATTCCGGACAACGCTCGCCCCCTACGTCTTACCGCGGCTGCTGGCACGTAGTTGGCCGGAGCTTCTTCTGCAGGTACCGTCAATTTCGTCCCTGCTGAAAGCGGTTTACAACCCGAAGGCCGTCTTCCCGCACGCGGCGTCGCTGCGTCAGGCTTTCGCCCATTGCGCAAGATTCCCCACTGCTGCCTCCCGTAGGAGTCTGGGCCGTGTCTCAGTCCCAGTGTGGCTGATCTTCCTCTCAGAACAGCTACCCGTCGTCGCCTTGGTGAGCCGTTACCTCACCAACTAGCTGATAGGCCGCGAGACCCTCCCGAAGCGGGATCCATTTCTTCACATCGCCATTCGACGTCGTGAAGGTATCCGGTATTAGCTCACCTTTCGGTGGGTTATTCCGGTCTTCGGGGCAGGTTCCTCACGTGTTACTCACCCGTTCGCCACTAGGTCTTCACCGGTCTTGCGACTGGATGGACCTCGTTCGACTTGCATGTGTTAAGCGCGCCGCCAGCGTTCGTCCTGAGCCAGGATCAAACTCTCCGTCAAGATCTTGCGATGAACCGTCTCCTTGCGGATCGGGTACATCGACTCGATCAATTGGATGAGCCGGCAGTGTTCTGACTGACCACTGCCTGCTGGCACGTATCACTTTGTCCTTGGTCTTGGGTAGACCAAATTCAGTAACTCAAAGATGACAGGTGCAAATACTTTTCGTGCGACCACGCTCACCGAAGTGAGGGCGATCGCCCGCACTCGCACGTCATTCCTCTCTTCTGTTTTCAAGGAGCTCTGCTGGCAGTCGCCCCGAGGGGCGGTGTTGCCGGAGCGGGCAAGCTAGCGATGGGGCTGTCCGAGCTGCAAATCCGTTCCGTCGGCGCGTTCGAATCGAATGCACTTCTGGTGGACGGAGTTGCGGGGGACGGTGCCGGCGCTGACTCGACCGTGCCTCGTTCCGACCGTGGTGACGGCCGTGCGGGGCGAAGGTCAAAACTAGCGGTGGCGGCACGGAACGTCAACTCGGCGCAGGCGCTTTCTCCAGATCGACGACGGCGTAGGCCTTGCGCCCCTTGCGCACGAGGACGAACCGCCCGTGGCGCACGTCAGCGGCGCCGATCCGGCCGTCCGCGTCGAGGCGGCGCCCGGTGACGACCACGGATTGGTCACGCAGCAGCCGGCGCGCCTCGTTGTTGGACTTGGCCAGGCCCGACGACACCAGTACCGGCACCGGGTCGATGCCGGCCGACATGTCGGCATCGGCCGGCGGCGGCACGCAGGGCACCTCTGACGCCACCAGCTGCCAGGTGCCGAGGCCGGCGGTGCTGGGGTCGCCGCCGAAGAGCACGGCGGAGGCCTCCTCGGCCGCCTCGGCCGAGGAGGCACCGTGCACCAGCGTGGTCAGTTCACGGGCGAGGCGCCGCTGGGCCGCCCGTTCCTGGGGATTGTCGCCGTGGGCGGCCACCAGGTCGGTGATCTCGCGGACAGGAAGCAGGGTGAGCTGCAACAGGAGTTGCTCGACGTCACGGTCATCGACGTTCATCCAGTACTGGAAGAAGGCGTACGGCGACGTCTGGTCCGCCGACAACCAGACCGCCCCATCGGCCGTCTTGCCGAACTTGGCGCCGTCCGACCGGGTCATCAAGGGCCACGTGAAGGCGTGGACCGTCGCCTGCGATCGGCGGCGGATCATGTCGACACCGGCCACGATGTTGCCCCACTGGTCGGAGCCGCCGATCTGCAGCTCGACCCCCTCGTGGGTGTGGAGGTGCCAGTAGTCGTTGGCTTGCAGGAGCATGTAGCTGAACTCGGTGAAGGAGATCCCGTGTTCGGACTCGACCCTCGCCTTGATCGACTCCTTGGCCAGCATCTGGTTGACGGTGACGTGCTTGCCCACGTCGCGGAGGAACTCCAACACGGTGACGTTCGCCGTCCAGGTCCGGTTGTCGACCACCGTCGCCACCTCACCCACCACCGACTCGACCTGGGCCCGGATCGACGCCACGTTGGCGGCCAGCGTGGCCTCGTCGAGCAGGTTGCGCTCCTCGGACCGTCCTCCCGGGTCTCCCACCATTCCGGTGGCCCCACCCACGAGGGCGACGGGCCGATGACCGGCGTCGGCGAAGCGCCGCAGGACCAGGAGGCCGATGAGGTTGCCCACGTGCAGGCTCGGCGCGGTGGGATCGCAGCCGTAGTACAGGCGGATGGGTCCCTCGTCGAGTCGGGCGGCCAGCGCGTCGAGGTCGGTGCTGTCGTGCACCAGGCCACGGGCCCGGAGGTCGTCGAGGAGCTCGCTCATGGTGGCATGTCACTCGCGACGAGGCGGCCGCGTCCAGTCGTGGCGGTCCCGCCTGGCGTCGAGGGGCAGCGATCGACGAGCATCGCGCGGTGACCGACGTCCTCGAGACCGAATCTGCCGCGCGCCGTCCGAACCGGCTGCGCCGGATCGGGGTCCTCGCCGTGGTGGCCTCGTTCCTGGGCATCTGGGGCTACGTGATGTACCTGTCGTTCTTCGTCGGCCGCGAGGAGCTCCGCGACCATCTCGACGATGCGGCGTGGGTGCAATCGGCCGAGACGGTCTGCGCACCGACCGCGGCGTCGGTGGCCCAGGAGCCGTATGCCAACGAACTGCGGAGTCCGGCCGAACGGGCTGCGGTGCTCGACGACGCCACCACCGATCTGGAGGCCATGGTGCAGCGCCTCCGCGCCCTGCCCCCGCCGGCGACGGCCGACGAGGCCCGTGCCGTGAGCCGTTGGCTCGACGACTGGGAGGAGTACAACCGCAATCGTCGGGCCTACGCCGACCGCTTCCGGGCCGGCCTCGACGAGCCGTTCCGCGTCACCGACCGGGGCGGCTACCAGATCGACGTCCTGATCGACGACTTCGCCCAGACGGCCAACGACATGCCGAGCTGCGCCACTCCAGAGGACGTGGGCTGAAACCCTCAGTCGCAGAGCGACTTCGGGTTTCCTGGAGTTGCTCGGCAGGGCCTCACAACTCCCCGCACCACAACATCCACCACAGTCGCTGAGCGACGTCGGGTTTCAACGTCGGGTTTCAGGGGCGCTTCCGGCGACGTCGCTCGTGTTCGGGCAGCATCGCCCACTCTGCCTCGGCCTGCATCGCCCGGTGGGTCTGGAGCCGTTCGAGCGAGAGCGTGCCGGCGGCCACGGCCGCCTGCACGGCGCAGCCCGGCTCCTGGTCGTGGCCGCAGTCGGCGAAGCGGCACTGCTCGGCCAGCGTCTCGATGTCCCGGAAGGCGGCGTCGACGGCTTCGGGTTCGGCGAAGAGCCCGATGGCCCGCAACCCCGGCGTGTCGACCACGATGCCGCCACCGGGCAGGAGGTGCAGCTCGCGCCGGGTGGTGGTGTGGCGCCCCTTCCCGTCGAACTCCCGCACCTCCCCCGTCGCGGCCACGTCGCCGCCGGCGAGGGCGTTGAGCAGGCTCGACTTGCCCGCCCCGGATTCCCCGAGCAGGACGATGGTGCCGCCGGCGATCCGGGCCCGGAGCTCGGCGATGCCGGCGCCGGTCCGGGACGACACCACCAGCACATCGAGGCCGTGGTGCTCGGCTTCCATCTCGGCCCGCAGGGCCTCCGGGTCGGGCACCAGGTCGCTCTTGGTCAGGACGGCGATCGGCTCGGCGTCGGCGTCCCACGCCTGCGCCACGGCCCGCTGGACCCGACCCGACTTCACCGGCCGGTCGAGACCCAGCACCACCAACACGTTGTCGAGGTTGGCGGCGAGGGCTTGCGAGCCCTCCCCCACCGGATCGGCCCGTCGTAGCACGTTGCGGCGCTCGAGGACGGCCCCGACCTCGTCGTCGACCACGGTCACCCAGTCGCCCACCACCGGGGTCCCCACCCGATCGGCACGAGTGCGGGCCGCCACCACGTCGTCGGCCGTCGCCACCTGCACCCACCCCCGATCCTGGCGCACCACCCGGCCTGGTACCCCTCCGGCAGCCTCGGCCGCCGCCCGCCAGCCGTCGTCCCAGCCGAGCTCGTCGAGGCCGGACACGTCAGCAGCAGACCGCTCGCCACACGTCGAGCCCATGGCGCACCATGCGCATCGTCCCGGCATCGACCCCGAGCTCGTCGAGGTCGACCGGCCGGGTCCAGCGCAGCTCGGTCGACTCGTGGTTCCCCACCAGATCGGTGGCCTCCGGAGCCACGACGAGGAATCGGGCGTCGAGGTGCAGATGCGGGCCCTCGGCGGGCGGATCGACCCGATGGACGTCGAGGTCGATGGCCACCGGGTGGACCCGGAGGCCGTCGACCCCGGTCTCCTCGGACGCCTCCCTCAGCGCCACCGCAGCCAGGTTGGCGTCGCCGTCGCAATGGCCGCCGGGCTGGAGCCAACGCCGGAGCTTGCGGTGATGGAGCATCACCACGCGCGCCCCGTCGTGGTCGACCACCAGGGCCGAGCCCGTGAGATGTCCGGACCGACAGCTGCGGTGGAGGGCATCGGGATGCTGGTCGACGAAGTCGAGGATGGCGCGGCGGTGCTCGTCGGCGGCCGGGTCGATGTCGGCGCCCTCGATCTGGGCCCGGGCGACCGAGAGGTCGCCGGACGGCCGGAGCCGGTCGTCGGCGGCAGCCAGGAAGGGTTCGACCACGGCCGGGACCCTACCGGCGCGACAGGTTGGGGTTGCCGGCCACGTAGAACCGCCACGGTTCCTCGGCCGCGACGCTGATGCCGACCCGGGTGGTCTGCACCACCGACGACGGTGGCGGCGTGTCGTCGTCCACGATCGTCACGGGCCGACCGACGACGAGATCGGCGCCGTCGTGCTCGCCGGACAGACCGAGCGCCTGGGTCAGCTTGCCCGGACCCGAGCACAGGTCCCGGTGCCGGCGGGCCGCCGGACCGCGATCGCGGTACATGGCGTCGAGTCCCTCGACGGGTTCGAGCGCCCGCAGGAGCACGGCCACGCCGTCGTCGGGTTCCCCGCAGACGACGTTGGCGCACCAGTGCACGCCGTAGCTGAAGTACACGTAGAGCAGACCGCCGGGGCCGAACATGGTGGCGTTGCGTTCGGTGCGGCCCCGGTAGGTGTGGGCCGCCGGGTCCCGGGCCCCGAGATAGGCCTCGACCTCGACGATCCGTCCGGACCGGTCGCCGTCGGGATGGTGGTGGACGAACCGTTTGCCCAGCAGGTCGGGCGCCACCTCGAGCGGGTCGCGACGGTAGAAATCCGCGTCGAGCGGTCTCATACCCCGACGGAGCGGACCAGGGCCCGGACGGCGTCGGCCTCGGCGGGACGCAGGTTCGGATCGGCGAGCCGGCGGGCACACGCGGCATGGAGCCGGTCACGGGCCGCGTAGGCGTCGATGTCGCCGAGGAAGGCGCGCAGCAGGCGCCGGCGCAGGACAGCGGCCGCGGCGCGTTCGACGCGACCACCGTCGGGTACCCCGGTGGCGAGCAGCACCCAGGTCGTGGCCAGATCGAACGCTCGATCGCCGACCAGGGCGTTCGACCAGTCGATCACCACCGGACCGGACTCGGCCAGGATGATGTTGCCCGGATGGAGATCGAGGTGCACGATGCCGTCGGCGGGGGGTTCGTCATCGAGGGCGGCGACGGGCCGTGGATCGGGCGCCGGCACCTCGGCCAGGCGTCGGTGGAGGGCGGCGAGGGTCCGCCCATGGTCATGGACGCGCCACGGCCTGCGCTTCAGGTCGTCGAGCTGGACCGGTCCCTCGATCCGCTCCATGACGATGTCGGTGCCGTCGGCGTCGTGGACGCGGGGCACCGGGTACCCGTGCTGGTGCAGGTGGCGCAGCAGCTCGGCCTCGGGCACCGAGTCGTGATCGGTGCGGTAGCGGCGCAGGACCCGGCCGGGGCCGGCCTCGAACACGTCAGCGGCCCGACCGCGGCCGACCAGACGACCGGGATCACCCGGCACCGAGCGCCTCCCGGAACTCGTCGGGTACGCGAACCGTCTCGGTGGTACCCATGCGGACCGCCACGTAGGTGATGGTGGCATCGAACACGGCGTCGCCGTGGCGGGTGCCGCTGAAGTGGAGGTCGAACGACGTGTTGCCCCACCTCGACACGGCCAGGTCGAGGGTGATCTCGTCGCCCAACCGCGACGCCGCGGCCCAGGTGACGGTGGCGGTCTTGACCATCACGTCCCACGGGCCGGCCTCGAGGTCGGCTCCCGCCGACCGGAACCAGCGATCGGCGCTGTCGTCGCACCACGCCAGGTACACCGAGTTGTGCACCACCCGTTGCATGTCGCACTCGTAGTAGCGGACGCGGTAGGTGTCCCCCATCGCGCTCAGTCCAGCTCGTCGAGCCGGGCCCGGTCGGCGTCCAGACGGGAGCGGAACGACTCCATCTGCACCGCGACCGGTCCGGGTCCGGCGCCGCCGGGCGTGGTGCGCCGGGTCACGGGCACTCCGGGGTCGAGCAGGGCGGCGGCATCGGGTCCGAGGGCGGGGTGTTCGGTGACCAGCTGGCGCAACGGGCGGTCACCAGCCAGCGCGTCGCGGACCAAGCCACCGACGATGGCATGGGCCTCCCGGAACGGCGTGCCCGCCTGCACGAGGTACTCGGCCAGATCGGTGGCTGCCGCCCCCGGAGCGTCGGCCGCCTCGGCCATGCGAGCGACGTCCACGGTGAGGGTGGCGTACATCCCCGCCGTGGCCCGCAGCGCGAGCCGGACCTGGTGGACGGCATCGAAGAGCGGCTCCTTGTCCTCCTGCAGGTCGCGGTTGTAGGCGATGGGAAGCCCCTTGAGGGTGGCGAGCAAGCCGGTGAGATCGCCGATCACCCGGCCCGCCTTGCCCCGGGCCAGCTCGGCGATGTCGGGGTTCTTCTTCTGCGGGAGCATCGACGACCCCGTGGCGTAGCCGTCGTCGAGGCGGACGAAACCGAACTCGTCGCTGCTCCAGAGCACGATCTCCTCGCCCATCCGGGACAAATGGATGCCGATCATGGTCAGATCGAACAGCGCCTCGGCGACGAAGTCACGATCGCTGACCGCGTCCAGGCTGTTGTCGAACACGCGGGCGAAGCCGAGGTCGGATGCCACCGATGCCGGGTCGAGGGGAAGAGACGAGCCGGCGAGTGCCCCCGCGCCGAGGGGCGACACGTCGAGGCGGCGCCGGGCGTCGATGAGGCGGTCGACGTCGCGCGCCAGCGACCACCCGTGGGCGAGCAGGTGGTGGGCCAGCAGCACCGGCTGGGCCCGTTGCAGGTGGGTGTAGCCGGGAAGGTAGGTGTCGCCGGCCTGCTCGGCCCGCTCGAGCAGGACGGACTGCAGGGCGACCACGTCGGCGGCCACCGCGGCCAGCTCACGCTTGGTCCACAGTCGCAGGTCGGTGGCGACCTGGTCGTTCCGGCTACGGCCGGTGTGGAGCTTGCCTCCTGCCGGTCCGGCCAGCTCGGTGACCCGGCGCTCGACCGCGGTGTGGATGTCCTCGTCGGAGGGCTGGAAGCCGAACGAGCCGTCGGCCAGCTCGGCCTCGGTGGTGTCGAGCGCGTCGAGGATGGCGGCCACCTCGCCGTCGTCGAGCAGGCCGACCCGGCCCAGCCCGCGGACGTGGGCACGGCTGCCGGCGATGTCGTCACGGGCGAGGCGCTGATCGAACGGCAGGCTGACCGTGTAGGCCAGCAGGTCGTCGGCGGGGCCGGATGCGAAGCGACCGTGCCACAGGGTGTGAGCGGTGCCGTCGTCCGGCCCGGGCGCGGTCACGGGCGAGAACCCGGGCCCTGGCGCTGGGACCACGTCTCGATGCCGAGACCCCAGAGCCGTACGAAGCCGGCCGAGTCCTCGTGGCGGAAGCTGTCCTCGGCGTCGTAGGTGGCGAGGCCGTAGTCGTAGAGGCTCGACTCCGACCGGCGTCCCTCGACCTCGCACGAACCCGGCTCGAGGTGCAGGCGGACCTCACCGGTGACGTGCTTCTGGGACTCGGCGATGAAGGCATCGAGCGACTCGCGCAGCGGGGAGAACCACAAGCCGTCGTAGACCAGCTCGGCGTAGCGGGACTCGAGGCGGTACTTCTCGCGCTGGAGATCGCGCTCGAGGCAGATCGACTCCAGGTCGACGTGGGCCTTGATGAGCGCCAGCGACGCCGGGCACTCGTAGGTCTCCCGGCTCTTGATGCCGACGCGGCGGTTCTCGACCATGTCGATGCGGCCCCAGCCGTAGGAGCCGACCACCTCGTTGAGGTGCCCGATGATCGACGCCGGCGACATCGTCTCGCCATCCACGCTCACCGGCATGCCCCGCTCGAAGCCGACGACCACGTCGCGGGGCTCCTCGGCCGTCTTCTGGGTGAGGAGCCAGACCCCCTTGGGAGGGGTCCGCCACGGATCCTCCATCTCACCGCACTCGATCGCCCGCCCCATCAGGTTGTCGTCGATCGAGTACACCTTCTCCTTGGTCGCCATGATCGGGATGTCGTGGTCGTAGGCGTAGTAGATGGCGTCCTCGCGGGTCATCCCCCAGGAGCGGACCGGGGCGAGGATGTCGAGGTCGGGAGCGAGGGCCCGGGTCGACACCTCGAAGCGGACCTGGTCGTTGCCCTTGCCGGTGCAGCCGTGGGCCACGGCGTCGGCACCGTGGAACCGGGCCGCCTCCACCAGGTGCTTGACGATGACGGGACGCGACAGCGCCGAGACCAACGGGTACCGGTTCTCGTACATGGCGTTGGCCCGCAGCGCCGGCATGCAGAAGTCGCGAGCGAACTCCTCGCGTGCGTCGACGACCACGGCTTCGGTGGCGCCGGCGGCGAGCGCCCGCTGGCGGACGACGTCCCAGTCATCGGAGGCCTGACCGACGTCGACGGCGAGGGCGATGACCTCCACGCCTTCGTTCTCGATCAGCCAGCGGACCGCGACGGAGGTGTCGAGACCGCCGCTGTAGGCGAGGACGACTCGCTTGGCCATGGGTGCTTCTCCTGGATCTTCGGTGTTCTGGTGGGTCAACGGTCGTTCTGAGTGGCGCAATGACCTACCAGAACGGGGTGGAGCGGGGCGAAGGGCCCGTAAGGGCTCGAGGACGAGGTAGCCATGTCACAGCCCGGCGAGGTCGGAGATGCGGCGGGCGACGGTGGCACCGTCGGTGGACTCGGCGGCGACGAGGAGCAAGGTGTCGTCGCCCGCCACGGTGCCGAGCACCTCGGGCAACCCGGCGCGATCGAGGGCGGAGCCGACGACGTGGGCCGAACCCGGGGGGGTGCGCAGCACGACGAGGTTGTGGGAGTGCGACACCTCGACCACCCACTCCGAGCACACCCGGCGCAGGTGGTCCTCGGGAGCGACGGCCTCCTTGGGCAGGGCGGGCACGGCGTAGACCGTCTCGCCGCCCGGCACCCTGACCTTGATGGCGCCGAGATCCTCGAGGTCGCGCGAGACCGTCGCCTGGGTGGCGATGACGCCGTCGGCGGCGAGCAGGTCGACGAGTTGCTCCTGGGTCGAGATGGCGTTCTCCTCCAGCAGCCGCTGGACGCGATGCTGGCGCTGAGGCTTGGTGAGGCGGGCGCCGCGCGAGGAGCTCACAGCGATCCGACCTCGTGGAGCCAGCGGAACAGCCCGATCTTGGCGTGCATCCGGTTGTGGGCCTGGCGGATCATCCGGGACTGCGGACCGTCGGCCACCGACGCCGACACCTCCTCGCCCCGGTGGGCCGGCAGGCAGTGCATGAACACCGCGGTGTCGGGGGCCGCCGCCATCACGTCGTCGTCGACCTGGAAGCCCTCGAACGCCTTGTGGCGGACCTCGGCTTCGTCCTCCTGGCCCATCGAGGCCCACACGTCGGTGTGGACGGCGTCGGCGCCCTCGACTGCTTCGGCCGTCCGGTCGGTGACGACGATCGATCCGTCGGCGGGATCGAGACCGGCGAGACCGAGACGATCGAGGTCCTCGTCGGTGGGGCCGTAGCCGGGAGGGCATCCGATGCGGACCCGCATGCCCGACATCGCCGCGCCGAGCGACAGGCTGCGGGCGACGTTGTTGAAGTCGCCGATCCAGGCGACCGTGCGCCCCGACAGCGAGCCCCACTCCTGCTGCATGGTGAGCAGGTCGGCGAGCGCCTGGCAGGGATGCCCGAGGTCGGAGAGCAGGTTGACGACCGGCACGGTGGCGGCCTCGGCGAGGTCGTCGAGGAGCTGGTGCGAGAACACGCGGGCACCGAGGAGGGCGTGGTACCCGGAGAGGACCCGGGCGACGTCGGCAGCCGGCTCGCGGGTGCCGATGCGCACCTCGGCCGAGGTGAACGTGATCGGGTGGGCACCGAGGCGGACCGAGGCGGCCTCGGCCGAGTGACGTGTCCGCAGGCTCGGCTTCTCGAAGTAGAAGGCGACGGTGCGGCCGGCGAGGAGCTCGGGCCCGTCGGCGGCGCACAGCTCCAGCACCCGACCCAGCTCGCCAGGCGAGAGGTCGTCGATCTCCAGGAAGTGACGCAGCGTCACGACGTCGCCCCGACTTCGACGTCGGCGTCGAGCGCGGCGGCGATCATGGTCACGGCCTCGTCGATCTCGGCGTCGGAGACGATGAGCGGCGGCGCCAGGCGCAGGGCCGTGGGCGTCACGGCGTTGACCACCAGCCCGTCGTCGAGCAGCCGGTTGGCCACCGCCTTGGCATCGTGGCCGGCCAGCTCGACACCGAGGAGCAGGCCGAGGCCGCGCACCGCGACCACGCCGTCGAGGGCGAGCAGGGCGGTGGTCAGGCGCTGCTCCGGCCGCGGCGGCGAGGGCGGGCACGTCGAGCCGGCGCATCTCCGCCAGCACGGCTCGCGCCGCCGCGGTGGCGAGGGGTTGGCCCCCGAAGGTGGTGGCGTGGTCGCCGGGTTCGAACGCCGCCGCCACCTCGGTCTTGGCGGCGCAGGCACCGATCGGGACCCCGTTGCCCAGCGCCTTGGCCATGGTGACGACATCGGGTTGGACGCCGAAGTGCTGGAAGCCGAACCACCGGCCGGTCCGCCCGAGACCGGTCTGGACCTCGTCGACCATGAACAGGATCCCCCGCTCCCGGCACAGGCGCTCGACGCCCTGGAAGTACTCGGCGGTCGCCGGGTTCACGCCGCCCTCACCCTGGACCGGCTCGAGCAGCACCGCCGCCACCGTGGCGTCGAGGGCGCCCTCGAGCTCGTCGAGATCGGCCCACGGTACGTGGCGGAAGCCCTCCGGGAGCGGCTGGAACGCCTCCCACTTCTGTGGTTGTCCGGTGGCGTGGAGTGTGGCCAGGGTGCGGCCGTGGAAGCTGGCGAAGGCCGAGACCACGTTGTGCCGGCCTCGTCCCCCGAACTTGCGGGCCAGCTTGATGGCGGCCTCGTTGGCCTCGGCGCCCGAGTTGCAGAAGAAGGTCTGGTAGGGCGAGGCACCGGCGTTGCCGTCCCGGAGCAGCTCGTCGAGGGCCACGGCCACCTCCCAGCCCGGTTCGGTGCCGAACAGGTTGGAGACGTGGAGCAGCGTGCGGGCCTGGGCCGACAGGGCGTCGGCCACCACCGGGTTGGCGTGGCCGAGCGAGCAGACCGCCAACCCGGACAGGAAGTCGAGGTAGCGCTTCCCGTCGCCGTCCCAGAGCTCGCAGCCGGCGCCGCGCACGAAGCGGACCTGCGGCGGCCCGTAGGTGGGCATCAGCGGGCAGGCGTCGAGCGCGGTGGGCGCGTCCATGGCCGCCCGGTGGTCGGTTTCGGTGGTCATGCGAAGCCCCCCGGGCCGGTGTCGTCGGTGCTGGCGTGGTTGGTGATCATGGTGCCGACGCCCTGGTCGGAGAACAGCTCGAGCAGGACGACGTGGGCGAGACGGCCGTCGAGCAGGTGGGCCGACGGGACGCCTTGTTCCACCGCGCTGATGGCGGCGTCGATCTTGGGGATCATGCCGCCCGAGAGCTCGCCCGAGGCGACCTTCGCCCGCAGCTCGGCCGCGGTGGCGTTGCGGATCAGCGAGTCGGGATCGGTCACGTCGGCGAGCAGGCCGGGCACGTCGGTGAGGTAGATGACCTTCTCAGCCCCCAGCGCGACCGCGAGCGCACCGGCCACGGTGTCGGCGTTGATGTTGTACGCCTGGCCGTCGGCTGAACCGCCGATGGTGGAGATCACCGGGATCAGGTCCTCGGCCAGCAGGCGGTGCAGGATCGATGGGTTGACCGACTCGACATCGCCGACGAAGCCCAGTTCGGGATGGCGAGCCACCGAGGTGATGAGCCCGCCGTCCTCGCCCGAGAGCCCGACCGCCAGCGGCCCGTGGGTGTTGATCGACCCGACGATGTCGCGGTTGACCTTGCCGACGAGCACCATGCGGGCGACGTCGAGCGTGTCGGCGTCGGTGACCCGCAGGCCGTCCCGGAACTCGGACTCGATGCCGAGGCGCGCGAGCAGGGCACCGATCTGGGGCCCACCGCCGTGCACCACGACGGGCTTCAGCCCGACGGCACGCAGCAGCACCATGTCGTCGGCGAACGCGCTGGAGAGGCCGGGGTCGACCATGGCGTTGCCGCCGTACTTGACCACCACGATCTTGTGCCGGAAGCGGTGGATGTAGGGCAGCACCTCCAACAGGACCGTGCTCATGTCGGTCTGTTCGCGGACCGTCATGGCATGAGCCCCACGAGCGGGAGCCCGGTGGTCTCGGGCACGCCGGCCAGCAGGTTGGCGCACTGGATGGCCTGGCCCGAGGTGCCCTTGACCAGATTGTCGATGGCCGACATCACCAACACGGTGCCGGTGCGGTCGTCGAAGCGGGCGGTCAGGTGCGCGGTGTTGGCCCCCTGGGTGGCCTTCGTGGACGGGATCCGCTCGTCGACGACCATGAACGGCTCGTCGTCGTAGGCCGCGTGCAGGCAGCCGAGCAGCACTTCGGTGTCGCACGGACCGGTGGGGCGGGCATAGACGGTGGTGAAGATGCCGCGGTTCATCGGAGCCAGGTGGGGCGTGAAGAGCACCTGCGTCCCGGTGGCCTGCTCGATCTCGGGCGTGTGGCGGTGATGCAGCAAGCCGTAGGCGGTGAAGTTCTCGTCGACGGCACAGAAGGTGGTGTTGTCCTTGGGTGGCCGACCCGCCCCGCTCACGCCGGTCACGGCGTTGACCACGACACCCGTCGTCTCGATGAGCCCGGCCCGGACGAAGGGCGCGATGGCCAACGATGCACCGGTCGGGTAGCAGCCGGCCACGGCCACCAGGTCGGTGCCGAGGATCTGGTCACGGAACAGCTCCGGAATGCCGTACGCCGCCTGGGCGAGCAGCTCCGGCGCCGGGTGCTCGCTTCCGTACCACTCGGGGTAGAGGGCGGGATCCCGGAGGCGGAAGTCGGACGCGGCGTCGACGATCCATTTCACCCGGCCCCGGAGATCGGGCACGATCCCCTGGCTCACGCCGTGCGGCAGCCCGAGGAAGACCAGATCGAGACCGGCGCACTCGTCCGCTCCCGCCGCCGTGAACCGCAGGTCGGGATACGCCGCGGCCAGCCCGGGGTACAGGTCGGCGACCGCGGTCCCCGCCTGGCTGTCGGCCCCGGCGAGGCGCACGTCGAACTCCGGATGGGTGGCGAGCAGGCGCAGCAACTCCGACCCGGCGAATCCCGATGCACCGAGGATCCCGACGCTGATCATGGACACACTCTAGTCATGCGCGTGCATGAGTATGCAAGCTGGTTTGGAGGGGCGCTCCGGGACGTCGCCCCGGCCGGCTGGCTGGCAGCAGCTCGTTCGTGTCCACTCGTGCCGATCAAGCTCGAGAACGTCGCCATCGCCGTCCGTGATCTCGACGCGACGATTGCATTCTTCACCGACCTCGGGCTGACCGTCCTCGGGCGCGACACCGTCAGTGGAGAGTGGACCGACACAGCCGTCGGCCTCGACGGGAACCACGCAAAGATCGCGATGCTCCAGACGCCCGACGGACAGGGTCGTCTGGAACTCTTCGAGTACATCCATCCTGAGGCGATCGAGACGGAGCCCACCCGACCCAACGAGATCGGCATGCACCGCGTCGCCTTCTCGGTCGACGACATCGACGAGGCTCTCGAGGTGGCAGCACGGCACGGCTGCCATCCGCTGCGCGGCGTGGCCACATTCGAAGACGTCTGGTGACAGAAGCTCGTGCACGGTGCACGGTCCCAACGGTCCCCGAGTCTGACGGCCGCACCGAGGTGCCGATCGTCGCGGAGATCTCTCGGCCGCCGGTGCGACCGAACGGCAAATCACCGCGAAAGGCGCGGTTCTTCCACACGCCCGCGATGTCATGGGCGGGTGGCAGAAGGACGAGCGATAGGAGCGGCCCGCCCCGCCGTCCCCCCTTGAGTCCGCGCTGGACAGACGGCATTCGTCGCGTCGAGCGCGGACGATGTGGGGGTCATGCGCGACGCTGCGGTCACGAGAGTGGGCGTCGAGCCTGGTGCAAAAGCCGTGCACGGTGCCCGGCAACGGTCCCCGGAGTCTGCGGCCGCACCGAGGTACCGATCCTCGCGGATCTCGGGACTGTGGAGTCGCCGAGCCGTGTGGTGTTGCTCGTCGCGTCCTGCAACAAGAGCCCGACTGCTGAGCTGCGGGAGGAGGCCGACGCGGTGACGGTCACGGCATATGCGGCCAGATCGGGGTCCGACGGCTCTGACTGCGTTGACGCCGTGACGGTCCAGCTTCACGCGCCCTTGGGCGATCGCCGCATGTTGGACGGCTCGACGGGCCTTCCGATCAGGGTTCAGGGCTGAACAGGACCCGAGGGCCACGCCGGAACCGCACCAGCCGCCCCTCGCGCGAGGTCCCGCTTGTCGGTGGCGTCGCTCGTTGGTCCGATTGGCATCGAGGTGCTCGCGATTCCCACGTAGGCGTGACAACGGCACGCGCAAGCCGGCAGTCGGTGCGCCCCGATGGGAACCTCGGGCCGCCCCACCAAGTCATCGTCGGCGAGGATCCTCACCTTCGGTGGTACGAGCGGATGTTCGACGAGGACCCTCGGGTTCGTCACCACCCGCACCAATGCATCGTCGGCGAGGATCCTCTCGTTCGGTGTCACTGACATCGGTTCGACGAGGATCCTCGGCTTCGATCGACGCCGACGTTCCTCACTGCCGGGTGAGTGCGCCCCGAGGTGGTGTTCTGTGGTGGCGCATCCGACACGCTCGGCGCACCGAAAATTGCGTCGTCCGGAGATCGGAGCGGCGGCTTTCAACCACCCGCGATGTCACCTTGCTGCCGGACTCAGCGGGGGGTGAAGCGGACGGGCAGCGTCTCGTATCCGCTGATGAAGCTCGAGGCGCGGCGGGGTGCGGGCCCGTCGGCGATCTCGATGTCGGGGAGGCGGTCGAGGAGGCGATCGAAGAAGACGGTGAGCTCGAGCCGGGCGAGGGCGTTGCCGAGACAGAAGTGGTGACCGAACCCGAACGCGATGTGGTGGTTGGGGTCGCGGCGGATGTCGAAGCGGAACGGATCGGCGAAGTACGCCTCGTCGCGGTTGGCCGACGGGTAGAAGAGCAGCACGTCGTCACCGGCCCGGAGCTGCTGACCGTGCACCTCGACGTCGTGACGGACTCGGCGGCTCATGGACTTGATCGGCGAGACCCACCGCAGCATCTCCTCGACCGCGGTGGGCAGGAGTGATCGATCGTCGACGAGGGCGTCGCGCTGGTCGGGATCGGCGCACAGAGCGGCCAACCCCCCGCTCAGCACGTGACGGGTCGTCTCGTCGCCGCCGATGAGGATGAGGAGGGACTCCCAGATGATCGATTCCTCGTCGAGGGTCCGCATCCCGGAGCCGTCGTCGTCGATCTCGGCATCGACCAGCACCGACACGAGGTCGTCGCCCCGCTGTCGCCGGCGCTCCTCGATGACGGCGGCCTGGTACGCCATGTAGTCGGTGAAGGCGTCGGTGGCCCGGTCGAGGGCGGCGAGATCCCCGGAGGTGCCGGCGAGGAGGATCTCGGACCACTCGAGCAGCTGCATCCGGTCGGCGGGGGCGACGCCGAGCATGTCGCCGATGACGATGAGCGGGAGGTGCCGGGCCACGTCGTTGACGAAGTCGCACTCGCCCCGTTCGGCGACGGAGTCGATGAGGGTGTCGCAGATCGAGCGGAGCTCGTCTGTCTTGTCCCGCACCCGCTTCGGGGTGAAGCCCTTCGACACCAGCATGCGGCGCCGCTTGTGCTCCGGGTCGTCCATCGAGATCATCATCGGAACCCCGAAGCCCCCCGGCCGGATGTTCTCGGCGTTGGAGAAGACGTCGGGCCGCTTGGAGATGTCGAGGACGTCGTCGTAGGTGGTGATCGCCCAGCAATCGGACCACGGGTCGTGGTACACGGGTGCGTTCGCCCGCATCCACGTCCACCCCTCGTGGGGGTCGCCCGCGTACCAGCGTCCGTCGAGCAGGTCGATGTCGTCACGGTACGGATGGTCGCCGCGGGCCGGGTGACGCTCGCCGCGGTGGCCGACCTGGTCGAGCATCGCCTCCTGCAGCTTCTTCGTTCGGCTCGTCACGGTCCGGAGACTACGAGACGCGAGCCACGCGATCTGACGGTGCGTCAGGTCGGCTGCGTCAGCCCCGCAGCTCGGCGGGGTAGGCCGCCTCCACCGCGGCGATGATCTGCTGGCGCACCGCGCCGACCTCGGCATCGGTCAGGGTCCGGTCGGTTGCCTGCAGCCGCACGCGGTACGCCAACGAACGCGCCCCGTCGCGGACACCCTCGCCGCGGTAGGTGTCGAACAGTCGCACGTAGCCGAGCAGATCGCCGGCCGCAGCCTCGATGGTGGCGGCGACGTCGGTGGCCGAGACTCCCTCCGCGGTGGCGAAGGCGAGATCGATGTCGGAGGACGGGAACCGGCTCAGCGCCGAGTAGGTGGGAGCACCGTGGGGGTGGGCCAGGAGGCGGTCGAGATCGACCTCCAGCCAGGCGACCCGACCGGGGATGTCGAAGGCGGCGAGCACGTCGGGATCGACCTCCCCCACCGTCCCCACCGCTTCGGTGCCGACCCGGGCCACCGCCGAGCGCGTCGGGTGCATCGCGGGCATCTCGGCGTTGGCCACGTCGGCATCGTCGACGGCGAGCCCGTCGCACAGCGAGCGCCAGACCACGACGGCCTCACGGGCATCGGCGCCGGCGATGATCACCGCCACGCTCTCGCGCTCGTCGGGGAGGGCGGCATCGGGGTCGGACGGGCGCTGGAACACGTGTCCGACCTCGAACAGGGCGATGTCGTCGTTGCGATGGTTGACGTTGTGGCGGACCGCCTTGAGCAATCCGGGCAGCAGTGACGTGCGCAGGACCGATTCCTCGGCCACCAGCGGGTTGGTGATGGTGATGCCGTCGCCCGGGAGCCCGGCGCGTTCGAGGTCGCCCGGGGCGAGGAACGGCATCGGCATGGCTTCGGAGCAGCCGAGGCCGGTGAGGATGGCCCGGATCCTGCGACGCTCCTTCTGGCGTGGGTTCAAGCCGCCCGACAGCGAGGAGACCGGCATCGTCTTGCCGAGCCGCTCGTAGCCGTACATCCGGCCGATCTCCTCGATCACGTCGATCTCGGTCTCGGAGTCGAGCCGGTACGTGGGCAGGGCCACCGACATCGGGCCGTCGCCTTCGCCCAGCGAGGTGGTGAACCCGATCGGATCGAGCAGTGCCTTCATCTCCGCCGCGCTGAGCTGGGCGCCGAGCACGGCGTTCACCCGGGCCGGGCGGACGGCGATGGGACTCCGGTCGGGCAGCTCGCCCCGCTCGTCGACCGTGCCATCGGCGACGGATCCCACCGCGCCACCGAGGAGCTCGATGAAGCGAGCGTGGGCCAGATCGGGACCGTCGGGATCGCAGCCCCGTTCGAACCGGGCCGAGGCCTCGGAACGGAGGCCGAGCCGGCGGGCCGTCTTGGCCACGGGCATGCGGTCGAACCAGGCCATCTCGACGACCACATCGGTGGTGGCGTCCGAGATCTCGGTGTTCGCGCCACCCATCACGCCGGCGATGCCGATGGGGCGATCATCGCCGTCGCAGATGAGGAGGTCGGTGGCGTCGAGCTCCCGGTCGACGTCGTCGAGCGTGGTGATCCGCTCCCCTGCACGGGCCAGCCGGATGCGGAAGCCGTTCCCCGCCAGGGTGCCCAGGTCGTAGGGATGCGACGGTTGGCCGAGCTCGAGCATCACGTAGTTCGACACGTCGACCACGTTGTTGATGGGCCGCATGCCGAGCAGCGTGAGCCGGTTGGCGATCTTGGCGTCGGAGGGCCCCACGGTGACGCCCTGGAGCACGCGTGCGGTGAAGCGACCGCATCGATCCGGGGCGGCGATGTCCACCGAGACGAGGTCGGAGGCCTTGACGGGCCCGGTGGTCACCGGGGCCGTGGGCGGCGCGAACGGCAGGCCGAGGCGGGCGGCCACGTCGCGGGCCACCCCGGCCACCGACATGGCGTCGGGGCGGTTGGGGTTGATCTCGAGGTCGTAGAGGACGTCGGCCTCGATGCCGAGCGCCTCGGTGAGCGGGGTACCGGGAACCAGCGATTCGGGCAGGATCAGGATCCCGCCGGGATCGCCGGGGAGGTTCAGCTCGGTCGGACTGCACAGCATCCCGTTGGACCACTCGCCGCGCAGCTTCCGGCGGGCGATCTCCATCCCGCCGGGCATGACCGTGCCCAGCGTGGCGAGGGGCACGAGGTCGCCGACGGTCATGTTCCAGGCGCCGCAGCAGATCTGCAGCGGCTCGCCGTCGCCGGTGTCGACATCGACCAGCTGGATCTTGTCGGCGTCGGGATGCGAGCGCAGGTCGAGGACCCGGGCCACGATGATCCCGTCGAGGCCCTCGCCGATGCGATCCATCGACTCAACCGCCATCCCGAGATCGCTCATGACCAGCCCGAGCTCCTCGGGCGCCATCTCAGGCGGAATCGGCGTGAATTCGCGCAGCCACGACAACAGAACCTTCATACGCAGAACCTCAGGTCTACGGCGGGGGGTGCGGGGGGCAGAGGCTCCGCCGGAGCCCCCTGTCGTGGGCGACTCGACGGAGTCGTGAGCCGACCGAGATCTGGGCGCGAGCGGAGCGAGCCCGAACAAGAAACTGATGGAATGAAGCGAAGCGAGCGACATCAGAACTGCCTCAAGAAGCGGACGTCGTTGGTGATGAGCTCGCGGAGGTCGTCGACGCCGGCCTTGGTGGCGGCGAGACGATCGATGCCGAAGCCGAAGGCGAACCCGGTGTACTCCTCGGCGTCGATGCCACAGTTGCGGAGGACGTTGGGGTGCACCATCCCGCAGCCACCGAGCTCGAGGAACGAGCCGTCGGGCAGGATGATGTCGAACTCGGCCGAGGGCTCGGTGAAGGGGAAGTACGAGGGACGCAGGCGCGACGAGAAGTCGCCGCCGAAGTACGCCTTGGTGAAGCGGTCGATCGTCCCGGCCAGATCGGTGAGGGTGATCCCCCGGTCGATGACGAGCCCCTCGATCTGGTGGAACACCGGCAGGTGGGTGGCGTCGGCGGTGTCCTGGCGAAAGGTACGGCCCGGCATCACCGAGTAGATCGGCGGCGGCTGCGTCTGCATGACCCGCACCTGCACCGGTGAGGTGTGGGTGCGCAACACGGTGTGCCCCGGCGCCCCGAAGTCGACGTAGAGGGTGTCGTACATGTCGCGTGCCGGGTGGTCGGCCGGGAAGTTCAGCGCCTCGAAGTTGTAGAAGTCGGTCTCGACCTCGGGCCCCTCGGCCACGGTGAAGCCGAGCCCGACGAACACGTCCTCCAGCTCCATGATCGCCTGGGTGACCAGGTGCAGGTGCCCGATCCGCGAGCCTTCGGTGACCTCGGTCAGATCGAGCCGATCGGCCTCGAGCCGGCTGGCCCGCGCGGCCCGCTCGAGCCCGTGCCGGCGCTCGGCGACCACCGCTTCGAGATCGGTGATGGCGTCGTTGACGGCCTGGCCGACGGACTTGCGCTCCGACGGGTCGAGCCGGCCGAGCTGCTTCTTGAACGCCTTCAGCGAGCCCTTCTTGCCCAGGGTCTCGCGCTCGGCGTCGGCGAGGGCGTCGAGGGTGGCGGCGGCATCGATCGCGGCGCGGGCGTCGGTGGCGATGCGTTGGAGCTCATCGATCATGAAGTGCAAACCCTGCCCGACGGACCACCGCGGTCGCCAAATGTGTTCCCCAGGTCAGGGATGGGCCTTGTCGAACGCGTCGGTCGGCAGCGTGAAGGTGAACGTCGAGCCCGCCCCGACCTCCGACGATGCAGTGAGCTCGCCGCCGTGGGCCTCGACCAGGCCGCGGCTGATCCACAACCCGAGGCCGGTACCGGTGGGGCGGCCGTGGTCGCGACGGAAGAACTTGGTGAAGACCTTCGTCAGGTCGTCGGTCGGGATGCCCTCGCCCGTGTCGGTGACGGAGACCGAGACGTCGTTGCCGCTGACCTGAGCGGTGACCACCATCCCGGTGGGGCTGGCGTACTTGGCCGCGTTCTCGACCAGGTTGGTGAGCACCTGCTCGATCTTGTCGGGGTCGGCGTAGACCTCGGGGATGTCGCCGATGTCGAGCCGGCAGTCGAGCTGCGGGTACGCCATCGCCACCTTCTCGACCACGGTGGCTGCCAGGTCGGCGAGGTCGATGTTGCGCCGCTGGAGCACGAGCCGGCCTGTCTCGAGCCGGCTGATGTCGAGCAGCTCGGTGACGAGGCGAGTCACCCGGTCGGCGTCGTGGTGGACCTGCTCGAGCATCTCGCGCTTCTTGTCGTCGGCGAGCCGGTCCCACCGGTTGAGCATGAGCGACGTGTAGCCCTTCACCGAGGTGAGCGGTGAACGCAGCTCGTGCGACACGGTGGACACGATGGCGATGCCCGACTTGTCCGACACCGAGCGGGCACAGAGGACCAGAGAGCCATCCGGCCCGGTGGCCGCGGTCACCACCGCGGCCACGTCGTCGCCGTCGGTGCGTCGAAAGTTGAGCTCGACCTCCCGGCCCGGGACGGCGAGGGCTCCGAGCTCGGCTGTCTCTCCGACGGCGTCGCGGACGCCGAGCGCAGTCACGACGTCGGATCCGAGCAGGTCGTCGAGGTCGCCGAGCAGGGTGTGGGCCGCGGCGTTGGCCCCGCGGAGCACGCCCTCGGCGTCGACGACCAGGACGGCGTCGGGCAGCAGGTCCGGGTTCAGCTCGATCGTTCCGCCTCCGCAGCCGTGATCCGGCGCTGTCGCGCCGACTCGAAGGCCAGGACCGCGCCCGTCATCGCCACGTTGAGCGATTCGACCCGGCCGGCCATCGGCACCGTGACCACGGTGTCGGCGGCCGCGACGACGACATCGGGGAGACCGTGGGCCTCGGATCCGAGCAGCACGGCGACGTCGCCCCGCAGGTCGATGTCGTCGGGGCTGGCCCCTCCCCCGGCGGCGCAGGCCAGCACCCTCATGCCGGCCGCCCGGAGGGCGTGGACGCAGGCGACGGGATCGTCGGCGTCGATGTGTGGGACGCGGAAGGTCGACCCGGCCGAGGCGCGCACGCACTTCGGGTTCCAGATGTCGACCGCATCGGCGCAGGACACTACCGCCGTGGCCCCGGCCGCCTCGGCGATCCGGAACAGCGTGCCGGCGTTGCCGGGGTCGGCCACGCCCACCAGCACGAGCACCAGGCCGTGGGCCGTGTCGATCGGGATCGGCCGGGGGGATCGTCGCCAGGGCCGCGACGGGCTGCGGGTTGACCGGCGACGTGACCTTCGCCAACGCGCCTGCGGCCACGGGTCGCAGGACGACGCCCGCGGCGTGGGCGAGCCGGCCGATCTCGGCCGGGGCGTCCGGCTCGGCGTAGACCTCGGTGACCTCGATGGGAGCCGTGAGCGCCTCGACGACCAGCGTCGGTCCGTCGATCACGAACTGACCGTGGTCCGAACGCGACCTACGGCGCCCCGAGAGGCGCCGCAGGTGCTGGAGTGCGGTGGAACGCGGGCCCAGCAGATCGCCGCCGGGGCCGGGTTCGCCCACGTTCAGGCGGCGCCGGACGCGGACCCGAGGGCGGAATCAGCGGCTGCGACGAGCGCGGCGAAGGCAGCATCGTCGGTGACGGCGAGGTCGGCGAGGTGCTTGCGATCGACCTCGATACCCGCCTCCTTCAACCCGGCGATGAAGCGGGAGTAGCTGGTGCCGTGGAGGCGGCACGCCGCGTTGATCCGCTGGATCCACAACTTGCGCATCTCGCCCTTGCGGGCCCGCCGATCGCGGAATGCGTACTGCATCGAGTGCATGACCTGCTCGTTGGCGCTGCGGTACGTGCGGCTCTTGTTGCCGTAGTAGCCCTTGGCGCGCCCGAGTACCTGCTTGCGGCGCTTCTTGGTGTGCACGCCACCCTTGACCCTTGCCATCTCTCGCTCCTTTTCGTTCTTCGACCGTCGTGTCCGTGCCGATGTCCGGTCAGATGCCCAGCATCTTCTTGACGCGCTTGGCGTCGGCGGGGCTGACGAGCTCTTCGCCCTTCAGGCGGCGCAGGCGCTTGGAGGTCAGGCGCTCGTTGCCGTGGTGACGGTTGGCCTGGCGGCGGGTGATCTTGCCGCTGCCGGTCACCTTGAAGCGCTTGGCCGAGGTGCGGTGGGTCTTCATCTTGGGCATGACGTGGATTCCTTGTTCCTTGCGGTTGCGGACTGGCGGTCTGCAGAACGGGTGCTAGGGCTGGTGATCGCCGGTGTCGACGGCCTCGGCCCCGGTGTCGGCGGCAGCTGGGTCGGCAGTGGCTGTGTCGGCAGTGGCTGTGTCGGCGGCAGCCGCGTCAGCGGCCTGTTGGTGCCTGGCTTCTTCGGCGGCTCTGGCCTTGGCGGCGGCCTGGGCCTTCTTGTCCGGGGCCAGGACCATCGTCATCTGACGACCCTCCTGGCGGGCGCTGGTCTCGACCCGGCCCACATCGCTGGTTGCTTCGACGACACGATCGAGGATCTTGCGGCCGAGCTCGGGGTGGGTGGTCTCCCGGCCTCGGAACATCAAGGTGACCTTCACCTTGTGACCCTCGGCCAGGAAGTGCACGACCTTGCGGGTCTTGGTGTCGAAGTCGCCGGGACCGATCTTGGGCCGGTACTTCATCTCCTTGACCGACGCGGTCGAGCTCTTCTTCCGCGACTCCTTGGCCCGCTGGGCCGCCTCGTACTTGTACTTCCCGTAGTCCATGATCCGGCACACGGGTGGGTTGGCCTTGTCGGCCACCTCGACCAGGTCGAGTTCCTGGGCCCGTGCGATGGAAAGCGCCTCGGGAAGGGGCTTGATCCCGATCTGTTCGCCGTCGGCACCCACGAGGCGGACCTCGCGAGCACGGATGCGGTCATTGATACGGGGCTCGTCAGCAGCTATTGCCGATCACTCCTCAGCAAAACGTCCGTTCCTCCTGTGTGGTTCGGATCAGTCGAGGAAAGCGGTGCTGCCACCTGACGCGGAAACGGACGTCCGAAGACGTCCGCCACACCACGACCGGGACGGCAGCTGCCGGCTCGGAGGAGTGCTTCCACGACCCGGACGCACCCGAAGGTGGCCAGGTGGGGGGCGGGCCCCGCTTTCTCAATGAATTGTGGGCCGTATGGTACCGGTGGAACGAAGCCGAATGGCAACTGCGACACCGAGGAGGGCCGCGATGTCTTCATTGTGGACGCCGGGAGGCGAGGTCCCCATCCAGCCCCGACGCCCGGCGGAGCCGACCGGACCAGGCGAAACGAGCCCGTCCGGGACCCACGAGCCCGTCGGGCCCGACCCCCAGACCGCCGAGCAGGCGGGCGCCGACCGAGCGGGATCCTCGCCCGACGACGAGCACTACGAGCAGATGCGTCGCCAGCTCCTCGAGCTGCCCGCGGCCGACATCGTGGCCCAGCACGCCATGGGGCTCTACGAGCTCGCCGCCCTGCACCTGTCCTCGCCCGAGCCGCGGCTGCCCGAGGCCCGGCTCGCCATCGATGCCCTCACCGCGCTGGTCGAGGGGCTGTCGGGACGTCTGGGGTCGGCCGAAGCTGCGCTGGCCAGCGCCCTCCCGCAGCTCAAGATGGCCTTCGTCGAGGCGACGGACCGAGCCCGACCGGGAGAGGGCTCCTGAGCCGCGAACCGCACGTTCCGAACAGAATGCCGCGCACTACGTGAGGCGCGGTTCACCTGACGGCTACATTGCATGGTGGCCATCGGAGCTGGAGGGGAGAAGGTCGTGGACGTCGCAATCGGTGTCGGACGTCGAGCGCATCTGACGCTCACCGAGCACCTCAACGATCTCGTCGCCGCCTTCGACGAGCAGGGCCGCATCGCCTTCCTCAACCGCGCCGGAGCCCGCCTGCTCAAGGTGGAGGTGACCGAAAACCCACCGGCGCTGCACATCACCGATCTCCCCGCAGCCAGCGACCGTGAACGGTTCGGGACCATCCTCGAGTCGGTGAAGAGCGGAGACACCTGGTCCGGCGCCATCGCCATGATGTCCCCGATCACGGGCGAGTTCCCCACCAGGTCCACGTTGTGCCCGCTGGAGTTCGACGACGGATCGACCGGCATCGGCTGGATCGCCAAGGACACGACCACCGACCGCGACGTGATCAAGAGCCTCCGCGAGCGTGCCTTCTACGACCATCTCACCGGCCTCTCGCACCGGTCGCTGTTCCTCGACCGGCTCGACCTGCTGCTGCGGCGGGTGAGCGACGATTCGGCGCCGGTGTGCGTGCTGTTCGTGAGTCCCGACCGGTTCAAGGAGAAGATCAACCGCTTCCCCCACGGAACCGGCGACGCCCTCCTCAAGGCCATCGCCACCCGGGTGCCCCAGCGCCTCGGGCCCGACCAGAGCATGCACCGCTGGGGCGACGAGGACTTCGTGGTCCTGTGCGAGCGGGTCGGCACCGAAGCCGAGGCGCTCGCCGTGGCCGACCGCATCGCCGCCGCCTTCGCCGAGCCATTCCCCGTCGGACGCCGCGAGGTCTTCCTCACCGCATCGACCGGTGTGGCACTGGGACGGCCCGGCGAGATGACCACCGACGAGCTGATCCGCCACGCCGATGTCGCCGGGCAACTGGCCAAGAGCCGCGGCGGGGGCACGATCCGGCTCTTCGACGAGGACCTCCGGGTGCGCGCCCTGCGCCGGGCCGAGGTGGAGGACGCACTCCGGGGTGCGGCCGGCCGCGACGAGCTGGTCATGTACTACCAACCCGAGGTCCTCCTGCGCACCAACCAGATCGTGGCGTGCGAGGCCCTGCTGCGCTGGCGACACCCCGACTGGGGGTTGGTCTCGCCGAACGAGTTCATCCCGGTGGCCGAATCGTCGAACCTCATCCTCGACATCGGCGACTGGGTGCTCCGGGAGGCGTTGACGCAGAGCGCGACGTGGGCGCAGCAGTTCGCCGACCGTGACCCCATCACGGTGGCGGTCAACATCTCGGCCAAGCAGTTCGCCCTCGACGACTTCGACGCGCGGGTGGAGGCCATGCTCGCCTCCACCGGCGCCGATCCGGCCCACATCTGCCTCGAGATCACCGAGAGCGTGCTGCTCGACGACGCCGAGGAGACCATCGAGAAGCTCAACCGCCTCAAGCAGATCGGCGTGCACCTCGCCATCGACGACTTCGGTACCGGGTACTCGTCGCTGTCGTACCTGCGGCGGTTCCCGGTCGACATCTTGAAGGTCGACCAGGCCTTCGTGAGCGGGCTCGGGCACGACCCGGGCGACTCCGCCATCGTGCAGGCCGTCGTCGCCATGGGCAAGGCCCTGCACATGACGACGCTCGCCGAGGGCGTCGAGACCGCCCACCACGTCATCGAACTGCGCGAGCTCGACTGCGACATCGCCCAGGGCTTCCACTTCGCCCGGCCGGTGCCGGCCGAGGACTTCGCTCGCATGCTGGCCGCCGGCGACGACTGGCTCGACGACTCGCTCGGCTAGGACGCTACGTCCGCGGACTTCGTCCGCAGACTCCGCTTCTGGAGTTGCTACGTCTGGGTCAGGGTTGCGGGGTCGCCAGAGTGCGGGCGCCGGGATCGACGGTGACCCATTCGGTGAGGTCGCGCGACGATCGACCGACCCAGAGGGTGTGCTCGCCCTCGACCACCCGCCAGCACGACTCGACGGGATCCCAGTGGGCCAGCGTGCGCGGGGCCAGATGGACGGTGACATCGGCCGAGGTGCCGGCATCGAGCTCGGCCTTGGCGAAGCCGGCGAGCTGGCGGGGACGAGCCACCGGTCCCGGAGGCGCCTCCACGTAGACCTGTACCACCTCGCGGCCGGCGCGGTCGCCGGTGTTGGTGACCGGGACCGAGATGTCGACCGATCCGTCTCCCGCCACCGTCGCGGTGGGTTCACCGAGCTCGAAGGTGGTGTAGGACAGCCCGTGACCGAACGGGAACAGCGGCTCGATCCCGCGGGCGTCGTACCAGCGGTGCCCGACGAACACGCCCTCGCCGTAGCGAACCGAGCCGAACTCGCCCGGGTAGTTGGTGAAGGCGGGAGTGTCCTCCAACCGCTGCGGGAACGTCGTCGGGAGTCGACCACCCGGATCGACGTCGCCCAGCAGGACGTCGGCCAGGGCGTTGCCGAACTCCTGGCCCGGGTACCACGTCCAGAGCACGGCCCGCACCGAGTCGAGCCAGGGCATCGGGACGGGGCTGCCGGCGTTGACGACGACGACGGTGTTGGGGTTGGCCTCGGCCACCCGCGCCACGAGGTCGTTCTGGCCTCCGGGGAGCGGGAACGAGGCGCGGTCCTCGCCTTCGGTCTCGAAATCGGAGCTGGTGCCGACGATCACCACGGCGACGTCGGCCGCGGCCGCCGCGGCCACGGCCCGCCCGACCTCGACCTCGGGATCGGGCGGCACGGCGCCGAAGCGGAGATGGGGCAGCACGCCGCGATCCGGGAGGAGCAACTCGATCGAGAGCCCGACTGTCCGGCCGGCCTCGAGCGAGACCGTGGCCCGTTGCTCGGCCAGGCCCTGCACCCAGATGGCCATCTGCGGGCCGGTGTCGGGGTCCTCCAGCACCACCTCGCCGTCGACGAGCACCCGGCACGCACCGGCCGCGGCCACGGACAGCACCCAGGACCCTGACTGATCCGGCGTGAACCGCGCCGACCAGCGGGCCGAGAACGAGCCCCGGCCGAGGTTCGGGATGGACGCGCCGAAGAACGACAGCGCGGCCTCGGGAACGGTCTGGGTGCGGAAGGGCTCTCCGGACAGGTCGGCGGTGGTGAACAGCTCCTCGAGGTAGCCGTCGCCGCCGAGCAGGCCGGGGTCGATCGGTGCCTCGAACAGCCCGAGGCCGACGCCGCGTTGGTAGACGACGTCACCCAGTCGATCGCGGAGGCCGGCCAGGGGTGACACCTGGTAGTGGGCGGTGACCTCGCTGGATCCACCCCCCTGGATCCGACCTGGCGTGGCATTGGGGCCGATCACGGCCACCGACCCCGGTGTCGCCGGCAACGGGAGCATCCCGTCGTTGGCCAGCAGCACCATCGAAGCGCTGGCCGCCCGCCGGGCGAGGGCTCGTCGCTCGGGCGTGTCGATCGACGTCTCCGGCTGCTCCTCGGGTTGGTCGAGCTTGCCGGTACGGGCGTAGAGGCGCAGGATCCGTCGCACCTTGTCCTCGAGCTCGGCCTCGGGGACGTCGCCGGACCGCACGGCATCGGCGAGCGGAGCGCCGAACTGGGTGGCGGGGCCGGGCATCTGCAGGTCGAGGCCACCGTTGCCGGATCGCACCGTGTCGTGGGTGGCGTACCAGTCGGAGACGACGACGCCGGGCCAGCTCCACTCGTTCTTGAGGATGTCCACCTGCAGCTGGCGGTGCTCGGTGGCATGCGTGCCGTTGATCTTGTTGTACGCCGCCATGATCGTCCACGGGTCGGCGACGGCGACGGCGGCTTCGAACGGGCGGAGATAGACCTCGCGCAGCGTGCGCTCGTCGATCTCGGTGCTGATCGTGTGCCGTTCGAACTCGGAGTCGTTGCACACGAAGTGCTTGAGCGAGGCGCCGACGCCGCCCGCCTGCAGCGCCTGGATGAACGTCGTGGCCAACCGGGCCGTCAGCTCGGGGTCCTCGGAGTAGCACTCGAAGTTGCGACCGGCGAGCGGGTGGCGATGGATGTTGACGGTGGGGCCGAGCAGCACCTGGGCCCCCTTGCTGCGCGCTTCGTCGGCGAGCACGGTGGCGATCTCGGCCACCAGGTCGACATCCCAGGTGGCGCCGACGGCCGAACCGACCGGGAAGCACACCGCTCGGGCGCCGGTGGTGAGGTCGCCGCGGGCGCCGGTGGGTCCGTCGGTGACCTTGAGGTCGCCGATCCCGAGCCGGGGCACGCCGGCGATGCGCCAGCCGTCCTTGCCGGCGGTGAGCGTGGCCCGCTCGTCGAGGTCGAGCTGGTCGAGCAGCTCGTCGACCCTGTCGTCGTGGTCGCTCATCGGCTCGCCACCGACCCTGCCTCCCAGCGGCCGAGCCGACCGGCGACGACATCGAAGCGGACGCTGGTGCCGACCTCGATCGTCCTGGTGCCGTCGGCGATGCCCGTGCAGTGGAACGGGTACGCGGTGCCGTCGTCGGCGGTGATCTCCCCCAGACCCCGGTGCTCGTCGAAGCGGGACACGGATCCGGTGCGGGGTCCAAGTGAAGCGATGGCCATGGGGAGAACGTAGTGGTCTACTGACAGCAGACGTCGGGAACGAGCAGGCCGATGGAGCAACGACGAATCCGAGCGACCGCGCTGCGTGATCAGCTGGTCGACCGGTTGGTCCGCCAAGGCGTCATCCGGTCCCGGGCCGTCGAGGCGGCCATGCGCTCGGTGCCCCGGGAGCGCTTCGTCCCCGAGCTCGAGCTGGTCGACGCGTACGACGACCGGGCCCAGCTGGTGAAGGCCGACACCACGGGCACGTTGAGCACCATCTCGCAACCGACGATGGTCGCCATCATGCTGGAGGCCGCCGACCTCTCCCCCGGTGACCGGGTGCTCGAGATCGGGACCGGCACCGGCTACAACGCCGCCCTCCTCGGCACGATCGTCGGTCCGACCGGGTTGGTCGTCAGCATCGACCTCGAGGACGACCTGGTCCGCTTCGCGGCGAGCGCGCTCGCCAACCTGGGTCTGGACCACGTCGAGGTGCGGACTGCCGATGGGCGCGACGGCTGGCCGGAACGGGCGCCCTACGACTGTGTGATGGCGACGGCGGGCGTCGAGTCCGTGCCCGAGCCGTGGCGGGAGCAGGTGGCGGACGGTGGCCGGCTCCTGGTCCCACTGGAGTCGCCCCGGACGCTGCGGGTCGAGCGCCGCCGCAACGGCGTGTGGTCCACCGAGGCGAGCTCGCCGGCGCGGTTCATCCCCCTGCGCTGAGCGGGCTTCAGTGGACGATCTTCGACAGCGGCAGCTCGAGGATGTCGCTGGCCCCGGCGTCGACCAGAGCCGGGATCAGCACGTTGATCTGGTTCTTGGGCACGACGGTCTCGACGGCGTAGCCGCCCCCGCCGTAGAGCTCGTTGACGGTGGGCGCCTTCATCGACGGAATGATGTCGATGACCTTGTCGAGGTCGTTGCCCGACACGTTGAGCTTGACCAGCACCTTTCCCCGCGCCTCGAGCGTCCCGTTCAACAGGGTGAGGATCTGGCCCATGGCGTGGGCCTTGTCGGGATCGGCATGTGAGCCGGGATTGGCCAGCAACTCGGTGTAGCTGGTGAGGATGGTGTCGATGATCTTGAGCCCGGCGGCGCGCAGGGCCCGGCCGGTCTCGGTGATGTCGACGACGCAGTCGACGATGTCGGGCACCTTGGCCTCGGTGGCGCCGTAGGACAGCCGGATGTCGGCCTCGATCCCCTGGGCGGCGAAGAACCGCCGGGTGAGCTCGGGGTACTCGCTCGAGACGCGCACCCCGGCCGGCAGGTCACGGACCGAGTCGACCGGTGAGTCCTGGGGGACGGCCACCACGATGCGGACCGGCTTGCTGGTGGCCTTCGAGTACTGGAGCTGGCCGAGCGAGACGACGTCGCTCGACGTCTCCTCGACCCAGTCGCGGCCGGCGATGCCGAGGTCGAAGAGCCCTTCGGAGACGTACCGGGGGATCTCCTGGGGACGCAGGATGCGGACCTCGTCGATGCGGGGATCGTCGATGGTGGCCTTGTAGTCCACGTTGCTCGACCGGTTGACCTGGAGATCCGCCGCCGCGAACAGCTCCATGGTCGCCTTCTCGAGGGATCCTTTGGGCAACACGATCTTCAGCACGAGATGAGGCTATGGGCCCTCGCCCACCCGACCGAATCCGTTCTGGCACCACAATCGCCGCTCCCGGACCAACGAAGCCGTTACCAGAACCTGGTTGGGCGAGATCGCACGCTCCGTGCAACGGGAGGTTCCCGACGAAGGAGGACCTCGAGAAACACAGTCCGGAGGGAGGCGCCAGCCGACCGGTCAAGGCACCGACGATCGCACGCTCCGTGCCAACGGGAGGTTCCCGACGAAGGAGGGAACCTCAAGAGACGCGATGTCGTTCGGCGAGGCGGGCCATCTCGACCGCGACCATGGCGGCCTCCTCGCCGACGTTGTGGCCGCCGGGGCCTTCCGAGCGGGCCAGGGCCTGGTCGCGGTTCTCGACCGTGAGCAGTCCGAAGGCGATGGGGATGCCGGTGGCGAGCTGGACCCGTTGCACGCCGTTGGCCGCGCCCTCCGACACGATCTCGTAGTGGGTCGTCTCGCCCCGGATCACGGCGCCGATGGCGATGATGGCGTCGACCTGTCCGGAGCGGGCCAGGATCGAGGCGCCCATGGGGATCTCGAAGCTGCCGGGCACGGTCTCGAGCGACGATGTCGTCGAAGGGGATGCCGAGGTGGAGCAGGCCGCGCTCGACGCCGGCGCAGAGGCGGTCGACGATGTCGGCGTTCCAGCGCGAGCGGACCACCCCGATGCGCAGGCCGACCCCGTCGATCCCCTCCGGCGGCGCCGAGGCGCGTTGGTCAGGACCGGCCATCAGGCTCAGACCGCCGGCAGCAGGGTCGGCGTCGGGAGCGCCAGCGAGCAGCCGACAGCGAAACGAGGCTCGAGACGCCCGCAAGGGCGTGAGGCCGAGTGAGCCGAGTCACAGCACATCGTCGAGGCCTTCGAGCAGGTGGCCCATGCGTTCGCGCTTGGTGCGCAGGTACTTGATGTTCTCCGGGTTCGGCACCGACTCCAGCGGCACCCGGCCGGTGATCTCGAGCCCGAAACCGTCGAGGCCGCCGTACTTGGACGGGTTGTTGGTGAGCAGGCGCATGGTGGTGACGCCGAGGTCGACCAGGATCTGGGCGCCGATGCCGTACTCGCGCGAGTCGACCGGCAGACCCAGCGACAGGTTGGCCTCCACGGTGTCCTGGCCCTGCTCCTGCAACGAGTAGGCGCGGATCTTGTGGCCGATGCCGATGCCCCGGCCCTCGTGGCCCCGCAGGTAGACGACCACGCCTTCGTCGGCCTCGGCGACCATCTCCATGGCCGCGGCCAGCTGGGGCCCGCAGTCGCAGCGCAACGAGCCGAAGACGTCGCCGGTGAGGCACTCGGAGTGGACGCGGACGAGCACGTCGCTGGCGTCGTGGACGTTGCCGCGGACGAAGGCGAGGTGCTCGATGCCGTCGAGGACGGACTGGTAGGCGTAGCAGGTGAAGTCGCCCCATTCGGTGGGGATCCGGGCCTCGGCGATGCGCTTGACCAGCTTCTCGTTCTTGCGCCGGTAGCGGATCATGTCGGCGATGGAGATGAGGAGGAGGTCGTGTTTGGCCGCGAAGCGCTCGAGCTCGGGCACACGGGCCATGTCCATCTTCTTCTCGTCGACGATCTCGCACAGCACGCCCGCCGGGTACAGGCCGGCCATGCGGGCGAGGTCGACCGCGGCCTCGGTGTGGCCGGCCCGCTTGAGCACGCCGCCCTCCCGGGCGATGAGCGGATTGACGTGGCCCGGACGGGTGAGGTCGTTGGGTCGGGTGGACGGATCGACGAGCGACTGGATGGTGGCGGCCCGGTCGTGGGCGGAGATCCCGGTGGTGGTCCCCCGGCGGACGTCCACCGACACGGTGAACGCGGTCCGCATCGACTCGGTGTTCTCCCGGACCATGAGGTCGAGGCCGAGCTCGGTGGCGCGCTGGGCGGTGACCGGAGCGCAGATGTAGCCGGACGTGTGGTGCAGGAAGAATGCGATGGCCTCGGGGGTGGCGTACTCGGCGGCCATGATGAGGTCGCCCTCGTTCTCACGGTCCTCGTCGTCGACCACCACGACGATCTCGCCCCGGCCGATGGCGGCGACGGCGTCCTCGATCTTGGCGAACGGCATCTACGAATCCTTCCAGGTCAGGAGGCGCTCGACGTATTTGACCGTGACGTCGACCTCGAGGTTGACCGCGGCGCCCGGCCCCTTGCGACCCAGCGTGGTGACCGCAGCGGTGTGGGGGATGACCGCGACGGTGAAGCCGTCGTCGAGCAGGTCGACCACGGTGAGGCTCACGCCGTCGACGGTGATCGAGCCTTTGACCACGACGTACTTGAGCAGGTCGCGCGGCATGCGAACCCGCAGGTCGGGTACGGCCTCGACGATCTCACCCACGGCGTCGACGTGGCCCTGCACGATGTGGCCGCCGAGGCGATCCTGGGCTCGGACCGGTCGCTCGAGGTTCACCGGCGACCCGGGTGTGCTCTCCCCCAGGTTCGTGCGCAGCAACGTCTCGTGGGAGACGTCGGCCTCCCACCAGTCCTCACCGACGGCGGTGACCGTCAGGCAGCAGCCGTTGACGGCGATCGAGGCGCCGATCTCGGCGTCGTCGAGCACCGCCTTGGCCGCGATGCGAAGCACCTGACCGTCGAACGAGACGATCTCGCCCAGCTCCTCCACGATTCCGGTGAACATGGTCTCCTCGCCTCCGATGGCAGTCCAGTCTGACACAGAACTAGAACACGTTCTAGTTTTCTGGGCCGGGGAGCAGCTCGACCCGCAGGTCCGGCCCGAGCTGCTCCACCGTGGTGATCCGGCCACGCCAGACGTCGGCGATGGTGGCGGCTCCTGCTCCAGTGAACAGCCCCGGCGCGTCATCCCCACCGAAGAGCACGGGCGCGAGGTAGAGCACCCACCGGTCGACCAGGCCGGCGCGGTGGAACGACGACACGACGGTCGGTCCCCCCTCGACCAGCACCTGCACCATCCCGTCCGCTCCGAGGCGGTCGAGGATGGTGCCGAGATCGCCACCGAGCTCACGGCAGGGATGCACCCTCGCCCCGGCGGGAGCCGTGCCGAGCACGATCCGCTCGGGGTCGCGGCCGGCCACGTGGCGCACGGTGAGGCTGGGGTCGTCGGCGCGGACGGTGCCGGCACCGACGATGACGCCATCGCTCTCGGCCCGGAGGCGGTGGGCATCGGTACGGGCCGCCTCGCCCGTGATCCACTGGCTCGAACCGTCGGGGGCGGCGGTCCGACCGTCGACGCTGGCAGCCAGCTTGGCCACGACGAAGGGTCGCCCGGTGCGCCGGTGATGGAGATACGGGGCGAGCTGGTCCTCCACCTCGGCGGCCCGCACCCCGACGGTGACCTCGATGCCGGCGGCCTCGAGCACCGCCACGCCATGGCCCGACACCCGGGGGTCGGGGTCGAGGACGCCGATGACCACGCGCCGCACGCCGGCCGCGACCAGCGCCTCGGCGCACGGCGGCGTGCGGCCGTGGTGGCTGCACGGCTCGAGCGTCACGATGGCCACCGCGCCGGCGGCATCGGGGCCGGCCTGGGCCAGGGCGTGGGCTTCGGCGTGGGGTCCGCCCGGTTCGTGGGTGGCCCCCACCACCGTGCGGCCGCTGGGCGTCAACAACACGCAGCCGACCCACGGGTTGGGGTGAGCCACCGCCCGGACCGTGGCGGCCGCGTCCAGGGCCCGACGCATCGCCTCGTCGTCGGTCACCGCGTCTCCCGGGGGGCCCGCATCCGGCTCAGTGTGGCCGTTCGCCCCGGAGCAGCTCCAGCGCATGGGGCACGACGTCGAGCACGGCGTCGATGCACTCGATGGCCCCGGTGGTGGATCCCGGGAGGTTGAGGACGAGGCACTCACCGATGGTGCCGGCCCGCTGGCGGGAGAGCCGGCCCAGCGGGTTCACCAGCCGCATCGCCTCGGCCAGGCCGGGGGCCTCACGCTCGAGGACCGCTCTGGTCCCCTCCGGGGTGAGGTCGCGGGGCCCGAAGCCGGTACCGCCCGTGGTCACCACCAGCCCGGCGAACCCGTCGGCCATGGCCCGCAGTGCCCGGGCGACGGACTCGACCCCGTCGGCCACCACCTGGCGGTCGATGATCTCGAACCCTGCGGTGCGGAGGTGCTCGTCCAGGGCGACGCCGGAGCGGTCGTCGCGGGTTCCGGCGACGACGCCATCGGACACGGTCAGGATCTTGGCGAGGGCCACCGGTCGGACCCTAGACCGAGGGGAGGCGGTCCCAGACCGCGATGAACATGCCGTCGGAGTCGGCGTCGGGCACCAGGGTCTGCTGCGAGGTCAGCGAGAAGCCGGGCGGCGACAGCGCGGTCACCACCTCGCCGTTCTCGGCTTCGGTGAGCGTGCAGACGCTGTAGATCAGCCGACCGCCGACCGCCACCAGGGCCGACGCGCCCCGCAGCAGGTCGACCTGGAGCCCGTGCAGGCGTCGGGGCGCGTCGGCATCGACGCGCCAACGGGCGTCCGGCCGTCGGCGGAGCACGCCGAGGCCGCTGCACGGCGCATCGACCAGGACCCGGTCGAACGGCGCGGCGGCAAAGGGGGGTCGGCACCCGTCGGCAACCACCACAGGGACCGTCACTCCGAGACGGGTGGCATTGTCGGCCACCAGGCCGGCCCGGCGGAACCGCTGGTCGGCTGCCACGACGAACGCACCTCGCGCCGCGAGGCCAGTGGCCTTCCCGCCCGGCGCGGCACAGACATCGAGCACCCGTTGACCCGGCGAGGCGTCGACAACCTCGATCACCGCCTGCGAGGCCAGATCCTGCACGTAACCGTCGGGACGCACGTGGGTGGTGGCCGGCTGGTTCATCGCGGCCAGGGCGCGGTGCGCCACGTCGTGGCCGAGGCGGGATTCGAACTCGTGCACGATCCAGTCCGGATAGCTGAGCTCGGTGGGGACATCGGGCCAGTCGATGCCGGCGGCCACGTCGGCGGCGACGCGGCGCAGCACGGCGTTGACCAGGCCCCGCGCCGGCTTCGGCGCCGCACTGACGGTGGCATCGACCGCGGCGTGCGGTGCGATGTCGGCGAAGGCCAGCTGGTAGGCGCCCAGGCGCAGTGCGTTGGCGACCCGTGGCGTCACCTCGCCCCGCCGGTGGCGGTCGACGAGGTGGTCGCAGGCCCGGCGCAGACGGGTGGTGCCGTAGACGAGGTCGGTGACGAAGTGACGATCACGGTCGGCCAGGTCGGAGTGGCCGAGGAGGGAGTTGGTCACCAGGTTGGCGTAGGCCCCGTCGGTCTCGATGCGATCGAGGGCATCGAGGGCCAGTCGCCGGGCTGCGACGCCGGGGTCGGCGCCGGCCCGGCGGTGCTGGCGGCTCACGTACCGAGCCGGTCGGATGCCGACCAGTGGGCACCGTGGGCCCAGGCCGCGGCCGGGGTTCGCGCCTTGCCCGCGGGCTGCACCTCGAGCAGCTCGATCGCCCCGTCGCCGGTGGGGTGCACGATGCCGCCACCGGTGGGGGTGAGGCTGGTCCGCCAGATCTTGAACCGTTCGCCGTCACGGGTGGTCCACGCCCCGCCGACCCGGACCTGGCGGTGGATGTGCGCGGCGGGAGCCGTCCAGTCGATGTGGAGGTCGTCGGCGGTGATCTTGTGGGCGTAGATCGGCTCGCCCTGCTGCGGCGTCGGCTCGGGCAGACCAGCGGTGAGGTGGTCGACGAGCAGGCGGGTTCCGGCCTCGACCAGCCGATCACGCAGCTCGTCGGCGGTTTCGTCAGGTCCGATGCCGAGCTCGGTCCGGGCGTAGACGGCGCCGGTGTCGAGGCCCTCCTCCACCACCATCAGATCGACGCCGGTGACGGTGTCGCCGGCCAGGATGGCCCGCTCCACGGGCGCGGCACCCCGCCAGCGAGGCAGGAGGGAGAAGTGCACGTTGACCATCGGTACGGCAGCCAACACGTGGGGTCGGATGATCTGGCCGAACGCCACCACCACGCCCAGATCGGCGCCCGATGCGACGATGTCGTCGGTGTCGTGGGTGACGGAGAGTCCGAGCTCGAGTGCCGCCTCCTTCACCGCGCTGGGCGCCGTCGCTCCGCCGCGGCCCCGGCGGCGATCGGGGTTGGTGACGACGAGCGTGATCTCGAAGCCGGCATCGTGCAGGGCGCGCAGGGGCGGCACCGACATCGCCGGCGTGCCGAGGTAGACGAGCCGACGGGACACGGAGCCGCCGTCAGCCGAGACGGAAACCCGCCACCTTCGAGGTGGCGGCGGAACGGGCGCCGTCGCCGTCGCCGTCGAGGCGATCACGCATGGCCCGGATCTCGCGGAGGGCGATCTTCTTGGTGTCGGGGTCCATGCGCTCGGTCATCAAGACGCCGTCGAGGTGGTCGAGCTCGTGCTGGAAGAGCCGGGCCGTGATCTCGTCGGCTTCGAGGGACACCTCGTTGCCGTCGAGGTCGACGCCGACGATGTGGACCTCCTTGGGCCGGACGATCTCGAACGACAGTCCGGGGATCGACAGGCACCCCTCCTCGTAGGTCCACTCGCCCCGTGATTCGACGATGCGGGGGTTGACCAGGACGCCGGGCTGCTCGCGGGTGTCGGGGTCGAGGTCGTAGACGAACAGGCGCTTGCCCACACCGACCTGCGGAGCGGCCAGACCGAGCCCGGGCGCGGCGTACATCGTCTCCAACATGTCCTCGGAGAGCTTGACCAGCCGACCATCGATGTCGGTGATCTCGGAGGCCACGGAGCGCAGGACGGGATCACCGACCACGCGGATGGTGTACGGGGCTGCCACGGGTCCGAGGCTACCGTCGGGCCCGTGGGCACCCCACCCAGCGGTCCCGGCGACCACTACTTCAGCGCCGCCCCGGCCTCGCCCTCCCGTCCGTCATCGGTCCGGGTCCGGGCGCGTGGAGCCACCGTCGAACTGATCACCGATCGCGGGACGTTCAGCCCGAATCGCCTCGATCCGGGCACGGCCTTCCTCCTCGATGCCGCTCCCCCACCGCCGGAGCAGGGACGGCTGCTCGACCTCGGCTGCGGCTACGGACCCATCGCCGTCACCCTCGCCCGGCTGTCTCCGGCGGCCGAGGTCATCGCCGTCGACGTCAACGAGCGCAGCCGATCCCTCACCGCGGCCAACGCCGAACGGCTCGGCCTCACCAACGTCACCGTTGCTGCCCCCGACGATGTCTCTGACGAACCCTTCGACCTCATCTGGTCGAACCCGCCGATCCGCGTCGGCAAGGCCGCGCTCCACGACCTCCTCCTGCGCTGGATGGGACGGCTGGCGCCGGGTGGGGCGGCCGTGCTCGTCGTGAACCGCCACCTGGGCGCCGATTCGCTCCAGCGCTGGCTCGGCGAGCAGGGCCTCCCCACCGAACGGCTGGCGTCGAAGAAGGGGTACCGCCTGCTGCGCTCGACCCGCCCGGCCTGACCCGGCACTCGGGTGTCAGCCGGCCGGGTCAGAGGCGCGGTCAGCGGGCCGGTTGGATGTTCTGGTTGATGCGGAACACGTTGTCGGGGTCGTAGCGGCCCTTGACTTCGGCCAGCCGGTCGTAGTTGGCCTGGTACGTGGCCCGCACCCGGTCCTGGCCCTCGTCCATCATGAAGTTCACGTAGGCGCCGCCGGCCGAGTACGGGTGGGTGGCGTCGGAGTACTCCGTCGCCCACTTCTGGATGGCGCCGGCGTTGGCCGGGTCGGGATCGACGCCGACGATGACCTGCGAGAAGGTGACGTCGCGGTAGGACCAGGCCGTCTCGTCCGCGCCGACCCGGTTCACCGCCCCGTCGATCGGATACAGGTGCATGGCGGAGTGCATCGTCGGCAGCTCCTCGGCGTAGTGGGCGTGCACGTCGACGGCCGCGTCCGACACGGTGCGGAAGAAGTCGCCCCGCCAGTACCACTGCATGCCGGGCGGGTAGAGGCCGTCGAAGGTGGACTGCAGGGCCGGGTAGGGAGCCTCGCCGATGCCCTCGAAGGCCGGCTCCATGTCGCGCACGGGCGCCAGGGCCTCGTCGGCGTCGCCCGGATCCCCGAGGTAGCACCACACGATGGCGCACGCCTTGTGCATGTGGAAGGCCTCGGGGAAGGCATCGACCGGCGGCACGGTCATGGTGGCGAAGAAGCCGTACAGGTCCTCGTCCTGGGCGGGCATGAAGTCGCGGAACCACGACAGCACGTCGGCGGTGGCCGACACCGGCCACGCCGTGGGTCCGCAGATCACGTTGCGCACGGGATGGAGCCGGAACGTGAACGACGTGGCGATGCCGAAGTTGCCGCCGCCACCACGCAGGGCCCAGAACAGATCGGGGTGCTCGGACTCCGACGCCGTCACCACGCGGCCGTCGGCCAGCACGACCTCGGCCTCGAGGAGGTTGTCGATGGTGAGGCCGTACTTGCGCGACAGGTACCCGTGACCCCCACCGAGGGTGAGTCCACCCACCCCGGTGGTCGAGATGATGCCGGCGGGCGTGGCGAGGCCGTGTTCGTGCGTGGCCCCGTCGACCAGGGCCCAGGTGGCACCACCTTGGACCCGCGCCGTCTTGCGGGCCGGGTCGACGTCGATCGCCTGCATCCCGGACAGATCGATCACCATGCCGGCGTCGACGGTGCCGAAGCCCGGTCCGTTGTGACCCCCACCGCGAACCGCGATGGGCAGGCGCGCGGCGCGGCCTGCGGCGAGCGCGGCCCGCACGTCCTCGGTCGAGTGGCATCGGGCGATCACCGCGGGCCGGCGGTCGATCATGGCGTTGTAGACGGCGCGGGCCTCGTCGTAGCCCGCGTCGTCGGGGGTGATGACCTCTCCGCTCATGTTGCTCCGGAGCTCGGGCGCTTCGATGGTGCTCATGACAGGTACTCCTCGTCGTCGTGGTCCCTCGTCGATGAAGGTACGAATTCCGCCCGTTGCTGTCATGACCGGACCTGATCGTTGTGCGATGGGGCCGGCATGGTCAGATCTGACCATGCGCCGACCGGTCCGGTCAGACCAACGAGCGCTGGGCGGCGTACATGGCGGCCTGGGTGCGATTGGCGGCTCCCGTCTTCATCAGGATGCTCCGGATGTGGTTGGCAGCCGTGTTGGAGCTGATGTGGAGCTGCTCGCCGATGGCGGAGTTGCTGAGACCGGCGGCCAGCAGGCGCAGCACCTCCACTTCCCGCTCGGTGAGGCCGTCGGGGGCCACCGAGACCGCGTCCATGGCATCGAGCAGGCGCAGGACCCGTTGCTGGCCGATCGGTTCGGCGAGATCGCGGGCCTCCTGGGCCAGCGTGCGGGCCCGATCGGCGTGTCCGGTGTCGGCGGCGAACCGGGCGTGGAAGGCCAGCGTCTCGGCCATGTGCACGACCGAGCGCATGCGCCGATCGGACTCCAGCGCGGCGAGGAAGCACCGCTCGGCTGTGGCGTGATCGCCCAGGAAGGCCGCCACCCGGGCCAGGTACCGATCGGCGCTTCCGAAGGTGGCGATCAGGGTGCCGCTGACGACGTTCTTGCCCTCGTAGTCGGCCAGGAACGGCCGGAGCTGGCGGACCGCGTCGGCGTCGCCCACGGCCAGGGCGGCTTCGAGCATGAACACGAGCTCCATCGGCCACTGGGCCTCGTGGGTGTGGGCGGCCAGGTCGCGTTCGAGCACGTGGCGGAGTGCGCGCCGCGCACCGTGTTCGACGCCGAGCTCGGTGTAGAGGGCGAGGAGCCCGGGGACCCACCGGCCCTGGAAGGACTCCCGTCCGTCGAGGTACCGGCGGAAGCGGTCCAGCGCGCCTGTCTCCCGGCCGACCATGAACATCTGCACGCCGTGGGGGCCCTCGGTCATGTCGTCACCGAAGGTGTCGTTCTGGCGCTGGGTCTCCTCGGCCAGACGCTCGGCCCGGCCGAAATCGCCGCGGAGGAAGGCATCCGCGTGGGCCAGGCAGCAGTAGACGTGGCGGTAGTAGGGCTGACCGGTGCTCTGCGCCGATCGGCGGGCCTCGTGCAGTGCCTCCTCGAGCTCGTCGGCGCGACCACAGAGGTAGCTCGCCATGCCGAGGAAGTTGGCGGCCGAACCGAGCGTCTCGTGGTCGCGCCGGGCGATGGCCATGAGGAACACCTCGGCGACCCGGTCGAGCTGGAGCTCGGCGCGGTCGGGCGTCGCGCCGTGCCAGAGGCTGGTGGTGAGGGCGTGCATGAGGGTGACGTCGTCGCCGACCCGGCGCGCCAGCTCGATGGCCCGGCTCCCCACCCGGCGGGCCGACGCCATCTCCCCGGCGAAGGCGAGGGCGCGACCGAGGCTGCCCATCGCTCGCACGACGTACGGGTCGTCCTCGACCAGACCACACGCCTCGATCGCCGACGCCAGCACGTCGGCGGCGCGCGGCCCGATGACCCCGGGACGCCAGCTGGCGTCCTCGAAGCCCATGGCCGCGGCGAGCCGGGCCGAGCCATCAGCGGTGACCGCCAGTCGCTCGTAGATCTCGCGAGCGTGCGGGAAGTGGCAGGCCCGGACGTAGTCGGCGCCCGCCGCCAGCAGCATCTCGGTCCGGACGGCCGGATCGCATCCATGGAGCGACGCGGCCCGCTCGAACCACACCGCGGCGTCCTCGAAGGCCAGCGCCCGCTCGGCGAGCTCCCCCGCCTCGCGGCAGCGTCGTAGCGCCTGGTCGTGATACCCGAGCACCTGGGCGGCGAGGTAGTGGTGGGCCAGCCGCGGGACGAGGGCCGGGTTCGACGGTTGGCGCTCGATCGCCTCCGCGGCCCGGGCGTGCAACGCCGTCCGGCGCGACTCCGACATCCGGTCCACGACGGCCTCACGGGTGAGGGCGTGCACGAACGCGTACGTGCCCCCGTGAGGCTCGGTGGCGTCGATCAGGCCGACCGCGGTCGCCGCATCCACGAACGCCATCGTCTGGGTTCGGTCCGTCTCGCTGGCGGACAGCAGCGTCGTCAGGTCGAAGGTGTCGCCGAGTACGGCCGCCATCTCGACCACGTCCCGGACCTCGTCGCCGATCCCGCTCAACCGGGCCGCCAGCGTGTCGCCGATCGAGGCCGGGACCGGCTGCGGGAGATCGAGCGCGGCCACTCCGCCCCGTCGTTCGAGGTCGGCCCACAGCTCGCGGAGGAAGAAGGGATTCCCGCCGGTGCGATCACGCAGGAGCACCGCGGGGCGCGAGCGGCACTGCGGGGGATCCCGCTGCGCATGCTCACGTACTCGGTGATGGCATCGGTGTCGAGGCCGTTGAGGTCGAGTCGCCGGACGCCGTCGAGCCGGTGGAGCTCCGCCACCCGTGACGCGACCTCGTCGGAACGGTCGGGGGCTGTGGTGCGGAACGTGGCCAACACCAGCAGACGGACGTCAGGGCAGCCGTGGACCACGTGTTCGAGCAGCGCCAGGGTGGGGAGCTGGGCCCAGTGGAGGTCGTCGAGGACCACGGCCAGCGGCCGCTCGTCGGCCATGCGACGGAACAGCCGGGCGACGGCGTCGAAGAGGTCGCGGCGGACCTCACCCACCTCGGGAGCGGTGCCGCGGAGGTCGGGCCGGTGGCGGACGACCGAAGGGGCGATCCGTCGCAGTTCCGGGCCATCGTCGGCGATCAGGTCGACCAGGGCGCCCTCTGGCGCGCTGCGGAACAGGTGGTCGAGCATCTCGATGAAGGGCTGGTACGGCACGCCGCCATCGGGCCTCGACGTCCCCACCAGCACGGAGACCCCGTTGTCCCGCAAGGCCCCCGCCGCCTCGGCGACGAGGCGAGTCTTGCCGGCGCCGGGTTCACCCCCGATGAAGACGAGCTGGCGCCGACCGTGCTCGACGTCGGTCCACAGCCGCTCGAGCGTCTCGAGCTCGGATCGACGCCCCACCAGCGGGAGCTGCCGCGACGCCGCCAGCCGGGGCGGCAAGGGAGGCGGATCCCAGGTCGACATGGCTGATCCGGCGCCGCCCGACGATCAGATGGGGCTCGACGCCCCGTCAGGCAGGATCCGTTCGGTGACCTCGACGATCACGTCGGCCGGCAGACCGGCCCGGGTGGCTGCCTGTCGGATGGCCTCGGGCGACGGCGCCTCGTAGAGGCAGTAGGTCTTGCGCTTGTCGGCCGAGAGGAAGGAGTAGAGCCAGCGGACCCCTTCTTCCTCGTTGATCCGGTTGATCCCGTCGATGAGCTCGGTACTGGCGTCCAGTTCGTCGGCGTACCGGCGCTCGACCATGAAAATCGGCATATCCGCCCCCCTCGTGGCCTGCGACCGACTGTACAGCAGTCAGTTCGATCGCGGGGTCGCGAGCAGGTCGGCGAGGACGGACCGGACCACGGTGCCGAGCACCTCGCCGTCGTGCACGGCACCGGGCACGATGCGGAGATCGACCTCGACACCGGTTCCCCGCAGGGCCGCGGCGTAGCGGCGGGCGGTGGCCACCACCGCGATGGGGTCGTCGGCCCCGTGGACGATGGTGACGGGTGGCTCACCGGCGCGGACCACGTGGGCCGGTTCGAGGTCATCGGCGGGGCACGATCCCACCGGACAACCCAGCGCGGCGGGGAGCACCGGCGCCAGCAGCGGTGCGGCCACGACGTCGGGACCGAAGTCGTAGATCCCCGAGATGGCGACGACGGCGTCGGGTGCGATCGCCGGGTCGACCGTGGCTGCCGCCAGGCTGACGAGATGGGCTCCGGCCGAATGGCCGACCGCGACCACCTGCTGGCCGAGACCGAGTGATGGGCCCGAGTCGTGGATCCAGGCCAGCGCGGCCCGGACGTCGTCGAGTTGCTCGCGGGCGGTGACGCCGGTGGTGTCGTCGGCCAGCCGGTACCCCACCGACACCAGGGCCCAATCGGCGTCGGTGACGGCACCGATGCCGAACTCGGCCGGGATGTCCGCCGGGTCGCCTCCGACCCAGCCGCCACCGTGGGCGTAGAGCACGACGGGATGGGCGCCCGGGGTGGCGGGCACCGTGACCTGGAGCCGGGCCCCGCTGGCGAGTGGCACGGTGACGGGCGTGCCGCCCGGCAGGGGGTCCGAGGACACCGCCCGCACCGGGACGCTGGCCGAGGCGAGGAGCACGGGACCACCGTCGATGTCGTGGGTCGTGATCGAAGCCCGACCGAGCGCCACGCCGGCACGACGACCGGCCGAGGTGACCCCGGCGGCGACGACACCGACGGAGAGGACGAGGAAGATCCAGAGCGCGCCAACGATCCAGCGGTACGAGCGGTACGGATGCCGCGGCGGCGTTGACGGTGGTCGCATGGTTCCCTGGACCACCCTTCGGCACCGGTACGGCGGCCTCCTGCCCGTGGCCGAGGGCGCCCGACCGACCGCGGAATCGCCCACCGCCGGCTGTAGCGTTCATCCGACGCCGCCATGACCGCCACCGCTCGACCGACGCTCCGGCACGTGCCGGCCCTCGATGGCCTCCGCGGTCTCGCCGTGGCCGGCGTCGTCGCGTACCACGCCGGATTCGCGTGGGCCCCCGGCGGCTACCTCGGGGTCTCCGCCTTCTTCACCCTCTCGGGCTTCCTCATCACCTCGCTGCTCCTCGTGGAGTGGGACGACACCGGCCGCATCTCGCTCGGCCGCTTCTGGAATCGCCGGTTCCGGCGGCTGCTGCCCGCTGCCCTCGCCGTCATCGCCGGGGTGGTCGTCGTCGCTCCCTTCTTCGCCGACAGCGGGCAGCTCGCCGACCTGCGCGGCGACGTCTTCGCCGGCATCGGCTACGTCGCCAACTGGCGCTTCGTGTTCGAGCATCGCTCCTACGGCGAGCTGTTCACCGGACCGTCGCCGCTGCAGCACCTCTGGTCGCTGGCCATCGAGGAGCAGTTCTACCTGGTGTTTCCCCTGCTCACCGCGGCGCTGTTGCGCCTCGGCGGTGGCCGCCGCCGGGTCCTGGCGGCGACGTTCGGGATCCTCACTGCAGCCTCGTTGGCCTGGATGGTCCATCTCGGCGCCTCACCGTCCGGGGCCGCCCGCTCGTACTACGACACGGGAGCCCGGGCCTGCGAGCTGCTCGTCGGGGTGCTGCTGGCGCTCGTCGTCGCCGGGCACGGCACCCGCCTGCAGCGAGCGCCCCGGTTCGTCGCCGCCCTCGGTACGGCCGCGCTGGGAGCCGTCCTGCTGTCGTGGATGACCGTGCCACAGGATTCGGCCTGGGTGCATGGCGGCGGACTGGCGGTGCACGCCATCCTGATGGCTGCGGTCCTGGCCGCCGCGCACGTGCCCGGACCGGTGCGCAGCCTGGGCTCGACGGCACCGTTGCGACTCGCCGGCCGCGTGTCCTACGGCATGTACCTGATCCACTGGCCGGTGTTCGTGTGGCTCGATGCCCAGCGGGCCGGGGTCGACGGCATCGCCCTGTTCCTGGTGCGGATGGCGGTCACGGTGGGGCTCACCGCCGTCTCGTACCACTTCATCGAGCAACCGGTGCGCACCGGGCGGCGCCTCGGGGGAATCCGCGGTCTCACCGGGGCGCTGGCCGCGGCCTCGTGCGTCCTGCTCGCCGCCATGGCGGTGTCGGTGTGGGCGGTGCCCCGTGACGATCTCCTGGTCGCCCTCGACAACCTCCCGAGCGCCGATGCGGCACCGGTTGCGTCCCCCGCCGAGACCTCCGCCACCACGATGCCGGGCACGGCGGCCACCGTCGCCGACCACGCTGTTGTCGACGACGTGTTGTTGGTGGGTGACTCCGTGATGAGCCAGGCGTCCACCGAGCTGGCGTCGGCGTTCGCCGCCGAAGGGGTCACCACCGCCTACGCCGGCGGGCCGGGGACGGGCCCGCTCTCGCCCCAGGGATCGTGGGCCGAGCAAGTCGATGCATGGGTCGCGGGCACCGACCCCGACGTCGTCGTCATCGAGGCGTGCTGCAACTACACCACCGAGCCCGAGCACCGCTACGTGGACGAGGCCGGGACGGCGGTCGCTCCGGGTTCGGCCGAGGTGCTCTCGGCGTGGGAGACCGAGATCCGGGACCTCATCCACCGTGCCGGCGCGCGAGGCGCCCGAGTCGCGCTGGTGCGTTTCGCTCCGGTGCAGACAAACGGCTTCTACGGTCCCCTCGAGGCCCACGTCGCGGCGGTGAACGCGCTGTACGAACGTCTGGCCGCAGAGGCGCCCGAGTTGCAGCTCATCGACTGGAGCCGCGCGCTGGCGCCGGCCGGGGTGTTCACGTGGGACGTCGTCGACGACACCGGGCAACCGGTCCGGGTCCGCCTCCCCGACGGAGTGCACCTCACGCCGGCCGGCAGCGAGCTCGTGTCGGCCGCCACCGTGGCCGCGGTCCTCGATGGCAAAGCGAACGCGGACATACGTCGGAGTTGACGAGCCGGTCGGCCGAAGGACGGCGGGGCGAACCCTTCGGGTTCGACAGCAACTCCAGAAGCGAAGCCGGCAGACGAAGTCTGCGGGCGCAGCGTCTCAGACCCGAAGCGGATCCACCGACAGCCGTAACCGGCCCGGTGGCCGCTCGGTGGCCGCCAGGGCGTCACAGAGCACGTCGTGATCCGGTGCCCGAACCTGCCACGAGCCCTCGACCGGCCCCAGGACCTGCACGGCCGGCGGCGCGACGCGTCGCAGCGCGGCCACGAAGCCGGCGCCGGCCTGGTCGCCGACCTCGGCCAGGGCGCAGAAGGGCGGGAACCCGAGCGCGGCCCGGCGGGCCCGCTCGGCCTCGGTGACCAGGTGTGGATCGCCCTCGAGCGCGGCCCTGATCACCTCGTGGTCCGGAGCGCGGGTCTGCAGCAGGAGTCGGCCACCGTCCGGTCGGCCCCCGAGCATGCGGGCGGCCCGGACGAGGAGCCCGAGCGCTTCCTCCGCCGCCCGGTACCGCGGTGCGAACAGCTCCTGGTCGAAGTCGAGGAACGCCACCACATCGGTGGCATGCACCCGGTGCAGGACCGCTTCTGTCCCCACGTGGAGCCGGGCGGGACCCAGCTCGGTGGTGTCACCGGTGACCTCCACGACCGACTCCCCGGCGAGCGCCTCGAGGTCGTCACGCACCCGGCTCACCCCCATCCGGATCGTCTTGAGGTTCGTCCCGCCACACGATGCGCACACGATCGGCCTCGTGGCGCCGCAGCGCCGGCAGACGAGCAGGTCGTCGCCGGGACGGTGCACCGCGGCCTCGCACCGTGCGCAGCGCGCCACGTCGCCACAGGTGGCGCAGCCGAGCAGGGCGGCGCGGCCCTTCTGGTTGAGGACGCACACGACGCGGGCACCGGAGTGGATCACCTCGGCCAGGGCCGGCGTGAACAGCGCGTTGCGGGCTCGGTCCTCGTCGCGGCGGTCGAGCACCACCACCCGGGGCCATCCCGATCGCTCGGTGGCCCGATCCACGGTGACGAGGCGGGCGGCCTCGAGTGCCTCCAGCGTGGGCATGGGCGAGGTCAGCACGCAGGGCACGCCGGCCCGCCGGGCCCGCTCGATGGCCACCTCCCGGACGTGCCACGTCGGCGACCGCTCCTCCTGGTGGACCTCGTCGTGTTCGTCGAGCACCACGATGGCGCCCAGCGACGGTACCGGCGCCCACGCCGCGGCCCGGGTCCCCACCACCGCCGAGCCCCCCGCTGCGGCCTGCGCCCAGTCCTCCGGGTAGCGGGCCGTGGGGACGCCGGCGCGGACCAGACGGTCGGCGATGCGCTGGACCTGGTCCTTGTGGGCGCACAGCACCAGCGGATCGCCCAGGGCCGTCGCCTGCTGCACGACGGGGATGAGATCGGCCGCCGGGGGCAGCCGGAGGATCGTGGGACCGTGATCGAAGGCGTCCCGCACACCGGCCTCGGTGACGTCGGGGACGGGGTACTTGCGGGTCGGGACGGGTGGCAGCGCGGTGATGGCCCGCTCGGGAGACGCCGTGCGCAGGAACGGGACCGCGGTCCTCGCCGCCCATCGCCACCGGGCCCAGTCGGCGAGGTCGAGGAGGTCGGGCGGGGGCCCGTGGCCGGTCACCTTGGCGATGGGACGGAGGTCGACCCCCGCGGGTGGCTCCGCCCCGATCTCCACCACCCAGGCTCCGACCCGGCGGGGCCCGAGTTGGATCCGTACCCGGGTGCCGAGCGCGACGCGGTCGACCCACTCGGGAGGAACCAGGTAGTCGAAGGTCTTGTCCAGGCCGGTCTGGTCCGGGAGCACCCGGACGACCAGCGCCCCGTCCCCGGTCCGGGACGCGGCAGCCGCCGCCGGTGTCACGGGGCGCGGCCCGGAACGAGGCTCTACAGGCCCAGGGCCGACTTGACGTCGTCGACCCGGTCGGTGTTCTCCCACGGGAACTCGCCCGGCTCGCCGGTACGGCCGAAGTGCCCGTAGGCCGCCGTCTTCTGGTAGATGGGCCGGCGCAGGTCGAGGTCGCGCAGGATGGCACCGGGGCGCAGGTCGAACACCTCGTGCACGGCGGTGGACAGCTTGACCGGGTCGACGTTCTCGGTGCCGAACGTCTCGACCATGATCGAGACGGGGTGGGCCACGCCGATGGCGTAGGCCACCTGGACCTCGCACCGGGTGGCGGCGCCGGCGGCCACGAGGTTCTTGGCCACCCAGCGGGTGGCGTACGCCGCCGAGCGGTCGACCTTGGAGGGGTCCTTGCCCGAGAACGCACCGCCGCCGTGACGGGCCCAGCCCCCGTAGGTGTCGACGATGATCTTGCGGCCGGTGAGGCCGCAGTCGGCGTGCGGGCCACCCAGCTCGAACACGCCCGTGGGGTTGACCATCACCTTGAAGTCGTCGTCGGCGAACTCGTCGGGCAGCGTGGGCCGGATGACCTCCTGGATGAGGTCGGGCTTGATCAGCGACTCGGCGTCGTGGCCAGGGGCGTGCTGGGTGGAGATGAGCACGGTGGTCAGCCGGTCGGGCTTGCCGTCGACGTAGTCGATGGTGACCTGGGTCTTGGAGTCGGGACGCAGGTAGGGCAGGATCCCGGCCCGGCGGACCTCGGCCAGGCGCTCGGCGAGACGGTGGGCGAGGAAGATCGGCGTCGGCATCATGGCGTCGTTCTCGTCGCACGCGTAGCCGAACATCATCCCCTGATCGCCGGCGCCCTGGTCGTCGATCTCGTCCATGCGCTCGCCCGAGCGGGTCTCGAACGCCTTGTCGACACCCTGGGCGATGTCCGGGCTCTGGGGGTCGATCGAGGTCAGCACCCCGCAGGTGTTGCCGTCGAAGCCCATCGATTCGCGGTCGTAACCGATCCGCTTGATGGTGCGGCGCACGATGTCGGGGATCTCCACGTAGGCCGTGGTGGTGATCTCGCCCGAGACGATCGCCATCCCCGTGGTCACCATGGTCTCGCACGCCACCCGGGCCATGGGGTCGTCGGCCAGGATGGCGTCGAGGATCGCGTCCGAGATCTGGTCGGCCATCTTGTCGGGATGCCCCTCCGAGACCGACTCGGACGTGAAGGTGAAGTCGTTCATTGCCTGCTCCTCAGGGATGTGACGGTGTCGAGCACCGCCCGAGCGATGTCCCGCTTGTCGGCCTGCGGCACTTCGGTGGTGCCGGTGGCAGACAGGATCACCACTTCGTTGGTGTCGTGTTCGAATCCTGCTCCGGGGGCCGAGACGTCGTTCGCCACGATGAGGTCGGCGCCCTTCTCCCGGAGTTTGGTCTCGGCATTCTGGCGCAGCGAGTCGGTCTCGGCCGCGAACCCGACCAGCGTCTGGCCGGCCGGCTTCGCCGCGGCGAGGGCGGCGAGGATGTCGACGGTGGGCTCGAGGGTGACCTCGGGAAGGCCTCCGGACTTCTTGATCTTGCGCGAAGCGGCGGTCGTGGGGCGGAAGTCGGCCACCGCGGCCGCCATCACGACCACGTCGCATTCGGGGGCGCGGGTGGTCACCGCGTCGTGCATCTGCGCCGCGGTCTCGACGTGGATCACCTCGATGCCCGCGCTCACCGGCCGCTGGACGGTGGCGACGACGACGACGCTCGCGCCGCGAGCTGCGGCCTCCTCGGCGACCGCGAAGCCCTGCTTGCCCGACGACCGGTTGCCGATGAAGCGCACCGGGTCGATGGGCTCGCGCGTGCCGCCGGCGGTGACCAGGACCCGCAACCCCTCGAGGTCGCGGCGCCGATCGTCGGCGAGGATCCGCTCGGCCGCGGCCACGATGGCGGCCGGGTCGGCCAGGCGGCCGGCGCCGATGTCGCCTCCGGCGAGGCGGCCCTCCTCCGGCGGCACGAAGTGCACGCCGCGGGCCCGCAGGACGTCGAGGTTGTCGCTGACCGACGGGTGCTCCCACATCTCGGTGTGCATGGCGGGAGCCACGAGGACCGGTGCCCGGGTGGCGAGCAGGGTGGCGGTGAGCAGGTCGTCGGAGAGACCCATCCGGTAGGCGGCGAGGAACCGGGCCGTGGCCGGCGCCACGATGATCAGGTCGGCGCGCTGGCCGAGATCGGTGTGCGGGATCGGGCTGGCCTCGTGCCACAGCGACGTCTGCACCGGCTCGGATGCCAGGGCGGACAAGGTGGCCTCACCGATGAAGTGCCCGGCGGACTCGGTCATCACCGGCGACACGTGCGCGCCGGCATCGACCAGCCGTCGGCAGATCTCCACGGCCTTGTAGGCCGCGATGCCGCCGGTGACCCCGAGCACGATGCGCTTGCCGGCGAGCATGGCGCCAGAGGCCGAGTCGGTCTCTACTCCGCGGTGTCGTCGGTGGCGATGCGGGCCGCGGCGGCTTCCGCCTCGGCCGCCCGCTTGGCGACGAGCTCTTCGCCGTAGACGGGGATGATCTTGTCGGCGGCGATCTCCTCGAAGGCGATGGAGAGGGCCTTGCGGGACACCGAGGGCACCTGCGGCGGGACCTGCGAACCGAGGCCGCCACTGCCGACCGCGTTGAAGTAGGCATTGATCTGACGAGCCCGCGTCGACGCCAGCGTCACCAGCCGGAACTTCGAGTCCGCCCGCTCGAGCAGGGCCTCGATGGGCGGATTCATCATCGTGTCGTGACGGCCGGGCATCGGTCCTCCGAGGGGTTGGCGGAATGGGCCAGGCTAGCAGCGACGGCCCGGATCCCGGGAAACCTGCGACCTCAGGTCGCCCTCGCCTGCTCGATGAGCTGCTCGAGCTCGGCGACGGCGTCGGCGACCACCCGGTTCACGATGTGGTGCATGCCGAGCGCCCGCGCTGCGAGCCGCTCCTCCTCGCCCTTGCGCATGCGGGCCTCGACCCGCTCCGGCGGGTCGCCTCGCTTGACCAGGCGGTCCCGTTGCTCGTCGGGGGTCGGGGAATCGATGAAGACGAGCAGCGCGCCGGGGTCGACGGCCGCGACGGCGCGGGCCCCTTCGACGTCGATCTCGAAGAGCACGTCCTTGCCGGGGGGAGCCGCGGGCACCGGCGTCCCTTGCCGGTAGTCCAGGAAATCGACCCATTCGAGGAAGCCGCCGGCGGCGATGTGGCCGTCGAAGGTGGCGCGGTCGGTGAACACGTAGGCGTCGTCGGGCTCACCGGGCCGTTGGGCGCGGGTGGTCCAGGATCGGCTCAGCCAGATCTCGGGATGGGCGTCGAGGAGCGCCCCGACGATGGTGCCCTTTCCGACGCCCCCCGGGCCGGACACGACGATGTTCAAGCGGCTCAGCCGTGTTGCCGCGGGCTGGCTCGCTTCGCGTCGCCCGGTCATCCGAACTGCCTCGGGCAGCTCGCAAGCTCGCTCGCCCTGACGGATGACCGCCGCTGGCGCTGGCTCGCTTCGCGTCGCCCGGTCATCCGAACTCCTCGAGGAGCTTGCGCTTCTGCTGTTCGCCCAGGCCGCGGACCCGGCGGGTCTCGGAGATCTCGAACGCCTCCATGGTGCGGCGGGCCTTGACCTTGCCGACCCCCGGCAGGGATTCGAGCACGGCGAGGACCTTCATCTTGCCGGCCATGTCGTCGTCAGCGGCCTGGTCGAGCAGCTCGGGCAGCGAGAGGGAGCCCATCTTGAGGCGCTCTTTCAATTCGGCCCGGGCCCGGCGGGCCTCGGCGGCCTTGGCGAGCGCGGCCTGGCGCTGCTCGGGGGTGAGGGAGGGTGGCTGCGGCATGCCGCGACCATAGACCAACAGGCACCGGGACCCGTCCAACCTCGGGACCCGGTCAGGACAGGGCCGAGTCCACCAGTTCGGCGGCCGTGGCCACGGGGTCGACAGCCTCGGTGATGGTGCGGCCGAGCACCAACAGGTCGGCGCCGGCGGCGAAGGCGTCACCGGGCGTGGCCACCCGTCGCTGGTCGTGGCTGGAGTCGCCTGCCGCCCGGATGCCCGTGGCGGCGATGAACAGCTCGGGCATCTGCGCCCGGGCCGCGGCGACATCGGCCACCGGACACATCAACCCGGTGCACCCGGCGTCGACCGCGGTCTGGACCCGCTGGGCCAGGACGTGCGGCGGCGCGGTGTCATCGGAGCTGAGCACCGTGACGGCGAGGGCCCGTGGACGCTCGACCCCGGCTGCGTCGGCCCCCTCGGCGGCGCCGGTCACCCCGGCGCGCAACATGTCGACACCGCCGTGGGCATGGAAGGTGAGGTAGCTCACGCCCAGCGATCCGAGCACTCGGGCCGCCCGGTGCACCGTGGTGGGGATGTCGTGCAGCTTGAGGTCGACGAAGACGGCGAGGCCCAGGGCCTGCATGGCGACGACCGCCTCGGGGCCGGCGGACGAGAACAGCTCGAGACCGACCTTGACCGTTCCGAACCAGGGGCCGATGGCCCGGGCCCGCCGCGTGGCCTCGACCAGATCGTCGGTGTCGAGGGCGAGGCAGAGTCGGCTACGAACCTCATCGGGTGCTTCGATGTCGATGGCGGTCATCCGTCGGCCCTCCCCGTGTTCGTCGCCCGACAGACTGCCACCTCGGGCCGGTGCTCAGCCGCGGATGACGTCGCGCAGCTTGATCCGCGCCCCCGTGCGCACGATGGCTCGCCGGTAGACGGCACCGCCGACGCGGCCGGCAACCGCCACGGTGGCGACGAGCAGGGCCACCGAGGCGGCGATCTCGGCGACGGAAGCCACCCCGAGGGCGATGCGGGCCGGTTCGACGAGCGGTGCGGTGAACGGCACCAGCCCGAGGACCGTGCCGAGCGTGGACTCCCGATTCGACGTCGAGACGATGAAGGTGGCGATCAACACGATGATCAGCGGCTGCATCGCCGTGCCGACCTCTTCCTGGCGCTCGACCAGCGAACCCATGGTCCCGCCGAGGATGGCGTAGAGCGCACCACCGAGCACGAACCACACGACGGACGCCACGACGGTGGGAAACGCCGACGCCGGGATCGACCCGCCGATGAGGGCCTTGGCCGCGACCGGCATGATGAGGGCGGCGACGCCGGCGAGGGAGACCAGCCCCACGCCCACCACTTTCCCGAAGAGCAGGGTGCCGGGCCGGACGATGGCGAGGAGGACCTCGCTGATGCGGCTGGCCTTCTCGACCGCGGTGCCGTTGGCGACCTGCATCGCCACCGACAGCAGCGCGATGTACAGCACGAGCTGGGCGATCGACGCCACGCCTTCCTGCTCGTCACGGTCGGCCGTGTCCACCGACTCGAACCGGACGTGTGGTTCGGACGCGATCGACGTCGCCAGCGAGACGTCAAGGCCGGCCGCCTCCAGTCGCCGGGCCAGCGAGGTCCCACCGACCGCACCGGCCATGACCGTGACCAGTTCCTGGTTGACCGAGGCGCGGGTGAGGACGGTGGGAGGGTCTCCGGCCACGACGGCGGCGTCCACCTCACCGGCCTCCACCAGGTCACGGGCCGAGCGGCCCTCGGCGTCGACGTCGGCGGGTCGCACGAGAACGACCTCGATGTCGGCGGCGCGGGCGGCTTCGGTGATCGCCGGACCGGTGGCGTCGCCGACCTGATCGCCGATGAGGACGTCGAAGCTGGAGTGATCGTGGCTGCCGATGATGTCGGGAAGGACGACACCGGCGGCCGAGGCCAGGAACAGGACGGCCAGCACGATCCGCACCGAGCGACGGCGGAGGCTCTCCACCACCTCCCGGCGGGCGACGAGACGGAACTGGTCGATGCCGTTCATGCCGGCGCCGCCCCGGTGGCGGCGAGGAACAGCTCGGACAGCGACGGCGTGGTGACCCCGAAGTCCGTGACCGGACCCAGCCCGCGCACCGCATCGAGGACGCGGAGCGGATCGGCACCCGGTTCCAGCCGCATCCGGGTGCCGGCCGCGTTGCGATCGGTCACCGTGGCACCGTCGATGACCGTGTGCTCGGGAACGGTGAGGTCGACGCGCAGGTAGCGCTCCGGGCTGCGCGCCTTCAGGGCGCGGACCTCGCCGTCGAGGACCACCCGACCGCCGTCGATCATGGTGATCGTCTCGCACAGATCCTCGACGAGGTCGAGTTGGTGCGACGAGAACAGCACGTTGCCACCCGCGGCTGCGTGACCGGTGACCACCGCCGAGAGGAACTCGACCGCCTTGGGGTCGAGGCCGGCGAAGGGCTCGTCGAGGACGAGGACCGGCGGGTCGTGCACCATGGCCGCGGCCAGCTGGACCCGCTGGGCGGTACCGCCCGAGAGGTCCTTGATCTCGTCATCGGCCCGATCGGCGATGCCGAGCTGGTCGAGCAGCTCGTCGGCCCGTTCGACCCCTTCGGCGCGGGCGATGCCATGGAGCTGGGCCAGCCACACGAGGTGGTCTCGGACGTGCATGTCGCGGTAGAGGCCCCGCTCCTGGGGCATGTACCCCCAGGTCCGCCGGTCGGTGTCCGTGGCCGGCTGGTCGCCGTAGGTCACTCGGCCGCCGTCGGGCGTGAGCACCCCGAACAGGATCCGCAGCAAGGTGGTCTTGCCCGCACCGTTGGGGCCGAGCAGGCCGACCACCCGACCGGGTGGCACCGCCAGGTCGACGCCGTCCAGCACGGTTCGTTGTCCGAACCGGTGGACGATGCCCGCCGCGGTCAGGGTGCCGGGCACGCTCACACGAGCACCGTGCCGCGCAGGTCGGCGATCCGAGTCGACCCGATGGCGGTCGCCAGTTCGGTCAGTTCGTGCAGGACGTGCACCGTGGCCCGTGGGTCGTCGAAGTTGGCCGTCCCGACCTGGACCGCACTCGCACCGGCCCGGATCAGTTCGAGGGCGTCGCCGCCGTTCGACACGCCACCGACCCCGACGATGGGCAGGTCGGGCCGGGCCCGGCACACGTCGTGGACGATGCGGACCGCGACGGGATGGATGGCCGGGCCCGACAATCCCCCACCCCGGGCGCCGGAGCCGAGCCGGTACTGCCCGGTGGCCGGGTCGATCGCCATGCCGAGCACCGTGTTGACCAGCGTGACCGCCTCGGCGCCGGACTCGTGCACGGCGCCGGCCACCTCCACGATGCGGTCGGTGTTGGGGCTGAGCTTGGCCCACATCGGCCGGCCACAGCCACGCGACGCCGCCACCACCGCGGCCGAGGCCTCCGGGTCATGGGCGATCAGCGCCCCGCCGGCCTCGGTGTTGGGGCACGACAGGTTGAGCTCGACCGCCACGACCTGATCGGGACAGTCGGCGAGCAGGTCGGCGGCGCGGGCGTAGTCGGCCACGGATCGACCCCAGATCGACACCACCACCCGTGCTCCCGTTTCGAGCAGCTCCGGGAGCTGGTGCTGCTTCCAGGCCTCCACGCCGGGGCCCTGGAGCCCGACGGAGTTGAGCATCCCGCCCCAGGTGCCATGGGTCCGCAGCGCCGGGTTGCCGTCCCACGCGAAGTGCGCCAGGGACTTGGTGACCACCGCGCCGAGGGATCCCAGGTCGACGTACGCGGCCAGTTCGGTGCCGTAGCCGGCCGTCCCCGACGCGGTCATCACCGGGTTGGGCAGGGTCACCGAGCCGATGCGCACCGTCACCATCGACGCCCCCCATCTCGTTCTAGGTCGGTCATCGGCGGCGCCACGCCACAGCGACGCGAGTGACCGGACCAGAACAGCTGGTGTCGCGGGCAGCTCAGCATCACGGTGGTAGTCCTGCAGCGATCGGACCCGGCCCACGTGCGCGCCGCGGTCGAGGATGCCTTCTGCGGCGGCGACGGCCGCGGCGGCCGTGGTCAGCAGTGGGATCTGGTTGGAGGCGGCCGCCGAGCGGATGTAGTCGCCGTCGGCCCGGGGGCCACGGCCGCGGGGGCAGTTCACCACCAGGTCGATCTTGCCGGCGTCGATCAGGTCGACGGCGGTCTCACCGGTCTCGTTCGCGCTGAGCTTGGCCACCCGGGTGGCCACCGGGATGCCGGCGCCCTCGAAGTCGGCTGCCGTCCCCTCCGTGGCGACGATCTGGAAGCCCTGGTCGACGAAGGACCGGGCGGCGATGCGCCCCTGGGGCTTGTCGCGGTCGGCGAGGCTGAAGAACACGGTGCCGCTGGCCGGCAACCGCTCGCCCGCGGCCACCTGGCTCTTGGCGAAGGCGAGGCCGAAGGTGCGGTCGATGCCCATGACCTCGCCGGTCGAGCGCATCTCGGGCCCCAGCACCTGGTCGGCATCGGGGAACCGGTTGAAGGGCAGTACCGCCTCCTTGACCGCGACGTGGTCGCCCTGCCCGGTGCGGAACGGCAGGATCGACTCGACGAGCAGACCTTCCTCGCGCAGCTCGGCCAGCGTGGCGCCGACCATGACGCGCGACGCGATCTTCACCAGCGACACCCCCGTGGCCTTGGCGACGAAGGGAACGGTGCGACTGGCGCGCGGGTTGGCCTCGATCACGAACACCTGGCCGTTCTTGACCGCGTACTGGACGTTGATCAACCCCCGCACGTCGAGCGCCTCGGCGATCTTGCGGGTGTGGCTCTCGATGACCTCGACGGTGGCGTCCGAGAGCGAGTGGGGCGGGATCGAACACGCCGAGTCGCCCGAGTGCACCCCGGCCTCCTCGACGTGCTCCATGACGCCGCCGATGACGACGTCGCCGGTGTGGTCGCGGATGGCGTCGACATCGACCTCGGTCGCCTCCTCGAGGAAGCGATCGATCAGGACCGGGCGCTCGGCCGACAGCCCACCTTCGCGGCCGAGCGAACCGAAGCCGGCCAGCTCCTCCATGGCCCGGGCCAGGGCCTCGTCGTCGTAGACGATCTCCATGGCCCGGCCCCCGAGCACGTAGCTGGGCCGCAGGAGCGCCGGGTAGCCGATGCGGTCGATGATGCCCCGGGCGTCGGTGAGGTCGGTGGCGGTGCCGCCGGCGGGCTGGGGGATCTCGAGCTGGGAGCACAGCCGGTTCCACCGGTCGCGGTCCTCGGCCAGGTCGATGGAGCCCGGGCTGGTGCCGAGCACCAGCTCCGCCGGGAGCTCGTCGGCGAGCTTGAGCGGCGTCTGGCCACCGAGGCTGACGATGATCCCGGTGAGGTGCCCGGCGGCCCGCTCGGCCTCGACGACGGACATGGTGTCCTCGTAGGTCAGCGGCTCGAAGTAGAGCCGGTCGGAGGTGTCGTAGTCGGTGGACACGGTCTCCGGGTTGCAGTTGATCATCACGGTCTCGAACCCGGCGTCGCGCAGGGCGAAGCTGGCGTGGACGCAGCAGTAGTCGAACTCGATGCCCTGGCCGATCCGGTTGGGTCCGGAGCCGAGGATGATGACGACCGGGCGATCGCCGTGCGTCACCTCGTCGTCGTCCTCCCAGGTCGAGTAGTGGTAGGGCGTCGCGGCCTCGAACTCGGCCGCACAGGTGTCGACGGTCTTGTAGGTGGGGGTCAGTCCCAGCTCGAGACGGCGGGCCCGCACGTCGGACTCCGGCACCGACCACAGGTAGCCGAGCTGGGCATCGCTGAAGCCGAGACGCTTGGCTCGGCGCAGCTCCGCCCGGCTGACGGCCTCGAAGCCGACCTCGGCGAGGTGCGCCCGCTCGTCGACGATGCGCATGAGCTGGTCGAGGAACCACGGGTCGACCTTGGTCTCCTCGGCGACTCGTTCCAGGCTGACGCCCCGGCGCAGGGCGGCCTCGAGCTGGAAGGGCCGATCGGGCGTGCCGATGGAGGCCCGCCGCACGAGCTCGTCGAGGTCGAGGTCGTCGAGGGGCGTCTCGCCGGGGTCGCAGTTGAGGCCGTAGCGACCCTGCTCGAGCGACCGCAGCGCCTTCTGCATGGACTCGGGGAACGTGCGCCCGATGGCCATCGCCTCGCCCACCGACTGCATCGACGTGCCGAGGACATCGCCCTGGCCGGGGAACTTCTCGAACGCCCACCGGGGCACCTTGGTGACGACGTAGTCGATGGTGGGCTCGAAGCTGGCCGGCGTCTTGCGGGTGATGTCGTTGGGGATCTCGTCGAGCGTGTAGCCCACGGCCAGCTTGGCTGCGATCTTGGCGATGGGGAACCCGGTGGCCTTCGAGGCCAGCGCGCTGGACCGCGAGACGCGGGGGTTCATCTCGATCACGACCATGTCGCCGTTCTCGGGGTTGATGGCGAACTGGACGTTGGACCCGCCCGTCTCCACACCGACCCGCCGGATGCAGGCGAAGGCGGCGTCGCGCATCAGCTGGTACTCGACATCGGAGAGCGTCTGCGCGGGGGCCACCGTGATCGAGTCGCCGGTGTGCACACCCATGGGGTCGATGTTCTCGATCGAGCAGATGATCACGCAGTTGTCGGCCCGGTCGCGCATGACCTCGAGCTCGTACTCCTTCCACCCCTTGATCGACTCCTCGATGAGGATCTCGGAGATGGGGCTGGACTCGAGACCGAAGCGGGCCATGCGCTCGAACTCGGCCGGCGTCGACGCGATGCCGGTGCCCTTGCCGCCGAGGATGTACGCGGGCCGGATGACCACGGGGAGGCCGATCTGGGTGATGACCTGGTGGGCTTCCTCCATGGTGTGGGCGGTGGCCGACGACGGCACGTCGAGCCCGATCCCGACCATGGCCTCCTTGAACCGCTCGCGGTCCTCGGCGGTGGCGATGGCCTCGGCGTTGGCGCCGATCATCTCCGGCGTGCCCGGGACACCGATGATGCCGGCCTCGAACAGCTCCATGGCCAGGTTCAAGCCGGTCTGGCCCCCCAGGGTCGAGAGCACCGCGTCGGGTCGCTCCTGTTCGATGATGCGGCTGGCGTGCTCGAGGTCGAGCGGCTCGACGTAGGTGGCGTCGGCGAACTCGGGGTCGGTCATGATCGTGGCCGGGTTCGAGTTCTGCAGGATGACCCGGTAGCCCTCTTCACGCAGGACCTTGCACGCCTGGGTCCCGGAGTAGTCGAACTCGCAGGCCTGGCCGATCACGATCGGCCCCGATCCCAGCAGGAGGATCGACTCGATGTCGTCGCGGCGAGGCATCAGCGCACCCCCCCACCCGTTCTTGTCGGTGTTTCGGTCATGGGGAGCACCATTTCGGTGACAAGAACGTTCATTGGGTCATCTCGGTGTGGAAGGCGGCGAACAGGTGGCGGGCGTCGTGGGGGCCGGGGCCGGCCTCGGGATGGTGCTGGACCGACCACGCCCGGGCGTCGGTGAGGCGCAGGCCCTCGCACACGCCGTCGTTCAGGTTCACGTGCGTCATGGCCCCGATGCCGCCGAGGCTGTCGGGGTCGACGGCGAAGTTGTGGTTCTGGCTCGTGATGTCGATCCGGCCGGAGCCGATGTCGCGGACGGGGTGGTTGCCGCCGTGGTGGCCGAAGGGCAACTTCACCGTGCGGGCGCCGGCGGCCAGACCCAGGATCTGGTGGCCGAGGCAGATCCCGAACAGCGGGAGCCGGCCCTCGCCCACCGGGCCCTCGAGCAGGCGGCGGATCTCGGCGGTGGCGCCGACGACCACCTCGGGGTCACCGGGCCCGTTCGACAGGAAGATCCCGTCGGGCTCGACGGCGAGGAGGTCGTCGGTGGAGGCCGACGCGGGGAACACGTGCACGGTGGCGAACTCGGCCAGCTGGCGCAGGATCGAGGTCTTGATGCCGAAGTCGTAGGCCGCCACCACCAGCTCGGGACCGGACCCGGTGCGGGGCACGACATAGGGCTCGGACGTGGTGACCTGGGCGACGAGATCGACGCCGGTGGTCCCGGGCTCGTCGGCTGCGGCCTGCTTGAGCGTGGCCTCGTCGGTGCGGTCGAGCGGCCCGAACGCGCCCGGGATGGCGCCGCTCTCCCGGAGCAGCCGCGTGAGTCGGCGGGTGTCGATCCCGCCGATCGCCGGAATCCCGAGACGCGCCAGGTAGGTGTCGAGGTCCTCGTCGCTGCGCCAGTTGCTCCGCCGCCGGGCCAGGTCGCGGATGATCACCCCCCGGCAGAACGCCTGGCGGCTCTCGTCGTCGGCCGGCGTCACCCCGTAGTTCCCGATGTGCGGATAGGTGAAGGTGATGATCTGGCCGGCGTAGGACGGATCGGTGATGATCTCCTGGTAGCCCGTGAGCGCGGTGTTGAAGACGACCTCACCCGAGGTGTATCCGTTGGCCGGATCTGCTCCGATCCATTCGCCTTCGAACGTCGATCCGTCGGCGAGCACCAGGGCGGCGTCGCGTATGGGGCCCGGGCTCATCGGGTCGGCTCCCCGTTGCGCACGACCACTTCGCCGTCGAGGATCGTGTGGCGAACCCGTCCTCGCACCCGTCGCCCGGCGTAGGGCGTGTTGCGGCTGCGGCTCTGCATGGTGGATGCGTCGATGGTCCATTCCTCCTGCGGATCGAAGATGGTGAGGTTGGCGGGGTTGCCTTCCAGGATGGGCCGGCCGTGCCGGTCATCCACCCCGATGATGGCGGCCGGCTTCCACGACAGCAGGGCGACCACCTCCTCGACCTCGAGGTCGAGCTCGGTCAGGGCGAGGGCGAGGGCGGTCTCGAGCCCGAGCATGCCGGGCGGTGCCTCGTCGAAGGGTTGTTCCTTGGTGTCGGGGGCGTGGGGAGCGTGGTCGGTGGCGATGCAGTCGACGGTGCCGTCGGCGAGGGCACGCTTGACCGCAGCGACGTCGTCAGCGGTTCGCAGTGGCGGGTTGACCTTGAACACGGGGTCGTAGGTGGCGCAGTTGGCGTGAGTGAGCGTGAAGTGGTGGGTCGTGGCCTCGCAGGTGACGGCGAGGCCCCCGGCCTTGGCGCCGGCGATCATCGCCATCGACCCGGCCGTGGACATGTGCTGGAAGTGCACGCGTGCGCCGGTGAGCCGAGCCAGGGCGATGTCGCGCATCACCATCAGCTCCTCGGCCTCGGCGGGTTGGCCGGCGAGGCCGAGCTTGGCCGACCACTCGCCCTCGTGCATGTGGCCGCCGCCGCAGAGCGCGGCGTCCTCGCAGTGCTGCGCCAACGTGACGCCCAGCCCGGACGCGTACTCCATCGCCCGCCGCATGAGCCGGTTGTCCTGCACACCGGTGCCGTCGTCGGTGAAGAACCGGACACCCAGCGCGGCGAGCTCGGCCATCGGCGCCAGCTGCTCGCCGGCCCGGTCCACGGTGATGGCCCCCGAGGTGCGAACGTCGCACGGCGCGGAGCGGCCGAGATCGAGGACCTCGCGAGCGACCGCGGCCGAGTCGATGGCCGGGTTCGTGTTCGGCATGGCGAGGATGCAGGTGTAGCCACCGACCGCGGCGCCCCTCGCGCCGGTCTCGATGGTCTCGGCCTCCTCCTGCCCGGGCTCACGGAGGTGGGTGTGGATGTCCACGAAGCCCGGGCTGACGACGCACCCGCCGGCATCGATGACGTCGGGGGCGTCGAGGTCGGGACCCACCGCGACGATGGTCCCGTCGGCTCCGACGACGACATCGCCCGAGCGGACGCCCGTGGCGTCGACCAACCTCCCACCCTTGATCGCCAGCACGGGTCGGGCACCGGATGCCATCAGACTCCTTCCGGTTCGGGAACGGCGCCGAGCAGGTCCGAACCCGACCCGAGCAGCAGGAACAGGACGGCCATGCGGACGGACACCCCGTTGCGCACCTGGTCGATGATCACCGAGTGGGCCAGATCGGCGATGTCGCCGTCGATCTCCACCCCCCGGTTCATCGGTCCCGGGTGCATGACGACGGCGTCGTCGCGGAGCAGGAACGGCACGGCGGGTCGTGAGCCCGTAGCACGCCGTGTACTCGCGCAGGGTGGGCACGAGGGCCTCGGTCATCCGCTCTCGCTGCATCCGCAGCAGGTAGACGGCATCGGCGGTGGGCAGCACGGCGTCGAGGTCGTGGCTCACCCGCACCGGGAACGTGTCGACGGCGGGCGGCAGCAGCGTGGGCGGCGCGACGAGGGTCACCTCGGCCCCGAGCTTGGTGAACGCGGCGATGTCGGAGCGCGCCACCCGGCTGTGCTTGATGTCGCCGACGATGGCGATGTGGATGCCGTCGAGGGTGCCCTTGTGCTGGCGCAGCGTGTAGCAGTCGAGCAGGGCCTGGGTCGGGTGCTCGTGCCAGCCATCGCCGGCGTTGACCACGGAGGCGTCCACCCAGCCGGTGAGCTGCCACGGGCACACCGGATGACTTGTGGCGCACCACGATGCAGTCGATCCCCATCGCCTCGATGGTGAGCGCGGTGTCACGTAGCGACTCCCCCTTCTTGACCGAGGAGGTCGACACCGAGAAGTTCATGGTGTCGGCCGAGAGCCGCTTGGCCGCCGTCTCGAAGCTGAGGCGGGTCCGGGTCGAGTCCTCGTAGAAGAGGCTGACCACCGTCTTGCCTCGCAGGGCCGGCACCTTCGGGATGGGCCGGGCCGACACCTCGACGAAGTGATCGGTGAGGTCGAGCAGCTGCTCGACGTCGGCACGATCCAGGTCCGAGATGGACAGGAGGTCGGTCATGCAACACCCCGTTCGGTGAGGGCGCCAGCCCGAGCCGTGCGAACGACGCGTGCAACGCGGCTCCGTGCAACGGCGTTCGTCGAGGAGCGGAGCGACGAAGACGGACCAAGCAGCACGGCCATCAGTTCAGCTCCCCGAGGTCGACGCCGTCGTCGGTGACGTCGACGATCTCGTCGCGTCGTGTCGGGAGGTTCTTCCCCACGTAGTCGGGGCGGATCGGCAGCTCCCGGTGGCCGCGGTCGATCATGACCGCCAGCTGCACGGCACGGGGCCGGCCGAAGGAGGTCAGGGCGTCGAGGGCGGCCCGGATGGTCCGGCCCGTGAACAGCACGTCGTCGACCAGGACCACCACCTTGTCGTCGAGGTGGAACGGCACGTCGGTGATGGCCTCGGGCAGCGTGGGCCGCAGTCCGATGTCGTCACGGTGGAAGGCGACGTCGAGGCGCCCCATCGGCACCTCGAAGGTGTCGTCGTCGGCATGGGCGATCTCGGCGAGCGAGTCGGCCAAGCGCCGGGCCAGCGGGACGCCGCCGGTCTGGAGGCCGATCAGGCACACGTCGTCGAGCCCGGCGTTGGCCTCGATGATCTCGTGCGCCATGCGACGGGTGGCCCGGCCCATGTCGTCGGCGTCCATCACGCGGCTCCGGGCGACGAAAACGCCCCCGGAGGGGCGTTTGAGCCTTCGTTCACGTTCCGCCATCGGCGTTCCTTCCTGTCCGTACGGGCCTCACAGGACCCGCTTCACGGTCAGGAGGGCAACCTAGCACCGCGGCCGCCGAGCTCCTCTTCTCCGTTCTCAGCGCGACCAGACGACGTGGCCGTCGGACTTTCCCAGGCGGTTCCAACCGGCGCGGGCGAACAGGGCGCGCGCCCGTTCGTTGCCCACCGCGGTGCGACACCACACCTGGTCGAGGCCGAGCTCGTCGTGGGCCCATTCGGCCACCGCCTCGACGGAGCGGGTGGCTCGTCCGTGACCTCGCGCGCCCGGGGCCAGCCACACGCCCAGTTCGGCCCGATCAGGGTCGTGGCTGAAGTTGCGCAGCCCGACCTCGCCGCCGACCGCACCGTCGACGTCGATCACGAAGTCGAGCGACAGACCCAACGACCACCGCTCCTCGCACCGCATGATCCACGAGGCGGCGTCCGCCGACTCCGGTGGCGGGTTCCAGAGCCGGATCGACGGGTCGGCCCACGCCGCCTCCAGGGCGGGCGCGTCGGCCAGCCGCCAGTGACGGAGCCCGTCAGGCGGCTTCGGGAGCACCGGGTACGGAGAGTCGTCGGAGGATGGCGGCGAGCCGGGCCGCTCCGCGCATCTCGACCGCGTGCCAGCCCGCGTCGACGGCGCCGGTCACGTTGTCGGGACGATCGTCCACGAACAGGATCTTCTCGGGCGCGGCGTCGACCATCGCGGTCACCTGGCGGAAGGCCTCGGCATCGGGCTTCATCGCACCGAGCCGGGACGAGTTGGCCACGACGCCGAAGACGTCGCCCAGCTCCATCTCCACCAGGTCGGACTCGAGCTTGGTCGAGGCGTTCGAGAACACGGCGATCCTGGTGCCGGCCGCGTGGAGGGAGGCCACCACCTCGACGATGTCGCCGTCGACCCGCCAGCGCGATTCGAGCCACACCTGGGCCACGGCCTCGGGATCGACCGAGGAACCGGGGCCGGCGTCGGCGGCGATGGCGTGGCCGATGCGTATCGACCACTCCTCCGCGGTGTGGGTGCCCAGCATCGCATCGCGGAACAGGGGTTGGGCGAAGGCGGCCTTGGCGATGGCGCCGGGCGTCAGCCCGAGTCGGGTCTCGGCCTCAGCGAGGTGCTCGGGCAACCAGTGACGGATCACGCCGTCCATGTCGAAGACCACGACGTCGATCGGGTGCCATGGGCGGTCACCGCCGCGGACCTCCTCGGCGACCGCGGCCAGGATGCCGTTCACGAACTTCGACGTCTCGTCGGTGCTCCCGTAACGCCCGCCGAGCTCGACGGCCTCGGACAGCGCCGCACCGGTGGGTACGTCGGGCTGGGTCGCCAGCTCGAAGGCCCCGAGGCGCAGCACCGTCCGGTCGGTGACCGCCATGCGCGCCACGGGCCAGCGCCTGGCGTAGCGCCCGAGCAGCGCATCGAGCTCGATCTGGTGGTCGATCACGCCGTAGGCCAACTCGAGGGCGTAGGCGTCCGGCGTCAGGGGCAGGTCGTCGACCACCTGCGAGACGTCGATCGCCTTGGTGTCGGCCTCGTAGAGCAGTTCGACGGCGCGTTCGCGTGCCTCCCGGCGCGTCGCAGCGGTGACCACGCCTCAGGCCCGGGACTGGTATTCGCCGGTGCGGGTGTCGATCTTGAGCTTCTCGCCCGTCTCGATGAACAGGGGCACCTGGACGAGCATCCCTGTCTCCAGGGTGGCGGGCTTGGTCCCACCGGACGAACGGTCGCCCTGCAGGCCGGGTTCGGTCTCGGCCACGGTGAGCTCCACCGACGGTGGCATCTCGACGCCGACGATCTCGTCGCCGTACATCATGAGCGACGGTGTGGCGCCCTCGGTGATGTAGTTGGTGGCCTCGCCGAGGGTCTCGGGTGCCACGTGCATCTGCTCGAAGGTCTCCTGGTCCATGAACACGTAGTCGGCACCGTCCCGGTACAGGTACTGCCATTCGCGGCGATCGATCTTGGCCTGCTCGACCTTCTCGGCCGATCGGAACGTCTTGTCGATCACCTGGCCGGTGCGCACGTTCTTGAGCGTCGTGCGCACGAACGCACCGCCCTTGCCCGGTTTGACGTGCTGGAACTCCACCACCTGCATGAGCCCCTCGGGCAGATCGAGGCACATACCGTTCTTCAGATCGTTGGTCGACGCCATCCCGACAGGATGAAGGTCGAGAGTCCAGTGCGCAAATGCTCAGGGCCTGCGGCTCCGCCGACCGTGCTCAGGGCCTGCGGCTCCGCCGCAGTCGTGTCGGCTGCTCGCGCCGGCTTGCCGGCGCGCTCCCGACGCCGACCTGGCTCAGTACTTCTTCCTCCTACTCGTACGGGGCGTTGGTGAGGGGCCGGCAGCCGGTGGCGGTGACCACGACGGAGTCCTCGATGCGGACGCCGCCGTGCTCGGGGAGGTACACGCCGGGTTCGACGGTCACGCAGTGGCCGGGGGCGAGGATGTCCTTCGACGAGGCCGACAGGCGCGGCTCCTCGTGGATCACGAGTCCGATGCCGTGCCCGGTGCCGTGGATGAACGCGTCGCCCCATCCGGCCTCGTCGATGACGGCGCGGCAGGCCGCGTCGACGTCGACGCCCCGGGCACCGGTGCGCACGGTGGCGACGCCCGCGGCCTGTGACCGACGGACCACGTCGACCATGCGCACCTGGGTCTCGGACAGCTCGCCCACCGCCAGCGTGCGGGTCATGTCCGAGTGATAGCCGTCGTAGGTGGCCCCGAAGTCGATCACCACCAGCTCGCCCACCCCGGTGGCGCCGATGACCCGATCGGTGGGCCGGGCGTGGGGTTTGGCCCCGTTCGGGCCGCTGGCCACGATGGTCTCGAACGACGGGGCATCGGCGCCGTGGTCGGCCATCGCCTCCTCGAGCTCGCGGCGGAACATCGCCTCGGTCACCGCGTCGTGGAGCCGGTGGCGGACGTCGGCGAGCGCTCGGTCCGCGATCTCGGAGGCGCGCTCGAGCCGGGCCACCTCGCCGTCGTCCTTGACGGCGCGCATGCGCAGCACGAGCCCCTCGGTCGGGACGAGGTGCGCCCAGGAGAACACGTCGGTCGACCACCGGCGATGCTCGGCCCACGAGACGGTGTCGGCCTCGAGGCCGATGCGGGTGATGCCACGCGCCGCGGTGCGCAGCTCCGGGCCGGGGTCGTTGCCGATGGCGATGCTGGCTTCGACGCCGGCCTGCTCGAGCTGCTCCGCCGACTGGGTCCGGTACCGGCCGTCGGTGACGAAGGTGACCGAGTCCGCGGTGACGAGCAGGGCGGCGTTCGATCCGGTGAAGCCGGTGAGGTAGCGGATGTTGGCCAGGTCGGAGACCACGATCGCATCGCAGCCCTCGTCGGCGAGTCGCTCCCGCAACCGGGGGATGCGCTGGCTGGTCTCCATCGGCGGCATCGCGGGCTCACCCATGGTCGAGGATCCTCGTCACGGCCTCGATCGCCAGCGTGTACCCGTGCCCGCCGAAGCCGCTGATGACGCCGGTGGCGACCGGGGAGACGACCGAGGTGCGGCGCCACGACTCCCGGGCGTCGGGGTTCGAGATGTGCAGCTCGACGACGGGACCGTCGAAGGCGGCGAGGGCATCGTGGATGGCCCAGGCGTAGTGCGTGAACGCCCCGGCGTTGATCACGATGGCGGCGTGACGGCCGCGGGCGTCGCGGATGGCGTCGACCAGCACCCCTTCGTGGTTGGACTGGAGGTGCTCGACGGTGTGGCCGGCGGTGGCGGCAGCTTGCGAGGCCGCGAGCACGTGGTCATCCAGCGTCGCCGTTCCGTAGACGTCGGGTTCTCGTATGCCGAGCAGGTCCAGGTTGGGCCCGCTGAGCAGCAGGATCGAGCTCATCGCCACCTCCTCATCGAACATCGTCCAGTGCGGCTCGGGCGACATCGGGATCGACGCCAGCCACCACTTCGACACCGCGGGGACCGTCGAGCGCGAATGTCAGCCCGTCGACGGCCTTCTTGTCCCGGCCCATCAGGATCACCAACTCGTCGACCGACAGGCCTTCGGGCAGCCGGGTGGGCAGCTCGCTGCGCTCGAGCACCGCGCGGTGGAGCGCGACCCGCTGGTCGTCGATGCGGCCGAGACGGCGGGCCACGGCGGCGGCGTAGACGAGCCCGACGGCCACCGCCTCGCCGTGACGGAGGTCGTAGGTGCCCGCGGTCTCGATGGCGTGGGCGAGGGTGTGGCCGTAGTTGAGGATGGCGCGCCGGCCCCCCTCCCGCTCGTCGTCAGCGACCACCGCGGCCTTGATCCGGATGCAGGTGGCCACCTGGTCGTCGAGGGGCAGGTCGTCGAGACCCTCGCCGCCGGGCAGGAACCGGTACTTGACCAGTTCGCCGAGGCCCGAGCGGTACTCGCGAGGCGGGAGCGTGGCGAGCGTGTCGAGGTCGCACAGGACGCCGTGCGGCTGCCAGAACGCCCCGACCAGGTTCTTCCCCTCGGGCAGGTTCACCCCGGTCTTGCCTCCGATGGCGGCGTCGATCATGCCCAGCAGCGTGGTGGGCACGTGGATCACCGCGACACCCCGGTGATAGGCCGACGCCGCGAACCCGGCCGTGTCGGTGACCACCCCGCCGCCGACGGCCACCACCACGTCGCGTCGGGTCAGGCCCCAGGTGGCCCACGACCGGCACAGCTGCTCGACCGTGGCCAGCGACTTGGCTTCCTCGCCGGTGGCCATGACGAAGGTGCGGTGGTCGATTCCCGGGTCGACGTGGACGCCGATGTCGGGCTGGGTCACGATCGCGGCCCGGGTCGCGCCGGCGGGCACCAGCCCGGCCAGCTCGGTGAGCACGCCTCGGCCGACCAGGGCCTCGTAGCTGCGGCCGGGGACCGGGATCTCGATGCCGATCACGACCGGTGTCCCGCCGGGCTGCCGTCGACGATGATCCGGGCCACCTCGACGGGCGCCAGGTCGTCGACATCGACGATGCGATCGGCGACCGATTCGTAGAGCTGGGTCCGTTCGGCCGCCATGTGCTCCAGCATGCCCTCCGGATCGTCGTCGAGCAGCGGACGATGGGTGTCTCCCGACGCCCGGATGCGGCGATCGAGGGTGGCCGGATCGGCCCGCAGCCACACCACCTCGACGTCGTCGGCCTCCAGCCGCCTGCGGTTCTCGGCCCGGAGCACGACACCTCCGGCGGCGGCGACGACCGAGGGCTCGGGGTCGTCGAGGGCGGCGGCGAGCGCCTCGGCCTCCAGCGCGCGGAACGCGGGTTCGCCGTCCATCCGCCAGATCTCCCGGACGGTACGTCCCGTGCGGGCCTCGACCTGGGCGTCGGAGTCGACGAGGGGACGTCCCAGGTCGCGGGCGACGAGCTGGCCCACCGTCGACTTGCCCGTGGCCATGAGGCCGACGAGGACGAGGTGACGCGGGTCGTGCTTCGACACGGCCGACCTACAGCGACGCGAGGTAGGCGGCGTGGTTGCGCAGCAGCTCGTCGAGGGAATCGCCACCGAACTTGCGGGTGACCTCGCCGGCGAGGACCAGCGCCATCATGGTCTCGGCCACGACGCCCATGGCCGGCACGGCGGTGACGTCGGTGCGTTCCTTGAACGACACCGTCTCCTCCTTGGTGACGGTGTCGACCGTCTTGAGCACCGGCTTGTTGAGCGATGCCAGCGGCTTCATGGCGGCCCGCGCCACCACGAGCTCGCCCGAGGTGATGCCCCCCTCGACGCCTCCGGCCAGGGTGGACTCACGCGTGTAGCCGTGCTCGTCGGACCACGAGATGGGGTCGTGGGCTGCGCTCCCCCGCCGGCCGGCCACGTCGAAGCCGTCGCCGATCTCGACCCCTTTGACGGCCTGGATGCTCATCAGGGCCTGGGCCAGCATGCCGTCGAGCTTGCGATCCCAGTGCACGTGGCTCCCCAGCCCGACCGGGACGCCGTAGGCGAGGATCTCGACGATGCCACCGAGGGAGTCGCCGTCCTTGGCCGCGGCCTTGATCTCCTCGACCATGGCGGCGGTGGCGGTCGGATCGAAGCACCGGACCTCGTCGGCATCGACGGTCTCGACGTCACCGGGCGCGGGCCGGGCCGAGGACGCGGTGCGCGCCGAGCCGATCTGGATCACGTGGCTGATGATCCCGATGCCGAGCTGGGCCAACAGCGCCTTGGCCACGGTGCCCGCCGCGACCCGGGCCGCCGTCTCCCGCGCCGACGCCCGCTCGAGCACGTCGCGGGCGTCGGTGAAGCCGTACTTCTGCATGCCGGCCAGGTCGGCGTGTCCGGGGCGCGGTTGGGTCTCGGGATGTGCCGTCCGGCCCGGCGCCGGCGACATCTCCTCGTGCCACTTGTCGGACCGCTTCCACTCGGAGTTGGCGATCTCGATGGCCACGGGCGACCCCAGGGTGCGGCCGTGGCGGACGCCGCCGATCAAGGTCAGTTCGTCCTGCTCGAAGCGCATCCGCGGGCCGCGGCCGTAGCCGAGCCGCCGGCGAGCCAGCTCGCCCTGTATCTCCTCCACCGTGATCGGCAGGCCCGCGGGAAGTCCCTCGACCACGACCACGAGGCCCTGGCCGTGCGACTCACCCGCGGTCAGGAAGCGCAGCATCAGACGGAGCGTAGAGCGGTCGGGTGGCCCGCAACGAAGCCTTCTGGGGGCCGGCGGTCAGCGCTCAGCGGAACTCCGACGCCCACAGCACCACGATGAGGCAGCCCACGGCCAACGATGGGCCGTACGGGAAGACGACCTTCGCCGAGCGGCGGATGAGAGCGTAGATGCCCCCGATCACGACACCGATGATCGAGCCGAACGCCGCTCCCATCAGCACGAAGCGGAACGACCACAGGAGCTGCTCGACGACCGATCCCGAGACCCAGCCGAACCAGCCGAGGTAGAACCCCATCAGCCACGCCAGCTTGACGTCACCCCAGCCCATGCCCCGGGGGTAGACGATGTGGGCCAGGAACAGGATGGCGGCGTAGCTCACGCCCCCGAAGGCGGCGCCGGCGATGGCCCCTGGCACGTCGAGCCACAGCGAGGCCACGACGATCGACGCCGCGCCGACGGCCATGGCCGGGAAGTTGATGCGATCCGGGATGCGGTAGACGCGGAAGTCGATGGCGGCCAGGGCGACGAGCGCCGTCACCAGCACGAGGACCGACAGGGTCACCACCCCAGCGGTGATGCGGTGCGCGGTGAGCGCGAAGAGGCCGGCGGTGACCACTTCGGTGAGCGGGAACCACCGCGGCGACCACGTGGCGGGCCGCACCACGGCAACCACCGGCACGGTGCCGACCTCGGGCATCGGCTCGAGCTCGTCGAGCAGCGCCGGGTCGGCCCCCTCGGGGAGATCACCCGGATCGGTGATCACGTAGCCCGGCTCGCGGACGATCAGCCGGTTGAGCAGCGATCCGACCGGGATGCCGGCGAGTCCGGCGACGACGACCTGGGCAGCATCCACGCCGTCACCATACGGTCGCCCGCCCATCGCGCAGGTGAACAGGGGCCCCGACGCCGGGGCGTCGGCCCGTCAGGGCCGATGACTCGGCTAGTTCTTCGCCGAGGAGAGGAACTTGAGCAGCAGGTTGCGGTTGATCTCCTCGTCACCGTCGGTCTCGGCAGCCGGTTCGGCGGCCACGTCGTCGGCCATGGCGGCCGCCGCGGTCTTCGGCGTGAGGCTCGCCAGCTGGCTGAGGAACTCCCCCGGCGATGCCTCGGTGGCCGGTTCGCCGTCGCCTCCGTCGTCACTGGCATCGTCGGCCTCGGCTGACTCGGCGTACGGGGCGGCCGTGTCGTCGATGGCGGCCACCTCGTCGCGGTCGTCGTCAACCGTGTCGTCGTCAACCGTGTCGTCGTGCGTGGCGTCGTCAACCGTGTCGTCGTGCGTGGCGTCGTCGGTGTCGGCCTGCGGCGAGGCGGTCTCGTCATCGTCCTGCGAGCCACGGGCGACGAACCCGGCCAGGTTCTGACCCAGGGTCGCGACCTCGTCGTGCGAGAGGTCGTGGTCGACGAGCGGGCGGTCCGCGTCGAAGCGATCCGTGGTGGCGGGATCGGCATCGGAGGTCTCCGCCGCCGGTTCGGTCGCAGCATCGAGGCTGACCTCGACCAGCCCGGCCTCCACGAGGTCGCGGACGAGGCGGGAGACGTCGAACTCGCCCATGTCGTGGCGGGCACCGAGGCGTCGGGCCGTGACCCCGCCCCCCAGGATGGCGAGGGAGCGCCACTGCTCGGCGGTGACCGTCACCGACTCGTCGCTGAGCTCCTCGACCAGGCGGACGGTGACGTCGAGCGACGGGACCACGGACTCGATCTCGCGCCACTCCTCGAGCAGCCGCTCGGCCTCGACCAGCGCCTCTTCGACGTCGACGTCCTGGGTCGGTTCCTCGTCCGGCTCGGAATCGGTCTCGAACACGAAGGATCCGTCTTCGAAGCGGAGCAGGTCGAACAGTACGGCCTCGATCTTCTCGCCCTGCTCGTGGTCGGACAGCGCGCTGACGATGCGCCCCTCGTGCAGCCACACGTTGCCGACACCCCGGTCGCCCTCCAGGGCGAGGAGTCCGGTCTTCCTGGTGCCAGACAGAAGTCGGAGGACTTCCGGCACGCTGAACGTCTCGAGTGTCCCTTGTAGGGCCACAGCCACACCTCCCGGGGCAAGCTTGCATCGCTTGGATCCGGTATCGGCCGCCGAAGGCGTGTTCTGTAGGAAAATCCGGAAGTCGCCGCGGCTTCAGGTGAGGCCGGCCCGGGCCGCAGCGACCATGACCTCGACGGGCGCGTCGAGGCCGGTCCAGCGGGAGAAGGCCCGGGCGGCCTGGTGGGCGAGCATCCCGATGCCGCCGACCGTGCGCAGGCCGCACGCCGCGGCGTGCTCCAACAGAGGGGTGGCGGCGGGGTGGTACACCAGATCGGCGACCACGGCGTCGGGTCGGCACCGGTCCGGATCGAACGCCAGCCCGTCGTCGTCTCCCATCCCCACGGGGGTGGCGTTGACGACCAGATCGGCGGCGGAGAGGTGGCCGTCGGTCCCGATCGCGCCGACTGTCCCGGCCAGGGCGGCCGCGGCCGCCGCCGGTCCGGCCCGGCGAGCGAGCACCGCCACCTCGGCCGCGCCGGAGGCGGCCAGGGATCGCACGACGGCTCGCGCCGCCCCTCCGGCGCCCACCACCAGGCACCGCATGCCGGCGGGAACGATCCCGTCGTCGCCGAGGGAGTCGACGAAGCCCCCACCGTCGGTGTTGTCACCCACGATCCGATCGCCGTCTCGGAACACGCAGTTCACGGCCCCGAGGGCCACCGCGTCGTCGGTGAGGTGGTCGAGCGCGGCCGCCACCGGGGCCTTGTGGGGCATGGTCACCGACAGGCCCTCGATACCGAGCGCGGCCATGCCCGTGATCGCGGCCGGCGCCGAACCGGGTGGCACGGGCAGGGCCAGGTAGACCCAGTCGAGACCCGCGGCGGCGAATGCGGCGTTGTGGATCACCGGCGACAACGAGTGCCGGACCGGCCAGCCGATCACCGCGGCGAGGTGGGTCCGTCCCGAGATCGACGCCGCCGGGGAGCTCATCCGCAGCCGAGGCCCAGGCGGATGCACTCCTGCTTGGCCTTCTGGAACTCTCGGGCCGTCTCGAGGAAGGCGTGGTGACCCTCGGCGTCCTTGAGCACGTAGTAGATCCACTTCCCCGGCTCCGGGTTCAGTGCCGCCTCGAGCGATGCCCGGCCCGCGGCGGCGATCGGCGTGGGGGGCAGGCCCGCGACCCGCCGTGTGTTGTAGGGCGAGTCGGACTCGAAGTCCACGTCGTCGCGGCTGCGGCCCTCGAGCACCGCTTGGTACCGGGAGGTGGCGTCGATGCCGAGGGGGATCCCCTGTTCGAGCCGGTTGTAGATGACCCGGGCGATCTTGGCCCGGTCCTCGGGGACCTTGGCCTCCTCCTCCACCAGCGAGGCGACGACGACGATCTGGTACGGGCTCACGCCGAGGGCCGCGGCCCCGGTCTCCACGTCGAGGGCGTCGAGATTGGTGTCGAGCTGGGTGACCAGGCGGCGCACGAAGGTGCGCTCGTCGGTCTTGTCGTCGATCTCGTAGGTGTCGGGGAACAGCATCCCCTCCATGGACGCGACGCCGTCGGGCTGGTACTTCGAGCGGATGTCGGGAGAATCGACGGCGTCCTGGAGCGCGCCCGCGTCCCATCGATCGACGCCGGTGGCGGGGTCGGCGAGGCGCGTGACGATCTCGGCCACCGTGAGCCCCTCGGGGATGGTGACCCGCTGCAGCTCCGGCGGCTTGGGTCCGGCGTCGAGCACGTCGACCGCCTCCTGGAACGAGGAGTGCTGGCGGAAGACGAAGGAGCCGGCCTCGAAGGGACCCACACCCTCGAGCCGGGTCCAGTAGTTCCACACCATCGCCGAGGTGATGACGTCGTTGTCCTCGAGCAGGTGCCCGATGTCCTCGGTGGTGGATCCGCTGGCGACCTCGAGCTCGATCTCCGATCCCTGGGGACCGGACGGGTCGATCTGGCGCTGGACCCACACGAAGATGCCAGCCGCGGCCACCGCCAGCACGATCACCACCACCCCGAGGGCCAGCAGCACCCGCTTGGCCGAGCTCATGGGGGGACGGGCATCGATCCAGTCCTCGGCCTCGGCGTAGCGCGAGTCGTAGGGGTCGAGGGGTCCCGGCCCGACACGGTCGTCCCAGTCCTCGGGGCCGAGATCGTGTTCGGCCCAGTCGTCCTCGGCCCAGTCGTCGTCGTTCCAACCGTCGTCGCTCATGGCGTCTCCTGATTCGCGTCGAGCCACGACTGGAGGATGACGGCGGCGGCGACCTTGTCGACGACGCGCCGTCGGGCCGGGGCCTTCATGTCCTGGGCCAACAGCGACCGCTCGGCGGTGACGGTGGACAGCCGTTCGTCCCAGGTCTCGACCGGGACATCGAGCGCGCTGGCCAGCTCGTCGACCTCGTCGAGGGCTCGGCGAGCGGCCGGACCGATCGACCCGTCGAGCGACAGGGGCAGACCGACGACCACCACCTCGGCGCCGGCCTCGGCCACCAGCTCGCCGATGCGGCGGTGATCGCGTGACCGGTCGCCGGATCGGGGAACCACCTCGTACGGGGTGGCCAGGGTGCCGGAGCTCACCGCCACGCCCACTCGTTTGGTGCCGAGATCGACACCGATGGCACGCATGGGCGCGTCAGGTTCCGAGCGCCGAGCGCACGACGTCGAGGGCCGGGCCGACGCCGTCGGCGTTCTTCCCGCCGGCCACCACGAGACGCGGGTCGTTCGAGCCGCCGCCCTGGATCAGCTTCTTGGCGTCGGACAGCAGCTCGCCGGCGTGGATCCCGGACTCCTCGGTGGTGGCCACCACGAGCGCCGCCCCGCCGCCCTCGGGCGCACCGCCGAGCACCACCACACGGATGCCCTGCCGGTCCCGCAGCGAGGTGGCCATGTCGCGCAGGTCGTTGCGGTCGGTGCCGTCGATGCGGGCGATGACCATGCCATCGACCGCGCTGGCGGCCAGTTCGGCGGCCCGGCCCGCGGCGACCGAGCGCCGGAGGGTCTTGATCTCGTCGTGGGCGTCCTTGAGCTGGTCGCGCAGGCGCTCGACCCCGGCGGTGAGATCGGTGATCGGCACCCCGGCTGCGTCGGCGACGGCGGCCAGCTCCTGCTCGCGCTCGCGCAGGCGGTGCACCGGTCCGTGGCCGGCGATGGCCGTGATGCGCCGCAGGTTCGATCCCACCGACTCCTCGGCGATGATCTTCACCGGGCCGATGTCGCCCAGGCGGCGCACGTGGGTGCCGCCACAGAGCTCGATCGAGTGGGTCCCGGCCTCGAGCACCCGCACGATGTCGCCGTACTTGTCGCCGAAGAAGGCGATGGCACCCTTCTCCCGCGCCTCGTCCATGGTGGCCTCGTAGTGCCGGGCCTCGGCGTTGGTGAGGATCTCGTCGTTGGCGAGGTCCTCGATGGCGGCGATCTGCTCCGGCGTCACGGCCTCGAAGTGGCTGAAGTCGAAGCGCAGGCGGTCGGGTTCGACCAGCGATCCCTGCTGCTTGACGTGCTCGCCCAGCACCTCGCGCAGCGCCCAGTGGAGGATGTGGGTGGCGGTGTGGTGACGGCGGATGGCGTTGCGCCGATCGGCGTCGATGGTGGCGACGGCTTCGGCACCGAGGTCGATGGTGCCCTCGGTGATGCGGGCGATGTGCCGGTGCAGACCCGGCAGGGCGTAGATGGTGTCGACCACCTCGGCCCGACCACCGTTGGTGCGGATCTCGCCCGTGTCGCCGATCTGGCCGCCCGATTCGGCGTAGAACGGCGTGTGACGCAGGAAGATCGAGACCGTGTCCGCCAGCTCGCCCTCGACCGGGCCGGGCACCACGCCGACGACGGTGGTCGTGGTGGAGTCCATCTCGCGCCCGACGAACTCGCTGGGCCCTGACGTGTTGAGGATCTCGCGGAATGCGTCGATCTCGTCGCCCACGGCCACGCTGCCGCCCTTGGCCGCCGCCTTGGCCCGGGCCCGCTGGTCGGCCATGGCGGCGTCGAAGCCGTCGACATCGAGGTCGACGCCCCGCTCGGCGAGGATCTCCTGGGTGACCTCGAGGGGGAAGCCGTAGGTGTCGTGGAGCTGGAAGGCCACCGCGCCACCGAGCACCGGCGTCTCACCGTCGGGCGCGTCGAGGTTCTCGAGCTCGGCGTCGAGCATGGCCGACCCGGTCTTGAGGGTGTGCCGGAACCGTTCCTCTTCGCGGCTGGCGATGGTGAGCACGGCGTCGGCGTGGCTGGCCAGCTCGGGGTAGGCGTCGCCCATGAGCTCGACACAGGTCTCGATCATCGGGGGCAGGACCAGCTTGTCGACCCCGAGGATGTAGGAGAAGTACACGGCCCGGCGCAGCACCCGGCGCAGGACGTAGCCGCGGTCCTCGTTCGAGGGCATGACGCCGTCGGAGACCAGGAACGCCACCGTCCGCGTGTGGTCGGCGAGCAACCGCAGGGCGATGTCGGCCATGCGGTCGCTGGCGCTGAGGTGACCACGGGGGTCGGCGAAGGTGCGTCCGGTGACCTGCTGGGCCCGGTCGGTGAGGACCGAGAGGGTGTCGGCGGCGTAGAGGCTGGGACTTCCGGCCAGGATGCCGAGGATCCGCTCGAGACCGGCCCCGGTGTCGATGCCCTTGCGGGGCATGTCGGTCAGCTCGCCGCTCTCGACCCGGATGTACTGCGGGAACACGAGGTTCCAGAACTCGACGTAGCGTTCCTCGGCGGCCGGGTTGGCCGGACCGCCCTCCGGGCCGAGGTCGGGGCCGAAGTCCCAGAACAGCTCCGACGACGGCCCGCACGGGCCGATGTCGCCCATCTCCCAGAAGTTGTCCTTGTCGAGCCGCTGGATCCGCTCGCGGGGGAAGCCCACGGCGTCGGCCCAGATCTCCTCGGCCTCGTCGTCCGAGGTGTGCACCGTGACCCAGACCCGATCGCCGTCGAGGCCCAGCGTCTCGGTCACGAACTCCCAGGCCCAGGGGATGGCCTCGGCCTTGAAGTAGTCGCCGAAGCTGAAGTTGCCGAGCATCTCGAAGAAGCTGAGGTGGCGCAGCGAACGGCCGATGGCGTCGAGGTCGTTGTGCTTGCCGCCGGCCCGGACGCACTTCTGCACCGACGTGGCCCGAGCCGGTGAGAACGGGACCTCTTCCTCGCCGAGGAAGTAGGGCACGAACTGCATCATCCCCGAGTTGGTGAACATGGGCGCCGACGGGTGGTGCGGGATGAGGCCGGCCGACGGGACCTCCGTGTGGGCGCGCGCGACGAAGAAGTCGATCCAGGCGCGGCGGAGTTCGTCAGCTCTCACGGCGCGTGATCCTACTGAGCCGCCCCTCGAGCCTCGCAGCGATCTCGGCCTCGTGTCCGTGGGGCGACGGCTCGTAGTACGTGCGGCCGGCCACCTCGAGGGGCAGGTACTGCTGGTCGACCCAGCCCCGCGGATCGTCGTGCGGGTACCGGTAGCCCTTGCCGTGCCCCAGATCCTGGGCCCCCTGGTAGTGGGCGTCGCGCAGGTGGGCGGGCACCTCGCCGGCCGGTCGATCCCGGGCGTCGGCCTGCGCCGCCCACCACCCCAGCGCCGCCCGGTTCGACTTCGGCGCGGTGGCGAGGTGGACCACGGCCTGGGCCAGGTTGAGGCCGGCCTCGGGGAATCCCACGAAGTCCACGGCCCGGGCGGCGGCGTCGGCGACCACCAGGCTCATGGGGTCGGCCATGCCGATGTCCTCCGACGCCAGGATCACCAGCCGCCGGGCGATGAACCGGGCATCCTCGCCGGCCTCGACCATCCGGGCCAGCCAGTACAGCCCGGCATCGGGGTCCGAGCCCCGGATCGACTTGATGAACGCCGACACCACGTCGTAGTGGTCGTCGACGCCGTAGCGCAGGGCGTTGGTGCCGAGGGCGGCCTCGGCGTCAGCCAGCTCGACCTGCACCGGCACCGCACCTCCCCCCACCCGTTCTGGCACCACGTTTTCCGATCCCCCACCGGACGATGTGGGGCCAGAACCGGATTGGGATCGGTGACGGGCGCGGGCGGCCGCGATGGAGACCGCGACCTCGAGCGCGGTGAGCGCCTGGCGGCCGTCGCCGTTGGCCCGCTCGGCGAGGTGGGTGAGCGCTTCCTCGGTGGCGGTGGCCGACTCGGCCTCGAGGCCCCGGCGCAGCAGGTCGCGCAGGGCGGGAATGCTCAGCAGCTCGAGCCGGAACAGCGTCGAGCGCGACCGCAGCGGGGCGTTGACCTCGAAGAAGGGGTTCTCGGTCGTGGCGCCGATCAGCACGATGAGCCCGTCCTCGACGGCCGGGAGCAGGGCGTCCTGCTGCGCCTTGTTGAACCGGTGGATCTCGTCGAGGAACAGGATCGTGCCCCGGCCCCGCTCGCCCAGGCGGTTGCGAGCCGCGGCGATCGTCTCCCGCACGTCCTTCACGGTGGCGGTGACGGCTGAGAGCTGGATGAAGGCCTTCTCGGTGTGGGCCGCGACGGCACGGGCGAGCGTCGTCTTGCCCGTGCCCGGCGGTCCCCACAGCAGCGCCGACGACAGGCGGTCGGACTCGACCAGGGTTCGGAGTGGTTTGCCCTCGCCCAGCAGGTGCTCCTGGCCGACGATGTCGTCGAGCGAGGTCGGCCGCAGCCGGGCGGCGAGCGGTTGGCGGGACTCGAGCCGCTCGGCGGCCGCGGCGGCGAAGAGGTCGTCGCTCATGCCGGGTTCACGGCGCCAGCGCCGGTCCGTCGGGACGGTGCTCGATGGGGATCCAGGTGGCGAGGAACGTGTCGGCCAGCACCGTGGCGTAGCGGATCGGGTCCATCTTGGCCTGCTTGGCCGCCAGGACCCGTTCGGTGATGAGCCGGTCGACGCGACCCAGGACCTCGGCCGGGCTGAGGCCCCGCGGCGCCTGGTAGGCGAGGACGGCCCCGCCGTTGCACACGAAGTCCGGGAGGGCCACGACCTGGTTCCGTCTCAACACATCGAGCCCGCCAGCGGTGTACGGCACGTTGGCCGCGGGGGCGATGAGCGTGGCCCGCACCTGGGCGGCCAGTGCCGGCGTGTACACCCCGGTGCGCGCCCCCGGAACGAGGACATCGACGTCGAGGTGGTGCAGCTCCTCGGGCGGGTGCGCCGGCCGGTCGAGACGGCGGACGAACCAGTCGCCGTGCTCGGCCCGGGCTTCGAAGAGGGCGTCGACGTCGAGTCCGGCCTCGTCGGTCACCATGCCCTCGATCGTCGACACCGCCACCACCGTGGCGCCGCGCCGCACGACGTCGCGGGCGACCCCGCCCCCGACCGCCCCGAAGCCCTCGATGGCCACCGTGCGCCCGTCCAGACCACCCAGCCATGCCGCGGCGGCCGCTCCGACCCCGCGGCCGGTGACGAGCTGTTCGAACGCCACCCCGTCGACCTCGCTGTCGATCACCCGCGCCGGCGTCCCCGGTGGGAGCAGCGGGGCGAAGTCGATGGTGGTCGTGCCCAGGTCGGCGCCGGTGAGGAACGTCCGCGCCTCCACCAGGGGCCGGATCTCGTCGCAGTACCGCGCCATCGTCTCGTCGTGGGTGTCGAGCAGTCGGGGCCGGATGCCGGCCTTGGCGCCGCCCAGACGCTGCTCGAACACGGCGAACTTGTACGTCATCGCCCGGGCCAGCAGGGCGACCTCGTCCACCGTCACCCCGTCGGCCAGGCGCGTCCCACCGGCGGTGGTGCCGGCGACCTCGGGGTCGATGTCGAAGACGATCTCGCCGTCGACCGACGTCAGGTGGTGGACGATCACCCGCCAAACACTAGGGCGCCCACCTCCCCACCCGTTCTGGTGGGTCAACGCGACATCCAGAGCGACCGGTGACCGACCAGAACGGGACTCGGGCCCGCGGGCATGCTGGAGTGGAGTGACCATGGAGGAACGCGCCCGGCCAGCACGGCTCGATCCCGAGACCGCCCAGGAGGTCATCCGCCGGGCCGTCGAGCTCGACGCGCCCGGTCTCGACGACCCCGCCGGCATCGATCGCGCCGCGCTGGAGGCCGCGGCCCACGAGGTGGGCATCTCCGCCGCGGCCGTGCGTCGCGCCCTCGCCGAGCACGACGCCGGCGCCCTCGTGCGACCCGCCGACCGCAGCATCCTCGGACCCGCCCGTGCCCTGGCCGTGCGGGTGGTGCCGCTGGCCCCGGCGCAGGCCACGAGCCGGATCGAGCGCTTCCTCAAGAGGCCAGCTCCTGCAGGTGCACGACCGGCGGGCCGACGAGGTGGTGTGGGCGCGGCGCGACGACCTCACCGCCCGGATCCGGCGCAAGGTCGACTTCGGCAAGCGGCGGCGCCTGTCCGGGGTCGACGCCATCTCGGTCTCGGTGGCCGACGCGGACGACGACCACAGCCTCGTGCGCCTCGAGGCCGACCTCAGCAACACCCGGCGCGGGCTGCTGACCGGCGTGGCCATCGCGCCGACGGCCGCCGCGCCCCTGCTGGGTGGCGTGGCGGCGATCGTCGTCCACGACCCGCTGCTCTTCGTCGCCGGGTTCCCGGTGGGTGCGCTCCTCGGCAGCGCCGGCCTCTACGCCGGCCGCCGCTCGCTCGCCCACGAGCGGGCCGAGGCCGAACGCGTGCTCGGCCTGTTCCTCGACGACCTCGGTCGGGACCGCTGAGCGGCCCGACCACCGGGGCGACTACTCGGCGCGGGGCAGGATCCGCAGGCCCAGCTCGTCGAGCACCCGGGGCTCGAGCGGCGTCGGGGCCTCGGTGAGCGGATCGGCGCCCTTCTGGGTCTTCGGGAAGGCGATCACCTCGCGGATGTTCTCCTCGCCCGCCATGAGCGCGACCAGCCGATCGGTGCCGAAGGCGAAGCCGGCGTGCGGTGGCGGTCCGTACTTGAAGGCATCGAGCAGGAACCCGAACTTGTCGTTGGCCTCGGCCTCGCTGATCCCGAGCGCGTCGAACACCCGCTGCTGGACGTCGGAGCGGTGGATACGGACGCTCCCGGAACCGAGCTCCCAGCCGTTGCAGACCAGGTCGTAGGCGACCGATCGCACCCGCGTGGGGTCGGTCTCGATGAGTCCGGCCTCGAGGTCGTCCCGGTTCGGCATGGTGAAGGGATGGTGCATGGCCTGGGGTCGGCCGTCGGGGCCGAGCTCGTCGTCGAACATCGGGAAGTCGGTGACCCACAGGAAGTGGAGCCCACCCTCGGTGACCGGCGGTCGGCCCAGCTCGTTGCGGAGCAGGCCGAGGATCCGGCGGACCACCGGGCGTTCGTCGGCCACGAGGAACACCATGTCGCCCGCTTCGGCACCGAGCGCCTCGATGGTGGCGGACGCCTCGGTCGCGGAGAGGAACTTGGCCACCCCGCCGTCGAGGGCGGTGTCACCGTCGGTGTCGACCACCCGCATCCACGCCAGGCCCTTGGCCCCCCAGGACTTGGCCACCTCGACGAGACCGTCGATCTCCTTGCGGGTGAGCGATGTCCCGCCCGCGAGGCGGATGCCCTTGACGCAGGGCGCCTTGAACACGTTGGCCTCGGTGTCGGCGAACACCGCGGTGAGCTCGACCAGCTCCATCCCGAAGCGGATGTCGGGCTTGTCGGAGCCGTAGCGCTCCTGGGCCTGCTCCCAGGTCATGCGGGGGATGTCGCCGATGTCGGTCCCGAGGACGTCCTGCACGGCGGCGCGGACGCTGTCGGTCACGAAGGTCAGCACCTCCTCCTGGCCGGCGAAGGAGCACTCCATGTCGAGCTGGGTGAACTCGAACTGGCGGTCGGCGCGGAGGTCCTCGTCGCGCAGGCAACGAGCGATCTGGAAGTAGCGGTCGACGCCACCCACCATGCACAGCTGCTTGTAGAGCTGGGGCGACTGGGGCAGGGCGTAGAACGTGCCGGGGCGCTGGCGCGAGGGGACGACGAAGTCACGAGCGCCCTCGGGGGTGGATGCGATGAGCAGCGGCGTCTCGACCTCGACGAACCCGTTGGCGATGAACGCCCGCCGGATGGCGGCGTTGGCCAACGTGCGGACCTGCAGGTTGCGCTGCAGCCGCGGACGGCGGAGGTCGACGTAGCGGTGACGCAGCCGGAGCGTCTCGTCGACCTCGGTGCGCTCGTCGACGGGGAACGGCGACGGCTGCGAGGTGGACAGCACCTCGACCGTGCAGTCGTGGATCTCGATCTCGCCGGTGGCCAGGTTGGGGTTGATGGTGCCCTCGATGCGGGGCTCGACCGTCCCGGTGATCCGCAGCACGTACTCGCTGCGCAGGTCGTGGGCGTTCGACACCACGCACTGGACCATGCCGGTGCGGTCGCGCAGGTCGATGAACGCGAGATGCTCGCCGTGCTCGCGGCGCGACTCGACCCAACCGCACACCGACACCTCGGACCCGATGTCGCTCGATCGCAGGTCGCCACACCAGGCGGTGCGGAGCCCCACTGCAGGCCCGTGAGGTACGGGCCGGGGTTCGGCGCGGTGGTCGTGGTCAGTGGTCACGTCGGTGACTCCGTTCCGGGTGCGGTGGCGAGCAGCGCGTCGAGGTGATCGGCGAGCCCCTGGCGAGGGATCGTGCTCTGGCCCTGGCCGTGGCGAAGGTCGCGGACGGTCACGGTGCCCGAGTCGGCTTCGTCGTGGCCGATGATGACCGCGGCCCGGGCGCCCGAGCGGTTGGCCGCCTTCATCTGGGCCTTCATCGACCGGCCGTCGTAGGCGCGATCGGCCCGCAGGCCGCGGTCGCGCAGGTCTTCGGTGATGTCGCGGGCGCAGCGGCCGTCGACGACGTCGACCACGAAGACGTCGACCGTGGCCTCCGGCGCCGGGAACACACCCTCGGCGTCGAGGTGGAGCAGCACCCGCTCGATGCCCGACCCGAAGCCGATCCCAGGGGTCTCGGGCCCGCCGAGCGCCTCGGCGAGGCCGTTGTAGCGACCGCCGCCCACGATGGTGGACTGGGCCGAATCGAGGGCCTGGCTCTGGAACTCGAACAGGGTGTGCGTGTAGTAGTCGAGGCCCCGCACCAACCGGGGGTCGATGGCGAAGTCGATGCCGAGGGCGCCGAGACCCTCCTGAACGCGCTCGAACCGGGCGCGGCTGTCGTCGGAGACCACATCGGTGATGCGGGGGGCGTCGGCGGTGACCTGCATGGTCTGGCGACGCTTGGAGTCGAGGACCCGCAGCGGGTTCCGCTCGATCTTGTCCCGGTCGTCCTCGGCGAGGTCGTCGCGGACCGAGCGGAGGAACTCACGCAGCAATCCGTCGTAGCGGGCGCGATCGGTGGCGTCGCCCATCGAGTTCACGACGAGCAGGTAGCGCTCGGCGCCGAGCGCCTTCAGGTAGCGGTCGGCGAGGGCGATGACCTCGACGTCGACGTCGGGATCGTCCACGCCGAGCACCTCGACACCCACCTGGTGGTGCTGGCGGTAGCGCCCCTTCTGCGGCTTCTCGTAGCGGAACGCGGGCGTGGCGTACCACGCCTTCCAGGGCAGCACCGGCCGGTGCTCGACGTAGGCCCGGACCACGCTGGCCGTGCCTTCGGGGCGCAGGGCGATGTGTCGGCCGCCCTTGTCCTCGAAGTCGTACATCTCCTTGGTGACCACGTCGGTGCCCTCGCCCATGCGCAGGAACACCCCGAGCTCCTCGAACAACGGGGTGTGCACCATGCCGTAGCCGTACTGACCGGCGACCTCGGCGAAGGTGGCGAGCAGGGCGGTCCAGCGCGCCGATTCCGGAGGCAACACGTCGTGCGTGCCGATCGGAGCCGAGAACGAGGGGGTGGACACGGCGGGCGAGCGTAGTGGCCCAACCGGGGGTTACCGGCAGGAACAACGGCAGACGAGTGCGAACCTCAAGGGGTGACCATGGTCCCCGAGGATCCCCTCCTGACGGCGGAACCGATCGTCGACGGCCAGCCCATCACGTCGAAGGGGGGATGGCGCTCCCTGGGCCGCGAGCACAAGTTCTTGTTGTTCATCCTCGGCTTCACCGCCTTCTTCGACGGTTTCGACCGCGGCATCATCCAGGTCGCCCTCCCGCAGATCCGTGAGACCTTCGCCCTCTCGCAGAGCCACATGTCGGTGTGGCTCATGGTCGTCTACCTCGGGGCCCTCCCGGCCCTGTTCGTGACCCGAGCCGCGGACCGGTTGGGCCGCAAGCGCCTGCTCGTCGTGTCGATCGTCGGCTACATGGTGGCCACGGCCAGCACCGCCTTCGCCCCGTCGATCCAGCTGTTCGTCACGGCCCAGTTCCTCGCCCGTCTCTTCCTCAACGCCGAACACGCCCTCGTCCTCACCTTGGCGGCCGAGGAGCTTCCCGCCCGTGTGCGCGGGTTCGGCTTCGGGTACCTGGCGATGCAGTTGGCGCTCGGCTTCGGGACCGGATCGCTCGTCTACGGAGGGCTCTTCGAACCCCACGGCATCGGCTGGCAGTGGATGTACGTGCTCAGCCTCCCGCCGTTGCTGGCCATCGGCTGGCTCCGCCGCCGGCTCCCGGAGTCGCGCCGGTTCGAGCAGGCGCGCGACCGCGGCCTGCTCGCCTCGCACTGGCGCCAGATCCTCGTCGGGGAGACGAAGCGGTGGCTCATCCTGCTGTGCACCACGGCGTTCCTGCTCGAGCTCGCCACCCAGGCCGGGGTGTTCACGATCGACTTCCTCCAACAGGACCGGGGCCTGTCGTCCACGGCGTCGAACCTGATGCTCGTGCTGGCCGGCCTCCCGGGCATACCGGTGATGCTGGTGGCCGGAAACCTCTCCGACCGCTACGGGCGGCGGGTGGTGGGCTGCTCGTTCGCCGTGGTCTCCGGGATCGGCGCCATGGGCTTCTTCTGGCTGCCCGCCAACGTCGCCATCCTCTACGTGTGCATGACGTTGATGCTCGCCGGCCAGCTCGGCGCCGGCCCGGTGCTGGCCACCTACGCCACCGAGCTGTTCCCCACCGCGCTCCGGGGCCAGGCCGGGTCGTGGGGCCGGGTCGCCGCGGTGGGCGGCCAGGCGGTGTCGTTCGGCCTCGGGGGTGTGCTGATCGCGGTCACCGGCGGGCTGCCCGGAGCGGCCACCATCTTGATGCTCGGCCCGGTCGGCGCCGTCGTGCTCTTCGCCCTGCTCTTCCCCGACACCCACGGGCGCGAGCTCGAGGAGACCAGCGGCGGCTGAGCGCCGAGTCCGGTCACTGCGTCGGCTCCGACGTCGTCGCGGCGGACCCGACCCAACACGATGGATCCGACGATGGCAGTGACCACGGACGCGACGAGGATCCCGATCTTCGCCTCGTCCTGCACGCCGACGTCGCGGTACGCCAGCCCGGCCACGAAGATGGAGACCGTGAAGCCGATGCCGGCGACGGCGGCCATGCCGACGACGTGGACCCACCGGACGCCGATGGGGAGGCGGGCGAAGCCGATGCGCACGGCCAGCCAGCTGAAGGCGCTGATCCCGACCAGCTTGCCGAGGACCAGGCCGGCGACCACGCCCTGGGTGACGGACGAACCGACGGCGTCACCCAGCGCCTCGCCGCTCAGCGGGATGCCGGCGTTGGCCAGGGCGAAGACGGGGATGACGATGTAGCTGGTCCATGGGTGCAGTGCCTGCTCCCATCGTTCGGCGACCGACACCGATTCGCGGAGCCCGAAGGTGAGTTCCCGGACCTCGCCGGCGGTCACCACTCCATCGGACGAGGGCTGTTCCGCGATCTGTCGGGCTTCGGGTTCGGAGAGCAGCGGCCGGGCCGGAGTGAGCAATCCGAGCGCGACGCCGGCGATGGTGGCGTGGATCCCGGATGCGAGCATGCAGCCCCACACCGCGAGCCCGACGACCACGTGGGCTGGCGCGTACCAGACCGTCGCTCGACGCATGAGCCCGACGACGACGAGCCCGACCACTGCGGCGGCCAACCAGCCGACCTGGATCTCGTCGGTGTAGAAGACGGCGATCACCGCGATCGCGCCGATGTCGTCGACGATGGCCAACCCGAGCAGCAGGACCTTCAGCGCCGGCGGGACGCGACTACCGAGCAGGGCCAAGACCCCGACCGCGAAGGCGATGTCCGTCGCCATCGGGATCCCCCACCCGTCGGCGCCGCCCCCGCCCACGTTGAGGGCGAGGAAGAGGGCGGCTGGGACGACCATGCCGCCGAGCGCGCCGATCGCCGGCAGCGCAGCATCCCGCGGCGAGCGGAGCTGGCCGGTGACGAGCTCCCGCTTGATCTCGAGCCCGACCACGAAGAAGAACAGGGCCATCAGTCCGTCGTTGACCCAGTGGTGGAGGTCCTCGCTGAGCCGCAGTGGACCGGCCTCGACGGAGACGACGGTGTGCCACAGGGACTCGTACGATGCCGACCACGGCGAGTTCGCCCAGACCAGCGCGACGACGGTCGCTCCGAGGAGCAACACACCGCCAGACGCCTCCACGGCGAGGAACCGGGCGATCGGTTGCGCCAGATATCGGGCCAGGCGACGGTCGCTGCCGATCCACGTGGGTCGGTCCGAGGGGATGTGCACGCGTGACTCCGGGGTCGCAGACAGGGCCTGCCGACCAGACTTCCCGGCGCTCCGAGCCCTGATGCTACCGGCGGCGACGCCTATTTCCCGTTGATCGACCAGTGCCAGGGTTCGCTGGGCAGGTTCTGGAAGCCGTACTCGGCGGCGTGCTCGTTCAGCCAGATCCAGGCCGGGTCGTCGTGGGAGGAGATGCTGGCCCCGGCGTTGGTGAAGTCGATGGCCAGGCCCAGCTCGTGCATGCTCGTGCCCGGCTTGGCCGTGGGCGGCGAACACGCTCCCGGTGCCACCAGGTACACCGCGGTCGCGTCGTCGACCCCGGGTCCGCCGCAGTGCTGGCGGCGCAGCGAGATCTGCGACTCGGTCGTCCGGTAGCCCCAGCCGGAGAGCACGACGCCGGCGGCCTCGGCCTCCGAGAGCAGGCCCTCCAGCGCCGGCGCGATGTCGGCGTGGACCTGGATGCCCCGCACGGTGACCAGGGGGACGGAGGTTCCGTGGTCGACGCGGGCGAGCAGCGCCGCGGTCTGGCGCTGGACGTCTTCGGCCGCGGCCGCCTCGTCACCGCTCAGCGAGACCAGCTGCGCCGACGTCTGCTCCAGCTTGGCGTGGACCTGCTGGGCGAGGGTGAGCTGCTCGTTGCGGGCCGACTGGAGCTCGTCGAGCGCGCCCGCCGCGTCCTCGGCCGCCGCCTCGGCGTGGTCCGCCTTGGCGTCGGCCGCCTGCCGCAGGCCGTGCAGCGCCTTCTCCGCCGCGGCGAGGTCCTCGGCCACGTTCTCGTCCCGTTCGGCCTTGGCCCGCAACATCACGTCGGCCTTCTCGGCCGACGCCAGGTCGTGGGTCACGATGACGTCCATGGCCGCCATCTGCGGCGGCCGCATGTAGGCCTCGACCGCCAGCTTGGCCATGAGGTCCTTCAGCGCCTGCAGTTCGGCGGCCTTGACGTCCTCGCGCTGGCGGGCCCGGTTGGCCTCGAGCGTGGCGTCCACCAGCTCGGCCTGGGCCTGGGCCACCACCTGCTCCTGCGACGCCACCCACGCCTCCACGGTCGCCAACCGGTTCTGCACCTCGATCTGGGTGGCGTTGAGGAGATCGATGGCCATGGCGGCCTCGGCCTGCCGGCGCCGGATCTCGGCCAAGCGCTCGTAGGGGTTGGTGGGGAGCGGATCGCCGTCCTGCGCGCCGGCCGGCACGGCCGAGCCGAGGATGGCGACGAGCAGGAGGGCGGCGATCCGCGTGATGGTGCGACGAGAGAGCATGGTGGGGGCGGTGCCGGGGATGTCAGGTCCAGCGGGCGCCCGTGGCCCTCTGCACGTCCTGCGTTACGGGTCGGTGACGGTACTGCTCCGGCAGGTCAACAGATCGTCACCAACCGGAAGAAACTTGAACCTTCTGTGACGAAGGTCCCGTCAGCAGCAGCATCGTCCAGCAGCAGCATCGTCGGAACTCGATGGGTCACAGCAGTTCGAACGTGACGAGGCCCTCGAGCGTGACGAGCTGGATTCGGGAGTCGACGGCGCCGGCGGACGACAGCCCGGCACCGCCGGCCAAAAGCGGGACATCACCGATCGCGTCGACGATCGAGGACAGTTCCCTGGCGGCGGCGTCGGTACTGGCAGACACGACGACCGCTCGCAGTCGATCGGTGGATCGGGCGGCCTCCCCGAACGACGCGGCGGGCACGTCGGCGCCGAGGTCGATGACGTCGAAGCTCCGCGATCGCAGCAGGTCGGCGGCGATGGCGACCGGAAGGGCATGGAAGTCACCCGATGCCGCACCGACGACGATCGTGCCGCGGCGACGACCCGGACGCCGGAAGCGAGGGCCGAGCCGGGCGATGAGCCGCTGGGCGACGGCGGTGGCGCGGTGTTCCTCGGCGATGGACACCTGGTCGTGCTGCCAGCGCTCTCCGATCGACCGCAACGCTGGTCCGATCAGCTCGAGGTGAACGGTCGATGGTTGCGCCCCGCCCGTCAGGGCGTCCTCGATGATCTTCCACGAGCCGGCCTCGTCCCCGGCCAGCAGTCGGCGCTCGAGCCGGGCGATCGCACGGGGAGGCCGTCGGCCACCGGATGTGGCACGTGGGCCGGCGGGTGCCGTGGCGGTCGAGACGAACTCGTGGAGGGCGTCGCGGGTGACTTGCCAGGTCCGCCCGACCTGGGTGGCGGCCAGGCGGCCGGTGCGCACGTACCGATACGCCGTCATGTAGTGCACGCCCAGTTCCTCGGCGGCCTCGGCGAGTGTCAGCGGGTCGGGATCGCTCATCGGCGCAGGATCATGACGAAACGGGCGTGGCCCATGCGACGATGTTGCTCTCGTAGCTCCGCAGCGACGGGTTGAATCGCCCGCCACAGGTGATGAGCACCAGGCGTTCGGGACCATCGGTCGCCCACACGTCGGCCGGCAACGCTCGCTTGTCGTACTGCTCGACGGACGTCACCTCGTAGCCCCGGACCCGGCCGTCGGCGAGCTCGATGGACACGCCATCGCCGGTTCGCAGGTCGGCGAGATGTCGGAAGACCCCGTCGACGCCGTCGTAGGCGATGTGGGCAGCCAGCACCGTGGCGCCGGCCTCGCCCGGCGCGGGCCCGAAGCGGTACCAGCCGACCTGGGACGGGCCGGGAATCTCCATCTCGCCGTTCTCCGTGACCCCGACGGCGACGACCGTCGCACCGCGGATTCCGAGCGTGTCGATGCGGAGCCGGATCGGGGTGGCGGTTCGAGGGGCGTTTTCGTTCTGGTCGTAGATGGCGGAGCCGAGCTCGCCGACCCGGCCGGCGAGCGGCGAGGGCGCCGTCCCCACGTCGGATGTCGTCGGCGCGTCAGGCGGCAACGCTCCGGCGGGGGCCTCCGTGGGATCGGAGACCCCCGCCGGGTGCGTGGGGACGTCGGCGGCACCGTTCCCGTTGTCGGCAGTGCATGCGGCGAGCAGGGCAAACGCCACGAGCGCACCGGCGAGCGGGTTCGATGCCACGACAGGGACTCAGCGGGTCTTCGCCGTGACCAGTCGACGAGCGCCGGCGAGGGTGGCCAGGCCGGCAAGCGCGAAGGCGGCCACGAGGGCGACGGACGGGCCGGACGAGGACTCGATGGGCGAGTTGCCGGTGTTCACCGCCGCGGGAGCGGTCCCGACGCCGTCAATGGTCTCGGTCAGCACGGTCAGCGACGAGTCATCGAGCGAGCCGACCGCGTAGACGATGAGCACCTGGCCGTTGCCGATGGTCAGGTCGGCCGGACCGATCACGACCGGCTCGGTCTCACCCGTCGGGACGACCGATGCGCTGATGGTCCCGGCCGGGAGATCGGCAGAGCCTTCCTCCGGGTTCGAGACGTTGGTGAACGCCGGGCTCCCGTTGGCGAGCACGTCCACGGCCGGCGCCGCGGCCGTGTGGCGCACGATCAGCCGGCCTTGTCCGGCATCGGTCGAGGACACGTCGTTGGAGAAGACACCCAGCGTCGGGTTCCCTGCGGCGTCCAGGTGGGCGATGACCGTGTAGTTGCCCGACGACGGGAGGGCGACGTCGCCGGCGTCGATCACCACGTTGTCGGTCCCTGCCGCGGTGACCTGCAGCTTGGTGAGCGTGGTCCCGGCCAGGGCGCTGAGGTCCTGGGTATCGCCGAACTGGAAGTCCTCGAACACCGGCTTGCCGTCGACGAGGACGTCCACGGCAACGCCGGGGATGCCGTGGATGAGGTGGATGCGGGCCGACTCCTGCGCGCTGGCACTCGGGGCCAGCAGCCCGACCGCGACGGCGGCCAAGGTCAGCATTCGAATGATGGGCTTGAGCATGGGGGTTCCTCCTGGGGTGGTTGATTGCCCCTTCTACGGAGCTGCCGGAGGAACGGATCAGTATTTAGCACTAAATTTGAGAGACCGTCGGTGGCACCACCCGACCACGCCTTCATCTCACCGCCCAGGGCACCCGCTTGCTGCGGTCATCCGCCCTTGCCCGGGATCACCCGGTAGGCGTCGTACACCGAGTCGATCGACTTGATACTGGACAGGGCCGAGTCGAGGTGCGACGGATCGGCCAGCTCGAAGTCGAAGCGCATGGTGGACACGCGGTCGCGCCCGGCGCGGGTGGAGGAGGCGATGATGTTGACGTGGTGGTCGGCGAGAGCCGTGGTCACGTCACGGAGCAGGCGAGCCCGGTCGAGGGCCTTGATCTCGATCGACGCCACGTACGAGCCGCCCTGATCGCCGTCCCAGTCGACGTCGATGAGCCGATCGGCCTGGCCGGCGACCAGCGACACCGCGTTGGCGCAGTCGGACCGGTGCACCGAGACCCCGCGGCCGCGGGTGATGAAGCCGACGATCTCGTCGCCGGGCACGGGGGTGCAGCACCGCGACAGGCGGACCATGACGTCGTCGAGGCCTTCGACGTGCACGCCGGGCTTCCCTCGTCGGCCGCGGGCACCGCTGCCCTTGCGGTCGTGCACCGCCCCGGTGGGCAGCTGCTCCTCTCGCTCGGGACCGCTGGTCTGCAGCGCCTTGGCCACTCGGCCGGCCACCGACTTGGCCGAGACGTGGTGCTCGCCGATGGCGGCGTCGAGCGCCTCGAGGTCGGCGTAGTTCATCGACGCCGCGATCTCCTCCAGCACCTTCGTGACGGCGTCGGACTTGATGGGCAGGTTCTCACGGCGGAGCGCCTTGACCAGGTCCTCGCGGCCCGACTCGATGGCGTCTTCACGACGTTCGCGCGAGAACCACTGGCGGATCTTGTTCCGGGCCCGGGGGCTGACCACGACGTGGAGCCAGTCGCGGCTCGGTCCGGCCCCTTCGACCTTGGACGTGACGATCTCCACCGTGTCGCCCGAGCTCACCTGGCTGTCGAGCGGCACGAGGCGACCGTTGACCTTGGCCCCGATGCAGGCGTGGCCGACCTCGGTGTGGACGGTGTAGGCGAAGTCGATGGGTGTGGCACCGGCGGGCAGGGTGATGACCCGCCCCTTCGGGGTGAACACGAAGACCTCGTCCTCCTCGAGGTCGACCTTCAGGTTCTTCATGAACTCGTCGGGGTCGGAGGTCTCCTCCTGCCAGTCGACGATCCGCGACAACCAGGCGTAGTCCGACCCGGTTTCGCGCTCCTTCTCGTTGGCCTTGTACTGCCAGTGGGCCGCCACGCCCCGCTCGGCCCGGGCGTGCATCTCGTCGGTGCGGATCTGGACCTCGAGCGGCTTGCCCTGCGGACCCACCACCGTCGTGTGCAACGACTGGTAGAGGTTGAACTTCGGCATGGCGATGTAGTCCTTGAACCGGCCCGGCACCGGCTTCCACGTGGCGTGGATCGAGCCCAGCGCGGCGTAGCAGTCCTTGACGGAGTCGACGACGACGCGGATGGCGACCAGGTCGAAGATGTCGTTGAACTCGCGGCCCTTGACCACCATCTTCTCGTAGATGCTCCACAGGTGCTTCGGGCGGCCCGTGACCTCGGCCGACAGGCGCAGCTCGTCGAGGCGCTCGTTCACCTGGTCGATCACCTGGTGGAGGTAGAGCTCGCGCTCGGGCGTGCGGGTGGAGACCATGTGGTCGATCTCGGCGAAGCGCTTGGGGTGCAGGGCGGCGAACGAGAGGTCCTCGAGCTGCTGGCGGACGTCTTGCATCCCGAGGCGATGGGCGAGCGGAGCAAAGATGTCGAGCGTCTCGCGGGCCGTGCGCTCCTGCTTGAACGTGGGCATGCCGGCGATGGTCCGCATGTTGTGGAGCCGGTCGGCCAGCTTGATGATCAGGACCCGGAGGTCCTTGCTCATGGCCACGATCATCTTGCGGACGGTGGCGGCCTGTTGCTCCTGCTTGGTGTCGAAGGAGAGCCGATCGAGCTTGGTGACGCCGTCGACGATGGCGGCCACGTCGGCGCCGAAATCGCGCTCGACGTCGGCCAGGGTCATGCCGGTGTCCTCGACCGCGTCGTGCAACAGGGCGGCGGCGATGGTGACGTCGTCGAGGCCGAGCTCGGCGACGATGCGGGCCACGGCGATGGGATGGTGGATGTAGGCCTCGCCGGTCTTGCGCATCTGCCCGTCGTGGGCGGCGGCCGCGGTGAGGTAGGCCCGCGAGATCATGTCGGTGCGGACACTGCGACCGTGGCGAGCCCGGAAGGCGGCGAGGAGGGGCGCGACCTCTTCGGCCGGCGGCGGACTGCTCCGGCGCCACGGCAACACCCGATCGACCGTCGACGTCACGTGCGGCACTGCTCCTTCCTCAGTCGACGGTGAGCAGGCTCATCACCGACTGGTCCTTCAGTCTCTCCCGTCCGGAGAGGAACCCCAACTCCAGGAGGAACGCGAGGCCCACGATCTCGCCCCCGAGCCCGACGACCAGGTCGCAGGCGGCCCGGGCGGTGCCTCCGGTGGCGAGCACGTCGTCGACGATGAGCACCCGGTCACCCGGTGGTGACGGCGTCGACGTGCGCCGACAGCGTGTCGGTGCCGTACTCGAGTTCGTAGGTGTGCTCGATCGTCTCGTAGGGCAGTTTGCCCGGCTTGCGCAGCGGCGTGCAGCCGGCGCCGAGGCGATAGGCGATGGGGGCGGCGAACAGGAAGCCGCGGGCCTCGATGCCGATGACGAGGTCGACACCGCGGTCGACGTAGGGGTCGGCGAGGGCGTCGATGGCGAAGCGGAAGGCATCGCCATCGGCCAGCAGGGGCGTGATGTCCTTGAACAGCACGCCCGGTTCGGGAAAGTCGGCGACGTCGCGGAGGTGGTCGAACAGGAACGACGGATCTCGTCCCATCGGAGCCGGGCTACTTCGAGCGGACGACGGCACTGCCGCCGGCGAAGTTGTCGTGCCAACCGCGCTTGAACGGATCGTTGCTGATGGTGACGGCGATCACGATGACGAGGACGAACTGCGCCAGCCCACCCAGGATGGGGATGATGCCGAGCAGCATGTAGGCGTTGCGGCGCATCGCGACATCCTGCGAGGGCACCGCACCGTCGGGGCCGATCACCTTGTAGCCGAGCGCCATCTTGCCGATGGTCTGGCCTCGCGTTGACTCCATGTACACGAAGTAGCCGTAGGTCAACAGCGTGGTGATGACCCCGGCGATGATCTCGCGCCCTCCGGACGCACCGAAGGCACCCGAACTGTTGCCGCCGATGATCACGGAGATGATCAGCACCGGGATGACCAGCACGAGGTAGTCGATGACCTTGGCTCCGAAGCGCGGCCACGCGCCGACGGGCTGGAGGCCGGGCTGCGCGCCGCCGGGTGGCGGGGGCGGAGGTGGGGGCGGCGTGGAACCGGGCGGAGGCGGTGGAGGCGGGTAGTCGGACATGTCAGCGGCGCTTGCCCTTCTTGCGGGGACGAGGAGGGATGACGCGTCCGGACAGCTCCGGCGCCGCCGCGGACGAACCGGACGCCGACCCGCTGGTCGACCCCCCATTTGACGCGCCGACCGTAGCCGGGGTGCGCCGGTTGCCCTGACCCTCGAGCCGGTTGCGCAGGTTGCGGTAGTACGGCTCGCGCTCCTTCAGGTAGGCGACGAGGGGGGTCGCGATGAAGATCGACGAGTAGGCACCGGAGAGCAGACCCACGGCCAGGGCGATGGCGAACTCCTGGAGGGTGACCGCGCCGAGGAGGAACGAGCCGACGAAGAGCATGGCCAGGACCGGGAGCAGCGAGGTGATGGTCGTGTTCAGCGACCGCATCAGCACCTGGTTGAGCGACAGGCTCATCATCTCGGTGTACGGCATCTTCTGGGCGATCGCCGGTTTGTCGGCGTTCTCCTTCACCTTGTCGTACACGACGATCGTGTCGTAGAGGGAGTAGCCCAGGATCGTGAGCACCGCGATGACCGTGGCCGGGGTCACCTCGAACTGGAACAGGGCGTAGAACCCGACGGTGAGGAGGATGTCGTGGATCACGGCCGCCAGGGCACCCGCGGCCATCTTCCACTCGAGCCGCAGCGCGATGTACAGCGAGATGATGATGAAGAAGACCACGAGCGCGCGCTCGGCCTTGGCGGTGATCTGGTTGCCCCAGGTCGGTCCGACCGTGGAGACCCCGACCTCGGCCCGGGGGACGTCGGCGACCTTGGCCAGGGCATCGGTGACCTTGTCCTCGGCAGCCTTGTCGGTGGGCGCGGCCTGGATCCGCAGCGTGTCGCCGCCGACGATCTGGATCTTGGCGCTGGCGGCGCCGGCGGTGCCGAGCGCGTCGCGGGCCTGGGACACCGAGACGTCGGGCGCCACGACCTCCCAGGAGGTGCCACCTTCGAAGTCGATGCCCAGGTTGAGGTTCCGGACGGCGAGGGCCCCGATGCTCACCAGGACGGCGATGGCGGAGATGGCGATGCCGATCCGCCAGATGCGGGGGAAGTCGATGTCGTTCTCGAAGCTGGCCAGCTTGTTCTTCACGCCGTCACTCCTTCACCCACCACGACGGGCGTCTCCCTCGGCATGCCGAACCACCGGGGTCGGTCCTGCAGGACCCGCGATCGCACCATCATGAACGCCAGCGGACGCATGAAGAAGTACGAGGCCACCAGATCGAGGATCGTGGACAGGCCGAGGTAGAGGGCGAACCCCTTCACCGACCCGACGGTCAGCATGTACAGGATGCCGGCGCCGATCAGGGAGGCGATGTCGGCCTTCATGATGGTGGAGAACGCCGACTTGAACGACGTGTCGATGGTGGAGCGCAGCGTGCGCCCCTTGGACACGTCCTCTTTGAGGTGTTCGTAGAACACCACGTTGGAGTCCACGGCCACGCCGATGGACACCACGATGCCCGTCACCCCCGCCAGGGTCAGCGCCAGGCCCTGGTTGGCCCCGAGGTAGGAGATGATCGCCCACAACAGGCTGGCCGACACGGCCAGGCTGAGGATGGCCACCACGCCCAGCAACCGGTAGTACAGCACCATGTACAGGGCGACGAGGGCCAGACCGATGAGACCGGCCGAGACACCGGCATCGAGGGCGTCCTTGCCGAGCGACGCCGACACCGACTGGGTCTGCTGCGCCTGGAGCTCCACGGGCAGCGAGCCGTAACGCAGCACCAGGGCCAGGTCCTTGGCCTCGCCCTCGGTGAACGACCCGCTGATCGAGATGCGGTCGGCGGCGAACGACGGTGCGTTGATCGACGGGGCCGACACGACCCGGCTGTCGAGCACGATGGCGAGCTGGCCCGACGGGCAGTCGGCGGCCTTGTTGTAGCAATCGCCGGCGATCTTGTTGAACTCGTCGATGCGGTCGCCCTTGACGTGCAGGCCGACGACCCACTGGCCCACGCCCTGCAGCTCGGCCTGGGCCCCGGAGATGATGTCGCCCTTCACCGCGGTGGGGCCGAGCTGGTACCGCAGGACCTCGTTGTTGTCCTTGTCGTACTCGGCCAGGGTGACGGGCTGGTCGGCGACGTCCTGCGCCGGCGGGGTGAGGTCGAGGCCCTCGAGGCCGGTCGCCGGGGTGGTCGTCGTGGGGGCGGCGGTGGTGGACGGTGTCGAGTCGGAGGGAGCTGCGGTGGTGGAGGTGGTCGAGTCGGTCTGGAAGACGGGGGCGGCCGACTCCCCCGGCGCCATGCCGTAGCCGGCCTCGTTGCCGCCTCCGACCGTGGTGGTGGTGGCCTCCGTGGTGGTGGTCGACTCGGTGCCGGCGGTCGTGGTCGTCGATCCGGAGTCACCGGGCGCCGTGGTCGAGGAGGCGGCATCGGCCAGGCTGGGCGGGAACGAGGTGAACACGGGACGGAAGCGCAGCTCGGCGGTCTGTCCCACCAGTTCGAGCGCCCGTTCACGGTCCTTGACGCCCGGGAGCTGGACGACGATGGCGTCGCCCTGGCGGGAGATCTCCGGTTCGGCCACGCCGAGACCGTCGACGCGCTGGCGGATGATCTCGATGGCCTGCCCGATGGCCTCGGAGGAGCTCTGCTTGGTGGGTTGGAGCACCACCGACACCCCGCCCTGCAGGTCGAGGCCCAGCAGGGGTTTGTTGCCCGCGGCCAGGGTGCCGATGATGGCAGCCCCGGCGAGCAGGACGATGAAGATCAGGGAGAACAAGCCGTTGCGGCGCATGGGGTGCTACTCGGAGGAGGTGGAGGGTGAGGCGCTCGTCGCCTGGCACGGGCGACCGACGACTCTAGTGATCCGACGTTGGCGGACCCAGGACACCGACGTCGTCACGCGTAGGTGGCCGAGATCTCGGCCCGGAGAGTGTCGAGCGAGCCGTTGGAGATCGCGGTGCGCGCCCGATCGGTCAGCGCCAGGGTCCAGGCCAGGTTGTGCAGGGTCGCCAGGCGGGCCGCGGTCGGCTCGTTCACGTTGGCCAGATGGCGGAGATAGGCCCGGGAGTACCGGCCGCACACCCGGCAGGCGCAGGCGGGATCGACGGGACCAGCGTCATCGGCGAAGCGACGGTTCTTGATGTTGAGGCGACCCTCCGAGGTGAGCAGTGTCCCGTGACGACCGAGGCGGGTGGGCAGGACGCAGTCGAACAGGTCGACGCCGAGCGCGATCGACTCCACGATGCCGACCGGGTCGCCGAGCCCCATCAGGTACCGGGGGCGATCGGCCGGGAGGTGGGCGATGGCCGCGGCCAGGGCCGGCAGCATCTCGTCCCGCGACTCGCCGACCGAGAGCCCGCCGATGCCGTAGCCGTCGAAACCGACGTCCACGGTGCGCTCGGCGCTCTCGGACCGCATGGCGATGTCGACGCCGCCCTGGACGATGCCGAACTGGTTCCGGGCCGGATCCTCGAGGGCCCGGAACGCCTGGCGGGCCCGGGCGGCCCAGTCGGCCGTGCGTTCGAGGGCGCCTCGGATCACGTCGGGCGGGCTCGGCAGCGGCGGGCACTGGTCGAGCACCATCTGGATGTCGGCCCCCAGCGCGGTCTGGACCCGCACCGCGCCTTCGGGGGTGAGCCGGTATTCGTCTCCGTCGTAGGTGCTGCGGAAGGTGACGCCGTCCTCGTCGACCTTCGGCGACAGGGAGAACACCTGGTAGCCGCCGCTGTCGGTGAGGACGTGACCGTCCCACGACGAGAACCCGTGCAGCCCACCCTGGGCCTCGATGATCTCGTGTCCGGGCCGGAACAGCAGGTGATAGGTGTTGCCGAGCACGACCTGGACGCCCAGTGCCTCGAGATCGGCGCTCTCGACGGCCCGGACGGTGCCCCGGGTCCCGACCGGCATGAAGCACGGCGTCGTCACCGTGCCACGGGCGGTGGTGATGGTCGTCGCCCGCGCCGCGCCGGCGGTCGACTCGACCTCGACCGACAACGTCACGCCGGGATCCCGTGGCCGTCGCGGCCGAGCAGCATGGCGTCGCCGAAGGAGAGGAACCGATATCCCTGGTCGAGGGCATCGGCGTACAAGTCCCGCCAGTGCGGCCCGGCGAACGCCTCCACCAGCACCAGCAGGCTCGAGCGGGGCAGGTGGAAGTTGGTCAACAGCAGGTCGATCACCGCGAACTCGCTCCCCGGCGTGAGGTACAGCCCGGTCCGGCCGCGGCGGCGGCCCAGCGCGGCGGCCGACTCCAGCGCTCGCACGGTGGTGGTGCCGATGGCGATGACGCGGCGGGCGTTCTCGCAGGCCTCCCACGTCTCGGCGGGCACGTCGAAGCGCTCTTCGTGCATGACATGGTCGGCGATGTCGTCGGTCGTGATCGGCCGGAACGTGCCCAGGCCCACGATGAGATCGACCTGGGCCAGCTTGGCACCGGCGGCCCGGATGGCATCGAGCACGGCCGGCGTGAGGTGGAGCCCGGCGGTCGGCGCCGCCACCGAACCGGGGTGGGAGGCGTAGACGGTCTGGTAGCGCTCCGGGTCCCCCAGCGGTTCGTGGATGTAGGGCGGCAGCGGGACCTCGCCGTGCCGGGCGAGGGACGCGAGCAGATCGTCGGTCTCGACCGAGACCAGGCGCCGGCCGTCGTCGAGGCGCTCGCCCACGACCACGGCCAGGTCGGGCCCGGCCACCAGCCGGGTGCCGGACGGGACCCTTCGGCCCGGACGGACCAGGGCCTCCCAGTCGCCGTCGTCGTCTCGCTCCTCGAGCAGGAGCACCTCGACTGCTCCGCCCGTGGCCTTGGACAGCCGGAGCCGGGCGGGCAGCACGCGGGTGTCGTTCACCACGACCACGTCGCCGGGGCCGACGAAGTCGGCGAGATCGCAGACGTGGCGGTGGTCGGGCCGGCGACCCGCCCCCCGGTCGATCAGCAGTCGAGCCCGATCACGCGGCTCGACCGGGTGCTGGGCGATCGCGGCGTCCGGCAGGTCGTAGTCGAAATCGGCGGTCTCCATCGGAAGGGCCGAAGTTACCCACGGTCCGGGGAAGGGAACGAACGACCCGGTGTCGAAGATGACCGAGAACGCGGCCCGGGCCTCGGGTCGGGAGCAAGGGCGATACGGGACGAGCAGGGTCGGAATCCATGGCGCTACGAGCTGACGATGTGGATCTCGGCCGCGACCGCGACCTCGTCGAACGCTTCCAGAACGGTGATCCCGAGGCGTTCGACGACCTGTACCGCCGCTACTTCGATCGTCTCCACCGGTACTGCCTGCGCCACACGCGCGACTCCCACGAGGCCGAGGAGGTGGCCCAGGAGGCCTTCGTGAAGGCCCTACGGTCGATGCACTCGCTCCGGGGCGAGCGCCGCTTCTACCCATGGGTGACGGTGATCGCCAAGCGCATCACGATCGACCGGCACCGCAAGCTGTCACGGGTCGAGCTCACCGATGCGCCCGACCTCGGTTCGGTCGAGCCCGATGTCGAACATCTCTTCGCCGCCGTCGACGCGGCCCACGTACGGGAGGCCATGGACCACCTCGGCCCGCGGCACCGCGAGGTGCTCCTGCTGCGCGAGACCGAGGGCCTCAGTTACGCCCAGATCGCCGAGCACCTCGGGGTGCCCGTCACCACGGTGGAGGCCCTGCTCCACCGGGCCCGAAAGGCGCTGCGGCGCGAGTTCGCCGCCGTGACCGGCGAATCGCGGGGCCTGCTCGGCCTGCCCCTCCTGGGGTGGCTCGGCGCTCGGGCCGGGTCGCTGCGCGCCCACCTGGGCGACCGGTGGGTCGAGCTCGGCGCCGTCGCCGCTCCCCTGGCGGTCGGCGCAGCCACGGCCGCCGTCGTGCTGATCCCCGGCGCGACGAACCCCCCGGCCCGCGTCGAGACCGTCGCCCCCACCGTGACCACCGCCTCCCCGACTTCGGGGACCGACTCGGTTGCGATCTCGCCCGACCAACCGGTGGTGATCGTGCCCGAAGGTCCGGCGCCCCCGGCCCCCACGCCGCCGACCTCGCCCGCCGAACCGGCCGTGGCCGCCGGTCCCGCCGATGTGTTCGTCGGTCCCGCCGGCACCGACCACGCCCAGACCGAGGCCGAGCAGATGCCGCTGAGTCCCGGGGTCGGCCCGGTCACCGGCGGCGTCGACGCCCCCGTCGCCACCGACGACACCGCGGCGTTCCTGCAGGACACCGTCTACTTCCTCCTGGGAGGCAAGCCATGACCACGACCTCGCGACGCCGCCGCGTCGCCATCGTCACCACCACCCTCGCCCTGCTCGGCGGGGCCGCGGTGGCCACGGCCGGTGAGGCCTCTGCCGACCCGACCCCGGCCCAGATCGACTACCGCGTGGCCGACGGGTACTGGGCCTGCGTCGCCGTCGACATCGTCAACGTGGGGACGTGCATCGCCAACCCGTTGCCCCACCTGTCCCGGAGCTGACCGGGAACTGCGGCGCTACTCGAACAAGGCCGGTGGGCCACCATCGGGTGAGGCCGGCGGCACGAGGCCGAGGTGCTCCCAGGCGCCGAGCGTGCAGACCCGCCCCTTGGGCGTCCGCATGAGCAGGCCCTGCTGGATGAGGAACGGCTCGTAGACGTCTTCGACCGTCTCGGTCTGCTCCCCGACGCTGATGGCCAGCGTCGACAGACCCACCGGGCCGCCACCGAAGCGCTCGCAGATGGCCGAGAGGATGGCCCGGTCGACCTTGTCGAGGCCACGGTCGTCGACACCGAACACGGCGAGGCCGGCGTGGGCGGTGGCGTGGTCGATGGTGCCGTCGCCCTTGACCTCGGCGTAGTCGCGCACGCGGCGCAGCAGGCGGTTGGCGATGCGGGGTGTGCCGCGGGCGCGCCGGGCGATCTCGGCCGCGCCATCGGCGTGGAGGGGGACCTCGAGGATCCCCGAGGCCCGGACCACGATGGCCTCGAGATCGGTGGCGGTGTAGAAGTCGAGCCGTTCGACGAGACCGAAGCGGTCGCGCAGCGGCCCGGTGATGGCACCGGTGCGGGTGGTGGCGCCGATCAGGGTGAAGCGGGGTAGATCGAGCCGTATCGAGCGGGCGGCCGGGCCCTTGCCGATGACGATGTCGAGCTGGAAGTCCTCCATCGCCGGATAGAGCACCTCCTCGACGGCTCGGGGCAGGCGGTGGATCTCGTCGACGAAGAGGACGTCGCCCTCCTCGAGTTGGGTGAGGATGGCGGCCAGGTCGCCGGCCCGCTCGATGGCCGGCCCCGAGGTGGGCACGCACCGCACGCCCATCTCGTTGGCGACGATGGCCGCCAGCGTGGTCTTGCCCAGCCCGGGTGGGCCGGCGAAGAGCAGATGGTCGGCGGGACGACCGCGGCGCCGGGCCGCCTCGAGGATGATCTCGAGGTGTTCCTTGAGCCGGGGCTGGCCCACGAAGTCGGTGAGCGTGACCGGGCGCAGGCCGGCCTCGACGCTGGCGCCGAGGTCCTCGTCGCTGCGTTCGTCCTCGGTGGGTTCGGGGTCGAGCAGTTCCTCGCGCATCCCGGGAACCTCTATCGGGGGACCGACAGCCGCTGCAGCGCGTGCTTCAGCAGCTGGCCGGCGTCGTCGTCGTCGGGCAGGTCGACCAGGACCTCGCGGACCTCGTCGAGGTGGTAGCCGAGGTTGGTGAGGGCCTCGCGCACGTCGGCACGCGCCGCCGCGCCCCCGGAGCCGGCCACGCGGGGGCTGGCCGGGCCAGCGGGGCCGAGGTCGAGCGGGATGTCGAGGCGGCTCTTGAGCTCGATCAGCAACCGGGCCGCGGTCTTCTTGCCGACGCCGGGCACCAGGCACAGGGCCGCCACGTCGTCGTCGGCCAGGACCTGGGCGAGGTCGGCGGGGCCGTGCACCGACAAGATGGCGAGCGCGAGCGCCGGGCCCACGCCGTGGGCGCCGAGCAGGGCCGAGAAGCAGCGTTTGGCGTCGGCGGTGATGAAGCCGTACAGGGCCTGGTTGTCCTCGCGGATGTGGTGGTGGACCCAGAGGAAGGTCTCGTCGCCGATGTCGCCGGCGGACACGGCCGTGGTGGGACTCACCGTCACGTGGTAGCCGACCCCGGCCACCTCGACGACCAGGTGGTCACCGCCCCGGTGCAGGAGCGTGCCGCGCAGCGAACCGATCATCGCGCCCCGCCGCTCATCGGGCGCTCCGGACCCGGGCCCGCAGCGGGCGGTGAGCCAGGTGACACAGGGCGATGGCGGCCGCGTCGGCGGCATCGACGGGCCGGATCGGGGCATCGATGCGCAGCAGGCGGCGGACCATGGACTCGACCTGGGTCTTGTCGGCGGCGCCGTCGCCGGCGACGGCCAGCTTGATCTCGTTCGGCGAGTACTCGGTGACCTCGGCCCCGGCATCGACGGCCTCGGTCATGATGACCCCGGCCACCTGGGCCACGCCGATGGCGGTGCGGACGTTCACCGAGAACAGGATGCGTTCCACGGCCACCTCGACGGGTGGATACTCGGTGGCGAGCTCGCGGACGTCGCGCTGGATGGCATGGAGCCGGCGGGGCACGGAGTCGTCGGACGGCGTGGTGAACACGCCCATCGCCACCGGGCGCGGCGGACGACAGCTGGTGTCGAGCACGGCGTAGCCGCATCGTGACAGGCCGGGGTCGATCCCCCACACGAACATGGGTTCGACCCTACAGTGGCCGGGCGCCGGGGCCGCGGACCCGTGGCCCACCGGGTCGAGGTGCTCAACTCTGGACATGACGACGCCGATGCAGACCGGGTGCTGATGACCGACTCCCCGCCCATCGCGTCCCCGACGCCCGCCCGAACCGAGGCCGTGGTCGCCCTCGACGGCGTGCATCGGCGCTTCGGCGACACGCCGGCCCTGGCCGGGCTGTCGCTGGCCGTGCCGGCCGAGTCCATCACCGTGCTGCTCGGGCCCAACGGCGCCGGCAAGACGACCTGCACCCGGGTGATCACCGGCGCCCTCGCCCCTGATGCGGGTCGCGTGCGGGTGTTCGGGCTCGATCCCTCGACCGACGGGGCCGAGGTCCGCCGGCGCTGTGGCGTCGTGTCGGCCAAGCCCGCGCTCTACGACCGGTTGTCGGGCCGCGACAACCTGGTCTACGCCGCCGAGCTCTACGGCCTCGGCCGGGGCCAGCACGCCGTCGAGCGGATCGCGGCGGCCGCCGACCGGTTCGGGATCACCGGCGCCCTCGACCAGCAGGTCGGCGGGTACTCCACCGGCATGAAGACCCGGTTGGCGCTGGCCCGCTCCGTGCTCCACCAGCCCGAGCTGCTGCTCTACGACGAGCCGACCTCGGGCCTGGACCCCGAGTCCTCCCACGCCGTGCTCGAGCTGATCCGGGACATGACCGACGACGGCAGCACCGTCGTCATGTGCACCCACCTGCTGGCCGAGGCCGAGGGTCTCGCCGATCAGGTCGTGATGCTCCAGGACGGCCGGTCGCTCATCGCCGGCACCCCCGACGACCTCGTGCGCCGGTACTGGCCCGACGACACCGTCGTCGTCGATGCCGAGGACCGGGCGGCGCTCGGCATGCTCGGCACCCTTCCGGGCGTGCTGGCCGTGGACGGCGTCGGCGGTGGTCCCGTCATCGTGTCGGTCGACCACCTCGGCCGCATCCCCGACCTGGTCGCGGCCCTGGCCGCGGCCGAGGTCCGCGTCACCCGGGTGGCCGCGGTGCGCCACACCCTCGAGGACCTCTACTTCGCGGTCCGACGGACCAGCGGCGTGAACCGGATCGGGGAGGTGGCCAGGTGACCACGGCCATCGTGCCCAGCGCGGCCCGCCGCCGCGAGACCGGACCGCTGCGGTGGGGCCAGATCAGCACCGTGGCCCGGACCGATCTGAAGCAGCTGATCCAGGCCAAGGACTTCTGGATTCCGATGACCGCCCTCGGCGCCATGTTCTTCCTGGTGATCCCGTTCATCCTCCTGATCGTGATCACGCACGTGCACAACGTGGAGGTCGTCCACCAGATCAGCCAGACCCTCGAGGTGCTGCCCCAGAAGACCCGGGCCAAGATCGAGAGCGGCGGTGGTTCGCCGCAGGGTCAGGCGTCCTACGCGCTGGCCGTGTACCTCTTCGCGCCGGTGGCGGTCATCGTGCCGCTCACCATCTCCACCGCGGTCGGGGCGGCCACGATCGTCGGCGAGCGGGAGCGGGGCACCGGCGAGTTCCTCGCCCACTCCCCCGCCGGCATCCGCGAGATCTACCTCGGGAAGCTGATCGCCTCCCTGGTGCCCGGGTACCTGACCACCATCGTCGGCTTCGGCCTCTACTCGCTGCTGGTCAACACCGTCGTCGGGCCCGAGGTCGGCGGTTGGTTCTTCCCCACCGGGCAGTGGTGGGTGCTGATGCTGTGGGTCATCCCACCGTTCCTGGCCCTGACCCTGTCGCTGGTGCTCCGCCTCTCGGCCCGGGTCAAGTCCACGGCGGCGGCCCAGCAGGCCTCGGGCCTGGTCAGCCTTCCGCTGATCGTCATCGCCTACTCGCAATCGACGGGCGCGCTCTTCGGTGGCGACTCGGTGTCGTGGATCATCGGCGGCCTTGCGTGGTTGCTGGCCATCTTCAGCCTCAGTCGGGGCATGCGGGCGGTGTCGCGGGCCCGGTTGCTGGGCGTCGCCGACGAGCAATAGCGCCGCCGGGCCGCCCGCCCCGATCCGAGCGGCTCGCCCGTCCGGGATGCACGGCCCGGGGAATGCACGACCGGGATGCCCGGCCGAGGGCGGTACTCTCGCCGGCGATGTTCTGAGCGATCGTCCGCGCCCGCCCCGTCCCCACCGAGGAGCCATCGCTTTGACCGCGCAGATCGTCGCTCGCAACCTGTCGTTCGCCCACGGCCCCAACGTCGTGCTCGCCGACGTCACCTTGACCGTCGCGACCGGACATCGCATCGGCGTGACCGGCCCGAACGGCGTCGGCAAGTCCACCCTGCTGCGGCTGCTGGTGGGCGAGCTGCAGCCCGAGTCGGGCACGGTCGAGCGCGTACCCGGCAACGCCCGGATCGGCCACTTGACCCAGGAGCTGGGCATCGAGCCGGGCGAGACCGTCGCCCGGGTCATCGGCCGGCGCACGGGCGCCGAGATGGCGCAACGAGAGCTCGACGCCGCCATGCGGGCCCTCGCCGCCGGTGACGCCGACGCCAACGACCGCTACGCCGACGCCCTCGAGACCTGGACCCGCCTGGGCGTCGCCGACCTCCCGGCGGCGATGGCCGCGGTCCTCGACCGGGTCGGACTCGGGGCCGACCACGCCGACCAACCGGCGGCGACCCTCTCCGGTGGCGAGCGGGCCCGCGTCAACCTCGCGTCGGTGCTCCTGGCCGGCTTCGACCTCCTCGCCCTCGACGAACCGACCAACGACCTCGACCTGGACGGTCTCGCCCTGCTGGAGGACTTCCTCGTGCACTCTCCGGCCGGTTTCGTGCTGGTGTCGCACGATCGGACGTTCCTCGAGCGGGTCGTCACCAGCGTGGTCGAGATCGACGAGCACTCGCGGACCGCCACCCGCTTCGACGGCGGTTGGCAGGCCTACCAGGAGGCCCGGGCCGCGGCTCGACGTCACGCCGAGGAGGCCTACGGCGACTACGTCGGGGCCCGGGATGCGTTGCGGGGCCAGGCCCAGCGGACGAGGGAGTGGTCGACGAAGGGGGCGGCCAAGGTCAAGCGCTCTGGCGAGACCGACAAGTTCATCCGCCACTTCAACACCGCCAGCTCCGAGAAGCTCGCCGGCAAGGCGGCGAGAGCCGAGCGGGCCCTGGAGCGGCTCGACGTGGTGGACAAGCCGTGGGAGGCCTGGGATCTCCGACTGGACTTCGCAGCCACCGGCCGATCGGGCGACCGGGTCGCGACGCTGCGCGACGTGGTGGTCGAGCGGGCAGACTTCGTGCTCGGGCCGATCTCGCTCGACATCGGCTACGGGGAGCGCATCGCGCTGGTGGGGCCCAACGGCTCGGGCAAGAGCACTCTGCTCGCCGCCCTGCTGGGAGCCATCGAACCAACCGCCGGCGAGGCCAGCCTCGGGCCCTCGGTGGTGGTCGGCACCCTCGACCAGGCCCGGGAGCGCTTCTCGTCCGGCGCCTCGCTGGTCGACGCCTTCGGCGCCGAGACCGGGGTTTCGGTGGAGGAGGCCCGTTCGCAGCTGGCCAAGCTGGGACTCGGCGCCGAGCACGTCCGCCGCCCCACCGCGCGGCTCTCACCCGGCGAGCGCACCCGCGCCGTGCTGGCTGCGTTCGCGCTGGTGGGCGTGAACCTGCTGGTGCTCGACGAGCCGTCGAACCACCTGGACCTGCCCGCCATCGAGCAGCTCGAGGCCGCCCTCGCCACCTACGAGGCCACGTTGGTGCTGGTCAGCCACGACCGGCGCATGCTGGAGGCGGTCACGCTCACGCGCCGGATCCGGCTCGATTCCGGTCGCGTCGTCGAGGATGTCCCGCTCTGACCGCCCACCACTCGTTCTGGCACCACGACGTTCGTTCGGGGACCGAGGATCGTGGGACCAGAACGGGGGCTGGGGCGTCCGGAACGGGGGTGCGGCGTCAGGGCGTCTGCGCCGCCGCGACAGCTTCGACCAGCTCGGAGGTGGGCCGGAAGGTCAGGCCCGCGATGGCCCGGTGGCTGTAGGCGACCTTGCCGGCGGCGTCGATCACGAACACCGAGCGGCGGTAGAAGCCGATGGGACCGATGATCCCGTAGGCCTCGCCCACCGCCTTGTCGGTGTCGGCCAGCAGCGGGAAGCCGAAGCCGCCCTGCTTGTCGGCGAAGCCTTCGTGGCTGGCGACGTCCTGGGGGGAGAGGGCGAGCACCTGGGCGCCGACCTGGTGGAACTCGTCGATCTCGGCCGTGTAGGAGTTGAGCTGACGGGTGCAGACCGGGGTGTTGTCGCCGGGATAGAAGACGAGCACGACCGGATGACCCCGGAACTCCGACAGGGTGTAGTCGCGCCGGCCGGCATCGGTGCCGTCGGTCCCGGGGAGGGTGAAGTCGGGCGCCTCGGCACCGATGGCGACCATCAGCCGGCCACCGACTCGTAGAGATCGGACGACATGTCGAAGTTGGCATAGACGTTCTGCACGTCGTCGAGGTCCTCGAGGGCGTCGATGATGCGCAGGATCGACTTCGCCTTGTCGGGCTCGGTGATCGGGACGGTGTTCTGCGGGAGCATGGTCACCTCCGAGCTCTCGACCGCGATCCCGGCATCGTCGAGCGCCTGACGGACGTCGGGCAGGTCGGTGGCGGCGGTGAGGACCTGCCACACGTCTCCCTCGTCGGTGATGTCCTCGGCCCCGGCCTCGAGCGCGGTCTCCATGAGCGCGTCCTCGGTCACGGATTTCGGGCACATGATCACGCCCTTGCGGTCGAACTGCCAGGCCACCGCGCCGGGCTCGGCCGCCGACCCACCGTTCTTGGTCAGGGCGTTGCGCACGTCGGATGCAGCCCGGTTGCGGTTGTCGGTGAGGACCTCCATCAACACGGCGACGCCATTGGGCCCGTAGCCCTCGTAGGTGATCTGCTCGTACACGACGCCGTCGAGGTCGCCGGTGGCCCGCTTGATGGCCCGTTCGATGGTGTCGAGCGGGATCGAGTTGTCGCGGGCCTTCTGGTAGAAGGTCCGCAGCGTCGGGTTGGCGTCGAGGTCACCGCCGCCCTCACGGGCAGCCACCTCGACCTGGCGGATGAGCTTGGCGAACACCTTCGCCCGCTTGGCGTCGGTGTTGGCCTTCTTGTGCTTGATCGTCGCCCACTTGGAATGGCCGGACATCTAGGGGACCTCCTCGAGGAAATGCCGGTGGATGCGCAGGTCGGACGTTCCGTCGGAAGCCGGGAGCTCAGGGTGGAACGCGGCGACCATCACCGGGCCGGACGTGCAGAGTACGGGGCGGCCGTCGACGCGGGCGAGCACGTCGACCCCCGGGCCGACCCGCTCGACCACCGGGGCGCGGATGAAGGACGCGTCGAAGGGAACGGACGCGTCCTCGCCGCCGATGGCACTGATGTCGATGGCCCGGTCGAAGCTGTCGACCTGGCGGCCGTAGGCGTTGCGCCGTACCGAGATGTCGATGGCGCCGAAGCAGCGCTGATCGGGGCGGCCGTCGAGGATCTCGGTGCCGAGCAGGATCATGCCCGCGCACGTGCCCAGCGCGGGCATGCCGTCGGCCAGCCGCTTGGCGATGGGATCGAACAGCTCAGCCCGGTCGAGCAGCATCGACATGGTCCCGGACTCGCCGCCCGGGATGACGAGGCGATCGACGAGGTCGAGCTGGGCCGGACGGCGAACCTCGAGCGCGTCAGCGCCGAGGAGCCGGAACGCGGCGACGTGGCGCGCGAACGCTCCCTGCAGGGCGAGCACGCCGACGGTCACGGGCGCACCCACCTGGAGGTTCCCCGGTACCGCTGTGCGAGCGGGTCATCGATGACCTACCAGCCCCGGGTCTCGAACGTGGTGCCGTCGCTCGACGTGCCGTGGGCATCGAGCCCGATGCCGGTCATGGGGGTACCCAGACCGCGGGAGACCTTGGCCAGGATGTCGGCGTCGCGGAAGTGGGTGGTGGCCTCGACGATGGCCTTGGCCCGCGGCGCGGGGTCGGCCGATTTGAAGATGCCCGAACCCACGAAGACCGACTCGGCGCCGAGCTGCATGGCGAGCGCGGCGTCGGCGGGAGTGGCGATGCCGCCGGCGCAGAACAGCGGAACGGGGAGCCAACCGGTCTCGGCCACCTCCTGCACGAGCGGAAGTGGGGCCCGGAGCTGCTTGGCCCACTCGAACAGCTCGGCCTCGTCGGCCTGGCCGATCTTGCGGATGTCGCCCGTGATCGAACGCAGGTGGCGCACGGCCTGGATGATGTTGCCGGTGCCGGCCTCGCCCTTGGAGCGGATCATGCAGGCGCCCTCGCTGATGCGGCGCAGCGCCTCGCCGAGGTTGGTGGCGCCACAGACGAACGGGACGTCGAACGCCCACTTGTCGATGTGGTGCGTCTCGTCGGCCGGGGTGAGGACCTCGGACTCGTCGACGTAGTCGACGCCCAGCGCCTGCAGGATCTGGGCCTCCACGAAGTGACCGATGCGAGCCTTGGCCATCACCGGGATCGTGACCACGTCCTTGATTCCCTCGACCATCTCGGGGTCGGACATGCGGGCCACGCCACCGTCGAGCCGGATGTCGGCCGGCACCCGCTCGAGCGCCATCACCGCCACCGCCCCGGCTTCCTCGGCGATCTTGGCGTGATCGGGCGTGACCACATCCATGATGACGCCGCCCTTGAGCATCTCGGCGAGGCCCCGCTTGACGCGGTAGGTCCCCCGCTGGCTGGATCCGGTCGGAGCCGATGCGGGTTGGGGTTCGTGCGCAGCTGCCATGGGGTCGAGTGTACGGGGGACGCCGGCCGCGACCCCCACTAGATCTCGCGCAGCAGGTCGATCCGATCCTCGATGGGCGGATGCACGGAGAACGCGCCCTCGTCGCCGGCCGGGGCGGCGAAGCAGAACGCACTCAGCCACGGAGGAACACCGGCGAGGCTGGACGAGCCGACCCGCACCTTCTCGAGGGCGGCGACGAGGCCGGGCGGGTAGCTGGTGGCCCGCGCCCCCTCGATGTCGGCGAGCACCACGTTGCGATCGTCGACGGTGTGGTGCACCAGCGAGGCCACGGCCTCCTCGAACGGGCCGCGGGCGAGGTGGCCGAACAATGCCCCCGCGATGGCCACGACGTCGAGCTGGGCATCGCGCGCCACCGTGAGCTGGCGACCCACGACCGCCTCGAGCTCGATCCGGTCGACGGCGTCGAGCAGACCGGTGGTGAACGCGACCGACACGGGACCGATCCCGTCGGCCCAGGTCAGGGCGTTGCAGACCGTGCTGTCGACCACGAACAGCTGCGGCACGGGCACCCCCACCGCCATGGCCGCGCCCTCGACGACGTTGTGGAGGCGCGGCCGTTCGTCTGATCCCAGCGGCACCGCCCCGAGCGACGCCACCACCCGACGACCGATGCCGCGGAGCCGCACGACGGTGACGACGGCGGCCACGACCACGGCTCCGAGCACCGCCAGCACCGCGGGAAGCACGAACAGCCCCACGACGAGCAGCGGCACGGCGACGATGGCGACGTGTGCCGCCACCAGCCAGACCAGACCAGCAGTGGAGTCGCGGTCGGCGGCGGTGCGGACGTCGGACACGCAGCGGAGTGTAGGCAGCGGGAGACTCCGAGCCCGCGTGGGCGGGAGGACGAGTCACATCGGGGGCCGAAATTCAGCGGATCGCCTCGTAGCGCTCGACGTAGAGCTCGGCGAGGTGCGCCATCGAGAAGTGGACGGCCCGGCGCCGACCGGCCGCGACCAGGGTGGCCCGCAGATCATCGTCGCCGAGGGCTCGCCGGAGGGCGGCGGCCAGCGCCACCGGGTCGCCGACCTCGGCCAGCAGGGCATCGGAGCCGTCGGTGGCCACGTTCCGGTAGCCGTCGAGGTCGCTGGCCACCACCGCCGTCCCCGCCGCCATCGCCTCGAGCAGCACCACGCCGAACGACTCGCCCATCAGGGCCGGGGCGCAGAACACGTCGGCACCGCGCAGGCGGGCCATCTTGTCGTCGTCGGAGATCCGCCCCAACCACTCGATACGGGGGTCGCCGGCGTAGGCGGACCGGAGCCGCTCGGTCTCGGGACCGTCGGATGCGATCCACAACCGGAGATCGTTCGGCAGGTGCTGGAGCGACTCGAGCAGGACGGCGAGTCCCTTCCGGGGCTCGTGGCGACCGCAGAAGAAGACGGTGGGGGCCTCGGTCTCGGCCACCGGACCCGACGCGTACCGTTCGATCTCGATGCCGTTGTGGAGCACCTCGTAGTCACCGCCCAGATAGCGGCGGGCGAGGATGGCAGCATCGGGTGAGACCGCGCAGCGATGGCGGAGGCGGCGCAGGCCCCAGCGCAGCACCGGCGCGGCGTATCGGTACGAGCTGGAGTCCCCGGCGGCGTGGAACGTCCCGATCATCGGTACCGCGTTGAGCAGCAACGCCGTCATGTTCGGTCCCGGCGCCAGCGGCTCGTGGAGGTGGAGGACGTCGAAGTCCTCGTCGCGGATCACCCGGATGGTCCGCAGCTGCGCCGACACGTCGGGAGCCACGGGGGCGACCGATCCATTGGCCGCGGTGGGCACGCTCACGCCGAGAGGCGTCACGCCGGCATCGGGCGGGACACCGTCGGCCGGCGCCAGCACGCGGGTGGGGTGCCCCATCGACCGCAGGGCCCGCGCCAGGCCCAGCACCTGACCCTGGACGCCACCGGGAATGGTGACGCTGTAGGGGCACATGAGGCCGATCCTCATGACAGGGTCCTCATGACACGGTCCTCATGACACGGTCCTCATGACACGGTCCTCATGCCAGGCCGGCCGCGGCCAGCGCCCGGTGGTCGCTGGGCCAGTTGGGCGACAAGTGGCGGCGGGGGTCCACTGACCTGCGGCAATGCGCCAGAAAGGTGCGCTGATGCGCTTTTTCCTCTCAGTCGTTCGTCGCTTCTCGTCGTTTCTCGTCGTGCTGAGGACCTATTGAGGACTGGCTGAGGACGAGACCTACGGGCTCACAGCGCCCAGTCCGCTTCGCCCATTGGAACGTCGGGCCAGCTCCAGACAGGCCCAGTCCTGGGGGCGCATCGGTGAGACTCGCTCGGCTCCGGCGTGTGGTCATGGCCCCGGGGGAACTTTTTCCGGTGGGCGTCACTATCGTCTTGCCGGCGGAGGGCGGAGACAATGAACCAATCCAGTGGGCCGCTCCGAGCCACCGACCATGGAGGTACCGCCCAACCGCCCGGCGCAAGACACCGTCGGCTCGGCACGGGATCATTCACGATTCAAACGCTCGCCGTGGATTGTCACGGTCGCGATGGGACTGCTGGCACTCGCATTTTGCGCCCTTTGGCTTGGGGCCCGATCCGACGCCCATGACGCACAGTCCCAGCTCGATGACATCGCCGCAGCCCAGGTGGCTACAAACGCCCTCCCAGACCTCGAAGCTCTCGCCGTGGAGCACGGTTTACTGACGAGGGGCGCCGTGAAGGATTCGAGCCGGCGGCCCTCAGCCTCACCGTCAGACGCGCGTACTGTCGATCGACGCTTTGAGGGCCCTACTCGACGATCTCACCTTCGGCGCCGGGATCATGGACCGCATCGGCAACACTCGCGCCCTCGATGGCACGCTCACGGCCGAAGCCCCGCATGCGACGATGACGTGGACCTTCCATCCTGATCAAGGAATCAACATCGTCATCGAGCGACACGAGTAGGTCGTCGAAGGTCACAGGTCTTGACAACGCAGGACTCAGCTCAGGCGGCGGAGTTGGTCTTTCGTCGCAGCCAGACCAGGCCTCGGCCGGTGACACCGCCCCAGCAGCCGTGGTCGATGCCGTTCTCCAGCGTGTCCGTGGCACTCCTCCGCGACGAGACACCGAGCACAGACGGCCTTGGCCGGCCCAGGTGACTCGCCGAGCTCGGGGAACCATGTCACGGTGTCGGCGTACTCGATGCAGAGGGCGTCCCTTTGCCACGCCGGCCGGTGGCGCTCGAGCTGCACGAACAGCTCCCGGAGCGCGGCGAGCCCGGGCGAGTCCAGGTCGGCGGGACCCGTGGGTTCCGTTTCCTGGTCGAGCTCGATGCCGAGGGCGAGCCAGGACCGATCAGCCGCAAGAGCTATCAGTCATGCACCGTCCTGCATGAGCATGCAATCTCCGATGGCAATGCTACTCCGCCGGGAGCAGCGGGTCGATGCCTCCCGCTCCACCGTCTCGATCCGCGCTCCAGTGACTGCATGAGCGTCCCTGCTACTGGGCCCGAACAAGCCCTCACAGTCACGCTCGCCGAGACCCTTGCAGTGGGCCTCACGGATGTCACCGGCCGGCTGGGAGGTCCTCGCGGCGCAGTCTTCGTAGACCGCGTGGAGCTCGTGCTCATCCACATCGGTGCCGTTGAGCGCCATCTCGTCTACGGCGTCGGTGTATGCCTTGTCGTAGATCCCGAGGCAGTAGGCGATGGTCGTTTCCTCGCTCGAGTCCTCACGGGTTCCGAGGGCCGGAACATCACTACCGATGGCGGTCGTGGTCGTCGCGTCATCGTCCGAACATGCGGCTGCAGCGATTGCGAGCAGCAAGGTGCCCACCACGAAGGCACGAAGTCGCATGGTCCTCTCCCCCATCCCAGGACCCCCAGGGTGGCACAAGACCAGGCGGCCGACCACGTGGGGGGTGTGTCGGATGCCGGGCGATGATCCGAGGCGTGCCGGTGTGGTCGACGTGTCGCCAGGGTGACCCCTCGAGCGTTGGGCATCGGATGGAGTCCGACGGGTTCGGGCGTCCGTCCTCGCCGGTCTGCGGCGTGTCCTCGGAGGGTCTGTTCTTCCGGCGCGACCATGAGTGGACCGACGTGCCGGCGGCGCAGGGTGCAAGGCGTGCGCTTATCCCGCTCGCTGAGCGTGACACAAGCAGGTGCACCACTTGCGCTTGCAAACCTCGTGGACGCCGCTCCGACATTGCCTCGTCGGATTGCGACCGACTCGCCGATCGCTTCGATATCGGCTTCGAGGTCAGCCTCGATCTTTGCGCCGCGAACGTGGACGGTCCAGACATGTCTGTTCCAGTACCGGTGCTCGGACTGCTCGAGCGGGTCGTCGCGCCAGCCTGCTGCGAGGTCGTCGGGGTCGGCTGGGTGATCGAGAGCCTTACGAACGATGGCGAACATCGAGTTGAGCCCGATGGTCTTGTCCGCATACGCAAGCTCGACCAGCTCCCACCCGTCCGCTGCTGCATCGTTCAGTTGGTCGACGAGGTATCCGATGTTCGCCGTGTTGGCCTCGAGTTGCTTGTACCGCCATCTCACCAGTTCCGCCATGGCGTTGACCATAGGGGCGTGGCCTGCGGGCTGCGCCCTCGTCCAGGGCGCCTCGGACGACGGCCTGCGGCTCGTTCTACGTTGAGCTGCCTGAGATGCGTACTAGATGGATGCCGTTGTGGTCGTAGGGCGGCTTGGTGGTCACCACGTATCGGACAGTCACATCGGTCCCGGGAACGGTGGCCTCATACATCTCACGACCGTGCTCGTCCTGCGCGTTCACCGCTATCACGGCGGCCGGGTTATCGCACAGGTCCATCAGGAACGCGATCACGGCGAGACGGACGATCGACGGCGGATCTTCGTAGTAGATCCAGTGGTCGATTAACTCGTGCTTGTAGAGCCCGAACACCCCTCCGGGCTAATCGAGATCGAGTCGCTTACGGAGTCGCTCGAAATCGGCCGGCTCACCGGTCTCGCCGCGATCGATAGCATCCCACGTAAGCGAAACCTCTGCCATCTGCTCAGCGTCCGAGCAAGCCTCACGCAACCTTGCCTCCGCGAGATTTCGGCGATACGCACTCGACGTGCGGTCTACGAAGCGGACGATTGAATCAGACATCTGACGAGTCCTCTGTGGGTGGGACGCATGTCGGTACTCCCGGGTGAACCGACATGCGCAAGGATACGCAAACATTTCGCAAAGTGCGCGATTGGCAGGCAGATGCATCGATCCGGCGGCGAGATCCCGCCACTCGACACCTTCCTCGTCCCGTCGACGAGCTGCTCGCGCTGCAAGCCGGACCATCAGCCGCGGTCCTCGTCCATGACGCTGCGCCACGCGAACCGGCGCCGGCCGGCACCGTTGGCGACGAGGATCCGGTCGAGTTGGTCGATGGCCCGGCCGGGGTCGGCAGGCACCGAAGCGGGGAGGGTGACCCCTCCGCCGCGAGCGACCACCGGGCGGCGATGCGGAACCGGCGGGCGAGGTCGCCGAGATCCCCCTCGCCGGTCACCACGTCGCGCGAGCCCTCGCCCTCGATGGGGTTGGCCGGCACGATCTCGAGGTCGTCGTCAGCTCGCTTGAACCGTGCCACGTCTCGTGCCCGTGGTGCGGTCCCAGCGCGACCTTGCGGCCTTCTGCGCCCGGCGCGCGCGGCGGTCATCGGTCGCTCGTCCTCCTCGGTCGGTAGACCCAACTCGCCGAGCAGCTTCGCCAACGCCAACCGGGACTGGCGAGCTCCGTGACCGCGGCGTTCAGCGGGACTGCCCCGCGGCGCACCTCCTCCCGGCCGACCACGACCGGGCGGGCGGTCGTCAAGCGGCCGCGAATGCTGAGGACTTCTGAGGACGAGACGCTACTGACGAGCGCGAGTGGGAGGGGAATGGTCGCTGGGCCAGTTGGGCGACATCAGGTGCCACTGGGTGGGATCGCGGCGGATGAGGATCTCGAGCTCTCCGGCGATGACCTGCGTGATGCGCGCCACGTCCTCGCGGAGCCGGCCCTGCCGTTCGACCGGGATCGGTGGTCGGATGTAGCCGTGGTGGATGCCCCCGGGCCGGTTGTACATCGCGCCCGGCACCAGGTCGGCCCCGGTGCGCAGGGCGAGGGTGGCCGGACCGGCCGGGAGGGTGGTGCGCTCCCCGAAGAAGGTGACCTCGACGCCCGTGCCCTCGATGTCGCGGTCGCACAGCAGGGTGACCAGGTCGTTGCGCTTGAGGGCGGCGATCACCTCGCGGCCGGCATCGGGGCCCAGCGGCACCACGTTGATGCCGAGCGACGTGCGAAAGCTGGCGAACCACTCGTAGAGCTCGGGCGGCTCGATCCGTTCGACGACCGCGGTGATGGGAACCCCGACCACCCGCGTGAACCAGAATCCGGTCCACTCCCAGCCCCCGAGGTGGGGCAGTGCCAGGATCGTGCCCTTCCCCCGGTTCAACGAGCGTTCGAGGTGCTCGTAGCCCTCGTAGGTCATGCCGGCGTCGAGCTCGGCGGGGGTGAGGGTGGGCAAACGGAACGCCTCCAGCCAGTAGGCGGCGTAGGACTCGAAGGTCTGGTTCACCGCCCGGCGCAGCGCCATCCCCGACAGCGACGGGTCGGCCCGCTGGAGGTGACGGGCCACGAGCAGCCGGCGGGTCGCATCCGGGAGGGCGGCACCGGCACCGGCCAGCTTGGCGATCGGGCCCAGCAGCGGGGCGGGCACGTGGCCGACCACCGCGGACGCGGCCTGGAACGCCGTCAGGATTCTCGAGGACACGGCCGGATCGGGTCAGGGGCGGGTGCGACGTCGCCGGCGGGCAGCCCGCTCCTGGCGATCGGCGCGACGCATCGAGCGCCGGCGGCGATCGCGTGCGGTGATGGGGGCCGGCGCCGGGACCGAGGCCGAGGCCTGGAGCCAGACCTTGCGGAAGCGCTGGCCGGCGGTGAACAGGGTCAGGACGAGCATCACCCACAGCGCCGGGATCAGCAGGGAGTCGAACAGCAGGGCGAGGCCGAGCAGCACGAGACGCTCGGCGCGCTCCATGAGACCGCCCCGGGCATCGAAACCCAGTGCCTCCGCCTTCGCCCGTTCGTAGGAGATGAGCAGCGATGCCCCCAGCACCGCCATCGGGAGCAGCGAGATGTGGCCGGGTTCGTTGCTCTGCAGGTACCAGGCCACTCCCCCGAGCAACAAGGCGTCGGCGATCCGGTCCATGGTGGAGTCGAAGAAGGCGCCGCGCGACGATGCCGTCCCGGACGCCTTGGCCACGGCGCCGTCGAGGACGTCGGGGATGGCGGTGAGGGCGAGAAGCAGCAGACCACCCCGCAGGGCGCCGTTGGCGATGGCGACCGCGGCGGCGGCCGACATCATGGCCCCGAAGGCGGTGAGGTGGTCGGCCTTGATCCCCATGCGGCGCAGGTTGGCGCCGACCGGTCTCATGCCCTTCTCGAAACTGGTTCGGAAGCGTCCGTCGAACATCACAGGGCCAATCGTCGGAGAAGTCGCCAAGGATACCGAGCGGGCATCCGGCTGCGGAGCCCCATCAGTCTCACACGTCCCGGTGCTGGTGCCGTGCATCCGACCGCACCTGCTCTCCCCGGTACCTGCTCTCCTGGCCCTCGGCGCCGGTATGGTCGGATACCGATGACCACCGACCGCCATCTCAGCCCCGCCGACGCCGCGGTCGCCCTGCATTCGTTCCCCCGCCGCTTCCGGGCCGTCCTGGCGCGACCGGGGGACGACGAGCGCTTCGACCCGGACGAGGTCGGCCGGCGCATCGGGCCCGACGGCACGTCGGCCGCCGAGCACCTGCTGGCCGCCGACGGCGTGCTGGCCCTGCTCGACCGAGCTCTCGAGCAGGCCCGGCGGGGCGACGACTCCGCCCTGCACCCCACGTTCGCCGATCTCTCCGCGGCCCGCTGGGACGACGAGCACAGCCCGATCCCGGCGCTGCTCGATCAGTTCGAGGCCACGGCGAACCGGGCCGCGTCACGGGTCGAGTCCATCGACGCCGACGCCTGGGCGGCCCCGGTCACCGTGGCGGGCGTCGATGCCACCCGCGAGCGGCTGTCGATCCTGCAGGATGCCGTCGGCGTCGTGGCCGACCACCTCCGCGCCGCCCAGCGCGTGATCGACGCTGTCGTCTGACCTCCGTCGGCGCGGCAGCTACGCGGTGAGCTTGCCGTCCATGTCGGACCAGTCCTCCGGGTTGGCTTCGACGACCTGGGCGACGATGTCGCCGTCGACGCCGTCGACCAGCACGAAGCCACGCTGCTGGGGCGGTTCCTCGGCCGAGTAGAGCAAGATGCGCCACGTGGGTCGGCTCCGCAGGCCGCGCCAGCCCATCTGGGCCGATGCGTGCCCCACCGGGAAGCCCACCGCCCGTGACGCCGCCACCAGCGCATCGCGCTCGTCGACGACGAGGTCGAAGCCCGACAGCAAGTGGTAGATGCCGACCGCGGCCAGCACGAGGCCTGCAGCGAGGAAGCCGGCGTTGATCAGCACCGCGTCGCGGCCCGCCGTGGCCCACACCACGATGCAGACGGCGGCGGTGATCAGGTACAGGTAGCCGGGGATCCGACGACGGTTGTTGTCGGGGAACACGTACGGCCCGACGTAGCCGGCGGCGTCGAGATCCTCGGGGAGGGCGTCGACGTGCTCGTCGGAATTCGGGTCCTCTGCCATCGCCGCGACGCTACCGTGCCCCCGGTCTTGGCCACGATCGACGTCACCCGCCTCACCCACCACCTGCCCGGTGGTCGCCGTCTCTTCGGCGACGTGTCGTTCAAGGTCGGCGACGGCCAGCACGTGGCGCTGGTCGGCGCCAACGGGGTGGGCAAGACCACGTTGCTGTCCCTGGTGGCCGGCCGCGACCGGCCCACCTCCGGGACGATCAGCGTCGACGGCCGGCTCGGCGTCATGGACCAGCTCGTCGGGATGCGCGACCGGGCCGGCACGGTCCGCGACCTGTTCGTGTCGCTCGCTCCCCCGGCGGTCGCCGACGCCGCCCGGGAGCTCGACGAAGCCACCCGGGCCGCGGCGCGGGCAGCCGACGGGGGCAAGCCGTCCTTCGTCGAGCGGGCCGGGATGCGCCTGGCCCAGGCCCACGCCGACTGGGGCGCGGTCGGCGGCTACGACATCGAGGTCCAGTGGAACGTCTGTGCCACCGAGGCCGTCGGCCTCGGCCTCGACGAGGCCGCGGCGCGGCCGCTGGCCACCTTCTCCGGTGGGCAGCAGAAGCGCCTCGCCCTCGAATTCCTCCTGCGCGGCGACAACGACGTCCTGCTCCTCGACGAGCCGGACAACTTCCTCGACATTCCCGGCAAGCGGTGGCTGGAGGAGCGGCTGCGGGAGTCACGCAAGACGATCCTGTTCATCAGCCACGATCGCGAGCTGCTGGCCCGGGCCGCCGACCGGATCGTGACCATCGAGGGCGACGGCGCCTGGACCCACGGCGGTTCGTTCCGCGACTACGCCGAGGCGCGGATCGCCCGGTTGGACAAGCTCGCCGACGACCACCAGCGCTGGATGGACGAACGCAAGCGCCTCGCCGAGTACAAGCGGATCATGAAGGAACGGGCCAAGGTCTCCGACGCCAACGCGGCGCGGGCGCGGGCGGCCGAGACCCGGCTCCGTCACTTCGACGAGAAGGGCCCGCCACCCGAGCGGCCCAACGAGCAGAAGATCACCATGCGCATCGACGGCGGCCGCACGGGCAAGCGGGCCGTGATGATCGAGGATCTCGAGCTCGTCGACCTCACCTTCCCCTGGTCGACCGAGATCGCCTTCGGGGAACGGGTCGGCGTGCTGGGCGACAACGGCACCGGCAAGTCGCACCTGCTCCGGCTCCTCGCCGGCGACCGCTCGGTCGCCCACGAGGGACGCTGCGAGCTGGGTGCCCGGGTCGAGCCCGGCCACTTCAGCCAGACCCACGACCACCCCGAGCTGGTCGGCAGGACGCTGCTCGACATCCTCCGATCCCGCGATCTGTCGCGGGGTCCGGCCATGTCGCGCCTGACCCGCTACGAGCTGGCGGGCGCGGCCGACCAGAGTTTCGAGACGCTCTCCGGTGGCCAGCAGGCCCGGTTCCAGATCCTGCTGCTCGAGCTGGGAGGCTGCACCCTGCTGCTGCTCGACGAGCCGACCGACAACCTCGACGTGGCCTCGGCCGAGGCGCTCGAGTCGGCCATCGCCTCCTTCGAGGGGACGGTGATCGCCGTCACCCACGACCGCTGGTTCATGAAGAACCTCGACCGGTTCCTCGTCTTCACCGCCGACGGCGAGGTCATCGAGATCGTGACTCCCCCGCCCTCTGAAAGCCCCCTCACGAAAATCGCTGTGGATCGTGAGCCGTTCAGCGCGAGCGATTCACCGCGATTCTTCCCATGCGTCGCGGAGCTTGCGCCAGGTGACGCCGAGGGGTTCGGGCAGCACCCGCGCTTCGGCGACGGCGGTCATGAAGTTGGAGTCGGCGTCCCAGCGGGGCAGGACGTGGCCGTGCACGTGGGTGGGGACGCCCGCCCCGGCGGCGCGACCGAGGTTGAAGCCGACGTTGACGCCCTCGGGTGCGTAGGCGGTCTTGATCGCCACCACGGCCTCGTTGACCAACCGCCACAGGTCGGCTGACTCGGCGGGCGTGAGCGATTCCAACGAGTCCACCTCCCGGTACGGCATCACGAGCACGTGACCGGTGCCATAGGGGTAGGCGTTGAGGATGGCGAACGCCTCGCTCCCCCGGTGGACGACGTAGGCGCTCTCGTCGGTGAGCTCACCCCGCTCGATCAGGGCCAGGATCCGCGTGAAGACCGATCCTCCCTCCGACGACAGGCCGGCATTGCCGTCGGCGGTGACCTCGTCCATGTAGGCCGTGCGCCACCCGGCCCACAGCCGATCGAGCCGGTCGCTCACGAGTGGGCGCGAATCTCGGCGACCACGCGCTCGACGAAGTCACCGACCGGGATGTCGCGCTCGGGCTTGTCGCCGCCGCGGGTGTTGTCGGCGACGGTGCCGTGGGCGACGTCGTCGTCGCCCACCACGAGGATGTGCGGCACCTTCTCGAGCTTCAGCTTGCGGATCCGGGCGCCGAGGCCCTCGTCGGCCTCGGACACCTCGGTCCGGACGCCGGCGTCGCGCAGCTGGCGGGCGACCTCGGTGGCGTAGTCCTCGTGCACGTCGGCCACGGGGCACACCACGGCCTGCACCGGCGCCAGCCAGGTGGGGAACGCGCCGGCGTAGTGCTCGAGGAGCACGGCGAAGAACCGCTCGACCGAGCCGAACAGGGCTCGGTGGATCATGATCGGCTGGTGGCGTTCGTTGTCGGCGCCCACGTACTCGAGGCCGAACCGGACCGGCTCCTGGAAGTCGAGCTGGATGGTGGACATCTGCCAGGTGCGCCCGATGGCGTCGCGGGCCTGGACCGAGATCTTCGGGCCGTAGAACGCGCCGCCGCCCTCGTCGAGGACCAGGTCGAGGCCCTTGGCCTCGCCCACGCGTCGCAGCGTCTCGGTGGCCTCTTCCCAGTCCTCGTCGGAGCCGATCGCCTTCTCCTCCGGCTTGGTCGACAGCTCGAGGTAGAAGTCGTCGAGGCCGTAGTCGCGCAACAGGCCGAGGACGAAGTCGAGGAGGGACGCCAGCTCGTCGGCCATCTGCTCGCGCGTGCAGAAGATGTGGGCGTCGTCCTGGGTCATGCCCCGCACCCGGGTCAGCCCGTGCACCACACCGGACTTCTCGTACCGGTACACCGAGCCGAACTCGAACATCCGGATCGGCAGTTCGCGGTAGCTCCGCTGCCGGGAGTCGAAGATCAGGCAGTGGAACGGGCAGTTCATCGGCTTCAGCCAGTAGTTCGTGCCCTCCGGGCCGCCTTCGTCGTCGAAGTGCATGGGCGGGAACATGGCGTCGCGGTAGAAGCCGAGGTGACCGGACTTCTCGAACAGGTTCTCCTTGCTGATGTGGGGCGAGTACACGAACTCGTACCCCGCCTGCTCGTGGCGTCGTCGCGAGTAGTCCTCCATCTCGCGACGGACGATCCCGCCCTTGGGATGGAACACGGCCAGGCCGGAGCCGATCTCGTCGGGGAAGCTGAACAGGTCGAGCTCGGCACCGAGCTTGCGGTGGTCGCGCTCGGCGGCCTGCTCGAGGCGGTGGAGGTGGTCCTCGAGCTCCTGCTTCGTGGCCCACGCCGTGCCGTAGATGCGCTGGAGCTGGGGGTTCTTCTCGCTCCCCTTCCAGTAGGCACCGGCGACCCGGAGCAGCTTGAAGTGCCCGAGGTGATCGCTGGTGGTGGGCACGTGCGGGCCCCGGCAGAGGTCGATGAAGCCGTCGTGGCCATGGAAGGTCTGGTTGGGCCGCGGCTCGGGCGGGATGTTCTCGTAGCACCGCACCTCGCCCTTGGCCGAGGTGGCCGACATGGGGTCGGTGGAGGCGTCGTCGATGATCTGGAGCTTGTACCGGTGGTCGGCGAAGATCTCGCGGGCCTCGTCGGCCGAGATCTCCGAGTTTCACGAAGGGTTGCGACTCGGCCAGCAGCTCGCGCATGCGGGCCTCGATCCGGCCCAGGTCGTCTTCGTGGAAGGTCCCACCCTCGGGCAGCTCGAAGTCGTAGTAGAAGCCGTTCTCGACGGGCGGGCCGATGCCGAAGGTGGCGCCGGGGAACAGATCGAGCACCGCCTGGGCCAGGACGTGGGCCGTCGAGTGGCGGATGACGTAGAGGCCATCGTCGCTGTCGGCGGTGACGATGGCGACCCGGTCGCCGTCGTGTAGCTCCTCGGAGAGGTCGCGCTGGGTGCCGTTGACCTCGGCGACGACCGCCTTCTTGGCCAACCCCCGGGCGATCGACCGGGCCAGATCACCGGCCGTCGACCCGGTGGCCAGCTCGCGGCTGGATCCATCGGGCAGGGTGACGGCGATCTGGCCGGGGGACGAAGGCGACATGGGTGCGGAGGGTAGCGAGCGCCCTCCGCACCCACGAAGGCGGTTGGGTCAGATGATGCCCTGGTTGGTGAGGTACTCCTCGGCCACGGCCGCGGGATCCTCGCCGTCGATGGAGACCCGGCGGTTCAGCTCGGTCATGGTCTCGTTGTCGAGGCCGTCGAGGATGGCGCCGACGATGGTGTCGAACGCGTCCGGCGCCGTCTCGTACACCGACGTCGGCATGGTGAGCGACACGTTGTAGAGGATGAACACCCCGGGATCCTCGACCAGGTTGAGGCCGAGACCGGCGATGCGGCCGTCGGTGGTGAACACCTCACCGAAGTCGCAGTTGCCCGACGCCGTCTCCTGGTAGATCACGCCCGTGTCCAGGATCTGGATCTGGTCCTGCGGGACCGTCACGTCGTACTTCTTCTCGAACAGGGTGAGGCCGTCGTCGCGCGTGGGGAACTCGGTCTCCATGCACACTGTCAGGCTGCTGTCGCTCTTGAGCTGGCTGGCCATCTCCTCGAGGGTGATGGGCCCGACGTCGGGCGGGGTGGCGAAGCCGTAGGTGTCGTTGAAGGGCGACTGGCCGATCCACTCGATGTCGTTCTGCTTCTTGTCGAGCTCGCGCACGTCCTTGGTGAGCTGCGTCGGATCCGACGACGGGTCGGGCTGTTCGAGGTGGACCTGCCAGCCGGTGCCGTTGTACTCCCAGTACATGTCGATGTCGCCGGAGAGCAGGGCGTCGCGGTTCACGACCGTGCCGCCGAGGTTGGTCTGGTCGTCGACCTTGGCGCCGGCGGCCTCCAGCGCCTTGATGATCATCTCGCCCAGCACGAACTGCTCCGTGAAGTCCTTGGAGCCGACCGTGTAGCTCTGCCCCGACAGGTCGAAACCGGCGGCGACGCTCTCGCCACCACCCCCGCCCGTGTCGCCGGATGCGGTGGTGCTGGTGTCGTTGGCGGCGGTCCCGCTGTCGTCATCGCCGCACGCGGCGGCGAGCAGGCCGAAGGCCATGAGGACGGCGAGGATCCGCCACGGTCGTGATCGGGTGTTCATTGCAGTGTTCCTCCAGGGATGGATGGTTGGTGGTTTGGAGCGCGTCGAAGCAGGGGCGGGGCCGTGAACGGCTACAGACCCTTGGGCCGCAGGGTGCGTTCGATGATGGCGGCCACCCAGTCGACGCTCAGGGCGAGCACGGCGGTCAGTCCGGCGTAGACCACGATGACCAGCTCCCGGCTCAACTTGAGCCCGGTGGAGATGCCGACGCCGAGCCCTCCCCCGCCGATGAGGAACCCGAGGGTGGCCATGCCGACGTTGATGACCAAGGCGGTGCGGACGCCGGCGAGGATCACGGGCACGGCGAGGGGCAACTCGATCTTGCGCAGCACCTGCATCGTGGTCAGGCCCATGCCGCGGCCGGCCTCGATCACCGACGCGGTGACCTGCTCGATCCCCACCATCGTGTTGCGCAGCACGGGGAGGATGGCGAAGATCACCAGCGCCCAGATCGTGGTCCACTGCCCGCGGCCCAGGAGGGCGTAGGCGAACACGATGAGGCCGTATGCCGGCAGCGCCTGGCCCGACGTGGCCCCGGCCAGCACCGGACCGCTGAACTTCCGGTAGCGGGGACGGGTGAGCAGCACGCCGAGCGGCACGGCGATGGCCACCACCAGGACGGTGGACCAGAACGTGAGATAGAGGTGATCGAGGATCTGGGGCCGCACGACGTCCCAGTCGAGGTTGCGCTGCTCGACCGTGCTGAGATCGGCGGAATGAACCATCCAGTACAGCCCGAACGCCAGGGCGGCGATCCCGAACGGCGCCGCGATGAGCGCTCGGTAGCTGCGCAGCGCGGCGAAGACGGGTCGGGCCTCTCGGCCACCGAGGGTCAGGCCCCGGACTCCGGCCGGTGCGGTCATCGAATCTCCACCGCAGCGATGTCGTCGTAGTGCTTCTTGGCCGCGGCTCGCATCCGGCGCAGCACGTCGGCGAGGGTGTCGATGTCGATGATCCCCTGGAAGCGGCCGGCGCCGTCGACCACGCAGGCCTGACCCGCGTTCGACAGCAGCATCTCCTCCAGCGCGTCGTGGAGCGTGGCGTGGGGTTCGATCTTGGCCACCACGGGCTGGCCCAGCTCGGTGAGCGCCTTGTCGATGCGCTCGAGGTGCTCGCGGTTCACCCAGCGCAGCGGACGATCGGCGTCGTCGAGCACCAGCAGCCACTTCTCCGGCGACGCGTCGAGCCTCCGCTCGGCGACGTCGCGCGCTTCGGAGAGGTGCACCACGGGGAAGTCGGCGCTGAGCTCGATGTCGCGGACCCGCTCGAAGTTCAAGCCTTTCAGGGTCGATCCCTCGCCGATGAAGTCACGGACGAAGTCGTCGACCGGGAAGGCGAGGATCCGCTCCGGCGTGTCGAACTGGGCGATGCGGGAGTGATCGCGCAGGATGGCGATGCGGTCGCCCATCTTGATCGCCTCGTCGATGTCGTGGGTGACGAACACGATGGTCTTGCGCAGCTCGGCCTGGAGGCGGAGGAACTCGTTCTGGAGCCGGTCGCGGGTGATGGGGTCGATGGCTCCGAACGGCTCGTCCATCAAGAGCACGGCAGGATCGCCCCCCAGTGCCCGCGCCACCCCCACTCGTTGGGCCTGCCCGCCGGAGAGCTCCTTCGGATAGCGATCGCGGTAGACCGAGGGATCGAGGCCGACCATCTCCATGAGTTCGTCGACGCGCTCGGTGATGCGCTTGCGGTCCCAACCCAGCAGCTTGGGGACGGTGGCGATGTTCTGGGCGATGGTCTGGTGCGGGAACAGGCCGATCTGCTGGATGACGTAGCCGATGCGGCGACGGAGCTTGTCGGCGTTGACGTCGGTGACGTCCTCGCCGTCGAAGATGATGCGACCGCCCGTCGGCTCGATCATCCGGTTGATGAGCCGCAGCGTGGTGGACTTCCCGCAACCGGAAGGACCGACCAGCACGACGACCTCACCCTGGGGGATCTCCAGGTCGAGGGCGTCGACAGCGGGCACCGGCGAGCCCTCGTAGACCTTGGAGACCTGTTCGAGGCGGATCATCGTGCGGGGAGCGTCGGCCGACGTGGATCCGTCGGCCGCGGCGGTCTGGACAGCGGTCACGGCTGGAGGCCTTTCGAGGTGGTCAGCTTGCGGAGGACGGCGAAGGTGAGGTCGAAGGTGAGGGCGAGGCCCACGGTGAACACGACGGCGAGCCACATGGCCTCGACCGAGTTGGGCAGCGGGTAGCGCTGGAGCCCGTCAGCGATGTAGGTGCCGAGGCCACCCCCGCCGACGAGCACGGCGATGGCCGCGATGCCCGTGTTCAGCAGGGTGGCGACGCGGATCCCGGTGAGGATCACGGGCCAGGCCAGCGGCAACTCGACGCGCAGCAGACGCTGCACGGCCGACAGCCCCATTCCCTGCGCCGACTCGACCACGGCGCGGTCGACCTCCTCCAGCCCGGTGACGGTGTTGCGGATGATCGGGAGCAGCGAGTACATGAACAGCGCGATCAGCGGTCCACGGTCGCCGATGCCCACGAGGGGGATGAAGACGGCGAACAGCGCCAGCGACGGGATGGTCAGGAAGATCGAGGAGACGCCGAGGACCAGCGTGCGCAGCGGGGAGACCCGATGGATCAGGATCCCCAGTGCCAGCCCGACCACGACCGCCCACAGCATCGAGGTCAGGACGAGCTGGGCATGCTCGCCGACGACGCCGAGCACCTCGCCCCACCCCTCGCGCACGGTGAGGTAGTCCCAGAACGACGAGAAGCTGTGCGGATCGAACAGCGAGGGCAGCCGCCACAGGCCGTCCCAGAGCATCCTGAGTCCGTGGAGCAGTCCCCCCAGCACCGGGACGCTCACGGCTGCCGTCCTTCACGGGACGCACGGGACTTCAGGCTGGCTGGTGTGATGTCTCCCTCTCGTCGGCGCCGCTTCTCCCGCGGCTCCGGTGATCGCTCCAGCGATTCACCCTAGCCAGATCGTCAGGCTTCCCCGGCGACCGCAGCCGGTTCGGGGCGCCAGAACGCGGCGAGCAGACCGGCGGCACCGCCCACGCCGGCGACCAGCGCGATCCACAAGCCGGTGGCGGCCGGCGGGTCGAAGATGTCGAGGGCGTGGTCCAGGGACCACTGGCCGCCCCCCACCACCGCGAGGGCGAACCCGGCCGCGACGAGGGTCATCACGTACTCCCATCCCTCGCCGGGGCGGAAGATGAAGAAGCCGTTCCCCCGGTGGTTGGTGATGAGCGCCACCAGCATCGTGGCCATGACCGCAGCACCCCCGAGCGGCACGAACAGCCCGAGGATCAGCGACGCCGCCGCGGCCAACTCGGCCAGGCTGGCCAGCCAGGCGTGGAGGATGCCGGGCTTCATGCCCAGGGAGGCGAACCACCGGGCGGTGCCCTCGATCTTGCCGCCCCGCCAGATGTGGTTCCAGCCGTGGGCGAGCATCACGGCGCCGATGGCACAGCGGAACACGAGGAGTGCGAGGTCGATGCTGTTGCTGTCCATGGGTGGAGCTTCGCGCGCTCAGGTCCACCACTTCGACAACACGTCGGCCGACGACGCCCGCACGTCGACCACGGTGTCGCGATCGGCATCGGCCAGGCGCGCGCCGCTGAGGACCAGCTCCCGTTCCCGGCCGCTCTCCGTCTCGGGCTGCGACCCACCCGGCTGCGCCGGCTCGTCCGGTGCTGGCGCGGCGTGGCCGTTCGACTCGGGAACCGGTTCGGGCGCGGGCGTCTTGCCGGCGTAGGCGTCGACGTACTCCTGCGCCGAGAGCTTGCGGATCTCGAACATGACCTCGTCGGTGAGCTGGCGCAACAGCATGCGGTCGTTCTGACGGTCGAGGTACCGCGTCACGTCGATGGGGACACCGATGTTGACCTGGCAGGAGGTGAACGGCCGCGGCGCCCTGGCCCCGGTGGGCTGGACCAGGTCGGTGCCCCGCATGCCGACCGGGATCAGCGGTGCTCCGGTCCGGAGGGCGAGCCGAGCGGCGCCGGTGTGGCCCCGGTGGAGCAAGCCGTCGCGTGACCGGGTGCCCTCGGGATAGATCCCGAACAGCTCGCCGCGGTCGAGGACCCGGGCCGCGGTGTCGAGGGCACGACGGCTCGAGTTCCCGCCGCCCCGATCGATGGGGATCATCCCGACGGCCGGGAGGATGTACTTGGTCTTCCACGAGTCCATGTACTCGGCCTTGCCGACGTAGCTGATCCGGCGGGGCAGGACGTAGGGCAGCACGATCGAGTCGAAGAACGAGATGTGGTTGGGGCACAGGATCGCCGGCCCCTCCTCGGGCACGTTCTGGAGCCCGTTGACGTGGATGCGCCACAGCAGGTTCGCGACCGGCTTCACGATGGCCTTGGCCACCGGGTACGCCCTGCCGTACTCGCGATCGGAACCCACGGTCGGACGTTACCAGTGGTCACATCGGCTGTGTAGGGGGTCACACCGGCGACCGCGAATCCCCTCGTTCTGGTGGGTCATCGGTCGCCCCACATGTCGCGATGGCCGACCAGAACGGGATTTTGGGGGCGGGTTCGGGCGGGTTCGAGCGGGTTCGAGCGGTCAGAGTGTGGTCAGGGAGCGGGGTGGAGCGAGACGCCGAGGAGCATGGCGGCCCGGCTGACGTCGGCGCCGGTGCCGGCGGCCAGGTCGATGGCAGCCACCGCGCCCGGCGTGTCGAGGTCGTCGTCGAGCCGGGCCCGGACCTCGTCGAGCACTGTGGCACCGTCGCCGCCGGACGCCACGCCGTGACGCCAGCGGTCGAGCCGATCGGCCGCTTCGGGCATCAGTTCGTCGTGCCACTCCCAGCCGTCGCGGTAGTGGTGCGTGACCACCGCCAGGCGGATGGCCATCGACTCCCACTCCTTGCGCAGCTCCGACACGAAGACCAGGTTGCCGAGCGACTTCGACATCTTCTCGCCGTCCATCCGCACCATCGCCTGGTGCATCCAGTGGCGCACGAACGGCTCGCCGGTGGCGGCCTCGGACTGGGCGGCCTCGCACTCGTGGTGGGGAAAGATGAGATCGGCGCCGCCGCCGTGGAGATCGATGGTGGTGCCGAGCTCACGCAAGGCCAGGGCCGAGCACTCGATGTGCCAGCCGGGACGGCCGGGGCCCCACAGCGAGTCCCACGACGGCTCGTCGTCGAGCGATGGCTGCCACAGCACGAAGTCGAGCGGGTGGCGCTTGTGGGGATCGTCGACGTTGCCGCCCCGCTCGCGGGCGTAGGCCAGCATGGTCTCCTCGTCGTAGCCCGACACGTGGCCGAACCGCTCGTAGGTCGAGATGTCGAAGTAGACGCCGCCGCCGGCCTGGTAGGCGTGGCCGTTCTCGAGCACCATGCCGATGAACCCCCGGATGTCGGCAATGGCCGACGTGGCGCGGGGTTCGCTCCACGACGTGAGCATGCCGAGGGCGATCATGTCGTCGTCGAACTTGGCGGTCTCGGCGGCGGCGAGGTCGAGGTAGTGGACGCCGATCTCGCGGGCCTTGCCCAGGATGGAGTCGTCGACGTCGGTGACGTTGCGGACGCAGCGGGTGTCGTGGCCCCGGTCACGCAGTCGGCGTTGCAGCACGTCGTAGCCGACGTAGGCGGCGGCGTGGCCGAGGTGGGTGGCGTCGTACGGCGTGATCCCGCACGTGTACATCGTCACCATGGGGCCCGGCTCGAACGGAACGATCTCCCGACGAGACGTGTCGTAGAGCCGGACGGCGGTCACGCGTGCGACGGGGCGGGGTCACCGTCGTCGCTGGCCGCGACCTCGGCGCGCGGTGGCTTCTTCGGCAACTCGGGGACCGGGTTGTTGCCATCGGGGATGCCGGTGAACTTGACCGCGACCCGGGTCTTGTAGCGGACGTTGAGCTGGAGCAACACCGAGGTGAACGACTCGACCGGGGTGGCTTGGCTGAGCTCGCCGGCGTCGAGCGGGCGCATGTTGGGGAGGGCATGGACCAGCTCGGCGGCGAGTGCGGTGGCGGCTTCGTGGTCGGAGCAGATGAGCACGTCGGACTCGATGGGATGATCGAGATCGCCCAGTTCCTTGGCCGGGACGTGGTGGAACGCGGCCGCGACCATGCAATCGGGCACGGTGGCCTGCACGCTGGCCGCCACGCTGCCGCGGGGCGGCACGAGGGGCTGGAACTCCTTGCCGATGCGGGTGAGGGCGTTGGCCATGGAGATGACCACCTTGCCGCGGAGGTGCTCGCGCACCGAGGCTGCGGTCTGGGTGGCGCCGTCCCACGGGGTGGCGATCACGACCACGTCGGCCCGGGCCGCGTCCTCGTTGGCGCCGGCCTCGATCGAGAGCTGCTTTCCGGGCCAGGCATCGAGCAAGGTGTCGACAGCCTCCATCGCCCGGTACTTGGAGCGGGACCCCACCACGACGTCGTAGCCCGCGTCCGCCAACCGGGCGGCGAGTGCCGAACCAGCCGGACCTGTTCCACCGAGGATGCCGATCTTCACGGGCCGGAGCCTATCCGTGGTGGTTGCGCCCGGAACCAACCCGGGCCATAGGTTCGGGCGCCGTGGAGCAACAAGATGACGACGTGGACGACGGGGACGGCACGTCGGCGACGAACCCGTTGCCGTTCGTGATCGCCCTCGTCGGCTTCCTGATCGTCGCCGTCCTCGCCTTCGTGTATCTCCGTGACGACGAGGCCGGACGGCTCGCTTCCCCCGACTCGATCCAGGTGGTGGGACCCGACACCGTCCGCCTCCGCTACGACGGTCCGTTTCCCGACGGCTACGCCGACATCAGCCAGGTCGGCTACGCCATGGGCGACGACGTGATCTACGTCGAATTGGTCATCGACGACCACGGGTGCCCGGACGGGACGGACTGCGGCGCTCCCACCGATTCGGTCACCGCGGACCTGGTGCTCCCCGAGCCCGTGGCCGGGCGCGACGTCCGCCACGGGACGGGGCGCACGCTGGCCGATTGCGATCGGAGCACCCCCGTCCCGGTCTGTCGGTAACGTCGGTCGCTCGCCCACGGTCTGGAGACGCAATGGGAATCCTCGACGGCAAACGACTCCTCATCACCGGTGTGCTCACCGACGCCTCGCTGGCGTTCGGTGTCGCGAAGCTGGCCCAGGAGGAGGGCGCCGAGATCGTCCTCACCGGCGCCGGGCGCGCCCTTCGCCTCACCCAGCGCACGGCCCGCAAGCTGGCCACGGAGCCCGACGTGCTCGAGTTCGACGTCACCGAGGCCGGCCACGTCGATGCCGTCCGTGACGCCCTCGGCGAGAAGTGGGGTCGGGTCGACGGTGCGCTGCACGCCATCGGCTTCGCGCCGGAGTCCTGCCTCGGCGGGGGGTTCCTCGACGCGCCCTGGTCCGACGTGGCGGTGGCGATGCAGATCTCCGCCTACTCGCTCAAGACCGTCGCCGACGCCGTGGTCCCCCTCATGTCGGACGGCGGAGCCATCGTGGGCCTCGACTTCGACGCCACCATCGCCTGGCCGGCGTACGACTGGATGGGCGTGGCCAAGGCGGCGCTGGAATCGACCTCGCGGTACCTGGCCCGGGAGCTGGGACCCAAGGGGGTCCGGGTGAACCTCGTCGCCGCCGGCCCGGTGCGCACGATGGCGGCCAAGTCGATCCCCGGGTTCAGCCGGTTCGAGGACGTGTGGGACGACCGGTCACCGCTGGGCTGGGACGTGAACGACTCGGCCGGGGTCGCCCGCACCACGGTGGCGCTGCTGTCGGACTGGTTCCCGCAGACCACCGGCGAGATCGTCCACGTCGACGGCGGCTTCCACGCCGTGGGCGCTTAGAAATAGTCGGGGTTGGCGACCCGGAGCTTGTCGACCACCGTCTCGGCCACCACGGCCATCACCTCGTCGGTCCGGCCTTCGAAGCGGCCGACCCGGATGGCGTCGGCGAGGTCGGCCTCGCTGCCGACGCCGAGCCCTCCGAGGCGCCGGACCTGCGTGGCGGCCATGGCCGGTCCCAGCTCCAGCTCGCGCTGCACCACGGCCAGGACGTTGGACGCCACCAGGCCGTGGAAGCGCACCCGTCCCTCGGTGGCGGGACGGACGTCGCCGTCGACGTACTCGCGTACGGCCTCCACCAACTCGGCCGCGGTCGGCCGTCCGAACATCCCGGGGTCGGGGTCCGTCGCCGGCTCCGGCACCGGGCGGGCGAGGGCGTCGGCGAGGGCGTCGGGGGCGAGGAGGAGCAACAGGTCGTGCTCGTTCTCGCACACCCGCCGGCCGATGGCGGCCAGCTCGACCGACCGCGACAGCCCGTCGAGGTGGGCCCGGGCCTGCATGATGCACATGATCCCCCACTTGAGGGTCCCGAGCACCTCCCACCACCGCACCACGCCGGCGTCCACCGGCCGGCCGCTCTCGCCGGCATAGGCGTCGAAGAGCTCCTCGTAGCGGCCCACGCCGGCCACCGGGAGCTCCCCGCCGAAGCGCCACGCCCGGACGCACAACCAGCTCAGGTCCTCCATGGGGTCGCCGAGGTGGGCCAGCTCCCAGTCGACCACCGCCCGGAGCCCGTCCGGGCCCACCAACACGTTGCCCAACCGGAAGTCACCGTGGACCACGGTCTGGCCCGAACCTGGCGGTCGGCGCTCCTCGAGCCACCGGAAGGCCAGTTCGAAGGTGGGAACGGCGTCGCCGAGCCCGTCGAGCACCTCGCGGTACTGCTGGAGCTGGTCGACGGGCTCGAGGAAGTCCAACCCCTCGGCGGGGATGGCATGGATGGCCGCCAGCGCGCGGCCGCACTGGACGGCGAGCTGCGAGCGCGCCGTGCGGTAGGTGTCCTCGCGCAGGATGCGGCGGGCGATCGACTCGCCGTCGACGAACTCGCTGATCAGGTAGCCGGTTCCCAGCGGCGTGTCACCGGCGCCGCTGGCGACCACCTCGGCCACGGGTACACCGGACGCGGCGGCGGCCTGCAGCAGGGCCGCCTCGTTGTCCATCGAGCCGGGCCGGGGGGTCCCGGCCCGCTCCCGCTGCAGGACCAGTCGACGCGTCCCCGAGCGGAACGACCACGTCTCGCGTGATGCACCGCCGGTGAGGCGACGCAGGTCCGAGACGGGTGCGTCCAGGACCGTCTCGAGTCGTTCGGCCAGTTCGTCGGGGGTCACAGCGGCGATCCTGCCAGAGCCGTTATCCGCACGCCGCCTTCGTGGCCGGGTACGGGTCGACCGCCCCGCCGTGGTTGGGGTGGATCTCGAAGTGGAGGTGCGGGATGCCCCTGGCGTTGCCCGAATCGCCCACGTAGCCGATGACGGTGCCTGCGCTCACGTGGCCGGTGGCGGCGTACGCGGAGAGGTGGGCGCCGTAGTAGTAGGTCCCGTTGTCGCCGGAGAGGTGGAACGCCCGGCCGCCGAGGCTGTTGCTGCGATCGGTGACCGTGCCCGCCACGGGCGCGACGACCGGCGTCCCGATGCGCGCCATCATGTCGACGCCCTTGTGGGTCCGGCCGCCAGAGCGCGGGGCACCCCACGAGTCGATGAAGCTGACGGGACCGGCGACCGGGCACACCATGCCCCCGCCGACCCGGGCGGTGAGGGGAGCGGCCGAGGCCGCGGCCGACCGGCTTGCGGCGGCCTGGCGGGCGGCTTCGGCGGCCCGGCGCTTCGCCTCCAGTTCCTGCAGGCGCTTCAGCTGCGCCTGCACGTCGGCCAGCGAACGCTTCATCCGGGCCAGCGCATCGGCCTGCTTCGCCCGCGTGGCCGTGAGCGCGGCGGATGCGGACTCGAGATCGGCCTTCGCCGCGGTGTAGGCGTCGACGGCGTCGGCCTTGTCGCCGGTCACGTACCGGGCGAACGCTTCGGCCTTGACGCCGTCGTTCAGGTTGGCCTCGGTGAGCAGCGGCATCTCGCCGACCGACGTGTACCGGGCGATGATGATGTCCCGGATCGACGTGCTCAGCTCGTCGAGCGTGGACTGGGCCCGCGCCGTCCGCGCCTCGAGCGCGGCGATGTCGGAGTCGAGTGCGCCGAGGTCGGTCTCGGCGTCGGACACCGCTCGGGCGGCCGCCTCGGCCCGGGCTCGGACACGGTCGATCTCTGAGGTGCCGGCACCCGCCGCGGGGACGGCGATCGCGGTGGTCACGAGCGTCACCACGGCGACGAGCGCGAGGAGCGGGCGACGCGACATAGCCCGCACAGGGTACGAACCGCCCCCGAAGACCGCAATGCCCGCCGGTCAGACCCGACGATTGGACGCCCGTGGACCGCCGGGCCGGTCGGACTCGTCGACGATGTCGCCGACCAGTTCCTCGAGCATGTCCTCCAGGCTCACCAGCCCCACGGTCCGGCCCGAGCGGTCGGCCACCACCGCGAGGTGCACGCGCGCCCCCTGCAGCGCGTAGAGCACGTCGTCGACCACCGCGTCGGGCCGCACGATCGGGATGCGCCGGATCCGGCCCAGCGGGAGCGGGCGCTCGCGCATCGGGCCGGGGATGGTGAGCAGGTCCTTGGCGTGGATGAACCCGAGCACGTCGTCGAGGCCGCCGTCGCCCACCACCAGCAATCGGGAGTGGCCGGTGCGCACGACGGCGGCCTCGGCCTCGGATGCGGTGGCGCTTCGCTCGACGAAGCGCACCCGGTCCCGGGGGATCATCAGGTCGCGGACCGGCGCCTCCCCGATGGAGAGGGCACCGCGCAGCAACTGGTCCTGGATGTCGGCGATGAGCCCCTCGTCGCGTGACGCGGTGATGATCTCGGCCAGCTCGTCGGACGTGTGGCTGTCGGAGATCTCGTCGGCCGGCTCGGCACCGAGCATGCGGACGACCACGTTGGCCAGACCGTTGAGCACCACGATGGCGGGGCGGAACAGCCACAGGTAGGCCCGGTTCGGGAGATCGAGGGCGAGCAGGACCCGTTCGGGGCCGGCGATGGCGATGTTCTTGGGAACCATCTCGCCCAGCACCATGTGGAGGAAGACGACGATGGCGAGGGCGAGGAAGAACCCGATGGTGGTCACCAGTCCCTCGGGCAGGGTGACGATGCCGTCGAGCAACGACTCGATGCCGTGCGCCACTGCGGGTTCGGCGACGAAGCCGAGCAGCAGGGACGCGATGGTGATGCCGAGCTGTGCGCCGGCGAGCTGCGACGACAGGTCGGTGATCGACCCCAGCGCCCGCCGAGCGCCGGCGTGGCCCTCGTCGGCCATCGACTCGAGCTTGGTGCGCCGCGATGCGACCAGCGCGAACTCGACCGCGACGAAGAAGGCGTTGGCGGCCAGGAGGAGGACGGCGATCAGCAGGGCGCCGATGCTCAAGCCGGGTCCTCCGGTGCCACCAGGCGCACCTCGGCCACCCGGAGGCGGTCCATCGTCTCGACGTGGATCTGCCAGCCGTCGTGGTCGAAGTGGTCGCCGGCGGTGGGGATCCGGCCCAGCTCGTCGAGCACGAAGCCGGCCAGGGTCTCGTACGGGCCGTCGGGCAGCTCGAAGCCACAGGTGTCGAACACCTCGTCGGGGTGCATCCCGCCGGCGATCACCCACTCCCCCGGACGCTGCACCCGCGTCAGCGTCGGCGACGGACGGTCGTGTTCGTCGTCGATCTCGCCCACCACCTCCTCCAGGACGTCCTCGAGGGTGATGATGCCGGCCGTGCCGCCGTACTCGTCGACGACCACGGCGAGGTGGGTGGCCTGGTCCTGCAGCATGCCCAGCAGCGACGACAGGTCGAGGGTCTCGGGCACGATGAGCGCGTCGACGGTCACCGCGGTCACCGGCGTGTCGGGCCGGGCGCGGAACGGGATGGTGAAGGCGTCCTTGACGTGTCCGACGCCGATGATCTCGTCGAGGTCGCCGTCGTAGACCGGAAACCGCGAGAAACCGGTCTCGACCGCCTTGGCGGTGAGGTCGGCCACGGTGTCCTCGGCCCGCAGTCCGGTGACCTCGGTGCGCGGCACGAGCGCGTCGGCCGCGGTCTTGTGGGAGAAGCGGACGGCCCGGGTCAGCAGGGTGAGCGACTCCTCGTCGATGGTGCCCTCCTCCCCCGACGATCGGAACAGCAGGTCGAGCTCGTTCAGGCTGCGAACCGATCGCAGCTCCTCCTGGGGCTCGATGCCCAGGCGGCGTACGGACCAGTTCGCCGCCCCGTTGAAGGCGGTGACGATCGGCCCGGCGACGGCGCCGAACACCCGCATGGGCGCGGCCAGGGCGTAGGCGGCCCGGGTCGGGTTGGAGATGGCCAGCGACTTCGGGACCAGCTCGCCCATGACCATCTGCAAGGTGGTGGCGATGACCAGGGCGATCACCACCGAGACCGCCCGCGACCGTTGGTCGCCCACCGCGGCCCCGACGACGGGTTCCAGGATGGCGGCGACCACGGGCTCGGCGATGAAGCCGAGGACCAGTGACGTGATGGTGATCCCGAGCTGGGCGCTGGAGAGGTGGAACGACAGACGGCGGAGCAGCCGCTCGGTGGCCCGGGCACCGGCATGGCCCTCGGCGGCCTGACGCGACACCCTCGAACGGTCGACGGCCACGAGCGAGAACTCGTGGGCGACGAAGGCGCCGTTCGCCGCGATCAGGGCGAAGACGGCGAGGAGTCCGAGGGCGGTGTCGATGGCCTGGCCTTTGTCGGTGTACGGGATGCGGAGACTACAAAGAGCCGATGGCTTCCGTGCACCGTCCGGCCGTCGACCTCGTCGGCGTCGACGTCCGCATCGACGGCGCACCGATCCTCACCGGTATCGACTGGTCGATCGGGGTCGGCGAGCGCTGGGTCATCGTCGGCCCGAACGGCTCCGGGAAGACCACGCTGCTCCGACTCCTGTCCGCATGGCAGCGGCCATCGGCGGGAACCGCCACCGTCCTCGGCGAGGTGCTGGGTCGCACCGACATGCGCCGGCTGCGCCGCGACATCGGTTTCACCAGCCAGTCGCTCACCGATTCGCTGCGGCCCACGATGACCCCGCACGAGGTGGTGCTCTCCGCACCCAACGCCGCCCTGGAGACGTGGTGGCACACCTACGGCGACGAGGACCACGCCGATGCCTCGACCCAGCTGCGGGTGTTCGGCATCGACGCCGACACCGAGTTCCGACCCCTGCGCACCCTGTCGTCGGGCGAGCGCCAGCGCGTGCTGCTCGCCCGGGCGTTCACCGGCCGGCCCGGGCTGGTGGTGCTCGACGAGCCCACCGCCGGTCTGGACGTGGGGGGCCGCGAGGATCTGGTCCGGCGGCTCGGCCGCGCCGCCGAGGGCACGAATGCGCCGCTGGTGCTGGTGACCCACCACCTCGAGGAGATCCCGGCCGCCTTCGACCACGCCGTGTTGCTGAGCGGGGGTCGCGTCGTCGACGCCGGGCCCATCGCCGACATGCTGACCAGCGACCGCCTCAGCGCCCTCTACGGCGTCGACCTCGACGTCCGCTGTCAGGACGGGCGGTGGAGCGCGCTCAGCTCGTGACCAGCGCCCGCAGGCGCTGGCGTGACGACTCGATCTCGCCGGTGAGCAGCCGGTCGAGCAGCGGGACCCACAGCGACCCCCCGTAGTGCAGGTCCATGGTCAGCAGGCTCGACGACCCGTCGCCGGTGACCGTCGCCCGGAGCACCCACGAGGCGTGCTGGCGGCCGTCGGTCTCGCGGCGTTCGAACACCGCCAGCTCGGGGGCCCGGTGCTCGGTGCGCACCATGCGCAGCCGCTTCGAGCGGGCGAGCGGTCCCAGCCGGCCGCGCAGGGTGACGAACCAGGCCGGGCCCGGGTCGCCGTCGGCGGGCGGCGCCGGCTCGGTGCGGGGCACGATGTCGAGCCATTGGTCGTAGGTGTCGAGCGAGCCGACCCACTCGAAGAGGTGGCCGGGGCTGCACTGGGCGTCGAGCGTGGCGGTGAGGTCCATCAGCGCCGCGACAGGTCGGACACGACCTTCAGGAGGCCGTACGGGTTCACGGCGTCACCACCACCGGGATGGATCTCGAAGTGGCAGTGGGGAGGACCGCCCTTGGCGTTGCCGGTGTCGCCGACGAAGCCGACGACGTCACCGGCGTTGACCAGGCTCCCCTCGACGATGCCGTCGGCGTAGGCCTGCAGGTGGGCGTAGTAGTAATACGTACCCGACTCGCCCTTGAGCCACAGCTTGGTGCCGCCGAGCACGTCGGTGCCCACCCGGGTGATGATCCCTCGCTCGGTGGCATACAGCGGCGTCCCGAACGGCGCCATGATGTCGGTGCCCTCGTGGAAGTGGGCGAACTCGGTGCCGACCATGCGGGGGAAGCCCCAGCTGTCGATGAAGCTGTACGGCTCGCCGACGGGGAACACGAAACCCCGGATGACGATCTCGGACCCGGCCGAGAACACGGCGAGCTGGAAGTGACGCTCGGCGTTGAGGGCGAGCTCGTCCTGCAGGCGCTGGCGGGCGACGCGCAGCTCGCGGCGGGTGGCGGCCACGGCGTCGATGGCATCGAGCACCCCCGCATCGACGACCGCCTTGGCGGCCTGGAGCTCGCGGACGGCCGCGGTGTCGGCCTCGGTCACCGAACGGAGGAAGGTCTTGCGGGTCAGCACCTCGTTGGCGTCCTGCGAGCTGATGATCGTGTCGAGCTCGGCGGCATTGCCCCGGATGACGGCGTTCGCCACCCGCTCCTTGAACTGCCGCCGGGCGGCGTCGAGGCGGGTGACCGCCAGCTGCTGGGCGGCGTCGAGGCGAGCCATCTCGCGCTCGAGATCGGCCAGCCGGTTCGAGAGCTGGTCGACGTCGTCGGCCGCCGCGTTCACGTCGGCCTCGCTCTGGAGCGCGTCGGCCCTGGCCACCTGCAGCTCGCGGTGGATCACCCGTGACGCCGCGGCGGCGTCCACGGGCTCGCCGGGGGCCGGGGGCACGGTCTCGTCGACGACCGGGACCTCTTCGGTGGGGGCATCGGCACCGCCGGCGGGGTCCTCCGGCGGCCCGGTCGTGGTGGTGGTGTCAGCCGGATCGACCGTGGTGGTCGACTCCGGCGGCTGGGAGCCGGGCGCCGTGGTCGGCGGCACCGACACGCCGGGCAGCACCGTCGTCGACGACGTCGTCGGGGGCGGGGCGGTGGAGGTGGTCGTGGTCCCGGGGTCGCCGGCGTCTTGGGCCGCGGCCGGAGCGGCCAGGCCGACGAGCAGCAGCACCGCGACGGGGAGGAGCGATCGGCGCATGCGGGACCGCAGCGTACCGGTACGTTTCGACCGATGGAACGCACGATCTTCGACGATGAGCACGACCTCTTCCGCGACAGCTTCCGCCGCTTCGTCGCCGAGGAGATCACCCCGAACCTGGAGGCCTGGGAGGCCGACGGCATCGCCGACCGGTCGCTGTTCACCGCCGCGGGCCGTCACGGCTTCCTCGGCATGGCCATCCCCGAACAGCACGGTGGGGGCGGCGTGGACGACTTCCGCTACAACCTGGTGATCATCGAGGAGGTCCAGCGGGCCGGCGCCGGTGGTGCCGGACTGGGCCTCACCCTGCACAACGACATCTGCCTGCCCTACTTCCTCACCCTGACCGACGACGAGCAGCAGCGCAGGTGGTTGCCGGGCATCGCCTCGGGCGAGCTCGTGACGGCCATCGCCATGACCGAACCGGGCATCGGCTCCGACCTGGCCTCCATGTCGACCACCGCGGTCCGCGACGGCGACCACTTCGTGGTCAACGGCTCGAAGACCTTCATCACCAACGGCATCAACAGCGACCTGGTGATCGTGGCGGTCAAGACCGACCCCTCCCAGAAGCACAGCGGCATGTCCCTGCTCGTGGTCGAGCGGGGCATGGCCGGCTTCGAGCGGGGCCGCAACCTCGACAAGATCGGCATGCACAGCCAGGACACCGCCGAGTTGTTCTTCACCGACGTCGCCGTGCCGGCCGCCAACCTGCTGGGCGAGGAGGGCCGCGGCTTCCACCACCTCGTCGACAAGTTGCCCCAGGAGCGACTGTCGATCGCCGCCGCCGGCGTGGCCGCCGCCCGGGCCGCCCTCGACTGGACGGTCGACTACGTCAAGGAGCGCAGCGCGTTCGGCCAGCCCATCGGCTCGTTCCAGAACACCCGGTTCGTGCTCGCCGAGGTGGCCACCGAGGTCGAGATCGCCCAGAGCTTCATCGACCGGTGCGTGCTCGCCCTCAACGAGCACACCCTCACCGCCGAGGAGGCCTCCATGGCCAAGTGGTGGTGCACCGAGCTGCAGAAGCGCTCGGTCGACCGTTGCCTGCAGCTCTTCGGCGGCTACGGCTACATGCGCGAGTACCCCATCGCCCGCGCCTACGCCGACGCCCGGGTCACCACCATCTACGGCGGCACCACCGAGATCATGAAAGAGATCATCAGCAAGCGTCACCTGGGGCTTTGAGGGCACGACCCTGAGACGGAAGTCACGATCGCAATATTGCAGTTTTGTTGCGGTCGCCCGGTAGACACTGACCTCCAGAACCCATATACGGCTTGGCACTTCGCGAACGCGGCCGCAACCGATGTTGTGGACCGTCACCTGTTCGACACGAAGCAGCCCCCGCTGACATGGAGGTCAGTCCCAGTGGACACCAACACCAACCCTGCACGCGTGCGCGCCCGTCGGCTCGGTCGCGTCGGGCTGCTCGTGATCGCCGTGCTCGCCGGAACGGCCTGCACGCCCCAGTTCGCCATCAACACCATCTTCTGGAACGCCGATCCCGGCGCCGCCACCCGCGTCGCCCAGTGCGAGTCGAAGATGGACCCCAACGCGGTCAGCGCCACCAACGACCACGGCCTGTTCCAGATCAACGCCGTGCACCGCGGTGAGTTCGAGCAGGTCACCGGCCAACCGTGGTCGGCCGTCTACGACCCGTACTGGAACACCGTCTTCGCCAAGTGGCTCTTCGACACCCAGGGCTGGGGTCCCTGGACCTGCCGCACCGCGGCCTGAGCTCGTGCAGAACTAGTGCAGCTGGTGACGCCAGGGCGGGTCAGCACCCACCCGTGAGCAGGTGATGCCCGCCGCCTCCACCGCGTAGGTGAGGGCGGTGCGCCACCAGTTCGCATCCAGCTTGACCAGTTGCGCCTTGGTGGTGATGCGGTGGGCGCTCAACGCGGCCAGCATCGCCCCGGAGAAGGTGTCGCCGGCCCCCACGGTGTCGACGAGCTGGATCGACTTGCCCGGCACCTCGACCACCCCGGTGGCGGTCACCGCGGCCGCGCCACGCGCGCCGCGCGTGACCACCACCGCCGTGGGACGTTCGTCGGGGACGACATCGTCCGGCAGGTGCTCACCGGCCCCGTGGAGCCAGTCGGCGGCCACGTCGAGCGGGTCCTGGCGGGGTTCGATCCAGGCCAGGTCGGATTCGCTCACCTTCACCACGTCGGCCAGGGTCAGCCACCGGTCGAGGCGGTGCAGGAACCGAGTGCGATCGATGAGCGCCGGCCGCGGGTTGGGATCGAGGTGGACCACGGCCCGGTGCTGGGCCGCGGCCAGCAGGCTCTCGATGCGGGACGCGGCCGGTTCGACCACCAGCGCCACCGAACCGCTGACGTGCAGCACCCCGGTGTCGTGGGGCAGGTGCAGATCGTTGACCCGGGCCGAGGTCGTGGTGGTGCCCGAGACGTGGAAGGAGTACACCGGCTCGTCGTCACCCAACCCCGGGTCGACGAGGGCGAGCGTGGTGGGCTCGCGCGTGGTGGGACAGTGGTGGCTGTCGACGTGGGACCGGTGGAGCTGCTCGGCCAGCATCCGGCCGAAGCGGTCCTCCGACAGCACCCCCAGGAACGACGTCGGCGCACCCAGGCGGCCGGCCGCGATGGCGGCGTTGAACGGCGAGCCACCCGGGACGGCGCGCCACGTCCGGCCGCTGGCGTCGGTGCCGAGCAGGTCGATCAGTGCTTCGCCGCAGCAGACGACGCGAGGAGCGCTCACGCGCTCAGCGTGCCAGATCAGGCCAGCAGGGCGCGGGCGATGTGGGTGATCTGGATCTCGTCGGTGCCGGCGTAGATCTGGAGGACCTTGGCGTCGCGGGCCAGCTGCTCGACCTGGTACTCGGACATGTAGCCGTTGCCGCCGAAGATCTGGACCGCCTCGAGCGCCACCTCGGTGGCTGCCCGGGCCGAGTACAGCTTCATCGCCGAGGCCTCGGCCAGGGTCATGCCCTCGTCGGACTCGGACGCCGCCGTCTCGATGACGCGGAACACCAGGTTCTGCACGTTCAGCCGGGCCACCTCCATCCGGGCCAGCTTCTCCTGGATGAGCTGGAAGTTGCCGATGGGTTGACCGAACTGCACCCGATCCTTGGCGTAGGCCACCGAGAGCTCGAGACACTTCTCGATCATCCCCAGCGCCATGGCGGCCACCCCGGAGCGCTCCATGAGGAAGGTGGCCTTGGCGCCCTCACGACCCCCCTTGGGCTGGTCCTCGGTCTCACCGATGAGGCGGTCGATGCCGACCCGCACGTCGGTCAGGAACAGCTCGCCCGTGGGCGACGAGTGCATCCCCATCTTGCGCAGCGGCTTGGTCTGCTCGAGGCCGGGCATCCCGGAGTCGAGCACGAACGACAGGACCTTGCGTTCGTCGGGCGGGTTGCCCTCGTCGAGCTTGCAGATGAACACGATGGTGTCGGCGTAGGGGCCGTTGGTGATGAACGTCTTCGAGCCGTTGAGCACGTACTCGTCGCCGTCGCGGCGGGCGGTGGACTTCATGGAGCCGAAGGCGTCGGAGCCGGAGTTGGGCTCGGTGATCGCCCACGAGCCGATCTTGTCCAGGGTCAGCAGGTCGAGGACCCAGCGCTCCTTCTGGCGGATGGTGCCCTTGGAGTTGATGGCGGCGGCGGTGAGCCCGGTGGAGACGCCGAGGGCCGTGACCAGGCCCGGGCTGTAGCGGCACAGCTCGATGATGGGGATCATGGTGATCGAGCCGTCGCCACCGCCGCCGCTGCGCTTCTTCTCCGGGGGTGTCTCGCCGTTGGCCTCGGCCTCGGCCACCGCCTTCTCGTGCTCGATCTGGCGCGCGAAGCGGTCGGCGGCCATGGTGTCCATGCCGAAGGTCTTGTAGAGCTTGCGGAGCACGTCGTAGGGCGGGGTGTCGCCGAACTCGAGCTCCTCGCGCCGCGGGGCGACCTCGGACTCGACGAACTGGCGGACCGCGTCGCGGACCATCTGCTGCTCTTCGGTCCAGTTCAACATGGCAGGGGCTCCCGAGGATCGTTTGGTATCAGTCGTTGCCAGAAGATGGTGACATGCCGAGCTCGTCCAGCACGGATCGCAGCTGGGCCTCGACCGCGGCCAGCCGCTCCTCCAGTTCGGCGATCCGATCCTGCCTTCCTGCCGCGCCACCGGCCCGATCGGTGGAAGCTGCCTCGACGTCGAACGCGGTGTCGTCGAACGCGGTCTCGTCGAACGGTCCGCCGAGGAGGTGCATCCAGCGGGTCTCCTTCTGCCCTGGCCGGCGGGCGAGGTGCACGACCAGTGGCTCGTCGCGCGCCGCGAGGTCCTCGAGGGTCGCCTCCACCACCTCGCTGTCGGCGAAGGCGTGGGCCCGCTCCGTTCGCGTCCGCAGCTCGTTGAGCGTCTGCGGACCGCGCAGCACCAGCACGGTGAGCAGGGCCAACTCGGCCGGGTCGAGGCGGAGCTTCTCGTCGAGGACGTGGCGGTACTTGGTGGATCGGGCCCCGTGGGAGGGGAACACGAAGCGGACGTAGCCGGCGGCCTTGAGCTCGTCGAGCGTGCGCTGGACGGTGAACGTGTCGAGGTCGGTGACCGGCTCCCGGTTGTTCTTCTGGTTGCAGGCCGACTGCAGGCCGTTGAGCGTCATCGGGTAGGTGTCGGGCACCGTGGCCTCCTTCTCGGCGAGGGAGCCGAGGACACGGAGCTGCGCGGGGGTGAACTCGTCGACCATGCCCGAACGCTATGTGGTCCAATGGTGGTGACCATGGCGGATCCGGGCATCGACCTCGAGCTCGCCCCCGGCGAGGGCCCACCTCGTCGGCCGGCGCGGTCCGGGCGCTGGGTCCCGGCCACCGTCGTCGTACTCGTCGCCGTCGCCGTGGTCGCCCTCGTGGTCTGGGGCGGCCCCGATGGCGACAGCCAGGTCGACGTGTCCATCGACGAGACGAGCACCACCACCACGTCCGGCCCTCGCACCCCCGACGTCCAGCCGGCGCCGGCCCCGATCGTGTTCGGCGCGGCCGACGACGGCAAGGCGTCGGTGGGGCTGCCGGTCACCGCCGATCCGTCGGCGGGCCTCGTCGACGGGCAGATCGTCACGGTCACGGGTTCGGGCTTCCCGCCCAACGAATCGGTGGGCGTCGTCATGTGCACGCGCGAGGCCGGCGCCGACTACGGCGGCCGTGGCGTCGATGCGTGCAACATCGGCCGCTATGCCTCGGGCACCTCCGATGCCGACGGCACCGCCACCGTCTCGTTCGAGGTGCGGCGGCTCGTGCTCCTCGACGGCCAGGAGATCGACTGCGCGTCCGAACCCGGCCGGTGCATCATCGGCATGGGCATGATCAGCGACTACGACCAATCGGGTGGGGTGGCCGTCGACTTCGACCCGTCGGTTCCGCTTCCCGACCCACCGACGGTCGAGCTCGAGCGGACGACGGACCTGGTCGACGGTGAGTTGGTGCGTGCCCGGCTCACCGGGCTCGATCCCGGTTCGCAGATCTTCGTCAACGAGTGCGACACCGCCACCACGGCGTGCGTCGGGATCGCGATGCTCACCGCCAGCGCCGAGGGCACCTTCGACGGCGACATCCCTCTGTGGCGCTCGTTCGGCACGTACGTCGATCCGTTCAGCGGCGCGCCCCCCAACGCCGATTGCTCGGTTACCGCGTGCATCGTCCGATTCGACGTCCAGGCCCCCGCCGACCGGCCGGCGCCGACCAGTGCCCATCGGCTTCGATCCATCGCAACCGGGTCGGGTAGCGCCCACGGTCGACATCCTCACCGCAGAGCCGTTCCACGTCGGCACCACGGTGGAGATCGACGTGGGCGGCGTCGGCGCCGACTCCTTCGTGGACGTCACCGTGTGCGACCCCACCTCGCCCGATCGCGAGTGCTACTCGGGCCAGGTCGGCGCCCCTGTCGACGGCATCGTCCGGGCCGAGCTGCCCATCGACAGCGGTGTGGCGCGGCTCTGCTCCGGCGACGGTTGTGAGCTTCGGGTCGTGGTGTGGGACAACCGCCCCGGGGAGTTCTCCGGCCCCCCGCTGCTGTTCCCCGCGCCGCGGCTGTTCCGGGTCGTTGGCTGACGTGCCGGTTCCGCGGCGCGTCTGGCAGACTGGCCCGTCCCCCATCGGCTGTCGCGGGGGTGCGTGAGGAGAGCCAGTGACGTTCAAGGTCGGTGATCGAGTGGTCTACCCCCACCACGGCGCAGCCGTGGTCGAGGCCACTCAGGTGATGGAGACGTTCGGCGAGGAGAAGGAGTTCCTCGTCCTGCGCATGACCCATGGTGAGCTCACCCTGAAGGTGCCCTCGGACCGGGCCGAGGAGATCGGGATGCGCTACCCCATCTCGGTCGAGGACGTCGAGGACGTGTTCGAGGTGCTGGCCAAGAAGGACGTGCGCGAGCCCACCAACTGGTCGCGCCGGTTCAAGAACCACCAGGAGAAGCTCAAGTCGGGCGACGTGTACCAGGTGGCCGAGGTCGTCCGGAACCTCGCCCTGCGGGAGGCCGACAAGGGCCTGTCCGCCGGCGAGAAGTCCATGTTCGTCAAGGCCCGCCAGGTGCTCGTCTCCGAGCTGGCCTTCGCCCTCGACATCTCCGAGGACGCAGCCCTGGATCGGCTCGAGAAGACCCTGGCCTGAGGGGCCATGGCCGCTGAGGACCGCCCCGGACGTCGTCGCCGGTCACGTGCCGAGCAGCTGCGGTCGCCACGCCAGATCCTCGGTGGGCGGCTCGACGAGGCCCGGACTGCTCGACGGGTCACCCGCCGCGACCAGCAGTCCGAGGCGGAGCCCGAGGCACCGGAACCGCAACCGGAGTCGGCACCGGCCGCCGCCGAGAGCGATCCCGGAGTGCGCCCGGAGCCGGTGGACTCCGAGCCCGATCCCGACCCGGAGCCGGACGTCGACGTTCCCGAGCCGCCCGCCGGCCCGCTGGGAACGCTCGACGATCCCGACGGCTCCGACCTGCTGCGCCGGTGGGCCGAGGAGGAGCACCTCGAGACCCTGAACCCCGAGCGCAACTGGTCGCCGCTCATCGCGCTGGCGGTCGTCATCGCGTTCGTGGTCCTCGTCGTGATCGCGTTCCGCTTCGCCCTGCGCGACGACTCGGGGTCCGATGCCGGTACGTCGGGCAGCAAGGAGACGAAGACCGAGTCGGTGCTCGACGAGCCGGCGCCGTCGCTCGACGACCTGACCGCCGAGGTCACCGTCCCCCCGGGCCCGGAGACCGGCCTCACCGTGGCCGACAAGGGCGTGACCATCGTCGAAGACCGCTTCGATCCCGCCAAGCGTGAGGGCACCTTCGCCGCCATCATCGACAACCCCAACGCCGACTGGCTGGCCCAGGGCGTGCAGGTCGACGTCCAGTTCCTGGACGAGGCCGGGAACCCGGTCGGCACCGACAGCGCCTTCGTCGAGATCGTCCTGCCCGGCCAGCGCGTGGCGGTGGCCTCACTGTTCTTCGATGCCCCCACAGTTCCCGTGACCGATCTCTCCCTGTCGATCGACGTCGCCCGCTGGCGGCAGACCGGTGCGGTCGACGGCGAGCTCACCACCAGCGACCCGGTCACCGCGCCCGCCGAGTTCAGCGGGGTGAAGACCGACTTCACGCTGCGGTCGACGTTCCCCCAGGCCCTGACCGACGTGGGCGTGACCGCGGTGTACCGCGGCGTGTTCGGCCAGATCGTCGGCGGCTACGACACCTTCCTCGACCGGGTCGAACCGAACGTCGACATGCCGGGCGAGATCGCCATGCTGGCCAACATCCCGATCGAGCAGATCACCTCCACCGAGCTCTACCCCACTGCCAGCTCCGGCTTCGTCGCCGGCCAGGACTCCGGCGGTTGACGGATCAGCGGCGGTCGAGCACGGCACCGCTCACGACGTCGTCGCCGGGTAGAAGCGGCGGCGGGCCCACAGGGCCACGTAGACGAGCCCGACGAGGACGGGGACCTCGATGAGCGGGCCGACCACGCCGGCGAGCGCCTGGCCGGAGGTGACCCCGAACACGCCGATGGCCACGGCGATGGCGAGCTCGAAGTTGTTGCCGGCCGCCGTGAAGGCGACGGTGGCGTTGCTGTCGTAGGGCAGCCCCATTCGCAGTCCGATGGCGAACGAGCCACCCCACATGATGGCGAAGTAGGCGAGCAGGGGCAGGGCGATGCGGACCACGTCGAAGGGCTCGGAGGTGATGGCATCGCCTTGCAGGGCGAAGAGCACCACGATGGTGAACAGCAGGCCGTACAGCGCGACCGGCCCGATCCGGGGCAGGAACGTGTGCTCGTACCACTCGGTGCCCTTGCGTCGCTCGCCGATCAGGCGGGTGAGGAACCCGGCCAGGAGCGGGATGCCGAGGAAGATGAGCACCGACTTGGCGATCTCCCAGATGGAGACGTCGAGTGCCTCCTGTTGGAGACCCAACCAGCTGGGCAGCAGTTCGAGGTAGAAGTAGCCGAGCAGCGAGTAGGCCGCGATCTGGAACATCGAGTTGACGGCCACCAGCAGCGCCGCGGCCTCCCGGTTGCCGCAGGCGAGGTCGTTCCAGATCAGGACCATGGCGATGCAGCGGGCCAGGCCCACGATGATCAACCCGGTGCGGTACTCGGGAAGGTCGGGCAACAGGAGCCAGGCGAGGCTGAACATGAGCGCCGGCCCGACCAGCCAGTTCAGGACCAGCGACAGGCCGAGCATGCGCCGGTTGGCGGTCACCTCGCCCAGGTTCGAGTACCGGACCTTGGCCAGCACCGGGTACATCATCAAGAGCAGACCGATGGCGATGGGCAGCGAGACGGTGCCGATCTTGATGCGGTCCAGTGCGTCGTCGAGACCGGGAACCAGCTTGCCGAGGGCGATGCCCAGGGCCATGGCCGCGCCGATCCACAGCGGCAGGAACCGATCCAGCGTGGACAGCTTGTCCAGCACCGCGGCGTCCGGCGGCCGAGGTTCGGTGATGACGGTCATGCGCAGGCCCGCTGACGCTCGCCCGGGGCCGGGCAGCACGACGTGAGCGCCCCCAACTGCGCACCGAGAGCCTCGAGCACGTCGCGACGCAGCCGGTAGTACGTCCACTGCCGGTACTTCTCCGATTCCACCAGCCCCGCATCCCGCAGCACCCTCAGGTGATGCGACACCAGCGGCTGGGACAGCTCGAGGTCCTCGGCCAGGTGACACACGCACAGCTCCTCGCACGAGAGCAACTCCACGATCCGCCACCGATTCGTCTCCGCCAGCGCCTTCAGCACCGCGGTGGGCGGCGCACTCGTCCGTACATCAACATCCATGCACATACACTAGTGCTTATGTGATCGACCCGCGCTGGGGAGCGAGGCCTGTCCCCAGAATCGAGCCACACCCGCGCCGCGACGTGCTGATGGATCCACCAGAGCTCGATGGCTGCCTCATCGCCGGACGTCGAGCACCGCGGTACGCATTTCGAACTCGGGCTGGTCAGAGAGCTCGGCGATCGGAACGCTCGGCGCGTTCCACGGCCGGACGGCGAGATCGGCAATGAACGTCCGTACGATGCTTCGCGCAGCGGCGGACGGACGTTCTCGGGCGATCCACTCGTGGAACGCAGCGACGCGAGCCGGCGCTGTGCGGCAGTCCAGGACCGCTCGCGAGCGGCTTGGTCCGCCACTTGCTGATCGGTGAGGTCCTCGTCGCGAAGCGCCTCGTGGACAAGCCTACGGCTGGAGTCCGACATCCGAAAGGCATCGCCGAGGCGCCGCTCGTCGATGTCACGAAGCGCCACATCGGTGCGACTTCTCGATCGACGACCCGCTCGCGATTTCCAGTTCTGCTGGACGACGGCCCGCGCGAGCCGGCAGTCGTTGATGCCCCCGACTGGGATGTCGTGCGCACGCCACCGGTGCATCGTCGGCGAGGATCCTCTCGTTCCGTCTCACCCGGTTCTGTACGACGAGGATCCTCGGGTTCGATACAGCCCGCACGGCCGCACCGCCGGCGAGGATCCTCTCGTTCGGTGTAACCGGATTCTGTTCGGCGAGGATCCTCGGGTTCGGTCACGGGCCGGCGGCCCGCACCGCCGGAGCGAACGGCACCCCGACGTGCCGATCCTCGGCACCGACGACTCGCCGTCGTCATCCGCGCCGATCAACCATTCGCGCGTCGGCCGCTATCCCGACTCGAGTAGTTCAGCCTTCGTCGCCGCTCACGCCGGGAGGTTGCTTCTTCGCGAGTCCGGGCCCGCGGCTCGGCGGTCGCGGAGCGACCGGGACCCGATCACCCGCTGCGTCACCTCGCGGAGGTGGACCCTTGGAGAATTGACGATCGAGGTATCCGAACACGATGCCCGAAAGAACGCCGACGCCGCCGATGGCGGGAGTGCCGGTCGCGGCGCAAGCGACGCTGACCGCAATGAGCACAATGCAGAAGGCATCGAACCAGCTCACGCGCTCAGCTTCGCAGATCGTCAATGGTCGTCGTTCAGAATCCGCCCGACCATCGTCGAGGTCACGCGATCGCCCCGGCCACCAGTGAGGAATCGACTTCCGCCAGTAGCACCGATGTGCCGCTCGGGACTACCCGCCCGGAGCTTGTGGCGATGACACCGCTAGCACCGAAGATCTCCTATCCGTTGCGGACGACCCGCGCGACCCGGCATTTACCTGCGTGCCATACCGCCTCTTCCGGGTTTCTGCCTACGTCGGTCGGGTTGGCTTCAACTGCGCCCGAAGGAGCTCAGCTCGCCGGTCGACCTCTACTGGGTCAGCCGGGGTTCGTTCTCCGTGACGCTCGTAGAGCCGGTCACCGAACCATCGGGGGAAGACGTGCTGGTGGAAGTGCCACACATCTTGATCGCCCGCAGGTTCGTTGTGCTGGCGTGTGGAGATCCCGTCGCAGTCGTAAGCAGATTTGAGAGCCAACGCGATTTGCTGGGTTGTCGCCATCAAGTCCGCACCGAGCTCGGCGGGGAACTCGTAGAGATTCTCGATGTGGGCGTTCGGGATGACGAGCACGTGACCGGGGTTTGTTGGCCACCAGTGGCTAGCAACGAAGGCGGTCATCGAAGCTCCTTCGAGGACGATCGCTGATCGCATGGTCCGTTCGGTCTCCCCGCCATTGACAATCCGACAGAAGATGCAATCCCAGTCGTGTGGCGCGTGGCTTCTCAACATCCGACCATCCTGCCTGGAGCGCCAGCAGGTAGAGCCGATATGCCGTCCGGGACCGATTCAGTCCGACCGGCCTCGAGGACGACGTCCGCACCGATTACCCGGATACCGCTGGACACCCGCGCAACATCACCGGCATTTCTTGGCACCCCAACCGGTGGCATCAGCGCATCTGGTCCGTAGTGCGCTGTAATGCGAGTGCGGTACAATCGATGTCATGGCGACGTCAACCTCGTACCGACTTGATGCCAGCCTCAAGGAGCGTCTCGCTCAGAGGGCCGCTGCGGAAGGCATCACCGAGACGGCGCTGGTCACGCGTCTGCTCGAGCAGGGTCTCGCTGCGATCGAGCACCCAGGGATCGTGTACCGGCCGGGACCGACCGGATGGCGTGCCGGCTTGGCCGGCGGCCCAGATGTCGCCGAGGTGGTGCGGGCGGTGCGTTTTACAGGTGCCGGCGGCGACGATGCAGTCGCCGCGGCTGCTGAGCGCGTCGGAGTCGACCAACGACTGGTGCGCATCGCCATCGACTACGCCGCTGAGCACCTCGACGAGATCGAAGCCCGGATCCAGGAGAACGAGGCCGCCGCGGAGCGCGCCCGCAAGCTGTCCGAGGCACGCTCGTCGGTGCTGGCAGGGTGAAGCTGCTGCTCGACGAGATGTACAGCGAGCGGGTCGCCGAATCGCTGCGCGAACGAGGCCATGACGCCGTCCACGTGCGGGAGATCGGTCTTGGCGGTGCCCTGGATTCCGAGGTGCTGGCCCGAGCCGCTGAGGAGGGTCGAACGGTCGTCACAGAGAACGCCGCCGACTTCCTGCCGCTGCTCGACCACCGGCAGAGCGCTGGCCTTGCGATGACACCGGTGCTGATCGCGCTCACTGCGAACCGAGGTACCGGCGGCGGCCTGCACACCAAGCTCGCCGCCGCCATCGACGACTGGGCGACCAAGACGGCCACGCCCTACGCGCACGCTCACTGGCTCCCCTGACCACCCGCCCCGACGTGCCGATGACCCGCGGGTGCGCATGACCCCATCGAGGTGGGCGGGTCGCTCGCGACTTCCTGATAGCTGTTGTGGCAGGCGCGACCGAGCTGGCAATCGTTACGGACCTGAGGATGGCGTGGATCTCAAAGCTGGTGCAATAGCCAGGTTCCTCCGCCGATCGTGGCGATCAAGACTGACGCGGGGAGCGTGATCTTCCACGCCCCCATTTCCCCGGTGTCCTCCCACCGACCAGCTCGCTTGTCACCGGTTCGCTTCCATCCCAAGAGCTGCTCATGCGATGCCCGCATGTCAAGCAGCCACGCAATCGGGTTCACCGGATTCATCAGGGATGCGATAACGGAGGAAACGAGCACCGTCGTCAGGACAATCCGCATCACGATCGGGGTACGGGTCGACTCGATCCTCAACAGCACCTCAGTGCCTTCAACGCTGGTTCGAATGCTCACCTTGCCGCGGGCGTTGGGTGAGATGAGTTGGAGGATCGTGGCGGCGCGTCGGCGGCAGGAGATGGTGGCCGAGACGGCGGCGGTGCTTCGGCCCGTGACCCTGGCGAACCGGAGGCTCGATGGCCGGTCGACCGGCGACGCGCTGCTCGAGCAGGCCGGCCGCCCCGATCACCCAACGATGTGTTGCTCGGCTGGACGATGAACGAGCAGGGCAACGAACGAAGCCCGCTCAGTCGATAGCAATCCTGACGATTCTCGGATCTGAGCCAATGCGGATCAGGACGTGCCGCGCGTAGAGGCCGAGGTCTGCAACCGCTTCTGGTGATGCGTCCACCACCTCAGCCGAGCCGTCGAGCCAGCGCCCTCGTCGCTTCACTCGCACCCTCGGGTTGGCTCTGATGTTCTTGACGAAGGCAGCGGAGTCTCCGTAGACGGAGAGGACCGACAGCACGGCCAGCCGGTTCGGATGCGTTCGCCCTCTCAGCAGTGGCTGCCGATCGTCGATCTCAACCTCGGCGGCCCGCTCCGAAGATCTGTTCTCCGTTGCGACCGACCCGCGCGAGCCGGCATTTCCTTGCACCCCTCACCCGTGACGGTGTCCTCAAGGATCTCAAGCGACGGTGACGGCGAGCCCTTCCGCAGTGAGCGCTGCTTCGAGCTTCGGCGAACTCACGGAGAGGTGAACGTGGGCATCGAGGCGTGAAGCTGCGGCGAGTGCCTCCATCGCCAAGATGTTGAGCTGGTGGCGTGATCGCAGTCGACCGATTGTCGGACCCAGGTCGCGCAAACTCAGCAGACCGATCGAGTCCGGTAATGCGAGGAGGGCGTCGATCGCCTCCGAGCGTGCGGGCTCGGGAAGATCGAGGAACGGGCCGGACAACCGACCGGGCTGTGATGCGGCGGTGAGCACGGCCTGGCAGAGCCGGACGTACCAGTAGCCGGTGGTGAAGACTTCGGCATCGGGATTCGGTGGCGGGTCTCCTCTGAGGACTCGGCCGAGATGTTGGTCGTCAACGAGTTGGATCACTGGTCGGCGAGCTCGGGGTCGCCGAACCCGTTCCGAGCCTCCTGCCAGATGTCGTCATCGATGGCGTCCAGGAGCGAGGCGCGCAGCTTGTCGACGCCACCGGGGATGAGGACGACGGCGTCGCCCAAGTCGAGGTAGCCGACATCGCCGCCTTCGTCGAGGCCCCAACGATGCCGGGCGCTCGCCGGGAGGCTCATTTGGCCTCGCGAGGAGATCTTGAGGTCACCGGTCGTCGACATGCTACCAGCATACAAGGAGAGCCTGTGCTTCACCTTGTATGCCGTGTCTGCTTCGTGAGCGACTCCCGGCCGCTGCGCGCGAGCCCGCAGTCGGGGCGCTTCGACCGTGCGGCGCATGACGTGGGCCAGCGTTACATGTAACATGGCGGTATGGCTGCCCCTCACGAGGACTCCGGCGTCCGGAAGCGAGTCAGGGAGCATCGGCGACGTCTCCGCGCGCAGGGGCTTCGGCCGGTGCAGATTTGGGTGCCCGACGTCCGATCACCCGAGTTCGAGGCTGAGGCGCACCGGCAGTCGGCGGCCGTCGCAGCGAGCCGGCACGCCCAGGAAGATCAGGCGTTCATCGACGCCATCAGCCTGGATGACGATTGAGACGCGGTGAGATCTGGACTGCTGCCGCAGGCAGCGGTTACGTCGGCAAACCCCGGCCCGTGGCCATCGTGCAGGACGACCGCTTCGATGCCACCGATTCCGTCACGGTGTGCGCGTTCACCACTGACCCGACCGAGGCACCGCTGTTCCGGCTTCGCGTCGACGCCGACGAGGTCAACGGTCTGCGCGAATCCTGCAGTCTGATGGTGGACAAGATCACGACGATTCCTCGCTCCAAGCTCGGCGAGCGCGTCGGTCGACTCGACGACGAGCAAATGGTCCGCCTCGGGCGAGCAATCCTCGTCTTCTTCGGCCTCGCTGGTTGACCGCCCCGACGTGCCGATGAGCCGCATCGGGCATCCGCCGAACCTTTGACCGCTGGGCGTCCCGATCGGCTCGTTCTCCGGTGGGTGGCGCGGAACCGATGGCAGTTGCGCGAGCGGCCCGACTGGCGTCTTGGGGACCGGTACAGGCATCTCTTCCGGGCAGGGCAGGATGTTTGTCGTGCAGTGGCTGGTGGACGCAGGACTCGGGCTCGACTACGGCACCGTCCGCTTGGAGCGGACAACCGAGGACTGGATGCTCGCCGGAGCCCGACTACGGGAAGAAGTGGCGCAGACCCTTGGGGCACTCGTCGGCGGCGTTGAACAGGTCGGGTCCTCCTCGGTTCCCGGACTCCTCGCCAAGCCCATCGTGGATCTGGCCGTCGGCCTGGCGACGGATCACGCACTGACGACCGTGATCGATCGGATGGAATCAAGTGGATGGATCTACCGAGGTGATGCGGGCGACGACGGGGGGCACGTCTTTGTGCTCGAGGTGCGCCCGTGGCACCGAGTCGCTCATGTGCATGCCGTCGAGCACGAGGGCGTGCAGTGGCGGGACTACCTGCGGTTCCGAGACCTGCTCCGGCGTAGTCCAGAGGCGCGAGACCGGTATGAGGCCGTGAAGCTACGACTCGCGCAACAGCACGCGAATGATCGCAAGGCGTACACCGATGGCAAGACAAAGGTCGTGAGCGATCTGCTCGACGAGCTCTGACGAGGACCGCCCAACAACGAGCCGTCCGGGAACGGCAGGCGAGAGAGCGCCGACGTGCCGATGCTCGGCGGGTGGCCGGCTGCCGTTCTCGAGGTCAGTGGCCGCCCCGAAGATCTGTTCTTCGTTGCGGGCGACCCGCGCGAGCCGGCACTTGGAGCGCCGCTGAGACCGCTTCGTCGGAACTTTGTCCCTGGAAGACCGCATGTGAACGTCCAGGGACGAGGTTGCGAAGAGCGCTCCGAGGGTGCCGTTACATCGTGTGGGCGCCATCGGCAGATCAACCATTCGCGAGCGCTTCCGACGATCGCGGCCGGCCGCCGGCGTCGATAGTGCCACCGCTCCATGATACCATGGTGTCATGACGAAGAACCTCACAGTCCGACTGCCTGACGACCTGGCGGCCGATGCTGAAGCGGTTGCTCGTGCCGAGGGGACGAGTCTCAACGAGACGATCAAGGACGCCCTCGCCGAGGCAATCGAGCGACGCCGCAAGGACCCCGACTTCAAGAAGCGCCTGCGTGAAATCGTCCGGCAGGATCAGGAGCTGCTCGAACGATTGGCGAAGTGACCGTCGACCTGCGGCACACCGCGGCCACTGAGGCCGCCCGCACGGGAGCCACCACCAAGGAGCTCATGGCCCGACTGGGGCACTCGACGATGGATACCTGCGGCCTCGAGCGCTGGCAGCCAATACCGGGTGCGGAACGACGTGCGCTCCACCGGGGCGGCGAGCGTCACGTTGCTGGCGTCGGGATCGACCCATGCCCCGCGTCGCTGATCGGTCCGAACCTCGGCGAGCCTGTCCTCGGCTTCGGACTTGGTGGCGAACGTTCCGGCCGAGCGCTGCCGATAGGTCACGGGATCCGTGTAGCGCGCACGCCAGCGCCCGGATGGGAGCTTGTCGACGCCTCCCGAGTGGTCGGTTCGCTTGGCCTTCCTGGACATCAGCGGACGCTCCCGGTGCGTGGCGGATGGTGCCGGAATTCATCGAAATCCGGATTCTGTTCGTCACAGTAAGTCACGCCGGCCGATCTGGCTACCCCCTCGGGCAATCCCGAAAACGACAAAACCCCAGGTCAGAGCCTGGGGTTTCCGGGTGGGCGTAACAGGACTCGAACCTGTGACCTCACGCGTGTGAAGCGTGCGCTCTAGCCGACTGAGCTATACGCCCCGATTCGGGAGCGCGGCACTGTAGCAGTGGGTCAGCGGTAGTTCCGCAGTTCGACCAGGTTGCCGTCGGGGTCCCGCAGGTAGATCGAGCGACCGTTTCCTCGGGCGCCGAAGCGCTCGCCGGGACCGTCTTCGATCTCGAAGCGGCCGGAGGCGGCGATGTCGTCGACGTCGTCCTCGACGACGAGGCAGAAGTGATTCAGGTTCTCGCCGCTGGGTGCGGTCGGGAACAGGTCGATGATCGTCCCGGCATCGATCCGGACGCTGACGAAGAAGACCTCGCCGGCCCGCCACTCCTCCAGTCGGACCGGCTCGAGACCGAGTTCGTCGACGTAGAAGGCGAGCGAGCGTTCGACGTCGGCGACGTCGAGAACGATGTGGTCGAGTCCGGTCACGCGCATCGGCGGTGATTCTGCCCCACCGCCGTACCAGTCGTGCTTCCTTGTCCGGAATCCGTAGAAGATCCGGTGCTGATGTGGCGAGGACAGGGTACGGAACGTGACCTCAGACACAGTCCGAGGGCGGGCACCCGAGGAGCACTCATGGACACTGTCATCGCCATCATCATCGTGGTGGCCGTCATCGTTGTCGTCGTCGCCGCCCTGGTGATCGCCCAGCGACGCAAACGCGCCCACCTCCGCGACCGCTTCGGTCCCGAGTACGACCGCACGCTCGAGCGAGCCGACAGCAAACGCGCCGCGCAGCGCGACCTCGCCGAGCGCGAGGAGTTCCACGACCAGCTCGACCTGCGCGAGCTGAGCGCCGTCGAGCGCACCCGCTACCGCGAGCAGTGGGACGCGGTCCAAGCCGCGTTCGTCGACCGCCCCGAGAGCGCGGTCCGCGACGCCGACCACCTCGTCGGCGCCGTGATGCGCGACCGGGGCTATCCGGTCGACGACTTCGAGCAGCAAGCCGATCTCGTGTCGGTCGACCACCCCGACGTCGTCTCCCACTACCGGGCGGCGCACGGGATCGCCATGCGTGACAACACCAGCGAGGTCTCCACCGAGGACCGTCGCGAGGCTTTCATCCACTTCCGGGCGCTGTTCGACCAGCTGCTCGGGGCCGGCGCAGAGGAGCACCACCGTGTCTGACACCACCGAGACCACCGAGACCAGCGGGGCCACGACGTCGACGGCCGACCTCCTGGGTCGGCGTGAGCCCGAGACCGACGCCACCGAGGTCGACCTGTTCGACGGACGCGCCGGCGAGTACCGGGAGCGGTGGGCCGACATCCAGACCGACTTCGTCGACGAGCCCCAGCAGTCGGTCGAGCGGGCCGACGGCCTGGTGGCCGAGGTCATCACCGCCATCGCCGAACGGTTCTCGTCGGAGCGCACGCGCCTCGAGAACCAGTGGAGCGGCGGCGAGGTGTCGACCGAGGATCTCCGCCAGACGTTGCGGCACTACCGCGACTTCTTCGATCGCCTGCTCGACGCGCCGGCCTGACCGGCGCCAGGTTCCAGCGGCCGGCTGTTGACCCGACAATGGGGTCGGGTCAGTAGCCGGCGCTGCTGTCCACCGTACCGAGCAGGTCTTCGCCCCCGACGTAGCGGCGTACGTTCTCCTCGACCCGGGCGGCCAGCAGCGGGACCGCCATCTCCGGCGTGTTGCCCACATGGGGCGTGATGATGCAGTTGGGCAGGGCCCAGAGCGGATGGCCGTCGGGAAGGGGTTCGGGGTCGGTGACGTCGAGCCCGGCCCCGCCGATGGTGCCGGCCCGCAGGGCGGCGACGAGATCGTCGGTGACGATGTGACCGCCGCGGGCGACGTTGACGATCCAGGCGTGCGACGGCAGCAGCGCCAGCCGGCGAGCGTCGAAGAGGCCCTCGGTCTCGGGGGTGAGGGCGAGGGCGAGCACGACCAGGTCGGCGCCGGAGAGCTCGTCGTCGAGGTGGTCGAGGGTGACGGTGCGGTCGGCGCCGGCGAAGGCCCGGCCGGTGCGACGCACGACCACGATCGTGGCGCCGAAACCGTCGAGCAGGCGGACGAACGACTCGGCGATGCCGCCGCCGCCCAGCACGACCACGGTGGCGCCGAGCAGGTTCACGCCCTGCGGGCGCTCCCACGTCGACGCCCGGGCATAGGTGGCGAGGCCGCGCATGCCGGCCAGGGCCAGGGTGAGAGCGTGCTCGGCGACGGGGTCGGCGTACACCCCCTTGCCGCAGGTCCAGCGCCGGTCGTGGTCGAGGACGGCGACGAACGGTTCGATGCCGGCCCAGGGCAGCTGCACCCAGTCGATGCCGGGCCGGTCGTCGAGCAGCTGGCGCAGCCCGGCGGCGTCTTTGGGATCGGTCCAGACCACGGCGTCGGCCGGGCCGGACGTCACCGGTTCGCCGCCGCCGGCGCGCACGGCGTCGGCGAGCCACTGGCGTTCGGGCAGGACCAGGATGCGGGTCACGGGACCATCCTGCCGCGTCATTCCTCCGGGTCGGGGAGGAGCGGGACCGAGCGGCCATCGTCGCGGCCCAGCAACGTGGCGCGCACCACCGCGGCGTGACCGAAGCGGGCGTGGACGTCGTCGAGCACGTGGTCGAGGGCGCGGCGGTCGTGGCCGTCGAGCGGGAGGCTGAGCTGCACGGCGTCGGCGGGGCACAGGTCGGAGACGGTGACGCCGAGCAGGGTGCACCCGGTGGCGCGCAGCTCGGGCCAGCGAGCCGCCAGCAGGTCGCGGCCGGCGGAGAGGAACTCGTCGGTGCGGTCGGTGGCCTGGCGCAGCGTGCGGGAGCGGGTCTGGCGGGTGAAGTCGTCGGCCCGGAATCGCAGCGTGAGCGTGCGGCCGACCCGTCGCCCGGCACGGAGGCGCTCGGTCACCCGCTGCACGAGCCCCAGCAGGATGCGGTCGAGCTCCTCGGCGGAGCGCGGCCGTCGCCCGAGGGCGCGCTGGGACCCGATGGACGACCGTCGCCGTCCGGTGACGACGTGGCGCGGGTCGTGGTTGCGGGCCAGGGCGTGGAGGTGTCGTCCGGCCGCCGGTCCCAGCAGGGCGATCAGGGCCGACTGGGGAACCTGGGCCACCTGACCCACGGTGTGCAGCCCTTTGGCCCGCAGCTTCTCGGCCGTCACCGGACCCACGCCCCACAGCCGACGCACGTCGAGCGGGTGGAGGAAGGCGAGCTCCTCGTCGGGCTCGACCACCAGCAGACCGTCGGGCTTGCCCACCCCGCTGGCCACCTTGGCCAGGAACTTGGTGCGGGCGACGCCCACGGTGATCGGCAGACCGATCTCGTCGCGTATCCGAGCCCGCAGCCGCGTGGCGATCTCGGTCGGTGACCCCGCGAGGCGGGCGAGGCCGTTGACGTCGAGGAAGGCCTCGTCGATCGACAGGCCCTCGACCAGCGGTGTGGTGTCGCGGAAGACCTCGAACACCGCCTTGCTCGCCGCCGAGTAGGCCGACATCCGCGGCGCGACGACCACGGCCTCGGGGCACAGCGCCCGGGCCTGGCGACCACCCATCGCGGTGCGGACCCCCCGCCGGCGCGCCTCGTAGCTGGCGGTGAGCACCACTCCCCCGCCGACGATCACCGGCCGGCCCCGCAGCTCGGGCCGGTCGCGCTGCTCGACCGAGGCGTAGAAGGCATCGAGATCCGCATGCAGTATCCCGGCTCCGGACGGCGTCATCGAACACATGTTCGCTCTCCTTGACCCGTTGGTCAAGCCGCGCGTCGGGATGGAAGAATCTCCTGTCGTGGAGACGCGCGCCCCCGAGACCCCGGAGCCGGTGGGCAACGGGCGGGCGATGGTCGTGCTCCGCCAGCGCACCTTCCGGCGGGTCTACACCGGCGCGTTCTGCTCCAACATCGGCACCTGGATGCAGAACGTCGTCCTCGGCGCCCTCGCCTACGAGCTCACCAAATCCTCGTCGTTCGTCGGCATCGTGCTGTTCGCCCAGCTCGGCCCGATGCTGTTCTTCTCGATGATCGGAGGGCTCCTCGCCGACAGCTTCGACCGCCGGCGCCTGCTCATCGTCATCTCCGCCACCCAGGCCGTGCTGGCCGTCGCCCTGGCCGGCGTGACCACCTCCGCCGATCCGAGCCGGGTGTCGATCGTCGTCATCGTGTTCCTGATCGGCATGGGCCAGTCGGTGTTCGGTCCCGCCTACGCCGCCGTTCTCCCAGATCTGGCCGGACCCGGCAACCTGGCCGGCGCCATCTCGCTGAACTCGACCCAGATGAACGGGTCCCGGGTCATCGGCCCCGCCATCGGCGGCCTGCTCTTCGCCGCCTACGGCGCACCGGTGGTCTTCGTCATCAACGGTCTCACCTACCTGTTCGTGATCGCCGCCCTGGCCTCGGTGACGCTGCCCGAGGTCGAGATCGACCACGCCAGCGCGGCCGCGCCCCGCCTGCGCCGCCTCGTCTTCGGCTTCCGCATCGCTCGGGCCCGCCACCCCGTCGGCCGGAGCCTGTCGCTGATGGTGCTCTTCTCGCTGCTCTGCCTGCCGTTCATCGGTCAGATGCCGGTGCTCGCCGACCAGAACCTCGGCATCGCCGCCAAGTCGAGCGCCTACGGCTGGCTCTACGCCTCGTTCGGGTTCGGCGCCATGCTCGGCGCGCTCTCGGTGGGCACGATCTTCGCCGACGTCCCCATGGAACGACTCGTCCGGCGGGGCCTGATCGCCTTCTCGTTGGCGCTGGCCGTGTTCTCCTGGCTGCGCATGCCGGCGCCGGCGTTCGTCGTCATCGCCGTGGTCGGCTTCTTCTACTTCTCGCTCGTCACCGCCCTGTCCACCGTGTTGCAGATGCACCTCGCCGGCAACGAGCGGGGCCGGGTGATGGCCCTGTGGATGATGGCCTTCGGCGGCACCGTCCCGGTGGGCAACCTCATCGCCGGCCCGATCATCGACGCCACGTCGGTCACCACGGTGGTGTTCCCGGGCGCGATCATCGCGCTGGGCCTGGCCTGGTACGCCGACCTGCTGCCGAGGCCCACCGATCGCTGAACCCACGACCCAGGGGGAACCCATGCCGTACATCGAGGACCGCGTCGTCCACGACGCCGACGCCCACATCATGGAGACACCCACGTGGCTCCGCGACCACGCCGATCCGGCCATCCGCGAGCGGATCCAGCCACTGCAGCTCACCCCGGCGAGCAACGAGGTGCGCCAGACGGGCGAGGTCGACTTCGACCGGCTGGCGGCCCGGCACGCGTCGCCCGAGTACCGCGCCGACGAGGCGGTCGAGATCATGAACCGCAAGAACTTCGCGGCCACGGGGTCGTTCGTGGCCGAGGACCGGGGCCGGGCCCTCGACCTCATCGGGGTCCGCTCGCAGCTGGTGTTCAACACCTTCCACAACTCGCGGCTGCACGACTGGGAGCACGGCAACGGGCACGACCCCGACCTCGACCTCGCCTACGGGACGGCCCGGGCCCACAACCGGGGCATGGCCGAGTTCTGCTCGGTCGACGACCGCCTGCTGCCGACGATGTACGTGCCGCTGGCCGATTTCGAGCGGTCAGCGGCCATGGCCGAGGAGGCGATCGCCATGGGTGCCGCCGCGCTCCTCGTGCCGTCCGGCTGCCCGCGCCACCACTCCCCCAGCCACCTCGGGCTCGATCCGGTGTGGGCCCGGGCCCAGGAGGCCGACCTGCCCGTCGTCTTCCACGTCGGCGGCACCGGCGAGCTCATCGACCCGATGTATTTCCAGAACGGCCTCCCCATCCCGCCCGACTTCCACGGCGGCGACGAGAACTTCCGCTGCGTCGACTACATGGGCATCCCCGGGCCGCCGGCGCAGACCCTGGCCACCATGATCTTCGACGGCGTGTTCGAGCGGTTCCCCCGCCTCCGGGTCGGCGTCATCGAGCAGGGTGCGATCTGGGTGCCGTCGTGGCTGCGCCAGATGGAGTCGGCCTTCGACGCCTTCGCCCGCCACGAGGAACGGCTCCAGCAGCTGACGCTCCGGCCCAGCGAGTACGTGTCGCGCCAGATGCGCTTCACGCCGTACCCCACCGAGGACGTGGGCTGGATCATCGGTCAGGCCGGGCCCGAGCTCGTGCTGTTCTCCACCGACTTCCCCCACGTCGAGGGCGGCCGCCGGCCGGTCGAGCGCTTCGAGGCATCCCTCGACGCCGCCGGCATCGGCGACGACGACCGCGACCGGTTCTACCGCGCCAACTTCGTCGACCTCATGGGCGCCGGCCTCCCCCGGGCGATCGCCACCGCGGCCTGACACCCCCCTCCCCCTCGAATCTCCCCCAAAATCCCGTTCTGGCCGGTCAACGGTCGCTCCTGACGTCGCGATGACCCACCAGAAACGAAGTCGGGGCCCCGCCAACCCGTTCTGGCCGGTCAACGGTCACTCCTGACGTCGCGATGACCCACCAGAAACGAAGTCGGGGCCCCGCCAACCCGTTCTGGCCGGTCAACGGTCACTCCTGACGTCGCGATGACCTACCAGAACAGAGGTTGGGTGGGGGTGAGTGGGGCTGGTGGTCAGTCGAGGAGGGCGGCGGCGAGGCGCTCGAGGCCGGCGACCCGGCTGGCCTTGATCAGCACGGCGTCGTCCGGACGCAGTGGGCCGATCGCGTCGCGTGCCGCGGCGACGGAGGGCACGTCGGTGCCCACGCCGTAGGCGGGACAGTCGACGGTGACGACGTCGATGCCCAGATCCTCGGCCAGCTCGCCCATCTCGGCGTGGCGCGCATCGCTCTGCGGTCCGAGCTCGGCCATGAGCCCGAGGACGGCCACGTGCCGCGCCGCGTCGATGGCCGCCAAGGAATGCAGCGCCGACTCCAGGGCGGTGGGGTTGGAGTTGTAGGCGTCGTTGATGACGGTGGCGCCGGCGGCCGTCCGGCGCAGCTCCATCCGCCACGGCGACAGCTCGGCCGAGGCCAGGCCGGCGGCGACCGCCTCGAGCGGCACACCCTGGGCCAGGCCGGCGGCCGCGGCGGCCAGGGCGTTGCCCACCTGGTGCACACCGTGGACGGCCAGCTGCACGTCGGTGGTGCCCCACGGTGAGCTGAGCCGGAACCGGGGCCGCAGCTCGTCGTCGAGCGCCACCTTCTGGGCCACCACGTCGCCCGAACCACCCCCCGCACCCGCGACGCCGTACGTGAGGACCCGGGCCTCGGTCAGCCGGGCCATCCGCCGCACCCGGGCGTCGGCGCCGTTGAGCACCACGAAACCGTCCATGGGGACGGCCTCGACCAGCTCCCCCTTGGCCACCGCGACCTCGTCGAGCCCGCCCTCGTATTCGGAGGTGTGGACCTCGGCCACCATGGTGACGATGGCCGCGGTGGGCCGGGCGACGTCGCACAGCGAGCGGATGTGACCCACCCCCCGGGCACCCATCTCCTGGACCAGGACCTCGGTGTCGGGCGCGGCGTTGACCAGGGTGAGCGGGACGCCGATCTCGTTGTTGAAGCTCTTGGCGCTGGCCGCGGTGCGGTAGGTGGTGGCCAGCACCTCGGCGAGGAGGTCCTTGACCGAGGTCTTGCCCACCGAACCGGTGATGCCGATCACCGCCTCCGGCAGCCGGTCCCGCGCCGCCGCGCCCGAGCCGCGTGAACGCCGCCATCGTGTCGGCGACGACGACGGCGGTGGCGCCGTCCCGCGCGATCGGGTCACGGGCGGTGAGGTAGGCGGCGGCGCCGGCGTCGATCGCGGTCGCCGACGAAGTCGTGACCGTCGCGCTCGGCGACGAGGGGCACGAAGAGCTGCCCGGGCTCGATGGAGCGGGAGTCGATCGACGCACCGTCGACGGTGATGTCGGCCGGGCCCGAGACGGAGCCCCGGACCGCGGCGGCGACCTGTTCGGCGGTGAAGCGCACGGAGGGAGTCTTACCCCAGCCGACGGGAGAGATTTACACTCGCCGGCCATGCCGCTCCCGGACCGGATCCGTCTCGTCGTGCTGTTCGGGGGTCGATCCGCCGAACACGAGGTGAGCTGCACCACCGCCGCCCACGTGCTGCGAGCCGTCGACCACGACCGCTACGACGCCCTCCCCATCGGCATCACCCGCGACGGCGCCTGGCTGCGCGCCGACGACGCCATGGCCGCCCTGGCCCGGGGCGTCGCCGCCCTGCCCGAGCACCTCGCCGCCACCGGAACGGCGGTCGAACCGCTCCCCACCCTCCAGCCCACCGACGAGGCGGTGCCGGTGGTGGTGTTCCCGCTCCTGCACGGCCCCTACGGCGAGGACGGCACGGTGCAGGGGCTGCTCGAGATGGCCGGCGTGCCGTACGTGGGCACCGGCGTGCTCGGCTCGTCGCTGTCGATGGACAAGGCGGCGGCCAAGGAGATGCTCACCGCCCACGGCTTGCCCCAGTGCGCCTGGGAGTCGGCCCGCCGCCACGAGATCGACGACGACGTCCTCGACCGCGTCGTCAGCCGCCTCGGGTTCCCGATCTTCGTGAAGCCGGCCAACATGGGATCGTCGATCGGCGTGAGCAAGGCCGCCACCCTCGACGAGCTGCGCGCCGCGGTCACGGAGGCGGCTCGCTTCGACGACTGGATCGTCTTCGAGGAGACCGTCGTCGGCCAGGAGCTCGAGTGCGCCGTGCTCGGCAACGACCGGCCCCGGGCGTCGGTCATGGGCGAGGTGCGACCCGGAGCCGAGTTCTACGACTACGACGACAAGTACAGCGCCGGCGCCGAGCTGCTCATCCCGGCGCCCATCCCCCAGCCGGTGAGCGACGAGCTGCGCGAGCTCGCGGTGCGGGCGTTCCAAGCCCTGCGTTGCGAAGGCATGGCCCGGGTCGACTTCTTCTGGGAGGAGAACGGCCGCGGTGCGCTCATCAACGAGGTCAACACCATCCCGGGCTTCACGCCCATCTCCCAGTACCCCCGCCTCTGGGAGGCCAGCGGCCTGCCCTACGCCAAGCTGATCGACGAACTGGTGGCGCTCGCCCTCGAGCGCCACCAGCGTCGGTCAGGCTTCAGTACGAGCCGCTGAGACCTATTTCTTCGTTTCGGCGAAGATGCCGGCGATCTCGTCGATGAGGTCGAGCAGCTTCTGGCCGTCGGCCTCGTCGTTGGACTTCTTGGCGTCGCCGGCGGCCTTGGTGGCCCGCCAGAACAGATCGTGGAGCTGGGGGAACTGCTCGACGTGGGGCGGCTTGAAGTAGTCGGTCCACAACACCCACAGGTGCTCCTTGCACAGCTGGGCCCGCTGCTCCTTGATGATGATGCAGCGGGTCCGGAAGTAGTCGTCGTCCGAGGCGTTGTACTTCTTCATGATCTCGTGCACGGACTCGGCCTCGATGCGAGCCTGGGCGGGGTTGTAGACACCACACATCAGGTCGCAATGCGCATCAGCCGTGGCAGCATCGTCGAGGTCGGCAACGGAGAGCATTCGGGAGATCAAGCTCATGAGGACTCCTTGAATCTGGGGGTGAGATGATGGTCACTCGCGATCGGACCCTAGCGGTGCTGATCGGGGCTGCAACGATGGCCACACTCGGCGCGGCGGCCGTGGCATCGCTCGAGCGACACGTGGTGCGAGGCGAGTCGATGAAGCCAGCCCTTCTTCCCCGCGACACGGCGATCTCAGTCAAGACCCGGTCGCCGCTCGGCCTGCTCCTGCGGCTCGCCCACCGGCCCCACCCCGGTGACATCGCCATCATCGAGCTGCCGTGGGAGCACGACCTCATCGGGATCAAGCGGCTGGTCGCCGGCCCGGGCGAGCCCTGGTCCGAGGACGACATCGAGGTCGCCGCCGGTCCGGGCTGGGTGGCCGTCGGCGACGAGCGCATCCTCTCCACCGACTCGCGCCACCACGGGCGGGTGCCGGAAGATGCCATCCGCGGTGTGCTGCTGACGAAGGTGGGGCCGGCCGATCACGCGACCAGGGCGTCGCGCAGCAGGTCGATGAGCTGATCGCGCCGGCGCACCAGCGACGCCAGCGTCGGCTCCTCGCCCAGCGCCCGGAGCACCTCGATCTCGGTGGCGAGGCCGGTCACCGACGAGTACGCCATCAGCACCAGCAGCTTCGGGTCGTGGCGTCGCAGCCGTCCGGCCGCCATCTCCGACTCCAGCCACGCCGCGGCGGCCACGAGCAGCGGCGTGACCGCGCCGGTGAGGCGGGTCGACGTCGGCGGACCGATGCGGTTGACCTCGCGCATGAGCCCGAGCATCGCCGGGTGGCGGGCCGCGAGCCGGAACGCGGTCCGCACGACGATCTCCAACCGGTCGAAGCCGGTGGCGTCGTCCTCGAGGGCCCGGGCGAAGCGGCGCTGGAGCTCGTCGGCGCAGAAGTCGATCACCGCGTCGAGCAACGCTTCCTTGGACGGGTACCAGTAGAGGATGGCCTGCTTGGTGACCCCCAGCTCGCGGGCCAGGGCGTCGAGCGAGGTGGCATCGATGCCCGAGGTCCCGAACGACTGCAGCGCCACCTCGAGGATGCGGTCGGACGTGTTCACTTACCACATGGTAAACACGTAGCGATGGCTGACTCCTCCACCGGCATCTCCATCGCGGCCGAGCTCGATGGGAAGCGCATCGCCATCACCGGCGGCACCGGCTTCCTGGGCACCGCGCTGGTCGAGCGCCTGTTGCGGTCGGTCCCCGGATGCGAGCTCGTCCTGCTCATCCGCCCCGGCCAGCGACGCACGGTGGCCCAGCGGGCCCGGCGCGAGATCTTCAACAACGACGCCTTCGACACGCTCCGGGCCACGTACGAATCGGGCCGGCGCGAGCCCGGCGAGACCTTCGACGAGATGGTGGCGCGCCGGGTCACGACGATCGCCGGCGACGTCGGCACCGACGGCCTCGGCCTCGACGACGCCGGACGCCTCGCCCTGGCCACCTGCGACATCGTCATCCACTCGGCCGCCACGGTGAGCTTCGACTCGCCGCTCGACCTGGCGGTGGAGATCAACCTGCTCGGACCGAGCCGCATCGCCGCCACGCTCCACGACCTCAACGTCCGGCCCCACCTCGTGTCCGTGTCGACCTGCTACGTCGCCGGCAACCGCAAGGGCTCGGCCCCCGAGGAGCCGGTGGACGAGAGCCCGTACTGGTTCGGACTCGACTGGCGCGACGAGGTGGCCGCGTCGCGGCGCACCCGGGCCGACGCCGAGGCCGAGTCGCGCAAGCCCGCCATGTTGAAGCAGTTCCGCGCCGACGCCCGCAAGGAGCTGGGCGCGGCGGGCACGCCCCTGCTGGCGGCCAAGACCGAGCAGTACCGCTCCCGGTGGGTGAGCGACCAGCTGGTCGACGCCGGTCGTTCCCGCGCCGCGTCGCTGGGCTGGCCCGACGCCTACGCCTACACCAAGGCCCTCGGCGAACAGGCCCTGTTCGAACAGCGGGGCGAGCTGCCCGTCTCGATCGTGCGTCCGGCCATCATCGAGAGCTCGTTCGCCGAGCCGTCGCCCGGCTGGATCCGCGGCTTCCGCATGGCCGAGCCGGTGATCATCTCCTACGCCCGGGGCCTGCTCAAGGAGTTCCCCGGCGTCCCCGAGGGCGTCATCGACGTCATCCCCGTCGACCTCGTCTGCGGCGCCATCTGCGCCACCGCCGCCGCCGGCCCGGCCCGCCACGACGACGGCACCCTCGCTCCACCCCGCATCGTCCAGTCGGCGTCGGGGTCCGCCAATCCGCTCCGGTACCGCCAGCTGGTCGACAACGTCCGGGCCTGGTTCACCGAGCATCCGCTCTACGACTCCGACGGCCAGCCCATCGTGGTGCCGGAGTGGAGCTTCCCGGGCCGGGGCCGGGTCCAGGCCCAGCTCGAGCGGGCGCGGAACGTGCTCGAGAAGGCCGAGTCGGCCCTCCAGTCCCTCCCCCTGCGGGGCAAGCAGGCCGAGTGGGCCGCCACCCTCGAGGACCGCAAGGAGGAGGCCGAGCGCGCCCTCACCTACGTCGAGCTCTACGGCGCCTACGCCGAGTGCGAGGCCATCTACGGCGTCGACCGCCTGCTCGAGCTGTGGGAGCGCTGCGACGACGAGTCCCGGGCCGCCTTCGGCTTCGACCCTCGTGTGATCGACTGGGACACCTACGTCCAGGAGATCCACCTGCCGTCGGTCGTCCAGCACGCCCGGGTCAAGACCACGCCGGGCGCCACCGACCGCGAGTCCCGGTCCAGCAGGCTGCGCCGCCAGGTCCTCGACCCCGCTCGGCACGTCGCCGCCTTCGATCTCGAGAACACGCTCATCGCCTCCAACGTGGTGGCCAGCTACGCCTGGCTCGCCACCCGGCGCTTGCCGCGGGACCAACGCATCCGGTTCGTGGCCCGGACCCTGGCCGAGGCGCCGTCGCTGCTCTCGCTCGACCGCAAGGACCGCAGCGATTTCCTCCGCCACTTCTACCGTCGCTACGAGGGGGCCGACGCGGCCCAGCTCCACGCCGACACCGTCGAGATGGCCAGCCACCTGCTGCTCACCAAGTCGTTCCCGGCCGCGGTCCGGCGGGTGCGCGAGCACCGCAAGCTCGGCCACCGCACGCTGCTGATCACCGGCGCGCTCGGCGTGGCCATCGAGCCGCTCATGCCGCTCTTCGACGACGTCATCTGTGCCGAGATGGCGGTGGGACCCGACGGCCGGTTCACCGGCGAGCTCACCGACGTCCCGCCCACCGGGGAGACCCGGGCCCAGGCGCTGCTCGACTACTGCGACGCCCACGGCTTCGATCCCGCCGAGTCGGTGGCCTATGCCGACTCCACCTCGGACCTGCCCTTGCTGGAGGCGGCCGGGTTCCCGGTGGCGGTCAATCCCGAAGCCCGCCTCGCCGCCCTGGCCCGCAAGCGGGGATGGCTGGTCGAGCACTTCGAGAAGTCCAAGGGCGGCAGCGATCCCCTCCTGCCCATCGCGCCACCGTGGCGCGGCGGCGTGCCGACGAGGATCGCCCGGTGAAGGCGCTCGAGTTCTCCCGCAAGCCGGCGCGCTACGCCGCCGCCATGGTGGCCGGCGCCCTGCGTCCCGGTTCCGGCGCCGCCGTCGGGCCCCTCCGGCTCCGCGACCTCGACCCGCCCGAGCCCACCGACCTCCCGGGTGAGGACTGGGTCCGGTTCCGGCCCCGCCTGTCCGGCATCTGCGGCTCCGACCTGTCGACCATCGACGGTCACTCGTCCCGCTACTTCGAACCGATCGTGTCGTTCCCGTTCATCCCCGGCCACGAGGTGGTCGGCGACGTGATCGACCGCGACGGCGAGCCCGGCGGCCGGGCCGTGCTCGTCCCGGTGCTGCACTGCGCCATCCGTGGCATCGAACCGCGCTGCGACGCGTGCGAGGACGGCCGGATCAACCGCTGCGAGCGCATCGCGTTCGGCCACCTCGAGCCCGGCCTGCAGTCCGGGTTCTGCTGCGACACGGGCGGCGGCTGGTCCGAGGAGATGCTGGCCCACACCGATCAGCTCATCCCCGTCCCCGACGACCTCTCCGACGAGGCCGCGGTGATGATCGAGCCCACCGCCTGCGCCGTCCACGCCGCCGCCATGGTCGAGTCGGCCGCCCACCACTCGCCCGAGCTGGCCGACGGCCCCGTGGTGGTGATCGGCGCCGGCACCCTCGGACTGCTCACCGTCGCCGCCGTCGGCGCCCACGGCCGCGACGACGTGCTGGTCGCCGCCCGCTACGACCACCAGAGGCGGATGGCGAAGGACCTCGGCGCGGCGCGGGTCGTCGACTCCGACGAGCTGGCCGGCGCGGTCCGGCTCATGACCGGGTCGATGAAGCTCGGCGCCGACCACACCAGCGGCCAGCTCACCGGCGGGGCGCCGATCGTGGTCGACTGCGTGGGCTCGGAGGCCAGCCTGGCCCAGGCCCTCGAGGTCGTCGCCCCCGGCGGCACCGTGCTGGTGGTGGGCATGCCCGCCACCGTCTCGCTCGACCTCACCGGTCTCTGGCACCGCGAGGTCGCCCTGCGCGGCGTCTACGCCTACGACCGCCACGACTTCCGCACCGCCGTCGATCTCGCCGGCGACACCCGGCTCGACCTGGGCCGGCTCGTCACCCAGACGTATCCGCTGTCCCGCTACACCGACGCCATCGCCCACGCCGCCGAAGCCGGCCGCCGGGGCGCGACCAAGATCGCCTTCGACCTGAGGAAGCCACGCTGATGCCTCGCCCCGGACTCGTCCTCGACGTCGACTCCTCGACGCCCCCGATCCTGTTCCACCACGGCGAAGGCTTCGCGCTCGAGAAGCTGCCGGCCGGTCGCAGCCGGGTCATCTACCCGGCCGAGCCCCTCGCCGGCATGCGCGACGTCGACGGCGCCATCGTCCGTGCCCTGGAGCAGCCGCTCGGCGACAGCGAGCCGCTGTCCGCCCTGCTCCACGCCGACATGAAGCTGACCATCTGCTTCGACGACATCTCGCTGCCGCTGCCCTCCATGCGCCGCCCCGACATCCGCCAGCGCATCATCGAGGCGGTCCTCGACCAGGCGGCCGCCGCCGGCGTCGACGACGTCGAGATCATCGCCGCCCTCGCCCTCCATCGCCGCATGACCGAGGACGAGCTGCGCCACGCCGTGGGTGACCGCGTCTACGACGCCTTCGCCCCCAGCGGCCGGCTCTACAACCACGACGCCGAGGACCCCGACGGGATGCTCGAGATCGGCACCACCGACGCCGGCGAGCTGGTCGAGATCAACAAGCGGGCCGCCACCTCCGACCTCATCGTGTACGTGAACATCAACCTGGTGGCCATGGACGGCGGGTGGAAGAGCACCGCCACCGGGCTCGCCGGCTACCGGTCCCTGCGCCACCACCACAACGTCGAGACCATGCAGCACTCGCGCAGCTTCATGGACCGCCACTCGTCCGAGCTGCACCACTCCAACTGGCGCATGGGCGAGGTGCTGAAGAAGGCGGGGGTCAAGATCTTCCAGATCGAGTCCACCCTCAACAACGACACCTTCGGCAACCACGCCCTCGACACCGGCGGACCCATGTCCACCCTCGCCAAGCGCGAGTGGGAGTGGACCGCCCGCGACCGGGCCACGTTCCTGGCCATGCAGGCCGGCCTCAAGCGCATGCCGGCCCGGGCCAAGCGGGCCGCCTTCATGTCGTGGCGGGCGCCCTACGCGGTGACGTCGGTCCAGGCCGGCGAGGTCGAGGCCGTCCACGAGGCCACCCTCGCCCACGTCTTCGAGCAGCACCTGGTGCCGGTGGAGGGCCAGACCGACATCCTCACCATGGGCCTGCCCTACATCTGCCCCTACAACGTGAACTCGATCATGAACCCGATCCTCGTCATGTGCCTGGGGCTGGGCTACTTCTTCAACCTCTACCGCGGCAAGCCCCCGGTGCGCGAGGGCGGCGTGTTGATCATGCGCCATCCCACGCCGTGGGAGTTCCACCCCGTCCACCACCCGAGCTACATCGACTTCTTCGAGCAGGTGCTCTCCGAGACCACCGATCCGATCGAGGTGCAGAAGTACGAGCAGGCCTTCGCCGAGGACGAGTGGTACCGCCACCTGTACCGGACGAGCTACGCCTACCACGGCGTGCACCCGTTCTACATGTGGTACTGGGGGGCGCACGCCCTCCAGCACCTCGGCAAGGTGATCATCGTCGGCGGCGACCCCAAGGCCGTGCGCCGGCTCGGCTTCGCCCCGGCCACCACCATGAACGACGCCTTCGAGCTCGCCTCCGACGTCGTCGGCCGGGCCCCCACGATCACCCACATCCACAACCCGCCGATCCTCATGGCCGACGTGTCATGAGCACCGCTCGAAGGCCGTCCGGGTCGCGGTGCGGGGGACCCGGTTCCCGTACCGGGCGCCGACCACGCCCCGCGGCGTCGAGCCGCTCCCCGACGACAAGAAGACCGGCGCCGACTACGACACCGACTGGGCCCGCACGTTCCCCGCCCGCTGGACCCGGGTCGTGCTGCTCGAGTCGGTGCTGCGGCGCCGCCATGGCCGGGCTGGCCCGGCCCACCGTCCGGGGCCTCGACCGGTTGGACGACCTGCACCGCTCCGGCGACGACGGCCACGTCCAGCCCGTGATCTTCTGCGCCAACCACCACAGCCACGTCGACACCCCGCTGGTGCTCACCAGCCTCCCCGAGCCATGGCGCCACCAGGTCTTCGTCGGGGCCGCGGCCGACTACTTCTTCCGCACCCGGGCCACCAGCGCGGCCGCCGCCCTCGCCCTCAACGCCATCCCCATCGAGCGGGCCACCGTCACCCGGCGCTCGGCCAACCTGGCCGCCGAGCTCATCGGCGACGGCTGGTCGATGCTGATCTTCCCCGAGGGCGGACGGTCCCCCGACGGCTGGGGGCAGGACTTCCGGGGCGGGGCCGCCTACCTCGCCCGCCGGACCGGTGCCCCCGTGGTGCCGATCCACCTCGCCGGCACCGGCCGCATCCTGCGCAAGGGCTCCAAGCGGCTCCGGCCCAGCCCCACGGTCGTCACCTTCGGCGCCCCCATCCGGGCCGGCGAGGACGAGGACACCCGGCGCCTCGCCACCCGCATCGAGCAGGCCGTGGCCTCGCTGGCCGACGAGCACATCACCGACTGGTACCAGGCCCGCCGGCGGGTCCACGCCCGGGACACCCCGCCCCTCTCCGGCCCCGACGGACCGAGCTGGCGGCGAGCCTGGGCCCTGGGCGACCGCGGTCCCCGCCGCCGGCGCAAGGCGGCGTGGCCCGACTTCTGACCCCTACTCCACCAGGCGCAGCGCGGCCGGGGCGAGGGCGCCGTCGTGGAAGGGCAGGTCGATCACGAACTCGGTGAGATGGGCCGGGAACCGGTGCTCGGACACCAGCACGGCGCGCCCGGTGCGGTCGTGGCTCACCCGTTCGACCACCAGCAGCGGCGAGCCCACGGGCACGTCGAGCACGTCGGCGTCGCGCTCGTCGGCCACGGCCGCGCCGATGGTCTGCACCGCCCGGTCGAACTCCGCCGGCAGCAGTTCGTAGAAGGTGGCCGACTCCACGTCGGCGCGGCTCAGCGCGGCACCGAGGTCGGCCGGGCACCACACGGTGACCAGCGCGAACGGCTGGCCGTCGCCGAGGTTCACCCGCACCACCTCGAGCACCTCCTCGCCGGCCAGGGCGGGTAGCTCGGCCGGGGCCACCACGAAGCCGAAGGAGAGCACCCGCCGGACGGGTGTGCGGCCCTGCGCCGCCAGCTGGGCCTCGATGGTCGACAGCGCCCCCAGCGACTGGCGGACCCGCTCGCCCGACACGAACCAGCCGTAGCCCTGCCGGGACGCGACGCGGTCCTCCTCGCGCAGCAGCTCGAGCGCCTTGCGGACGGTGACCCGGCTCACCCCGTAGGATCCGGCCAGCTCGGACTCGGACGGCAGCACCGCCCCGGCGGCCAGCTCGCCCGCGACGATCTGGGACCGGAGATCGTCGGCGATCGTCCGGTAGCGGATCTCGCGTCCGTGTGCCTCTTGCTTCACTTGTCTCATAGTTGTATATAGTCAGAGCAAATACAAGTCGTTCCCGTTCCGCTCCAGCGAAGGGTTGCAGCCATGCCGGTGACCTCCTCCACCCCCATCGAACTCGTCCAGGCCGTCTACGACCGGCTCCCCGAGTCGGCCCGCATCGGCCGCGAGCGGCTGGGGCGCCCGCTCACCCTGGCCGAGAAGATCCTCATCAACCACCTCCGTGACCGCGACGGCCAGGAGATGGAACGGGCACGGTCGTACGCCGACTTCGATCCCGACCGGGTCGCCATGCAGGACGCCACCGCCCAGATGGCGCTGCTGCAGTTCATGACCGCCGGCCTCGACGAAGCCGCGGTGCCGTCCACCGTGCACTGCGACCACCTCATCCAGGCCAAGGTCGGGGCGCTGAAGGACCTGGCCGTGGCGGTCGACACCAACCACGAGGTCTACGAGTTCCTCGAGACGGTCTCGCGCCGCTACGGCCTCGGGTTCTGGAAGCCGGGCTCGGGCATCATCCACCAGGTCGTGCTCGAGAACTACGCCTTCCCCGGCGGCATGATGATCGGCACCGACTCCCACACCCCCAACGCCGGCGGCCTGGGCATGGTGGCCATCGGTGTGGGCGGCGCCGACGCGGTCGACGTCATGACCGGCTTCCCGTTCAACGTCCGCTGGCCCAAGCTCATCGGCGTCCACCTCACCGGCCGGCTGTCGGGCTGGACCGCGGCCAAGGACGTCATCCTCGAGGTGGCCCGCATCCTCACCGTCAAGGGCGGCACCGGCGCCATCGTCGAGTACTTCGGCGAGGGAGCCGACACCATCACCGCCACCGGCAAGGGCACCATCTGCAACATGGGGGCCGAGATCGGCGCCACCACGTCGCTGTTCCCGTTCGACGAGAACATGGCCGCCTACCTGAAGTCCACCGGCCGCGAGGCCATCGCCGACGCGGCCAACGCCGTCGCCGGCGACCTGCGACCCGACCCGGAGGTGGCCGCCGACCCCGAGCGGTACTTCGACCAGGTCATCGAGATCGACCTGTCGACCCTCGAACCGCTCATCAACGGCCCCCACTCCCCCGACCGGGCCCACAAGGTGTCCGAGGTGGGTGCCCACGCCGAGGCCGAGGGCTGGCCGCTCGAGATCAGCGCCGCTCTCATCGGCTCGTGCACCAACTCGTCCTACGAGGACATCACCCGGGCCGCCTCGATCGCCCGCCAGGCCGCGGCCAAGGGTCTGCGGGCCAAGACCGAGCTGCTGGTCACGCCCGGTTCCGAGCAGGTCCGGGCCACCATCGAGCGCGACGGCCTGCTCGACGACCTCGAGGCCATCGGCGGCGAGGTCCTGGCCAACGCCTGCGGGCCCTGCATCGGCCAGTGGTCCCGCCCGCAAACGCAGCTCGACCAGGTCAACACCATCGTCAACAGCTACAACCGCAACTTCCCCAAGCGCAACGACGGATCGAGCAACACCCTGGCCTTCGTGACCTCTCCCGACACGGTGATCGCCATGGCCCTGGCCGGCCGGCTCGACTTCGATCCCCGCACCGACACGCTCACCAACGACGAGGGTGAGGAGGTGCGCCTCGACGAGCCGGTGGGCATCGATCTGCCCGCGGCCGGCTTCGACCCCGGTGCCGACACGTTCGTGGCTCCCCCCGAGAACGGCGACGACGTCGAGATCAAGGTGTCGCCCACGTCGGATCGGATCCAGCTGCTCACCCCGTTCGAGCCGTGGAGCGGCGACGACTTCCTCGGCCTGCCGGTCGCGGTCAAGGCCCAGGGCAAGTGCACCACCGACCACATCTCGATGGCCGGTCCGTGGCTCAAGTACCGCGGTCACCTCGAGAACATCTCCGGCAACCTGTACCTGGGCGCGGTCAACGCCTTCACCGGCAAGGCCGGCGAGGGCAAGGACCCCGTCGACGGCCAGGTCAAGCCGTTCCCCGAGGTGTGCCGGTCGCTGCACGAGGCCGGTCGCAGCTGGGTCGCCGTCGGCGACGAGAACTACGGCGAGGGCAGCTCCCGCGAGCACGCCGCCATGGAGCCCCGCTTCCGGGGCTGCGCCGCGGTCTTCGCCCGCTCCTTCGCCCGCATCGCCGAGACCAACCTCAAGAAGCAGGGCGTGCTGGCGCTGACCTTCGCCGACCCGGCGACCTACGACGCCATCGGCGAGGACGACACCATCGACATCACCGGCCTCGCCGACCTCGCCCCCGATGCGCCGGTCACCTGCCGCATCAACCACGCCGACGGTTCGACCGAGGAGTTCCAGGTCACCCACACCCTCTCCCCCGAGCAGATCGACTGGTTCCGGGCCGGCTCGGCGCTCAACATCATCCGCCAGCGCGGCGCCGGGTCGAACGCCTGACCCCGGATCCGGCCGGTGGCGCACTCTCGGCGCGTGGCGTTGCATCAGCGCAACATCCCAGCCCGAGAGCGCACGAAGGCTCCGATCTCGGCGATCATGGCGGCGGGATCGGCCACGTAGTCGTCCCAGGTGTACCGGGGAACGAGCCAGCCCTCGGCCTGCAGCAACCGGTCGCGCCACCGATCGCGCCGCGCCTTGGTCCGCCGGTCGATGTGATCGCCGCCGTCGAGCTCGACGTCGAGCGAGAGCCCGGGCCAGTCGAGGTCCAACTCGATCGGATCCTCACCCGGTAGCCGGACCACGTGGTGCAGCCGGGGCGTGGGGACACCGGCGGCGGCGAGATCCCGGAGCACGAGCCGCTCGAACTCCGAGTCGGTGACCTCCCGACGCAACCGCTGGAGCGCGCCGCGGAAGACGCGGATCGCCGGGACGACCGGGCCGGGCGTGGGCGTGGAGGGCCTCGACCAAGGCGCCGATGGCCAGCGTGGAGTGCCGCCGGCACGCCTCGATCCGGCGCAGGACCTGATCGGGCGTGCGACCCTCGGAGGCATCGAGCAGCGCCCGGGCCACGCCCACCACCGGGATGCCGTCGACAACGCCCGGCTTGGCCAGGGCGAGGTCGGAACTGCGCCACACGTCGGCGTCGGGCGTGCCGATACCCGCAAGCCCGAGGCACGCGCGAGGACCGGACGAGTGCGGGACGTACGAGCTCCGGGCACCACAGGCCGAGCGCGGGGTCGGCCGGTGGCCAACGCGCCGTCGCCGGCGGCCAGGACGTGAACCATCAGCGCTTGGCGGGCGGTCCTGGGGTGCCGCCGGCCACCACGTAGACGCCCGGGGCCCGGCGATCGATCGCACCCCGGTGGCACTGGCGGCTGAGCCACGAACGACTTACGCCGAGCGCCTCGGCCTGCGCGGTGCTGAACGCGCCGTGCTGGCGCCACGCCTGGGCGCTCACCACGTCGAACATCACGCCTCCCCTCGTCGATCATGGCAGGGGAAGCGCGACGATCGTACGACGGACCCGCTGACAGCGAGCCGAACACGACCGCGGATCGCGCTCTCGGCATGTGGCGTTGCACCAGCGCAACGCCACAGCCCGAGACTCGAGAGGAGTCGCCGACCAGGTCCCCGACCACGGCCCCGTTCCGGCGCCGGCGCCTGACAGACTCGGCGGCATGGCGGTCCATCTCGTCACCGGCGTGGCCGGGTTCATCGGGTCCCAGGTGGCGGAAGCCCTCGTCGACGCCGGCGAGGACGTGCGCGGCATCGACTGCTTCACGCCCTACTACGACCGGGTCGCCAAGGAGCAGAACCTGGCCGCGCTGCGCGCCGGTGACCGGTTCCGGTTCCACGACGTCGACCTGCGCACCGCGCCGGCCGAGGTCCTGGCTGGCCTGCTCGACGGCGTGGCGGTCGTGTACCACCAGGCCGCCCAGCCCGGCGTGCGGCTGAGCTGGTCCGACGGGTTCGCCACCTACGACGAGTGCAACGTGCTGGCCACCCAGCGCCTGCTCGAGGCCGTGCGCAACGCGGCCCACGCCCCCCGGGTGGTCTACGCGTCGAGCAGCTCGGTGTACGGCAACGCCGGCCGCTACCCGGTGCTGGAGACCGACCTGCCCCGGCCCCACTCCCCCTACGGCGTCACCAAGCTGGCCGCCGAGCACCTGTGCAACCTCTACGCCGCCAACTACGGGGTCTCGACGGTGGCGCTGCGCTACTTCACCGTGTACGGGCCCCGCCAGCGCCCCGACATGGCCCACCACCGCCTCATCGAGGCCGCCCTCGACCAGACGCCGTTCCCCCTCTTCGGTGACGGCTCGGCCATCCGGGACTTCACCTTCGTGGGCGACGTCGTGCGGGCCAACCTGCTGGCCGGCACGGCCGACGTCGCCCCCGGAACCGTGGTCAACATCTGTGCCGGCGGCTCGACGGTCATGAACGATCTCATCGCCGCCGTCGGCGAGGCCGTGGGCCAGGCCGTGCCCATCGACCATCAGCCCGAACAGGCCGGCGACGTCCGCCGCACCGGCGGCAGCAACGACCTGGCCGCGGCCGAGCTGGGATGGGCCCCGCAGACCAGCCTGGCCGAGGGCATCCGGGCCCAGGTCGACTGGCACCGATCGCGGCGCTGACGTCCAGAGACGGACGGGGTGGGAGGGGAGAGGGTGGGTGCGGGAGCGGCGCGAGCGACGTGGGTCGCGGGGCGGGAGTGCTCGTCTCGTGACGGCGTTCCGCCGGCCGGGCGGACGCCGGCACCTCGAGCGACAACCACCCCCCGTGGCCGACGACCAGCGGATCGTGGCCCGGTCGGACAAGGTCACATCGATCACCCTGACGGGGAGTGATCCGGAGGGGACCGATCACGTCGAGATCGGAGGGCCCACCACGGCACGCCGGCGGCACGGCGCCGAACTCACCTACACGCCGGAGCGACGCGAGGCAGGACAGCCGCGAGGTGACCGACCGCCGGCGCCACCGACTACGGCACGGTCAGCACCGGTCGGGGCGAACCGCGCCCGCGGCCGACGACCCGCACGGACGGGCACCGAGTGTCGGTCGCGCGCCGGGCGGCCGGCAACGACACCGATGCGAACGCGACCCGCTCCACGCCGTCCTCGTCACCGAGCCGCCACGGCACGCTCGACCTGGGTCCGACGGTCCTTCGCTACCAGCCGGACCCGACTCCGGTACCGACCGTTCACCTACCGGGCGCCGACGACCTGGCCGAGTCCGACCCGCCACGGTCGAGCTCACGTGTGGAGACCGCAGGCCCGCCCGACCACTACGGCACCGAAGAGGACACGCCGCTGGCGATCGAGGCGCCGGGCGTGCTCGCCAACGACTCCGATGCCGACCACGACCCGCTCACCGCCGTCCTCGACGTCGGGCCGAGCCACGGGACGGCGAGCTCCATCCGGACGGCTCGTCGTCTACACCCCGGCGCAGGACTACTCGGCGGGGCGCGCACCTACCACGCTCCGACGGCGAACACGCCTCCGACCCCGCCAGCGTCGAGATCGACGTCGCCGAAGCGCCCTGATCGCCACCGTGCTGGTGGCGCCCGCGACGTGCCCGCTCTCGGGCAGGACACCCACGCGCGTCGTCGCCCACCTCCGGGCGGAAGACGGCACCCCGCTCCCGGTCGATCGATCTACTTCCAGACCAACGCCGGGAACTCGTGCTGGGCGCTCACCGATGACGACGGCGTGGCTCGTGCGCTCACCGTTCTGCAGTTGACGGGACGCCGTCGGACGTGGGTCGTCGTGTTTTCCTCGGCGATGCCGACTACACCGCGAGCGGTGCCCATGGGAGCGGCGCTGACGTCCGTCAGCTCAGGCCGCCCGGCTCAGAGGCGGGGACGACGTCGTCGGAGTGACGTCGTCGGAGTCTTCGTAGCGGGCCCGGTTCTTGCCCTCGCGCTTGGCCCGGTAGGAGGCGGCGTCGGCCCGATTGAGCACCTCGGCGGGGTCGTCGCCGTCGGCGGCCACACCGATGCCGACGCTGGCGCCGACCACCACGGGCTCGGGCGTCAGACCCGCGATCGGGGTGCGGACCGCGCTCAGGATCCGCTCCACCAGCAGCGACACGTCGTGCGCGGTGCGGAGCTTGCGGGTGACGACGACGAACTCGTCGCCGCCGTAGCGGGCCACCAGCTCGTCCTCCCGCGAGGTGTTGCGCAACCGGCGGGCGATGGTGCGGAGCACCTCGTCGCCGATCTGGTGGCCGTGCTCGTCGTTGACCGGCTTGAAGTCGTCGAGGTCGAGGAACAGCACGACGAGGCGGTCGGATGCCCGGCGGCGGGGACCGAACGTCGACGCCAGGTAGTTGTCCAGGTGGCGACGGTTCGGCAGGCCGGTGAGGTGGTCGTGGATGGCCCAGTAGGCGAGGTCGCCGTTCGTGTCGGCGGCGCCGAGCACCGACTTGCGGGCGGTGATGTCCTCGACGGTGGAGACGAAGTGGCTGATCGCCCCGGTGGCGTCGCGCACGGTGGCGACGGTGAGCTCGGCCCACACCTCGTGGCCCGCCCGGTGGACGTATCGCTTCTCCATCTGGTAGCCGCTCCGCTTGCCGGCCAGCACCTCGGCCAACAGCTCGAGATCGACGAGGAGGTCGTCGGGGTGGGTGATGTCGGCGAAGTTCATCCCGATCAGCTCGTCGACGGAGTAGCCCAGGATCATGGCCAGGGCCTCGTTGACCTGGGCGAAGCGACCGTCGAGCTCGACGATGGCCGTGGCGGCCGGCGATCCGTCGAACACGGCCCGGAACAGCCCCTCGGCTGCCGCCCGCCCCGCCTCGGCGACGCGCAGGCTGGTGACGTCTTCGAGCGAGGCCACGGCCAGGACGAGTCGGCCCTGATCGTCGACGGTGGGCACGACGTGGATCCGCAGCGACCGGCCGTCGACCTCGAGGTCCTCGATCAGCTCGCCGGCGCCCTGCATGCCGGCCAGCACGTGCTCGTCGATGAGGTCGCGGGCCGATGCGGCGAGGGCGGTGAACCGTTCGTTCTCGAAGGTCACGTTGGTGTTGGCGCTGCGCACCTGCAGCCCGATCGGCGCCGCCTCGGCCAGCGAGGAGAACGCGGTGGAGTCGAGGTCGTCGGTGCGGGTGTGGTCGAAGTCGATGAGCCAGGCCTGCACGAGGAGGCCGTTCTCGTGGAAGTCGGTCACGTCGTGGATCGAGATCAGCAGCGACCGCTCGACCTCGCCATCGTCCTCGGGGCGGATGCGGGCGACCGTGTTGCGGGAGCCGCCGTCGCGGGCCACGCTGGCGAGCACGTCGATCAGGCTCGGGATGTCATCGGGGTGGACCCAGTCGATGACCCGCTCGGCCGGCCGGCTGGGGAGATGGAGGCGACTGGCGTCGGGGTCGTACCACCGGCAGACCGGCGCCCCGGTGACGAAGTCGATGAGGAGCGTGACGTCGGCGGCGCGGGCCAGCAACTGGTCCAGGGTCGCCGTGCCGAGTTGTGGCGCGCCCAGGGATGGTTCGATCACCGTGTCTCGCACCATTGCCCCCGTGGCGTGCACGGTGCGTCGCTCGGTCGTCCCTCCTGCTCCATAGTCGTGTCCATCGGCACGTCAGGTCTCCCGCTGAAGCGAAATTGCCGCGATGCGGCGAGTCCGGCGACCCGCGCACCCGACCGCAGCGCCACAGGAACCAGCTGTCACCAGGAGCCGCCGCCCCCTCCGCCACCACCTCCGCCTGCGCCGCCCCCGCCGCTGCCGCTGGACGACGGGGCGGTGGCGGCAGAAGTGGTGGACGAGTGCAGGGCGGCGGCGATGTAGAGGAACGACGGGTCGTAGCCGGTGCCGCGAGACACCGACGACGCCTCGACCGCCTTGGTCCACGCCTTCGACTCCCCCAGCGCCACCGCCCAGGCCAGGTAGTCGTCGATGAGGCCGGCGTCGGCGGCGCGGTCGACGTCGGCGCCCTGGGCCTCGGCCAGGTGACGGCGGAACGCCTCGACCTGGACGTAGAGGGCCGAGCCGGCCGGCGTGCGGACCCGCAGCTCCCACGCCCGCAGCACCAGGCCGAGACCCACACCCGTGGGCACGGTGAGCAGGGCGAGCTGCCACACCTCGGGTTGGGACAGCGACCAGGCGAAGGCGGCCACGGCGGCGATGACGAGGCCGATGATCACCAGCAGGAAACCGACGGCGATGGCCCACGTGCGGCGACGATCGGCCTGGTCGGACCACAGCCCGCTGGTGGTGCGCCAGGCGTCGAGCTCGGCACCGACCATGTTCCAGCCCGTCGCGAAGTCGGAGTCGTAGGTGCCGAGCTGCACCTCGGGCCGGCTGTGGAACATGGTGAGCAGGGCGGCGTTGTCGGCCGCGCCGTGACCACCGAGCCAGCGCATGGTCGGCTTCTTCGGGTCGCCCTCGAGGGCGATGGCGCCGTGCTGGGCCTGGCCGAGCAGCCACGCCGCTTTGTGCGACGGGTGCACCTTCTCGGCCAGCACCACCCCGCCCTGGGCCGCGGTCAAGGTGCGGGGCGGGGCCACCTGGGGCGGGGCGTCGGCGACGAGGTCGGCCGCGTCGACCCGGGTGGCATCGGTGGCCAGCGGGGCGAACGGGCTCTCGGCCCCGGGCGGCACCGGCGCGGTGCCGGGGGCGATGCCCTGGTAGCCGGCGGGGGCGTACTCGCGGCCGGCGCGGCGCAGGATGCGGCCGGTGACCAGGCCGGCCGCGGCTGCGGCCAGGAACCCGAACAGGAACGGCTTGGCCAGCGGGGCGCCGGTGTCGGCCGGCTCGGCCGGCATGGCCGGGGTGGCCGCCGCCGCGGCGAGGGGTGCACCGAGCGTGGCCCGCACGGTGACGGCGTGGCCCGACGGGATCGGCCCGGTGCGCACCACCAGGTGACCCGGTTCCACCTCGACCGCGTCGCAGCCGCCCGCGGTGCCGAACGATCCCTGGTCGCACGACACGTCGCTCAGCTCCCGGGCGCTGATCACGTGGGCCTCGACCGACTCGATCTTCACGTCCCATTCGGTGCCGACGATGTTCCACGCCAACCGGTCACCCGCCGCCAGGGTGTCGAGGCCGTAGCTGATCTGGTAGCGGTGGCTGCCGGACACGGTGACGTTCGGGTCGCCGATGCGGATGTTGCCGCCGGTGATCTGGACCTGGTCCGGCGCGTCGGGCGAGGACACGGTGACGCCGGACGACTCGGTGAGGCCGGGCACGATGCGGTAGATGCCGTGCCGTTCGCTGCCGGCGCCGAAGTCGTAGTCGATGACCTCGTCGACGGTGGCGTGGCCGTCGGCGTCGACGGTGGCGACCTCGAAGTAGGACACCATCCGCTCCCGGTCGCCGGCCAGCGACGCCACCAGGACCACCGCGGCCGGGATGGCGGCGAGGATCACGACCGCGAGGACGGAGAGGCGGCGGCGAGCGGTCACGGCGGCATTGTGGCCCAGAGGCCCAGGGCGCAGGGTTGATCAGCCGAGCCGGGCCACGGCGGCCATGACGCCGACCGCCGACACCAGCAGGCCGACGATCCAGTACAGCTGCACCCGCAGCTCGCGCTCGATGGCGGCGAACCCCATGTGCATCTCGATGCGAAGGCCGTCGAGGCCCGAATCCAGGCGCAGCTGCATCCGCTCTTCGAGCGCGCCGAGGTCCTGCTTGGTGGCCACGTCGGCCCAACCGACAGGGGGTAGGAGTTCCATCAGTGTCGCCGCCACCTCCTCGGTCACCGCCCTTGTGGTCTCCCCGATGGTACCGACGATGCGGCACACAGGCCGTCAGACCGGGGCGGTGATGAGCTGACCGTCGGGACGCAGGTGGGTCTGGCGACCGTGTTCGTCGCGCACCGTGCGGAAGCCGGTGTTCTTGAGCCGGTTGTGGTAGCCGCAGCGGGGCAGCCCGTTCCAGGGCGCGGTGGGGCCGCCGAGACCCCAGTCGTTCACGTGATCGATCTGTGACCAACGGTCGGGAACGCCGCAGTCGGCCCATCCGCAGCCCGGGTCCTGCCCGGGCCATCGTCCGAGGAGCACGGCTTCGCGTGCGCCCCGTTTGAACAACCGTTCTCGCCGGCCGAGGTCGATGACCACGTGGCGACTGTCGTACACCACCCGCCGGACGTGGCCGACGATGGCGCACTCGGCGATGTCGAGCAGGTCGAGCCGGACGCCGGTGTCGGTGTGGCACCACACACGGTCGGCCCGGGACGGATCGTCGTCGCCGACGTCCTCCCCGGCCGCCATGGCCATGGCTCGCTCGAACGTCTCCTGGTCGACCATGACGTTGACCAGCGGTTCGGACTCGACCACATCGTCGGCATCGACCGAGTCGGCCCGCCGGAAGATGGCGAGCACGGCGTCGGCCCGGCGCTGGGCCGGGGTGCGGGCGAGGTGCTCGACCCGCGCATCGTCGCCGTACATGGCCTTGGCCTCGGCCCAGTCGGCCTCGAACTCGGCGTCTTCGAACCGGGCCAGGATCTGCTGGAGGATGGCGCCCTGGAGCGCACCCCAGCGGCCCTCGAGCCGGAACCCGGAATCGAACTCCTCGATCAGACGGGCCCGCCGGGCGTCGTGGCGGCGATCGGACCCGTCGCCGGCGCCGTCCTGGTCGGCCAAGCGCTCCCACTGCCGGAGCAGGCGGGTGAACGACTCGTGCGACCGCAACCGGGCTTCTTCGGTGAAGAAGGCGTCGGTCGCCTCGTTGATGAACTGATCGATCCGAGGGTTGCGAGCCACGTTGACCGCGGCGCGGACGTGCTCGGTGGGCACCTCGCCGGCGGCATGAGCCCGGGCGAGACCAGGCAGGCGCACCAGCTCTCGAGCGGTGCGGACCCGGCGGGCCGCCTCGGCCCCCGGCACCCGGCAGATGTGCTTCACCGCAGCCTTGGCCGAGCGGTGCCCGTCGACCCCGTAGGCCCCCGACCGGTCGACCTCGCCGACCACGGCATCGGTGGCGGCATCGAGCCGCCGGCGCTCGATCTCGAGCTCCCCCATGGCGGCCAGCAACCCGACCGGGACCTCGCCATCGAGCTCGACCGACTGCACCGCCGACACCGCATCCCGCAGCATCGCCACCGCGCTGCTCAGGGTGTGGGAGTCAGCTGTCGTCATACCGAGGCACCATAGCTCGAACGTACGTTCGTGTCAAGGGAAAACACCGAAAAGATCCAAATTTCTTCCGAACACCCTCCCGGCCCCAGGAATGATCGGAACGCACGGACACGGATGGGAACACCCCCATCCTCCGACGTCGCCCGACATCGCCCACCACGGGTCGAGCGCGCACCGGACACCGGCCCGAGCGCCGACCGGGTCAGAGCGCCTGGCTCAGCCCAACGGCGACGCCGACCGCCGCCCACAGCGCCGCCATGATCCAGTACGTGTGCTGGCGCAGCTCGCGATGCACCTCGAGCAGAAGGCGACCCTCCATGGCCCCGAATCCGTCCTCCACGGCCCCGAATCCGTCCTCCACGGCCCCGAGACGCGCCTCCATCCGGTCGAACCGCGCGTCCATCCGCTCGAATCGCACCTCGAGCCGTGCTTCGAGGTGGTCGAGGTCGCGCTTGGTGGCGACGTCGGCCCAACCAACCGGCGGCAGGAGCTCCATCAACGTCTCGGCCACCTCCTCGCTCGCCGCCGTTCTGGCCCATTCGTGCAACGCATGCCGCTGGCGCTCGGACACCGCCATCGTGCCACTCCTCTCCGCTCTTGACGAGGGCACCGAGTGCCGAGCCACTGCAGTGGGACCACCAGCATGGCAACGGGTACTGACAAGAACGCCGAGGTTTCGACAGGTCCTCAGACTCGTCATCGCCCCGAGCAACGCCGTGGCATCATCACCGGCTGATCGTTCCGGCCCTTCCCCACCAACGTCGGTCGGCCAGGGCGAGGCCCAGCGCGCCCAGCCCCGCCCCCACCAGCACGCCGATGGTGTTGAACCAGACGTCACCCAGCGAGGACGTGCGATCGATGAACCACAGGCGCTGGAGCAGCTCGATCGTGACGCTCAGGGCCACCCCGGCCGGCACCGACCACCACCAGCGCCGGCGCCGCCACAGCGCGACCAGCACCGGGAGCGGCACGAAGAGCACCACGTTGGAGAACTCGTCGGCGCCGAGGCCGAGCACGGCGTCGGAATCGGAGTCGGGGGTCGGCGTCGTGCCCACGGTGGCCGGCCGGTGCGTCGGCGATCCGGTCACCACCGCGCCCGCCTGGCGCGCCGCGCCCGCCACCCGAGCCGCTTCGTCGTTGGGCCTCGGCCCGAACACCAACCAGGCCATCACGACGAAGTAGACGACGAGTCCGATGCCCGCGGCGCGCCGCCGCCACACCGCCCTCCGACCGCCCCGCACTCCCGTCACCCGATCAGATCGGGTCAGTTCGCGCCCCGTCTCCGCCGTCGGGGGTCACGAAATCGGCGCTCACGTGTCGGAGCCGGGCCGCCGGTCGGCCTCGGCCTCGGGGTCGCCGGTGTAGCCCGGCGGGTAGGTGCGGGCCAGCTCCTCGGGCGTGGGGTCGCGCTTCTCGTGCGCTTCCTTGGGCAGCAGGGCCGAGATGGCGGCCATGATCCGCTTGGTGTCGGCGTCGGCCGAGCGGTACTTCAACTCGACGGGCGTGCCGACCCGGATCGTGACCAGCGGCGGGTCGGTGACGGCCCAGATGTTGGGCAGCCGGGCCGAGCGGGGCCAGACCTGCTCGGTGCCCCACAGGCCGACCGGGATGACCGGCACCCGGGTCATGGCGGCCAGCTTGGCCGCGCCCCAGCGGCCCTTGAGCTCGGGGTCGAAGAAGGCCGGGCCGCGGGGGATGGTGCCCTCGGGCATGAGCATGACGATCTCGCCGGCCTCGAGCGCCTCGGCCGCCGCCTTGAGCGGCTCGTCGGACCCGGTGCCCCGGTCGACGCGGATGCCGCCCATGGCCTTGGCCATCTGCCCCACGATCGGCGCGTCGAACACCTCCTTCTTGCCGAGGAAGCGCACGGGACGGCCGGTCTGGGCCACGGTGAAGCTCATGGCCACGCCGTCGAAGTACGAGCGGTGGTTGCCGACGATGATGCAACCGCCCTCGGGGATGTTCTCGGTGCCGGCCAGGTCGAAGCGGGCGTACGGGATCAGCTCGGGCCGGGCGAAGGGCAGCATGGCCTGGGCCGGCTCGACGCCGAGGAACTTGGGCACGCCCGGCGGCTTGTCGAGCCAGCGCACCGGCCAGCGGCGGATGGTGGCGGCGATGCGCATGCGGGGGTCGGGGTTGACGACGGTGGGGTGGGCCACCGCGCCGAGCAGGGGTAGGTCGTAGAAGCTGTCGCTGTAGGCCCAGCACTCGTCGATGTCGATGTCGTGGTCGTCGCACCAGTCCTCGACCGCGGCGAGCTTGCCCGGACCCCAGACGAAGTGGCCGTCGATGGTGCCGTCGTAGAGACCGTTGTCGTCGACGCCGTAGCGGGTGGCCACGGCGTCGTCGAGGCCCATGGCGTCGGCGAAGGGCTTGACCAGGTCGTAGGGGCTGGTGGTGGCCAACACGACGGGCCGGCCGGCGTCCTTGTGGCCCTGGATGATGGAGTGGGCGTAGGGCTCGACCATCCCGCACAGCAGATCGGCCGCGATCTGGCCCGCCTCCTGCACCTTGGCGCGCTGCTGGCCGCCGCTGAACCGGGCGCCCTGGCGGGCCAGCAGCATCGACGGCCGGGTCTCGCCGATGAGGTTGAAGATCCGGTAGACGAGCTCCTCGCCGGGCAGGACCCGGTCGGAGATGACGCCGGCGGACCGCAGGGCGCTGGAGAGGACCGGGCCGCTGGCTCCCCGCAGCAGCGTTCGATCGAGGTCGAAGAAGGCGGCAGCAGTGGGCACGGGGCCACGGTACTGCGCCGCCACCCATTCGTTCTGGTGGGTCATCGCGACGTTCAGGACGACCGATGACCGACCAGAACGAGCGGTCGGGGGAAAACGAGGGGAGCCGGCCCAGGGGGGACAGGCCGGCTCCGCACCTCATTTTGCGTGCATCCGGTCGGAGGGGGGATTCCTTCCGGGCACACTGTGCGCTCGAGGGGGTTCTGGGGGGACAGTTGACCCTCTCGGCGATGTGTTGCTCAGTCAACCAAGCAGGCGGCAATCTGTCCAACAGTTCTCATAGATGGCTACCATCTGGTAAGCAGATGGCTGATGGATCTGCGCCAGCTCAACTCGCTGCTCGCCGTGGCCGAGCACGGATCGTTCTCGGCCGCGGCCCGCGCCATCCACACGGTGCAGTCCAACGTGTCGACCCACATCGCCCGCCTGGAGAAGGAGCTCGGCGTCACCCTCGTCGACCGCAGCTCCGGCGGGCTCACCGAGGAGGGCGACGCGGCCGTGGCCCGGGCCCGGCGGATCCAGGCCGAGCTGGCCGCGCTGACCAGCGACGTGGCCGCGCTGCGCGACGAGGTGGTGGGCAGCGTGCGGGTGGGCGTCATCGGTTCCATCGGCCGGTGGCTGGTGCCCGGTCTGCTGGCCCGCATGCGCCGCCAGCACCCCAAGGTCGATCTCGTGGTCGTCGACGCCACCACCACCTCGCTGCTCCCCCAGCTGCTCGACGGCGGCCTCGACCTCGCCATCGTCAACCTCCCCGTGGTCGACCCGGCCATCACGGTCGAGCAGCTCTTCGAGGAGGAGCGGATCCTGGTGGCGCCGGTGGGTCACCCGCTGGCCGAGCGGTCCGAGCTGCACCTCGCCGACCTGGCCGGCCACGAGTTGATCCTCGAGCCGAGGGGCACCGCGTTCCGTGACGAGCTCGACCAGGCGGCGGCCGCGGCCGGGGTCGAGCTGCGCACGCTGGCCGAGGTCGACGGCATGACGCTGGTGGCGTCGCTGGCCTTCGGCGGCTACGGGCCGGCCATCCTGCCCACCACGGCCACGCTCGACGAACCCCCGGGCGCGTGGGCGTCCATCCCGGTGATCGACCTCCGCCACCGTGCCGTGGGACTGGCCCGCCGACGGTCCGGTCGTCTGGCCGCACCGTCCCGGGCGGTGCGCGACGTGGTGATCGGCCTCATCGCCGAGGAGGGGCCCCACCACCAGGGTGTCGAGGTCGACGCGACGGCATAGTCTCCGAAGCACTCCTGCATCCCAGAAATCGAGAGGCGACGCGTGGCCGAATCAATCACGATCACCGACAACCGCACCGGAGAATCGGTCGAGATCCCCATCGAGTACGGAGGGGTCAGCAGCGACGCCTGGCGCAAGCTGCTGCCGGGGATCTGGTTCGAGGACGAGGCCTTCACCGCCACCGCGGCCACCCGCAGCGCCATCACCGAGATCGACGGCGACAACGGCATCCTCCGCTATCGCGGCTACCCGATCGAGCAGCTCGCCGAGCACTCCACGTACCTCGAGGTGGCGTACCTGCTGATCTTCGGCGAGCTGCCCACCGAGGACGAGCTGTCCACGTGGTCGCACGACATCACGTACCACACCTACATCCACGAGAACATGCGCAAGCGGTTCCTCGAGGGCTTCCACTACGACGCCCACCCGATGGGGATGCTGGTCTCCTCGGTGGCCGCGCTGTCGACGTTCTACGAGAACGCCAAGGACATCTTCGATCCCGACGTCCGCTACAAGCAGATCACCCGGCTCATCGCCAAGATGCCCACGCTGGCCGCCGCCGCCTACCGGTTCAGCGTCGGCATGCCCTTCGTCTACCCCGACAACAGCCTCAGCTTCTCGGCCAACTTCTTGTCGACCATGTGGAAGGTGGCCGAGCCCCGCTACGACGCCAACCCGGCGCTGGCCAAGGCCCTCGACCTGCTGTTCATCCTCCACGCCGACCACGAACAGAACTGCGGCACCACCGCCATGCGGGTGGTCGGCTCGGCCCACGCCGATCCCTACTCGGCCACCGCGGCGGCCGCAGCTGCGCTGTACGGACCGCGCCACGGCGGGGCGAACGAGGCCGTGATCAAGATGCTCAACGAGATCGGGTCGATCGACAACGTCGACCGTTTCGTCGAGTCGGTCAAGCAGGGGCACGGCAAGCTCCAGGGCTTCGGGCACCGCGTCTACAAGAACTACGACCCGCGGGCGAAGATCATCAAGCAGGCCGCCGACGACGTGTTCGACGTCACCGGCAGGAACCCGTTGCTCGACATCGCCCTCAAGCTCGAGGAGGTGGCGCTGTCGGACGACTACTTCATCTCCCGCAAGCTCTACCCCAACGTCGACTTCTACTCCGGCCTCATCTACCAGGCCATGGGCTTCCCGACCTCGATGTTCACCGTGCTGTTCGCCATCCCCCGCACGTCGGGCTGGCTGGCCCACTGGGTCGAGCTGCTGGAGCAGGACCAGCGCATCGCCCGGCCCCGCCAGCTCTACGTCGGTCCCGACGCCCGGGACTACGTCGCCATCGAGAAGCGCTGAGGTGCACGCCAACACGATCGTCGACAACGCGTTGGTCTGGGCCGAGCGGCCCGACCCCGAACCCGGTGTCGGCGAGGTCCTGGTCCGCGTCCGGGCCGTGGGCATCAACGCCGCCGACCGGCTCCAGATCATGGGCTTCTACCCCGCGCCGCCCGGCTCGCCGCCCGACATCCCCGGCCTGGAGCTGGCCGGGTCGGTCGACGCGGTGGGGCCCGGTGTCACGCAGTGGTCGACCGGCGACAAGGTCATGGCCGTCGTCGGCGGCGGGGCGATGGCCGAGCTGGCGGTGGTGCACGAACGCCACCTGCTGCCCGTGCCGGCGTCGCTGTCGTGGGAGCAGGCCGGCGGCTTCCCCGAGACCTTCACCACCGCCCACGACGCCCTGTTCAGCCAGGTCGGGCTGACGATGGGCGAGCGGGTCTGCATCCACGGCGCCGCCGGCGGGGTCGGCACGGCCGCCGTCCAGCTCGCGGCCGCGGCCGGGTGCACGGTGACCGCCACCGTCCGCAACCACGACCACCACGACGCGGTCCGTGACCTCGGCGCGCACGTGGTGATCGATCCCGTCGACTTCGTCGACGCCGGGCCCTACGACGTGATCCTGGAGCTGGTCGGTGCCCCCAACTGGCCCGGCAACATCGGGGCCCTCGCCACCTGGGGACGGATCATGATCATCGGCGTCGGGGCCGGCGCCACCACCGAGCTGTCGCTGGTCGACCTGATGCAGAAGCGGGGCACCATCCGGGCCTCGACGCTGCGGGCCCGTCCCCTCGAGGAGAAGGCGGCTGCGGCCCAGGCCATGATCCGACACGTCCTGCCGCTGGCCGCCTCCGGAGCCCTCACCGTGCCGGTCGAGGAGACCTTCGCCATGTCCGATGCGGCGGCCGGGTTCGACCGCTTCTCCGCCGGCGGCAAGCTGGGCAAGATCGTCCTGCTGAACGACTGATCCGGGGCATCCGGGTCGTCGGGGCGGCGGTCGGTCGGACCCTCCCCCTTGCCCCCGGCCACGGGGACCCCGATCCGCCACGTCACAGCGACAATCCGGCCCGTTCACGGCAAGATGACACGCCGCCGCGACCAGCAGGTCACCACCCGGACCGCGCCGGCACCGTTGGGGAACGAATCGTCGACGAATCGTTCCCGAGCGCCGCGTGGCGGACGAATCGTCGACGATTCGTCGGAATCGCCGCCGAGCGGTGAGCCGTTGTCGCTCTGACGTGGCGCTTTGGGATCCCCCGTGTTCCACGACCGGCCACCGCCACCGCCGCCCGCCACCCACCACTCGGAGTTCCTGTCAGTGGCCCCGGTCACCATCGATGCCATGACCTCGCCTGCGCTCCCGCCCGACTTCGACTTCCGGCTCGTGCCGTACCCGGATCATCCGGTGTGGCGTCGCCTGCTCGGCGGCCTCGAACTGCGCTACGTCCTCACCGACCGGATCTGCGGCCCGGATCGGGCCGAGTGGACGGTGGCGGCCCTCGTCGACTTCCTCGGCGACAGCGGCTTCCTCCTCAGCGGCCGACCGAGCAAGCGAGTGTCGGACGCACTGCGGTGGGAGGTCGGCCGGGGCCGGGTCCACCGGGTGGGGCGGGGCCGCTACCGGGCCGGGTCGATGCCGGGCTCGACCCGGCGACGCATCCGCACGCGCTCCCGCCAGCTCCGCACCGACGCCGAGCGGGCGGCCTGGGAGGCCGCCGTCACCGTCAGCGAGACGGAGCGGTCGGCGTGAACCGCACCGGCAACCGCTTCACGCCACCGACCAGCGGGATGCCCACCGACTCGAGCGGGACGAGGTCACCGCTCACCTCGATGTCGGGCAGGCGGGTCAGCAGCTGGCGGAACACCACCGACACCTCACGGCGGGCGAGGTGGGCGCCGAGGCAGAAGTGGGGACCGGGGCCGCCGAAGCCGACGTGCGGGTTGGGGTCGCGACGCACGTCGAAGACCTCGGGATCGTCGAACTGGCGGGGGTCACGGTTGGCGGCCCCGTAGAACAGGACGACCTTGTCGCCGGCGGTGAAGTCGTGGCCCGAGACGGTGACGTCGCCGGTGGCGGTCCGGCGCATGAAGGTGACCGGCGACGCCACCCGGATGATCTCCTCCACCGCGGTGGGCGTGACCGCCTCGAGGTCGTCCTGCCAGATGCGGCGCTGGTCGGGGTTCTGCGACAGCAGGTGCATGCCGTGGCTGATGGCGGTGCGGGTGGTGTCGTTGCCGGCCACGGCCAGGAGGATGAAGAAGGGGGCGATCTCGCTGGGCGCCAGCATGTCCTCGCCGAGGTCGTTGTGGACCAGCTTCGAGGTCAGGTCGTCGGTGGGATCGGCGCGCCGCTCCTCGGCCAGGCCGTTCATGAGCGTGGTGAGCTCCATGCCCGCCTCGAAGATGGCGGTCATCGGGTCCTTGCCGCCCAGGAACTCCGGGTCGCCGCCGCCGAGGATCACGTTGGTGGCGTCGAGCACGGTCTGGAAGTCGCTCCGGGGGATCCCCATCATGTCGCAGATGACGAGGAGCGGGAACGGCTGCGACAGGGCCTCGACGAGGTCGACCTCGCCCCGCACGCAGAACCCGTCGATCACCTCGGTGCAGATGGTCTCCACCGAGTCGAGCACGCCCTGCAACTGCCGGGGTGTGA
>CAVVGJ010000015.1:0-21601 GCA_963747745.1 uncultured Acidimicrobiaceae bacterium
GCCCCCTGCACATCACCGGCACGGCGAACACCTTCGAGGCCATGTTCCGGGTCGTCGTGACCGACGGTGACGGGCTCGAGGTCTACGACCAACCGGCCAAGGCGACCAGCGGCACCGGGACACGCGGCACCTTCGACGAGACGGTGGAGTTCGAAGTACCCACACCGGGTGTCGGCTCGGTCATCGTCTGGGAACCTTCTCCCAAGGACGGTTCGCAGACCAACCTCGTCGAGGTCCCGATCACCGTGAGCCAACCATGACGACGGACGAGACGACAGCGATCCAGCGCCGAGCGGCGGTGGTGAAGGAGGAACCATGCGGGTGATGGATGCAGTACGCCGCAACGGGGTGTCGGTCGGCGTGGACGCCACGCTGGCATCGGTGGCCGAGCTGATGCGGTCCACCGGCGTCGGCACGGTCACCGTGCTGGACGGCGACGAGCTCGTCGGCATCGTGACCGACCGCGATCTGGTGTGCCGGGCCCTGGCCCACCGGCTCGACCCCAACGCCCGGATCGACGGCGTGATGAGCAGCCCGGTGGTGACCATCGACGCCGAGGCCGACCTCCGGGACACGTTCCCTCGCTTCCACGAGCACGCCATCCGTCGTCTGGCGGTGACCGACGGCGGCCGCTTCGTCGGCGTGATCGCCATCGACGACCTCCTGGTCGACGTGATCAGTGATCTGGGCGAGCTCGCCCGGCCGCTGACGGCCGAGGTCCTGTTCCCCCAGCGCGACCCCGCCGTCCCTGCGGTCACGGGCGGCTGACAGCGACGGACCGTCCCACACGCCACCTCCCCGGGACCGGACGGGCGGCATGGGTGCCGTAGAGTGCCGACCGCCATGTCTGACCAGGGACCAGTCATCTACGGCGGCCGGTACGAGCTCCACCGCCGGCTCGCTCGAGGCGGCATGGCCGACGTGTACCTGGCCCGTGACCAGCTCCTCGATCGCCCGGTGGCGGTCAAGGTCCTCTTCGCCCAGTACGCCAGCGATCCCGCCTTCGTCGAGCGTTTCCGCCGCGAGGCGCAGGCGGCCGCCAACCTGAACCACCCCAACATCGTCGGGGTCTACGACTGGGGCGAGGAGGGCGGCACCTACTACATCGTCATGGAGTACGTGAGCGGCCGCAGCCTCGCCGACGTGCTCCGGCAGGAGGGCACGCTGCTGCCGGCCCGGGCGGCCGACATCGGCATCGACATCGCCGCCGCGCTCGGCTTCGCTCACCGCAACGGCGTGGTCCACCGCGACGTCAAGCCCGGGAACGTGATGCTGGCCTCCGACGGTCAGGTCAAGGTCACCGACTTCGGCATCGCACGAGCCGTCTCGGCGTCCTCTGACGACAACCTGACCCAGACCGGGCTGGTCATGGGCACGGCCACCTACTTCTCGCCCGAACAGGCCCAGGGCCGGCCCGTCGACCCCCGGTCCGACGTGTACAGCCTGGGCGTGGTCCTCTACGAGAGCGTGTGCGGTCGCCCTCCCTTCCGCGGCGACGATGCCCTGGCCGTGGCGTACCAGCACGTGCAGGAGCAGCCGGAACCGCCCCGCCAGCTCAACGCCGACATCGAGCCCACGCTCGAGGCCATCATCCTCAAGTGCCTGGCCAAGTCCCCGGCCGCCCGGTACCCGTCAGCCGAGGACCTCCGCGCCGACCTGCGCCGCTACCGCGAGGGCAACCAGATCGCGGCGCCGGCTCCGGTGCCGGCCCCGGTCCCCGCCGCCACCGTGGCCCAGACCGCGGCGATCCCGGTGACCGCGGCCCAGACCCGGTACGACGAGGCATACGACGAGTACGACTACGACTACGCGTACGACGAACCGCCCAAGCGCAACGGGGCGTTCATCGCCATCCTGGTGCTGCTCCTGCTGGTCATGGGCGGCGTGCTGTTCCTGCTCGCCCAGGCCCTCGGCGTCCTCGACTCCAACAACGGCGGCAACTCCTCCACGATGGTCACGGTCCCCAACGTCGTGGGCAAGCAACTCGACGACGCCAAGCCCCAGCTGACCGCGCTCGGGTTCACGGTGGCCACCACCTTCGAGGACAATCCCGACTTCGACGACGGCCAGATCGTCAAACAGGATCCGGAGGGCAACGCCGATCTGGAGAAGGGCGGCACGGTGACGCTCACCGTGTCCAACGGCGCCCCGGCGATCGAGATCCCCAAGGTCGTCGGCTTCTCGGAGGAGGACGCGCGCTCGGCGCTCGGTGACGCCGGCTTCACCGACATCACCAGCGAACCGATCTTCGACGACAGCGTCGAGCCGGGGCACGTGGTCGAACAGGACCCACCGGCCGGCGAGAAGGCCCCCCGGGATGCACCGATCACCCTGCGCATCTCTCAGGGCCCCGACCAGCGCACGGTCCCGTCCGATCTCGCCGGACGCACCGCGGCGGAGGCCGAGGCCATCCTGCGCCAGCAGGAGTTCAACGTGGTCCAGCAGCCCGAGAACAGCACGACGGTGCCCGACGGCACCGTGATCCGCACCGATCCGGCGGGTGGCACCATGCTCGACAAGGGCTCGACGGTCACCCTCATCGTGTCGGCCGGACCGGAGCAGGTCATCGTGCCGTCGGTGACGGAGAAGACCGAGGAGACGGCCCGGTCCGAGCTGACCACGGCGGGATTCAAGGTCGAGGTGAAGGATCAGCTCATCCCGCCGGGCGATCCCGACGACGGTCGGGTGCTGAGCCAGGACCCGGCGGGCAACACGAGCGCCGACAAGGGCTCGACGGTCACCATCACGGTCGGTCGATCGATCCTGGATTCGTCGACGACCTCCACCACCGGCTGACGTCGCCGCCGCTTCGGTCAGCTCGAAACAGCCACCCGATCGAGGAACCGCTGCAGCAGCTGGTGACCGGTGTCGGTGAGGATCGACTCGGGGTGGAACTGCACGCCCTCGACGTCGAGGTCGCGGTGCCGCAGCCCCATGATCACGCCATCGGGTTCGGTCCACGCCGTCACCACCAGACAGTCCGGGAGCGATCCCGGATCGACCACCAGCGAGTGGTACCGGGTGGCCTCGATCGGGGACGGCAACCCGTCGAACACGCCGGACCCGTCGTGGTGCACGAGCGAGGTCTTCCCGTGCATGACCTGGCCGGCGCGGACGATGGTGCCACCGAAGACCTGACCGATGGCCTGGTGCCCGAGGCAGACACCGAGCACGGGACGCCGACCGGCCCACTCGCGGATGACCGCCATGGAGATGCCGGCGTCGTCGGGGGTCCCGGGTCCGGGCGAGATCAAGATGGCGTCGGGTGCGAGGGCCTCCACCCCGGCCAGGTCGATCTCGTCGTTGCGACGCACGACGGGGTCGGCCCCCAGCTCGCCCAGGTACTGGACCAGGTTGTAGGTGAACGAGTCGTAGTTGTCCACGACGAGCACTCGGAGCGGCACGAGCGCGATGCTAGGGGCCAGGCAACGCCGGCCCAGAGGCCGATTGGAAGGGGCAGCATCCAACGATGGTCGACGAAACCAGGCTGGGACCGGTCGCCCGGCGGCTCGCCGCGACGCAACGCGTCTTGTGCATCGAGGACGAAGCCGACATCGCCTCGTTCCTGCGGGCGTACTTCCGCGCCGCGGGGTACGACTTCGTGCACGTCGATCCCGACGACGACGACGCCATCATCGCTGCAGTCGAGGAGCACAGCCCCGACCTGATCCTCCTCGACGTCCGGCTCCGCGGCTTCACCAGCATCGAGGCCTACCGCCGGCTCCGGAACGAGGACCGTTGGGCCTTCGTGCCGGTGATCATGGTGTCGGCTCAGTCCGAGGCGGTCCTGCCCCAGACGCCGAAGGGCCTCGACGCCTGGGTCTCCAAGCCGTTCAATACCAACGTCCTCGCCGACCTGGTCCGCGAGCAGCTGGCCACCGCGGCGCGCCTCGCCGAGGAGGGCCGCGACCACGACCTGGCGGTGATGACGCAGGCGTACCTCGAGGCCCGGCTCGCCGACGAGGTCGCGGTCTCCGGGGACAACGGCACGTTCTCGTTCGGCCTCGTCCGGCTCCTGTCGATGGATTCGGTGCTGGCCGAGGTGGGACGTGAGGGCCGGGACCACCTCGTGGCCCAGCTGGTGCGCCAGGCCCGCGAGTCGCTGCCCTCGTCCACCGTCATCGGGGTGACCGACGGCGACGAGGTCGCGGTGGTGTTCCCCGCCCTCGACATCGAAGCGGCCCAAGCGGTGCTGGAACCGGCCCTCCGTTCGGCGAGCGGCAGCTTCGAGTTCCCCGGAGGCGCGTCCGTTCCGGTGGTGGTGGCGTGCGGGCTCGCCGCCTACCCCGACCATGCCGCCGACACCGACGGGTTGTTCATGGCCGCCGACGCCGCCCTCGCCGAAGCCGTCGAGGCCGACGCGCTGTTGCATCGCGCCCTCTGAGCGACCGTCACACGGCCACCTCGATCCGCCGCCCGAGCACCTCCTCGAGCAGACCACGGCGCAGCTCGGCCGAGTGGGTCTCGAGCTCGATCGACTCGTCGCCTCGGGGCAGCAGCTTGATCCGCACCGCGTCGTCGCGGCACTCGACGGCGACGTCGGCCACCCGCCCCCCGTGCGAGCGATCGAGGCCGACGGCGATGCGCAGGACCGCCGCCAGCTGCCGGACCAGCTCGCGGTCGGGCCGGCGCAGGGCGGCCCACTCCTCGTGCTTGAGCTTGGGTGCCGACTTGCGGTGGTACCGGGCGATCTGGGCGATGAGCTCGATCTCCCGGTCGGTGAACCCGGCGAGGTGCTCGGCGTTCCGGATGACGTAGTAGCTGTGCTTGTGGTGCCCCGAGTGGGAGATGTACACGCCGACGTTGCACAGCAGCGCGCCGGCCTCGAGCAGCTCGCGGGCATCGTCACCCAGGCCGAGCAGCGGTTCGAGGTCGTCGAAGAGGCGCAGCGCCAGCCGGGCGACCTCGCGGGAGTGGTCGGGGTGCTCGTCGGTGAGCTCCATGAGGTGCTCCACCGAGCGGCGGCGCAGGTCCCGGAGGTGATGGAGCGTGGCACCGGCCCGTCGCCGGGCCTGATCGAGCAACACGCCCTCACGCAGCGCGTAGTCGGAGAACACCACCTCGTCGACGCCGAAGACGGCCACGAACTGCTCGAGGATCACCGCCCCGGCGAGGATGATGTCGGCCCGCTTGGCGTCGACCCCGGGCAACGCCGCCCGGCGCTCGGCATCGGGGGCCTCGGCCAGGGCACGGACCGCGGCACCGATCTCGTCGGCACCCACGCGCGCACCGTTCAGGGTCCGGACGCCGTCGGACTCGCCTCGCGCCGCGGCGGCCATGGCCACGATCGTCTCGATGGTGCCCGATGCACCGACGACGACGTCGAAGCCGACCTTGCCCACCTCGAGGGCGAAGGGAGCGAGCATGGCCTGGGCGTGCTGGCGGCAGCGGTCGAGGTGCTTGGCCTTGACCGGGCCGCCCCCCTTGGACGGCGACAGGAACCGCTCGGTGAGGCGGATGGCTCCGAGCCGGAAGCTGCGGCTGGTGAGGACCTCGCCCTCCGCTCCCAACAGGACCTCGGTGGAACCGCCCCCGATGTCGCACAACAGCACCCGCTGGTCGTAGAGCGGCAGCGACTGCAGCACGCCGAGGTGGATGAGCCGGGCTTCCTCGACGCCAGAGATCACCTCCACCGACACCCCGGCCTCGTCGAAGGCTCGGTCCAGGAAGGCGCGCCGGTTCTCCGCTTCGCGGACCGCCGACGTGGCCACCGCGGCCAGATCCGCCCCGTGGGCGTCGGCGACGGCCCGGCACCGGCGCAACGCGGAGACCCCGCGCTCGATGGCGTCGGCCGACAGCTCCTTCATGTCGCCACCCGACCGGCCGAGACGGACCATCTCCTTCTCCCGGGCGAGGATCTCGAACCGGCCGCCCACCCCCACCCGCGCCACCACCATGTGGACCGAGTTGGTCCCGATGTCGACCGCGGCGAGGATCGCGTCGTCGGGCTCGGTGGCGGCGTCTCGCCCGGTCACGGCGCTGACGGTACAGCCGGTACGCTCGAATCCGTGGCACGATCAGACCGCAAGAAGAAGGGCGGGCGCACCACCCCCAAGGGTGGCGCCGGCTCCGGTGCTCGGCACACGATCTCCAAGGGGCACGCCACCAGCGAGCCCGACACCTCGTCGCGCTACACCGCTCCCATCCCGCAGGAGTTCAAGGTCAGCCCGATGTGGGTGCCGGTGCTCATGTTCACCCTGCTCGGCCTGGGCGCGCTGACCATCTTCCTCAACTACCTGGGTCTGCTGCCGGGCGCCACCGACAACAAGTACCTGCTGCTGGGCCTGGGCTTCGTGCTCGGCGGCATCATCACCGCCACCAACTTCCACTGAGTGCCATCGGGGCCGGGCCCGATCACTCCACCGGCGTCACCAGGTCCATGTCCTCGAGGCAGTGACGGGGCGGCTCGGGCATCTCGTCGTTGGCCACCGTCATCCGCAGCTCGGAACCGCAGATCGAGCAGCGGTACTGGATCTTGACCTTGCGCAGCTCACCCGGCGGGGGCGGGTCGGGAAGGGTCTGGGACATCCCGCCCAGCATGGCGAGGCCGAACTTGAAGATCAGGCCCCCCGCCACCACCGCCACCACCATGGCGAACCAGCTGGCGTCGCTGAACGCCGCGCCCAGCACCACGATGACGGCACCGACGACGATCCAGCGGGGCTGGGGCATGGCATCCAGCGTACCGAACCCCGTCGGGTTGCCATTGGTCATGTTGTCATGACAATATGACCAATCGTGTTGTCCTGGACCGCCCTCCTCCTGCTCGCCGCCCTCGGCGTCTTCGCCGGTGGGCTCGGGGCGGTGATCGGGATCGGCGGTGGGATCGTGGTGGTGCCCGCCCTCGTCCTCGGCTTCGGCTACGACATCAGGATCGCGGTGGCCTCGTCGCTCGTCGCCGTCGTCGCCACCTCCACCGCAGCCGGCGCGGCCTACGTCGGCGAGGGGCTGGCCAACATGCGCCTCGGCATGTCGCTCGAGGTGGCCACCACCATCGGCGGCATCACCGGGGGGTTGGTCGCGGTGGCCATCTCGCCGTCGGTCATCTCCGCCGTGTTCGCCGGTGTGATGGTGCTCACCGCGGTCTTGGTCGTGCGCCAGGGCGATCCGCACGGCCCGGCCGACACCGGCCACCACGACGACGAGGGCGTCACCACCGGCTGGGAGAACCACGGGGGCCTCGGTGGGGCCTACTACGACGACCGCACCGACACCCTGGTCCGCTACGAAGCCAACCGGGTCGGCCTGGGGTCCGCCATCGCCGGCGTCGCCGGTCTGCTGTCCGGCCTCCTCGGCGTCGGCGGCGGGTTCTTGAAGGTTCCCGCCATGACCCTCGGCATGCGGGTTCCGATCCGCGTGGCCGCCGCCACGTCGAACTTCATGATCGGCGTGACCGCCATCGCCAGCCTGGTGGTGTACTTCGCCCGCGGCTACGTCCACCCGCTCATCGCGGTCCCGATCGCGCTCGGCATCGTGGCCGGCGCCAGCGGCGGCACCAAGATCGCGGCCCGGGTGAGCCCGGAGACGCTGCGCGTGGTGCTCGCCGTCGTGCTGATCGTCGTCGCGGCACAGATGGGGCTCAACGCGGCGGGAATCGGGATCCGATGACCGAGTCCAGCACCGCCGGAACGGCGCACGCGAACGGCGAAGACGCGGCACCCACCGGGGCCCGCACCATCGTCCACCACCTGCTGCGGGGCGGGCTGGCCATCGCCATCGCCCTCATGCTGGCCGGCCTCGTCGTCAAGCTGGCATCGGGCGACCATCGCAACGAGGCGGTCAAGCTGCTCGGGCTCCAACACGCGCCCAGCCTCGGCGACGCGCTCATGGGGGCCGGCATCCTCGCCCTCGGTCTCACGCCGGCCGTCCGCGTGCTCGTGCTCGCCGTGGTCTGGACCCGCGAGCACGACTGGCGCTTCGTCGGCGTCGCCCTCGCCGTGGTCGCCACCCTCACCACCGCGGTGTTGCTGGGGGGCGGATGAACGAGGTCCTCGACCGCACGAGCGCGCTGCCCCTGTGGGCACAGCTCGAGGCCGCGCTGCGCCGCCGGCTGGCGAGCGGCGAGTTCGACGACGGCTTCCCCACCGAGGCCGAGCTCATCGCGCACTACGGGGTCAGCCGGCCCACCGTGCGCCAGGCGGTGGGCGCGCTGGCCGACGATGGCCTGGTCGTGCGAACCCGGGGCCGAGGCACCGAGGTCGTCTCGACCGCGGTCGAGCAGTCGCTGCCCGGTTCCTACAGCATGGCCAAGGCCATCTCGGCGTCGGGCCAGACGGAGCGGAGCCGCGTGCTCGTCGCCGAGCGCGCCCCGGTCCCGGCCGAGGTCGGCGTGCACCTCGGTGTCGACGAGGGCGACGAGGCCATCCACGTCGAGCGACTTCGCCTCGCCGATGACGAACCGCTCGCCGTCGACCGGAGTTGGTTCCCGGTCGGCGTGGCCGGACCGCTGTTGACCCTCGACCTCACCTCGGGCTCGCTCTACGACATGATCGCCGACGAGACCGGCCTGCGTCCCACCGGGGGCGAGGAGCAGATCGAACCGGCCCGGCCCGACGCCGCGGCCCGGTCGCTCCTCGGCCTCGGCCCCGACGGGCTGACCTTCGAGATCGTCCGTCACCTGTGGTCGGGCGCCCAGCCCTTCGAGTTCCGCGTCAGCACCATCCGCGCCGACCGCTACCGCCTCACCAACCGCTGGGGCGGCCCGCCGTAGCGGACGTCGACGGACCCGGCGCTGGGTTGGATCGGCCCGCCCGCCTCGGCATGATCGAACGGCGGCGCGCATCCGGCGCTCCGCGGTCGAGGCAGGAGGAGATCGCCGTGGTCGCCAGCGAAGCGAGCGGGTTCGATCCCGGTGGGCGCGATCTCCACTTCGCCGAACCGGCCATCCCCGCCATCCACCACGCGGTGCGCTCCTACTTCCGCTCGACGGTCGAGGGTCTCGACCACATCCCCGACGGGCCGGCCCTGCTCGTCGCCAACCACTCCGGCGGCATGGTCACTCCCGACAGCGTCGTGTTCATCCTCGAGTACCTCGACCGCTTCGGCCTCGACCGACCCCTCTACTGGCTGGGACACGAGGCCTTGATGCGCATCCCGATTGTCGGCGATTTCCTGCGCCGCTGCGGCGTCCTCCCCGCCAGCCCCACCGCCGCGGCCACCGCCTTGGATGCCGGCGCCACGGTCATCGTCTACCCCGGCGGCGAGCTCGAGCAGCACCGGCCGTGGACGCAGCGCAACGAGATCCAGTTCCACGGCCGCACGGGCTTCGTCCGGTTGGCGGCACAGACCGGCGTCCCGATCGTGCCCGTGGTCTCCGCCGGTGCCCACAACACCTACCTGCCGATCACCGATGGCCGGGGCCTGGCTCGGGCGCTGGGCTTGCGACGCATGCTCAACCTCAAGGCGCTCCCGATCTCGCTCGCCCTGCCCTGGGGCCTGAACATCTCTGACTTCTTCTTCCACATCCCGCTGCCCGCCCACATCGGCGTCCGCGTGCTCGAGCCGCTGTCCGTGGCACCCGATGCGGACCTGGATGTCGAGTACACGAGGGTGGTGTCGACGATGCAGCACGCCCTCGACGAGATGACCGCCTGACGGTCGAACCCGCCGGCGCTGGGTACGGACCGGACGTGCCGAGCACCACTGAAGACGTCCGACACACGCCATTGCCCCGCGCCCTGCGCGTCGTGGGCGACGTTGCATGGCGGGTCGTCGCCGTCGCGCTCGCCCTCTGGGTGGCGTGGCTCGTCTTCCAGCACCTCCGGGTGGTGATCCTGCCCGTGGTCTTCGCCGTCTTCCTCGCCGCCATCCTCCGCCCCGTCGCCACCTGGCTGGAGCGGATCGGGGCCCCGCGGCTGCTCGCCACCTGGGTGGTCTGCTTCGGTGCGCTGATCGTGCTCGCCGGTGCCTTCACCGCCACCGGATACGTGGTCTACCGGCAGGCGGGCGATCTCGGCCAGGCCCTGAGCGACGGATGGGACCAGATCCTGGCGTGGCTGCGCCAGTCGCCGCTCCACCTCTCCCAACAGCAGGTGCACAACACGGTCGACGACATCGGGAACTCGTTGATGTCGTCGAGCGGGTCCGGCGGTCTCTTCGCCCGGGCGGCCACCGTGGCCGAGATCGTCACCCAGTTCCTGCTCACGCTCTTCCTCACCTTCTTCTTCGTCAAGGATGGCCGGCGGTTGGCCGACGGCGTGATCCGCCTGGTGGCCGAGGACCGGCAGCGCCAGGCCCAGGAGCTGGCAACCCGCGTCTGGGACACCATCGGCCGCTACATCCGCGGGGTCACGGCCATCGCCACCATCAACGCCATCTCCAAGGGCATCGCCCTCTTCCTGATCGGCATCCCGCTCATTCTTCCCCTGATGTTCCTCACCTTCGTCGGCTCGTTCATCCCCTTCGCCGGACCGATCATCGCTGCCCTGGCCGGCGCCCTGGTCGCGTTGGCCAACGGAAGCGTCGTCGACGCCGGGCTGGTCATCCTCGCCGGGCTCGTCATCCAGCAGATCGAGGGCCACGTGCTCCAACCACTGATCCTCGGTCGCTTCATGAAGCTGCACCCGGTCGTGATCATCCTCTCCGTCACCACGGGCGCGGTGGTCGCCGGTCTGTTCGGTGCCATGGTCGCCGTACCAGCGGTGTCGGGCGCCACCGCGGCGGCCGGGTACCTCCAGGAGCAACGCGCCGAAGCTTGACGGCGCAGGCGCAATGCGTCAGGCCGGCCCGCGTGGCGCCGGTCCCGGCACGCCTTGCTCGGTCGGTGACAGCTCCTCGCTGAGCTGTCGCTTGAGGACCTTGCCCGTGGCGTTGCGAGGCAGGTCGGGCCGGATCTCGATGATCCGCGGCACCTTGTACGACGACAGCCGTTCCCGACACCACGCCCGCAACTCGTCGGGGCCGGAGGTGGCGCCCGATCGCAGGACGACCACCGCACCGATCTCCTCGCCGAGCACCGAGTCGGTCACGCCGACGACCGCGGCCTCGGCGACGTCGGCGTGCTCGTAGAGCACCGCTTCGACATCGGAGGGGTACACGTTCGAACCGCCGCGGATGATCAGCTCCTTCGACCGGCCGGCGAGGTAGAGGTAGCCGTCGGCGTCGACGAAGCCGAGATCGCCGGTGTGGAGCCAGCCGTCGCGCCATGTCCGAGCGGTGGCATCCGGATCGCGGAAGTACTCCCGGGGCCGCGTGTCGGTGCGGAGCGTGACCTCGCCGATCTCGCCGATCTCGGCTTCGGTGCCGTCGTCGACGACGACGCGAACCTCGCCGGCGGCATGGGCCGGCCGACCGAGCCCGGACGCTCGGGGATCTCGGAGGCGGGCAGGACGAACTGGCCCGCGCCGGATTCGGTCAGGGCGTAGCCGTTGAACACGATGCCGTTGGGCAACCGGGCATCGAGGGCGAGCAGGGTGGACGGCGCCACGGGAGCGCTGCCGACCGAGATGATCTCCAGCCGCGACAGGTCGCGGTCGGCAAGGTCGTCGCGGCTCAGGAGCCGTTCGACCATCGCGGGAACGAGGAACGCGGTATGGATGGCGCCGGCCTCGGCGAGATCGCAGAAGACCTCGGGGTCGAAGCGGGGCAGGTAGCAGCCGGTCATGCCCAACTGCATCGGGACGTAGCTGAACGCGGCCCCCGCCGACGTCGACATGGGGCTGGCGTGGAACCACACCTTGCCGGTCCACGTCGGCGCCGCGATCGGGAGTTGCGCCGCGTTGGCGTGGCGGACCAGCACGCCCTTGGGGCGGCCGGTGGTGCCCGACGTGTAGATGATGTCGGCGGGATCGTCCTCGGTGACCGGCGCGTCGACGGGACGGTCGTCGTCGACGAGCGCGTCGCCCCAACCGTCGGGGTCGTCGCCGGCGGGGACCAGGGTGACGTCGACCGCGCCGAGATCGCCGGCCCGATCGACGAGCGTGGCACCGGCGAGCACGGCGGCGGGTTCGGCGTGGGCGCCGATGGCGCCGAGCTCGGCCGACGACAGGGCGGTGTTGAGCGGGACGGAGATGCCCCCGGCGAGCTGGGCGCCGACCGAGGCCTGGAGGCGGCGGAGCGTGTCGGTGGCCTCGAAGAGCAGCGCAACACGATCGCCCGGGCCCACCCCCCGGGCCGAGAGGGTGCGCGCGATGCGGTTCGCCTGACGCCACCAACGTTCGAAGGTCATCTCCCCGGAGCCGATGACCCGGTAGGCCACCTCGTGCGGATGGCGCTCGGCGACGATGCGGAGCTGGTCGGGGAGGATCGCCATGGTGGTCTTTTCGAAGGGGACTGAACGGACGAATCGCTGGTTAGCGTAACGACGTGCACCTCCTGAGCCCGAAGCGACAGACGACGGTTGCAGAGCTGTCGGCGAGACCGCTCCCCGTGCTCGACCGCGGTGACGGGCCTCCGCTGGTGATCCTCCCCGGCTTTGCGCTGAGCCGGACGGCATATCGCCCCCTGGTCGACGCCACGGCGAAGTTCGCCCGCGCCGTCCTGGTCGAGCTGTTCCCCGGTGACCAACGCTGGGAGGCCGAGTCGCTCCGCAGCCGGGTCATGACCACGCTCGACGAGCTGGGGATCGAGCAGGCGAGCATCCTCTCGCACTCGTTCGGCACCGGCTTCGCCGTCGAGCTCGCCGCCCGGCATCCCGACCGCGTCACCGAACTGGTCATCGCCAACTCGGTGGCCCTCGACCGCCGCTGGGTGCTGACCCGCAACGCGCTCACCGGCTTCGATCTGCTCCGTCTGGCCAGCCCGTCCGCCATCGTCGACTTCACGACCACGGTCGTCCGCCACCCCCTCGACGTGGCCCGGGCCGGGTGGTGGGCCTTCGCCACCGAGCGCGCCACCGACATCGAGACCATCGCGGCCAACGGGACCCCGTGCCACGTGCTGTGGGCCGAGCACGACACGTTGTTACGACTCGACGACGGCCGCGATGTCGCCCGTCGCCTCGGCGCCTCCTTCCACGTGGTCACCGATCCCGACCGACGCCGTCGCCTCGACCACGACTGGCTGTACCGTCGGCCCGAGCTGGTCCGGCCCGTGCTCCACCAGATCGGCGCCCGCGTCGCCGGGTCGCTCGGCGGTCCCGAGCTCGACCGGGAAGTACTGGTCACCCGCTGACGCGACGCTCCTCGTCGCCGGACGTCACGGGCCAGGTTCGTCCCGCCAGCGGCGGTCACCAGCGGGAGCCGCATACGACGGAGCGACGACGGGTACTTCACGAATGAGACACCAGCAACCTCAGGAGGTCCTGACATGACTGCCACCACGACACGTCACGACACCGCATTCGAAACGGACCGAGTGCACGACCGAGGGGTGGTTGTCGAGAGACGAGGCACTGCCCTGGTCCACTGGAGCGGCGTGCTCAGCGGTGCTGCGGTCGCGGTGGCGGTGCTCTACGTCCTCCAGTCCTTCTGGAACGCGCTCGGGTTCGGCTCCGACATCGGCTTCTTCGCCGACAACCTGGCGTGGTGGGGCTTCGCCTCCGCCGTGGTCGCTGCCCTCGTCGGCGGCCTCGTCGCCGGGTACGCATCGGGCCGCCGCAGCGCGGTCGCCGGCATCATCTCCGGACTCACCGTCTGGGGTCTCGTGCTGCTGGCGGCATCCGCCTTCGACGTCAATGCCGCCATCGACGTGATCATCGGTGGCCAGGCCGGCGCCGATCGGCTCGGCATCGACAACCCGCAGTGGGCCAGCTTCGCCTCCGTGTTCGGCGGCTTCGTGCTCACCGCCCTCGGCGGCATGATCGGTGGCGCCATGGCACCCCGGGACGACGCCATCGACCTCACCTGACGAGGAAGTCTCCGCCGAGGAAGCGACGCCCATCGTTTCCTCCCTACTCCCACCACCAGGCCAGGCCGGCCAGGCCTGGTCCGGTGTGGGCCACCATCACCGGGCTGAAGCCGCTCGAGACGACATCGTCGTCGTCCGTGGCGGCCAGCTCGCGTGCGAGGTGATCGGCAGCTTCGGGCGCTTGGGCGTGGAGCACCGCGGCATGCAGCCGGCTCTCGGGTGAGGGCCGGTCCGAGCGGCACTGGGACACGATCCGGTCCAGCGCGGACTCACGGCTCAACGCGGGCCGCAGGGCTTTGGCTTCACCGTGGCGGAACTCGAAGAGCGGCTTGACGTTGAGGTGACCGCCGGCCCACGCCGCGACCGCGGGCACCCGGCCGCTCTCGGCCAGCCGGCCGAGGTCGTCGAGGGTGGCGATGAGGCGAACGCGCTCGATGACCCGACGAGCGGCCTCCTCGCACTCGTCGAGGGATCCACCCTCGCGAGCTCGGGACGCAGCCGCGATGGCAACCAGCGCCTCGGCACCGGCCGCGGTGCCGGTGTCGACCACCCGCACCTCGGACTCGATGGCCTGCTCCGCCAGGGTCGCCGACTGCATGCTGGCGCTCATCTCGGACGAGACGGTCAGCAGCAGCACACCGTCCACCGGTTCGGGCAACTGCTCGACGGCTTGCACCCAGGCCGCGGGCGTGGGGGCCGATGTCGTGACCCCCTCCGCGAGCCGGTCCAACAGCTCGTCGAGCTCCAACTCACCGTCGGCGTAGTCGTCGGCTCCCACGGTGAGCTGGAGCGGAGCGACGCCTAACCCGTACTCGGCGACGAGCTCCGGGCTGAGCGCGGCGGCACTGTCGACGACGATTCCAACGGTCATCACTGATCCTCCGTGGTGTGTTCCGATGGTGTGTCCTGCGGTGTGGAGCTCTGTTGCGGGTCGGGGGCCTGGCGGGTGTCGCGATCGAACAGCAACCGCCAGAGATATGGCGAGCTGGTTCCCGGCGGAGGCGGTCCCGCTCCCAGCAGCCGCTTCGCCACCATGGGCACCAGGAGCGCTGCCCCGGTGACCGCGCCCTGTGGGCCGTCGGCGGCGGCGAGGGCCGGGACCAGGGCGCAATCGGCGAGGAAGCTGCCGAGGCCGGTGCTGCGCAGCACGCGACCCCCGGCGAGACCGCCGAGCAGCACCGCGGCGCCGACCCGGTGCCGGACGAGGAGCGAGCCGATCGCGGGAGAGATGCCCCTGCCGCCCGCGCCGTCGAGAAAGGGCGACCAGTTGTGGCCGGCGACGGCGGCGGCGCCGGCCACGCTGGCGGCCAGCGGGTGATCGGGGCCGGCCACGAGCGGTCCGACCGCTCCCTTGGCGACATCGGCGATCCCGGCCACTGCCAATGGCCCGAACCCCGCCACCCGGTACAGCGATGTGCCCGAGACGGTGCGGGTGCCCACCTCGCGAAGGTCGGTGTCCGCCACCGCCCGCGCCATGATCTGCGAGAACGGCACGGAGCCCGCCAGGAAGCCGGCACCGATAGCCAGGGCTGCGTGGGATGTGCGGCGAGCAGGCGATGCGCTCACGAAGGACTCCTTGTCGGGACAGGCTCGGTCGAGACCCGGGACCGTGCTACCCGGGAACGACGCGTGTTAGCCCAAATGTGACCGATTGCCTCCATACGGGCACTTTTCGGGTAGGAGCGGGAAGAATTGGGTAATCCTTCCCCGATGCCATCGGAGACCGGACGCGAGGAAACGTCGGCGCTGCGCGCGCTGTGGGCCAAGCGCGGCTTCCGCAACCTGCTCCTCGGCCAGACCGCGTCTGGGCTCGGGGACTGGATGGCCACCGTCGCCCTGATGACCGTGGTGCTCGACATCACCGGTTCGTCGACCGCGGTCGGCGGCGTGCTCGTCCTGCGGCTGGCGCCGACGGCCATCGCCGGCCCCCTGGCCACCCGGCTGAGCCGCGACTGGGACCGCAAGCGGACCATGCTCGCCATGGATGCGGCCCGCATCGGTGTGCTCCTCGCTCTCCCCCTGATCCACACGTTGTGGTGGGTCTACACCTGGGCGTTCCTGCTCGAGGTCGCCGGCCTCGTCTTCCTCCCGGCCCGGGACTCCTCGGTCGCCACCCTCGCCGACGGCGAGGACCTCCCGCTGGCCAATGGGCTCGTGCTCGGTTCCTCCTACGGCACCATTCCCCTGGGTGCCGGCGCCTTCGCCGCCGTCCACGCCCTCACCGGATCGTCCACCATCGCGTTCTGGATCGACGCCGCCACCTTCGCCGTCTCGTTCCTGATGATCCTGTCGATCTCGATGCCGGACGAGCCCGGCGACACCGATCGCGCCGAGGAGAGCGACGGGGGGTTCCGGGCGCGTTCCGCATCCCCCTCGTCCGGGCTGTCACCCCCATCGCCGCCCTGGTGGCGTTCGGGCTGGGTGCGCTGTTCTCCCTCGGGATCGTCTTCGTCCGAGACGTGCTCGACGCGTCCAACACCGAGTTCTCCGTCCTGGTCGCCCTGTTCGGTGTCGGTGCCGGCGTCGGCCTCGCCGTCCTGCACCTGGCCGGGGTCGAACCGACCCTGCCGGCGATCCGCTGGATGGTGCTGAGCCAGGGGTTGGTGGTGGCCGGCATGAGCCTGTCGCCGAACATCGGTCTGGCCTTCGTCGGGGCCGTGCTCTTCGGCGCCGCCACCGCCGCCACCCTGTCGACCTCGATGAGCCTGCTCCAGGAGCAGCTGCAGACGCAGGAGCGCACCCTCGCCTTCACCGCGTTCCATGTCGTCATCCGCGCCGGCATCGCGCTGGGCGCGATCGGAACGGGCGTGGCGGCCGATCTGTTCGACCACATCGACCTACCGCTGGTCGGCCCCGTGGCGAACGCGCGCCTGATCCTGGTGCTCTCGGGGCTGCTCGTCGTTGCCTCAGCGGTCAGCGGATGGAACCAACGGACGACGCCGGCGGACTGAGCGATACCACCGCACGGCCACCACGGCGATGCCCAGCGCGGCGAGGCCGCCGGCACCGTCGATCCAGTAGTGGTTGCCGGTCACCATGACGGCCACGAGGGTCACGACCGGGTAGGTCACCAGCGCGACCCGCACCCACCAGCGACGCACCAGGGGCCACCAGGCGAACACGACCCACGACGACCACCCGATGTGCAGGCTGGGCATGGCCGCGTACAGGTTCGCCGCCTTGTCGGGGTCCTCGGCCCAGGGACCGAACCGGGCCGCGGTGTCGATGACGCCGAGGCCGTCGACGAAGCGGGGCGGCATGAGCGGATAGGTCCAGAACCCGATCAGGCCGAGCAGCAGGAGCACGGCGAGCACATTGCGGGCGTACCAGTAGCGCTCCCGGTGCCAGAACCAGAGCGCCACCAGCGTGATGCCAGGCAGCACGAAGTGCACCAGGCCGTAGTAGACGTCCCACATCTGCACCAGGCCGTGGTGACCCAGCATCGCCTGCTGCACCGACCGTTCGATCAGCAGGCCCAGATGGCGCTCCAGGTCGATCACGGCGTGGGCATTGGCCAGCGCCGCGGTCCGCGAGCCCTCTGCCAGGCCCCGGAGCCGGCCGTAGACCAGGTACACGACGGTCACCGTGGCGGCCTCCGCCCACCACTGCTTGTGTCGTCCGACGAAACGCGACATCAGCTGGCGTCCTACCCGCTGCTCAGCCGAACGAGCCAATCGGGCAAAGGGGATGGAACCGGCGGTCACCGGAAACAGAGCCGGTATGACCGAACTCGACGCCGCGCCGCCTGCCGTACCCGCCTTGGTCGAGCACCAACGCACGATCGAGCTGCCCGGTCGGGGCCGGATGCGCGCGATCGACGTCTCGGGCCCGCCCGGGGCCCCCGCGCTCCTGCTGCTCCACGGCTGGACCTCCACCGCCCTGGTGAACTGGTTCAACGTGATCTCTTCGGCAGCCCGCCACTTCCGCGTCGTCGCTCCCGACCTACGGGGGCACGGGGGCGGAGGGTGGACCGGACCCGTCACGCTCGAGCGCTGCGCCGACGACCTGGCCAGCCTCGCCCGTCGCCTGGACCTCGACGAGGTGATCGTGGCCGGTTACTCGCTCGGTGGAGCGGTGGCCCAGCTGACCTGGCGGCGTCACCGCTCGCTGGTGCGCGGTCTGGTGTTGTGCTCCTCGGCCCTCGAGTTCCGCAGCACCCCGGTCGAGTGGCTCCGCCACATCGGGCTGTGCATCGGCACCGGCCTGGCCCGACCGCTGCCGGACCGCTTCTCCCGTGACGTCGCCCTCATGATCTTCGACCGCCTGTACGGCTCCGAAGGTCTGCAGGGATGGATCAACCAGCAGGTGGCCGGTCTCGACTGGCCGGCCGTGCTCGCCCTCGGATCCGCCCTCGGCCGTTTCGACTCCAGTCCGTGGGCCGAGGCCATCGACGTTCCCGCCGCGTCGGTGGTGACGGTCGACGACGACCACGTGACGCCGATCCGCCAGCTGCGCCTGGCGCGGGCGGCCGGTGCGTCGATCCATCCGGTCGCCGGCGATCACGCCGCCTGCCTGTCCGACCCCGGACGGTACGTGCCCCCTTTCGTCGAAGCGTGTCTGGACGTGGCGGGGCGGGCGGTCACCCGGCGTGCCAGAAGTGGGGAGTCCGCACCTCGATGTGCATGATGGAGGCCATGTCCGCATCCCCCGGAACCGTCGCCCGGAAGCCGTCGCTGCCCTGCTCCGATCTCGGTTCGGGCTCACCCCTCGTGTTCCTGGGCGGATTCGCCCGGACGCCCGACGTCTACACCGAGACGCTCGAGCACATGGCGCCCCGACTCCGCATCGTTGCGCCTTCGGTGTTCGAGCGTGAGGGCCGCTGGGACTACCTCGCCGTGCTCGACGAGATCTCCGAGATCCTCCTCGAGCGCGGGATCGACCAGGCCAGCGTCCTGGGCCACTCGTTCGGGGGGAGCATCGCCGTCGGTCTGGCCGCTCGCCATCCCCACCTCGTGTCGCAGGTCGTGTTCGCCAACTCCGACGGCCTGTCGCCCAGCTGGCAGATGGCCGCTGACGCTCTGTCTCCCCGTCGCCTGTGGCAAACCATCCGGTCGGACCGGCCGCTCGGCGCGGTCGAGACGCTCGGGCAGCACCCGGTCCAGCTCCTCCGGATCGGATGGTGGGCGTTCCGGGCCGACAAGGTCCGGGAGGCACGGGCGGTGCGGCGATCCGGCATCCCGGCGTCCGTCGTCTTCGGTCCGGACGACATCCTGATCCCACCGGCACGGGGCACGGCGTGGGCCGAGGAGCTGGGCGCCAGCTTCGAGACGGTGGACCCGAGCGCCGGACACGACTGGCCCATCACCCACGCGGCACTGTTCGCCGACGTCGTGGCTGCCATCGTCGACGGCGCGCCCTCGGGACGGCGTGGCCCCACCGAGTGACGCGTCGCCCATTCGGGTCCTTCCATCGGCCGTGAGCTCGCGGTCGAACCTCGGCCGGCACCCGGGCGACGTGCTGCGTCTCGCCCTGGCGTTGGCGATCTTTGTCGGCCTGGCGCTGGTGGCCAGGGACGCCACCGTGACGGCCTCGGAGGCCGACGCCTTCCGCGTCCTCAACGACCTGCCTCGTGTCGTCACCGGGCTCGCCTATCCCCTGCTCGCGCTGGCGTCGGTACCCGCGGTCATCTTCGGCGTGGTCGTTGCGCTCCTCGCCCGCCGCGTGCGGCTCGCCGTCGACCTGGTCGGGGCCACCGCAGCCGCCTTCGGTGCCGCGAAGTTGCTGGCACCGGTGGGGCGGCGCGCCGGGCCGGCCGCCTTCACACACGTGCTCGGTGGGCGGACGGTGCTCGAGGTGTGGCCGGGGTGCATCCAGGGCACCGGGTTCCCGTCACCGACCACCACCGTGATGGCCGCCGCCGCCTCGGTGATCGGGCCCTACCTACCGCGTCCGGCACGGCGCATCGCCTGGGCGGCCGCCGGCGGCGTGGCTCTGGCCCAGCTCTACGCCGGCCTCTCCCTCCCCGCCGACGTCATCGGTGGACTCGCCCTCGGTTGGGCGGTCGGCGCACTGATCAACCTCGCCTTCGGCGCGCCCGTCGGGCACCCCGACATCGACGCCGTTGGGCAGTTGCTCTCCGGCCTGGGGATCTCGGCGACGTCGCTGGAACCCCTCGGATCGGGGCTCGAGTCCGACCTGCTCTTCTCCGCCGAAGCCGGAGACCGCACGCTGCTCGTGCGCGTGCTCGGTCGCGACGAACGCAGCGCCGACCTGCTCCTGCGCACCTGGCGCTTCGCCGTGTTCCGAGGGGTCGAGGACTCGATCGGGCTGGCGTCCCGACACTGGCGGGCCGAGCACGAGGCGTTCATGACGGTGCTGGCCGGCCGCACCGGCGCCTGCGTACCCGCCGTGATCTCGGCGGGGTCGTCGAGCTCCGGGCTGGCCGCCATCGTCGAGGAACGCATCCCGGGCCGTCGCCTCGACGCCATGGAGGCCGATGAGATCGACGACGACACCCTGGTGAAACTCTGGCAACAGGTGCGGCTGCTGCACGACGGCCACATGGCGCATGGTCGCCTCCGCCGCCACAGCGTCCTGGTCGGCGACGACGGCGGAGTCCACCTCATCGATCTGTCGGCCGCCCGCGCCGCGGCCGACCCCGACCGGCAAGCTCGCGAGGTCGCCGAACTGCTGGTGTCGCTGGCCGTCGCGGTGGGCCCGACCCGATCCGTCGCCGCCGCGGCCGACGGTTACGGCCGCGACCGCCTGGTCGCCGCTGCTCCCTTCCTCCAGCACCTCGCCCTCTCGACGCCGACGGTCGTCGAGCTGCTCCCGCCCCGCGGGCTGCTGGGCGCGGTCCGTGACGCCCTCAGCGATGTGTCGGACGTCGATCTCCCGCCGTTCGCCCAGGTGACCCGGGTGCACCCGCGGACCGTCGTCGTACTCGTCGTCCTCGGCTTCGGCGTGAACCTCCTGCTCCCGCAGGTGGGCACGCTCCAGACCACCTTCGAGGTCATCCGCCACGGCCACTGGTGGTGGCTGGCGGTGGGAGCACTGGCCACCGCGGTCACGTGGATCGCGGCCGCGCTCTCCCAGATGGGCGCCGTCGAACGGCGGCTGCCCTTGCGCCGGACCACCAGCGTGCAGATCGCCTCGTGCTTCACCAACCGCGTCACCCCGGCCGGCACCGGCGGGCTCGGCCTCAACGAGCAGTACCTCGAGAAGCAGGGACTCGACCGGGCCGAGGCCATCAACGCCGTGGGGATCAACGTGCTCGGCGGCGCCATCGTCCACACCATCGGCGTCTTCATCGCCCTCGGGGTGCTGGGAGAGTCGGGCGTCGGCGGCCTACCTCTGCCCGACGGCTGGATCATGCTCGCCGCCGCCGTCGCCGTCTTCGCCCTCCTCGGCATCGCCTTGGTCACCCCGCTCGGCCGTTGGTTGCGCGCCCCGGCGCGCAACGCGGCCCGTGACATCGCGCGCGTCGCCCGCCGGCCCCGCCAGTCGCTGCAGCTCTTCGGCGGCTCGTCGGGCGTCACGCTGTTCAACGCCGTGGCCCTGATCGCATCGCTCGCCGCCTTCGGGGCGCCGATCGACGTCGGCCGGATCTTCCTCGTCTACCTCGGTGGATCAGCAGTGGCCTCGATGAGCCCGACCCCAGGTCAGCTCGGGGCGGTCGAGGCCGCCCTGGTGGCCGGTCTCACCGGCATCGGCATCGACGCCGCGCCCGCCGTCGCCGGGGTGCTCGCCTTCCGCCTGCTCACGTTCTGGCTGCCGACGCTCCCCGGCATCATCGCCTTCCGGTACCTGCGCCGCCGCCAGTACGTCTGAAGGACTTCACGGACGCGGAGCCGCAGACCCGAGCACGGCCCAAAAC
>CAVVGJ010000016.1:0-40619 GCA_963747745.1 uncultured Acidimicrobiaceae bacterium
CCACTCCAAACTCCCAGGTCACCGGCCTGGGAGTTTGTCGCGTCCGGACTCGGGGCGGCGAGGCGGGCGCCCGGCAGTGAGGAACGTCGGCGGTCAATCGAACCCGAGGATCCTCGTCGAACCGATGTCAGTGACACCGAACGAGAGGATCCGCGCCTTCCGCAACTTCGTCCCTGGGCGTTCACATGCGGTCCCCCAGGGACAAGGTTCCGAACCGGCCCGGACAGCGTGCTCATCGCACGACCTCGGCTGCCCGGTTGGTTCAGCCGTTGACGCGGCCGTAGCCGGCGATGCTGTCCCAGTAGTCGATCGAGTTCTCGCGCACCGTGGAGCCGCTGTGCGGGGCGTGGACGATGGTGCCGTTGCCGACGTAGAGGGCCACGTGGTGGATCGGTGATCCGTAGAACACGAGATCGCCCGGCCGGAGGTTGTTTCGGCTGATGCGGGTGGTCACGCCGTATTGCGCCCGGGAGGAGTGGGGGAGGGTGACGCCACCCTTGCTCCAGACCCACGCCGTGAAGCCGGAGCAGTCGAAGCCTTCGGCCGGCGTGGAGCCTCCGTAGTGGTACGGGGTGCCGATCTGGCGGTAGGCCTCGTCGATGACGGCCTGGACGTTGCCCGAGGTGTTCGGCGGTGGTGGTGGCGGCGGTGCGGTGCGGCGTGCTTCGGGCGCCGTTTCGGCCACCCGGCGGGGCAATGTCGTGGTCGCCCGTGGCGCGCTCGGCTGTGCTGCCGTCCGACCTGCCGTGGGGGCGGTGCTGGCCCGGAGCGCGGCGGCCTGCTTGCGGGCCTTCTCGGCCTGGGCTTGGTCGAGCTGGTTCTGGGCTGCGTCGAGCCGGGCCTGCGCGGCCTGGACCTTGGTCTCGATCTCGGCCTTGGTGTCGGCCAGCTCCTGGCGCTTGGCGTCGGCCTTGGCCCGCTTCGCCTCCAGTTCGGCGACCTGGGCCTCGGCGTCCTGCTGGGCCACCGCCAGCTGGTCCATGATCTGTTGCCCGTCGCCGATCGCCACCTTCATGTAGGTGCGGCGGCGCTCGGACATGTCGGGGGTGCTCGACAACATGGCGTCGACGGTGCCTTCGGTCGACCCGTGGACGAAGGCGTAGACCGCGAAGTCCCGGGCCTCGGCCTTGCGTTGCTGGAGCTGGAGCTGCGCCTGCTCGACCGCCCCCTTGGTGTCGGCGAGCTGCTGCTCGAGCTGGGCCAGATCGATCTTCGCCGCGTTGTAGTCCTCGTCGAGCATCGAGACCCGGTCGAGGAGCGCTTGCAGATCGCTGTTGGCCGCGTCGACCGCGGCCTTGCCGTCGTCGACGGTGTCGGCACCGGCAGGTAGCGCGAGGCTGCTGCTCAGGAGCGCCACGATCAGGAGCAGGGCGCGGAGGCGCCAACGGCGAGAGGGCGGAGGGATCACGAAGGCGCAATCGTTGCGAACCAGTGACGATGATTGCAAACCGATGACGAATCGGTGCACTCCTCGTGGCCGGAGACCCGGTCGCTCACGACCCTCGAGCCGAACGCTCCTCGTAGACCTGGCGAGGCCAGTAGCGAACCGGCGTGATCGAGTCGGCCTCGACGAGTTCCCGCGCGATCCGGTCGTAGTCGTAGCAGTTGAGCTCGTATCGGTTGCCCCACGGGTCGGCGAGGTCGAAGGCCCAGCACAGATCGAAGTCGACCAGGTCGTCCGCCACGAGTGGCTGGCCGGAGGGGCTGCGGATCTCACCCGGGAGCGAGCGGGCGAAGGCGATGAAGGTGTCGGCGTCCACGCTGAAGGCCACCCCGGTCTCCTGCCGGATCATGGGATGGCCCTCGCTGGCCTCGAACAACGCGAGCATCGTCCGGCCACCGTCGGCGGAGATCTGCAGCGGCCCACCCTCGACGTCGCGGGCCCAGAAGTCGAACCGCTCGACCGGCTCGAAGCCGAGGTGCGTGGCGTACCACTGGGCGGCCTCGAATCGGTCGGGCACGCGGATGTGCACGTGGTCGAGCCGGCCGATGCGGAACCCGGGGACGTCTTCCATGCCGTCACGGTAGGTCGCCGCCGGTCTGACCGGCCCGGGGAAACCGAGGTGATCACGTCGAGATGGTGCGCCGGAATCCAGGGCGAGATCATGGCCCGACCTGGCTAGCGTCGCCGCCCATGGGGCAGACCGCATGGGCCGATCTGGACATCAGCGCCGATCCGTCGGTGCCAGGGAGGTTCACCGGCGCCATCTCCGATCCGTGGATGCTGGCCGTGGTTCCGCAGGGCGGGATCGTGGCGGCGCTGGCGGTCCGGGCGATGGAGGCGACGCTCGATCATCCCGAACAGATCCCGCGGACCGTCACGGCCGTCTTCGCCGGGAAGGTCGAGGCCGGACCGGTCGAGATCGACGTGGGCGTGCTGCGCCGGGGCCGGTCGATGTCCCAGCTCACCGCCACGGTTCGGAACCCTGGTGCGGAGGCCGGCCTCACCGCCATCGCCGCGTTCGGTGCCACCCGCCGCGGGTTCTCGTTCACGGACCTCGAGCGCCCCGACGTCGAGGATCCGTCGGGGCTGCGCAGCTTTCGCGATCCGATCCCCGACGATGTCGAGTTCGAGTTCGCCCACCCGCCGATGCCGTTCTGGGAGCAGATCGTCGAGGGGCGCCCTGCGATCGGACGGGCGCCGTGGGAGCCGTTCGAGGAGGGCCCGGCGGAGTCGGCGTCGTGGTACCGCATCGATGACCCGCCGCTGTTGCCCGACGGTCGGCTCGATCCGTTGGCGGTCCTCGTTGTGTGCGACACGATGCCGGGCGCGGTCGGCCAGAAGCTCGGGCCCGACGCCGGACCGTGGTTCGGGCCCAGCGTCGATCTCACCGTGCACCTGCTCGAAGCCACCGAGCCCGGCTGGCTCCTCGCCCACAACCGAGCCCGCCACGCCGGTGACGGGTACGCATCGGTCGACCAGGCGATCTGGACGCCTGACGGGCGTCTGGTCGCCTACGCCACCCAGCTCATGTTCTTCGCCTTCGGCTTCTGATCGCCGGGTCGGCGGGAACGCGCTGCGTCGTGGCGCCATGTGATGGTCGATGTTCGGATTGGGGCCGGCAGCGGGCACCCTGGGAGGACGACCTCGACGACTGGAGAACCCATGACGAAACAGGACGACGCAATACTGCTCGAGGGAACCGTGTCGGAATCGCTCCCGAACGCCCAGTTCCGCGTCGAGCTGCAGAACGGCCACAACGTGCTGGCCCACATCTCCGGGAAGATGCGCCGCCATCGCATCCGCGTGCTTCCCGGTGACCGGGTCCAGGTCGAGCTCAGCCCCTACGACCTCGACCGGGGACGGCTGACCTTCCGCTACCGGGTCTGAGTCGCGGCGCCAGCGGACTTCGTCCGCCGGTTCCGCTTCTGGAGTTGCTCGCCCGCCGTCCTTCGGCCGGCCGGCTCGTCAACTCCGCCGCACGTCGTGAGCCGACGGTCATGGCGGGCCGACGTGGTCGGCGATGAGCCGGGCGATGGCGAGCCGGCCGGATGTCGTCAGGTGGAGCATGTCGGAGGCGTACTCCGGGTGGGCCGCCACCATCGCGGCCCAGTCGGCGACGACGGCCTGCGGCCACCGCTGCGGCGCGGCGCGGATGGCGGCGTTGATCTCCACCCGCGACGGCCACTTCTCGGCCACCGTCAGCCAGACCACCCGGTCGACGCCGGCGAGGACGGCCATGGCCTGGTCGATCTGAGCTGCGAACGAGCCTTCGCCGGCGATGTAGTTGTTTCCCTGCTGGATCACCACGACCCGTCCGATCTCGGATCGGCGGGCCCGGAGCACCTCGATGCCCTGGGGGAGCCGGCGGCTGCCGACGGCGTCGTAGGTCACGACCCAACCGGTGAGGGCGGCGGGCACCGTCTCCTGGCCGCCGAGCAGGACCGAGTCGCCCAGCACGAAGACCCGGTTGTCGCCGGCCGGGAGCGGAGGTGTCGTCGTCGCGACCGTCGTGGTCGGGGGTGGGGGCGGCGGCGTGGTGGTGGCGGGGGCGGTCGTGGCGGGAGCGCTCGTGGCGGACGTCGAGGACGGTGGCGTGGTGGTGACGACGGTGGACGTGGTGGATGTGGAAGCCGTCGTCGAGCTCGTGGACGTCGTGGTGATCGTGGTGGTCGGGCGCGCCGAACTCGACGTGGTCGATCGGTCGGCGGTGGTCGTCGATCCGTCGCCTCCGCCGCACGCGCTCACGACGAGCAGCCCGGCCACCGCGACGTTGCGCATCCGGTTTCCTCGCATCAGTCCTCCTCGAGCCAGTCCACACGAATCGATGCCACGATCACCTCGGCGAGACGGTCCCCGCCGGCGCGGGTGAGGTGGATGCCGTCGTCCTGGCGCATCGGGGTCGGGTCGCCGTCGAGATACGGGGAGTACCGGCCATCCACCGCGAAGACCGACCACGAGTCGACGAACACCACATCGGGCCGACGGGCGGCTTCCGACCGGTAGATCTCGTCCAGCTGGGCCATCCGGGCCGAGAAGCTGTCGGAGCGCATGATCGGCTGGCCGACCCAGTACACCCGGGAGCCGGCGGCCACGAGCTGGTCCATCAGCGCGGCCGTCCGTGTGCGGTACTCGGCGAGCCATGCTTCGCTGCCGAACGGCGCCGCACCGGCCGCGGTCATGATCCCCTGGGCGTCGTTGGCGCCGAACATGACGACCACCACGTCGGGGCGCTCGTTCGCCACGATCTCCGCCAGCCGGGCCGGCCAGTCGAAGTAGTCGGGCCGGGTCAGTCCGGTCGAGACCCGGTACTCCAAGGCGGCCCGGACCTCCGCGATGCCGTCGGTCGCGGCGAGCACGGATTGTCCGACCACGTGCATCATCGAGTCGCCCACGACCTGGACCCGCAGCGGATCCTCCGCGGTCGGCCGGCGTCGGGTCGGCGTCGTGGTCGGTGTGGCCGTGGTGTCCGGAGCGGTGTCGGGTGTCGTGGGTGCCGTGGTGGCGGGCGGGAGCGTGGTGCCCGACGGGACGGTGACCGGGGGAGCGGATGGCGGCGGCCCTTGGTCCCGGTCGAGGAGCCGGTCGGCCCACCGGCGCGGTCGGTCCAGGCCGGTGGCTTCGCTGACCTCGGCGACGTCGGAGGCCAGGTCGACGAGGGCGTCACGGCGCCACCCGAACGGCTGGCGCTCCGCGGTCCGGACCAGTTGGGGACCGTTCATCAGCGCGGCGAGCACCAGCGCGAGCGCGGCCACGGCCCACGGTCGCCACGGTCGGGCGCGGGGCGGCTCGACCGGCCGCTCGGGCGGCGGCTCGTCGCTGTGGACCGGGAGGGGAGCGGGGGCGAGCGTGGTCATCAGAACTGGAAGTAGATGAAGGGGGCGATGCCGGTCGGCCCGAGCACGTCGATCACCGTGAGCGCCGTGGCGGCCGTGACCACCCCGGCGGCCGGACCGAGACGGCGGCTCGCGGTCGACAGCCGAGCCGACCAGTCGGACGGGAGGAACTGCACGGCCACCACCCCGACGACGGTGGCGACCGCCAGCGGCGAGATCGCGCCGACACCGGTGCCGGCCGTCGCGATCCGCCGGAGGATCGTGCCGGCGCTGGCCAGCGACTCGGCGCGGAAGAACAGCCAGCCCAGGCTGACGATCTGGAGGGTGAGCACGTGGCGTCCGATCCGGTGCCACACCGTGTCGGGGAGGGGCCCGAGCCGGAGCCGGCGGCGGTGCTCGCGACGCCATCGTTCGGCGGCGAGTGCGAGCCCGTGGACGCCACCGAAGGCGACGAAGGTCCACGCGGCACCGTGCCACAGACCGGCCAGCAGCATCACGATGACCGGGATGGCGAGCGAGAGGGTCGGCCGCCGGCCCCACCGCAACCCGAGTGGCGTGAAGAGGAAGTCCCGGAGCCAGCGGGTCAAGGTGATGTGCCATCGCCGCCAGAACTCCTGGATGGACGTGGCCCGGTACGGGGAGTCGAAGTTCTCCGGCAGGTGGAAGCCGAGCAGCTGGGCCAGACCCCGCGCCATGTCGGTGTAGCCGCTGAAGTCGACGTAGATCTGGATGCCGTAGGCGTAGACGGCGAAGAGCAGCTCGGCGGACGAGAACCGCCCGGGGGTGGCGAAGGCGTCGTCGACGATGGTCGTGGCGAGGAAGCTGGCCACCACCACCTTCTTGAACAGGCCCCGCAGGATCAGGACGAGCGCGCCGTGGGGATCGTCACAGACCGGGACGCGTCGCAGCTGGGGAACCAGTTCGCTGGCTCGGGTGATGGGGCCGGAGACGACGGTGGGGAAGAAGCTGAGCCAGACCGCTTCGTCGAGCAGCGTCGCGGGGACCAGGACGCCTCGCTGCACCTCGACCAGGTAGCTGATGGCCTGGAAGGTGAGGAACGAGATGCCGAGCGGGAGGATGACCTGGATCAACGGCGCATGCAGGCCGATGCCCAGCCGGTCGGCCAGGCCGAGCAGCGACGCGGTGAAGAAGGAGTAGTACTTGAAGTAGGCGAGCAGGCCGAGGTTCGCCGCCACCCCCGCGCCGAGCGCCCATCGAGCCTGCTGTGGACCCCGGGCCCGTGCCACCCGGCGGGCGGCGACGTGGTTCAGGCCGATCATCCACCACAGCAGGGCGAGGAAGCGCCAGTTCCACGCCGCGTAGAAGGTCCAGCTGGCGGCGAGGAGCGCGAGCCGGCGGGCGACCGGCCGTTCACGAACCGCGAGCAGCACCCACCACACCACCATGAAGAACACGGCGAATCGGATGGTCGGGAACAGCACGCAGCCACCTCCTCGGAGGCCCCCTGATTGTCCGGCCCCGCGTCGCGGAAACTGCAGGGTCGAACGTCACCGCACCGGAGGTCCACGGATCGTTCACCCCGGCGACGTCGACGTCCGAAGCGAGGTGCAGCGCTGGATCCCGGACCCGATGTCGCGCTGAGCGACTCGTCCCGGATCAGAGCACCAGGACGGCGGCGCCGTCGACCCGGTCGTGGGCCAGGTCGCGCAGGGCATCGAGCGCACCCGTGAACGGATACGGCTGGGCGTGCACCTGCACCTGGGCGTCGGCGGCCTCGGCCAGGAACCGGCGACCGTCCTCCCTCGTGTTGGCGGTCACGCTGCGGACCTGCCGCTCCTGGAACAGGTGGTCCTGGTAGTTCAACGCCGGGATGTCGCTGAGGTGGATGCCGGCGATGGCCAGGGTGCCGCCGCGGTCGAGGGCGGCGAGAGCCACCGGCACCAGGTGCCCGACCGGCGCGAACAGGATGGCGGCGTCGAGCGGTTCGGGTGGTTCGTCGTCGGCCTCGCCGGCGCTGGCGCACCCCAGGTCGAGGGCGAGCCGCTGCGCCGCCGAGGAGCGGGTCAGCACGTGCACGGTGGCACCGCGGTGGAGGGCGATCTGGGCCGCGAGGTGAGCGGACCCGCCGAAGCCGTAGATGCCGAGTCGGCCGCCCGGTGGCAGCGCGGCTCGTTCCAGGGCCCGGAAGCCGATGATCCCGGCGCACAGCAGCGGGGCGGCGTGGACGTCGTCGAAGGCGTCGGGGATCGGATACGCGTACGCGGCGGGGGCCACGACGAACTCGGCGTAGCCACCGTCGTCGTCCCAGCCGGTGAAGCGAGGGGAGAGGCACAGGTTCTCGCGGCCGGCGCGGCAGAACCGGCACGTCCCGCACGTGCGCCGGAGCCAGGCCACACCGACCCGATCGCCGGGCGCGAACTCGGTGACGTCGCTGCCGGCGGCCTCGACCGTGCCGACCACCTCGTGGCCGGGCACGACGTGCGGGCGATGCACCGGGAGGTCGCCTTCGGTCACGTGCAGATCGGTGCGGCACACCCCGCAGGTGCGGACCCGGACGAGGAGCTCGTCGGCAGCAGCGTGCGGTATCGGGCGCGCCTCCAACCGGAGCGGCTCGCCGTCCACCGACCCGGGCTCGGTCACCGACCAGGCCCGCATCTCGCCGTCGCGCGCGGGACCGTCCACCCGGCGACCATCGCACAACCGGCACCGGCTTGGCCACATGACGTTCGGCCCTAGTGCGGGCAGGACTGCTCGTGAGAACGTCCACGCATCCGGAGCGCATTGCGTCCGGCTTCGACGAGGAGGCTGCCATGGCCGTCACCGTCCCTCCGAAGGCCGCGAGGACTTCGGGTTCGCCCCCTCCCGCGGAGACGCCCGCTGACCGGGCTGCTCACGCCCTCGGCTTGCCGTCGGCGACCGCCCTCGTCATCGGCAGCATCATCGGCACCGGTGTGTTCTCGATGCCGGCCGTCATGGCCGGTGCCGGGACGAGCTCGATCCTGACCCTGATCGCCATCTCCATCGGCGCGGTGGTCCTCGGCATGCTGTTCGGGCAGCTCACGAGGCGGATACCGAACAACGAGGGTGGGCTCTACGCCTACTCCCGCCACGAGTTCGGCGACTTCGCCGGCTACCTCACCGCCTGGTGCTACTGGATCACCTGCTGGGCCGGCAACGCGGCCATCGTCTCGTCGTGGGTCCTCTACGTGGAGAGCCTCTTCGGCATCGACAACCCGTCGGGCTGGACCAACTGGGGCATCGCCCTGACCGGTCTGTGGATCCCCGCCGCCATCAACCTCGGCGGCGTCCGGCAGATGGCGTGGTTCCAGAACGTCACCGTGGTGCTCAAGTTCCTGCCCCTGCTCTTCGTGGCCACGGTCGGCTGGTTCTTCGCCACCAAGGCCAACTTCGGCCCGTTCAACGCATCGGGTGGAAGCCTCTACGACGCCCTCAACATCGCCTCCGGCGTGGCGCTGTTCTCCTTCATCGGCGTCGAGGTGGCGTCGATCTCGGCCGGGCGGGTCAAGGACCCCAAGCGCAACGTGGGCCGGGCGTCGGTGATCGGCACCGGTGTGTCGGCGCTGCTCTACATCGCGGTGACCGCGGTCATCATGGGTCTCGTGCCCCACGACCAGCTCGTCGAGGACGGTGCGCCCTTCGTGGCCGCGTTCGACGCCATGTTCAGCGGCGGGTGGATGGGCAAGTTCGTCGCCCTGGTGGCCGTCATCTCCGGCATCGGTGCCCTCAACGGCTGGACGATGGTGACCGCGGAGATGCCCTACGCCGCGGCCAAGGACGGCCTGTTCCTCCCGGCCTTCGCCAAGGAGAACTCGAAGCACGTCCCGTGGTTCGGCATCGTCGTGTCCACCGCGGTGGCGTCGGCCCTGATGGCGTGGAGCTACAGCGGCGAGACCGGCCTGAAGGTCTTCACCTACCTGGTGTACCTGTCGGTGGTCACCGTGGCGATCCCGTACTTCTTCTCGGCCTGCGCCCAACTGGCGTTCCTGGTGTCGCGGCGTCGCCGGGTGCAGGGCGCGGCGCTGGTGCGTGACCTCGCCATCGCGGTGGTGGGCGGCATGTTCGCCCTCTGGGTCACCTTCGCCGCCGGTTACCAGTCGGTGTACCAGACCGTGCTCCTCCTGCTCCTCGGCCTCCCCCTCTACGCCTTCCTGAAGGCCTACCGGGAGCGCACCGGGCAGGTGCTCGAACCCATCGACGACGTCGACGAGCTCGACACCGCCGGGGTCCGCTGAGCCATGCGGTCCACGACGGCACTGATCCGCCCCCCGGGCGCCCGTCTCGCCGAGGGCATCGTCACCCACATCGAGCGGCAACCGATCGACACGCGGTTGGCGTTCGAGCAGTGGCAGGGCTACGTGGAGGCGCTCGACGCCTTCGGGTGGGACCTGATCGAGGTCCCGCCCGCCGAGGACTGCCCCGACGCGGTCTTCGTCGAGGACACCGTCGTCGTGTACCGCAACACCGCGGTGATCTCGCGGCCGGGTGCCGACAGCCGGCGGGCCGAGACGGGAGCCGTCGACAAGGTGCTCGACGCCCTCGGGCTGTCGATGAACCGGATCACCGGGCCGGGCACGCTCGACGGTGGCGACGTCCTGAAGGTCGGCGACACCGTCTATGTCGGTCGGGGTGGGCGCACGAACGGCGAAGGGATCCGCCAGTTGCGGAGGATCCTGACGCCGCTCGGCGCCGCCGTCGTGGCCGTACCGCTCAGCAAGGTCCTGCACCTGAAGTCGGCCGTCACCGCGCTGCCGGACGGCACCGTGATCGGGTACCCGCCGTTGGTGGACGATGTCTCGATGTTCCCCCGGTTCCTTCCGGTCCCGGAGGAATCGGGCGCCCACGTCGTCGTGCTCGACGGGAGCCACCTGTTGATGGCGGCCGATGCGCCCCGCAGCGCCGAGCTGTTCACCGACCTCGGCTACGAACCGGTGACGGTGGACATCAGCGAGTACCAGAAGCTCGAGGGCTGCGTCACCTGCCTGTCCGTCCGGCTCCGGGCCCTGGCGCCGACATGACCACCTTCCACGTCGACAGCGAGGTCGGCCCCCTGCGCCGGGTGCTGCTCCACCGACCCGGCCTGGAGCACGAACGGCTGACACCGACGAACTGCCACGAGCTGCTCTTCGACGACGTGCTCTGGGTCAAGCGGGCCCGCCAGGAGCACGACGCGTTCGCCGACGTCCTCACGGATCGGGGCGTCGAGGTGCTCTACGTCGGCGAGTTGCTGGCCGAGACGGTCGAGGACGACGTCGCCCGGCGCTGGGTGCTGGATCATGCCGTCGACCCCCGCGACCTCGGCGAGGATCTCGCATCCGCCATCCGCGCCTACCTCGACACCGCCGATCCCGAGACGGTCGCCCGCCACCTCATCGGCGGGTTGACCGCGGGCGAGCTGCCGGGCGACGAACCCGGCCTGAGGGCCGCGGTGGCAGCGGAGCGCGGGTTCCTGCTGCCTCCGCTGCCCAACCACCTGTTCACACGGGACACCACCTGCTGGATCTACGGCGGCGTGTCCTTGAACCCGATGGCCATGATCGCCCGCCAGCGGGAGACGACCCACCTCGAGGCGATCTACCGGTTCCATCCGCGCTTCGCCGGCGAGGACTTCGAGCGCTGGTACGGCGGCGTCGATTGCGACCACCGCAGTGCCACCATCGAGGGTGGTGACGTGCTCGTCGTCGGCGGCGGTGCGGTGCTCGTCGGCATGGGCGAGCGCACCACTCCGCAGGCGGTGGAGGCCCTGGCCCGGCGGCTGTTCACGACCGGCTCCCGCGTGAGCACCGTCGTGGCCGCGGCGTTGCCCAGCCGGCGCGCGTTCATGCATCTCGACACCGTGATGACCATGGTCGACCGCGACACCTTCGTGGCCTATCCCGGCGTGCTCGACGGGCTGCGGGCGTGGACCGTCCGGCCGGGTGACGACCCTCACGATCTCGTCGTCGAGCGGCAGCCCAACGTGTTCGTCCCCCTCGAGGCCGCGCTCGGCGTCGGTCCCCTCCGGGTCCTCACCACCGGCGGTGACACCTTCGAGGCCGAGCGCGAGCAGTGGGACGACGGCAACAACGTGCTGGCGGTGGAACCCGGCGTGGTGATCGCCTACGAGCGCAACGTCGACACCAACACCAAGCTGCGCAAGGCCGGCATCGAGGTCATCACCATCGCGGGCAGCGAGCTGGGGCGCGGTCGGGGCGGCCCCCGGTGCATGAGCTGCCCCCTGACCCGCGACGCCCCGTGAACACCCAGAACCGCGAAAGGACCGGATCGTGAAGGACCTGCTGCGCATCACCGATCTCACCCCGGAGGACCTGACCCTCCTGCTCGACCTGAGCGACGCCGTCAAGGCCGAGCCGCACCTCCATCACGGGCTGCTGACCGGAGACTCCGTCGTCTGCTACTTCGCCAAGCCGTCCACCCGCACCCGGCTGTCGTTCGCGTCGGCGATCGCCCACCTCGGCGGGGTGCCCGAGGTCGTCGGCCCCACCGAATTGCAGCTCGGACGGGGCGAGACCATCGAGGACACGGCCCGCGTCATCAGCCGGTATGCCCGCGCCTTCGTCATCCGCACCTTCGACGACGCCGACGTCGACCGCTTCGCGGCGTCCGCCACGATCCCGGTGGTCAACGCCCTCACCGACCTGCACCACCCGTGCCAGGCCGTCGCCGACCTGCTCACGCTCCGCCAGCACTTCGGCTCGCTCGAGGGCCTCTCGGTCGCCTACCTCGGCGACGGCAACAACGTGGCCCACAGCCTCATGGAGGCGTGCGCGCTCGCCGGCGTGGACGTGGTCGTCGCCACCCCACCGGGCTTCGAGCCCGATCCCGGCATCGTGGCGGTCGCCACGACGATCGGCGCGTTCAACCGGTCGACCGTGCGCACCACCCACGACCCCCTCGCCGCGGTGGCGGGGGTCGATGCCGTCTACACCGATGTCTGGGTGTCGATGGGCGACGACGAGGCCACCCGTGGCGCCCGCACGGAAGCCCTGACCCCGTTCCGTGTCGATGCCGAGGTCATGGCGGCGGCGTCGTCCCACGCCGTGTTCATGCACTGCCTTCCCGCCCACCGGGGCGAAGAGGTCGTGGCCGAGGTGATCGACGGTCCCCGCTCCATCGTCTTCGACGAGGCCGAGAACCGCATGCACACCGCGCAGGCCATCCTCGTCGCCCTCGTCGAGGGACGGTTGCAGGGTGCGCCCGGTTCGATGCTGGCGTCGGTGGGGGGCGGTTGATGCGCATCGTGGTCGCCCTCGGCGGCAACGCCCTGCTCCAGCGGGGCGAACCGCTCGACGCCGCCGTCCAACGGGCCAACACCAAGGTCGCAGCCGAGGCCGTCGCCGGTCTGGCCGCCGATCACCAGCTGGTCGTCACCCACGGCAACGGTCCCCAGGTCGGCCTGCTCGCGCTGCAGAACGACGCCTACACCGCGGTCAGCGGCTACCCGCTCGACATCCTCGACGCCGAGACCGAGGGCATGGTCGGCTACCTGATCGAACAGGAGCTCGGTCGTCATCTGCCTCGCCAGCGGCTGGCCACCCTGCTCACGCAGGTGGTGGTCGATCCCCGCGATCCGGCCTTCGGCCACCCCACCAAACCGGTCGGCCGCACCTACGACCGGGCCGAGGCCGAGCGCCTGGCCAGCGAGAAGGGGTGGAACATCGCCCCCGATGGAACGGCGTGGCGGAGAGTGGTGCCCTCGCCGGCGCCGCAGGCCATCGTCGAGATCGACACCATCCGGCTCCTGCTCGAGCACGGGGTCACGGTGATCTGCGCAGGAGGCGGTGGCATCCCGGTGGTCCCCGACGGCCTGGGCGGGATGATCGGGATCGAGGCGGTGATCGACAAGGATGCCTCGGCCTCGCTGTTGGCCACCGAGCTGGGGATGGACGCCTTGCTGCTGCTGACCGATGTCGACGGCGTGTACACCGACTGGGGGACGCCGGCCCAGACCAAGATCACGACCGCCTCGGTGTCGGTGATGCGATCGCTGTCGCTGCCGGCCGGGTCGATGGGCCCGAAGGTGGAGGCCGCCTGCCGGTTCGTGGAACGGGGCGGACGCCTGGCCGCCATCGGCTCGCTGCAGGACGCGTCCGCGCTCCTGGACGGCACCGCGGGCACGGTGATCCGTCCCGCCTGAGGGCTTCCGATCGATCGACACGGGACGACCGTCGGGACCTTCGACCCTGATCAGCTCTGACGTCGGCGCCGTACTGTCATGTCATGAAACGCATCGTGGTCGGCATCGACGGGTCGCCGAGCTCCATCGCCGCCCTGCGCCAGGCCGTCGAGCTGGCGCGGGTCCTGCCCGCGGAGATCGAGGCGGTCAGTGTCTGGCAGCCGTACTACGGCACCGTCGACCTGCCCCTGCCCCTCGACGAGCTCCGCCAGAGCGCCGAGGCCGCGCTGGTCGAGGCCCTCGCCGCGGTGGACACCGAAGGGCTGCAGATGATCGAGCTGGTCGAGGAGGGCGATCCCGCGACCGTGCTGCTCCGGCTGGCCGAGCGAGCCGACATGCTGGTGGTCGGCACCCGAGGTCGGGGCGGGTTCACCGGCCTCCTCCTCGGCTCGGTCAGCCAGCGCTGCACCCACCACGCCCCGTGCCCAGTCCTCGTCACCCCCGATCCCGACCGAGTCGCCACCTGATCGTCGGCTCGGGGGTCCGAATCGGCTCCTCTCATGATCGTCGTGTTCACTGATCGCCGTGACGAGCTCGCTCTCCGCCATCCACGCCATCATCCTCGGCCTGGTGGAGGGGCTCACCGAGTTCCTGCCGATCTCCTCGACCGGGCACCTGCTGGTGGCCGAGCGCATCCTCGGTCTGGGGGGCACCGACGCAGCCGACACCGCCCTCGACACCTACGCCATCTGCATCCAGGCCGGAGCCATCCTGGCCGTGCTCGTCCTGTACCGCAGCCGGATCATCGAGCTGTTCCAAGGCCTGGTCGGACGCAGCGACGAGGGGCGCCGGCTGCTCGTCGCGCTCTTCGTCGCCTTCCTCCCGGCCGCGCTGGTCGGCGTGGTGGCGATCGATGCCATCCGCTCGGTGCTCTTCGGCGTGGCCCCGGTGGCCGCGGCGTGGATCGTCGGCGGGCTCTTCATCCTGTGGGTCACCCGACAACCCTGGCGTCGCGGTGGTTCGTTCGAGCTCGAGCAGCTGACCGTCCGGCACACGTTCATCATCGGACTGGCCCAGATGCTGGCACTCTGGCCCGGGGTCAGTCGCAGCCTGGTCACGATCATCGCCGCCCTCGCCATCGGCTACTCGATGCGGGCTGCGGTCGAGTTCAGCTTCCTGCTCGGCCTCCTCACGCTCGGGGTGGCGACCGTCTACGAAGGCCTGCGCAGCGGCGACCAGCTGGTGGCCACCTTCGGCGTGGCCACGCCGGTGCTCGGGCTCGTGGTGGCGTTCGTGTCGGCCGTCGTGGCCGTGCGCTGGATGGTCGCCTGGCTCCAGTCCCGGGGTCTCGAGGTGTTCGGCTACTACCGGGTCCTCATTGGTGTGGCCGCCGTGATCGGCCTCATCGTCACCTGAACGGTCCGCACGAGCACGCCGCACATCGGGCGTTGATGTCGCTCCGAGGTGGCGCACAGGATCCCGCCGTAGCCTCCCGCCCGTGAGTTCGACTGCCGAAGACCGTGGCGCCCGCATCCTGGTGGTGGACGACGAGCACTCGATCGTCGATGCCGTGTCCACGGCGCTGCGCTACGAGGGCTTCGAGATCGAGACGGCGGCCACCGGACGCGACGCGCTCGACGCGGTCCGGTCGTCGCCGCCCGATCTCGTCGTGCTCGACGTGATGCTGCCCGACCTCGACGGCTTCGAGGTCGCCCGCCGGCTGCGCGACGAAGGCATCAGCACGCCCATCCTGTTCCTGACCGCCAAGTCCGATCTCGACGACAAGGCACGCGGCTTCGACCTCGGCGCCGACGACTACGTCACCAAGCCGTTCTCGCTGGCCGAGGTCGTGATGCGGGTGCGCGCCATCCTGCGCCGGGCTGGCGGCGACAGCCAGGAGGCGTCGTCGGAGCTGCGCTTCGCCGACCTGGAGATGGACGTCGACGCCCACCTCGTGCGGCGCAACGGCCAACCCATCGACCTGACCGCCACCGAGTTCCGGCTCCTGCACCTGTTCATGCTCAACCCGGGCCGGGTGCTGTCGAAGTCCCAGATCCTCGACCACGTGTGGCAGTACGACTTCGACGGCGAGTCCAACATCCTCGAGACCTACGTGTCGTATCTCCGACGCAAGCTGAACGAGCACGGCGCCCCGCTCATCCACACGGTGCGGCTCGTCGGCTACGTGCTGCGCGAGGAACCGGCCCGCTGACCGTGTCGCTGCGAACCCGGCTGCTGGCCGCCACCGTGCTCGTCGCGCTGATCGCGCTGGGGATCGTCGACGTCGTCACCTACACCCTGGTCACCCGGGCCCAGGTGGCCCAGGTGGACGAGGACCTCGAGCGATCGCACCCGCCGATCGAGCGGGCCGCGGCCTCCGGCGCCGTCGATCTCCAGGCCGCGATCCGGGAAGTCGCACCGGCCAGCTACGTGGAGGTGCTCGACCCAGCCGGGGAGGAGGTCGTGGTGGTACCGCTCCGTCGTCCCGGCGCCGCACCGATCTCCCTCGACGAGCTGCCCGTGGAACCCCGTGGCGGCATCGGCGACGACCGGCCCGTCTTCGCCAGCGTGCACACCGGTACCGGTGACGAGGCCGCCCTGCGCGTCCGGGTGTCCCGACAGGACGACGGCGGGACGTTGGTCATCGGTCAGCTGCTCGACCAGGTGGAGCAGACCCGTCACCGGCTCCTTGCCGTCCTGCTGGCGGGCACCGTCGGCGCCATACTCGCCGTGGCCCTGATCGGGGCCTGGTTCGTGCGGCTCGGGCTCGCCCCCCTCACCGCGGTCGAGCGCGCCGCGGCCGACATCACCGGCTCGGAGCTCGACCGACGCGTCCCGGGCGATGGGGACTCCAGCGAGGTCGGGCGCCTGGCCTCGGCCATCAACACCATGCTCGATCGGCTCCACGCCGCGTTCCAGCAGCGCGAGCGCGACGTCGAGGCACTGCAGGCCTCCGAGGCCCGCATGCGTCGCTTCGTGGCCGACGCGTCCCACGAGCTCCGCACCCCCCTGACCGCCACCGCCGCCTACGCCGAGCTGTTCGAGCGAGGCGCGCGAGACCGGCCCGAGGATCTGGCCCGGGCGATGGCAGGCATCCGGGCCGAGACGGCCCGCATGGCCGAGCTGGTCGACGACCTGCTCCTCCTGGCCCAGCTCGACGAGGGCCGGCCCTTCGCCCGCACCGACGTCGACCTCGCCGACGTGGCCGCGGCCGCGGTGCAGGCCGCCCACGTCGTCGCGCCTGACCGCCACGTCGGCCTGCAGGTCGCCGACGTGGTGGTGATCGAGGGCGACGAGAGCCGGCTGCGGCAGGTGTTCGACAACCTGCTCGGCAACGTGCGCTCCCACACCCCGCCCGGCACGGCGTGTCTCATCGACATCCGCCGCGAGGGCGACGACGCCGTGATCTCGGTGATCGACGACGGCCCGGGGCTCAGCGACGCGCAGCTCGCCTCGGTGACCGATCGCTTCTACCGAGCCGATGACTCCCGGGCCCGGTCCTCCGGGGGCGCCGGCCTCGGACTGTCGATCGTCAGCGCCATCGTCGAGGCCCACCACGGCACGATCGCCATCGACAGCCCCGCCGAGGGCGGCCTCCGCATCGTCATCACCATCCCCGTCGCGGCCCCGCCGGCCGCCGCCCGACCCCCCGCACAGGAGCACCCATGAACGACATCTGGCCGGCGCTGACGCGCTCCACTGGAATCGTGTCCGCAGTGGTGGCCGTGGCCGCCCTGGTGACCGGATTCCTGTTCTCGGCCCGCGAGACCGGCGAGCGGCGGCGTCCGGCGTGGTGGCTCGACTTCCACAACGGTCTCGGTGGACTCGCGTTCGCCGCCATCGCCGTGCACGTGGTGGCCTCGTACTTCGACCGGGATGCCGCCGTCGGCGTCGCCGAGGTCCTGGTGCCGGGGATCGCGTCCACCCAGCGCTGGGCCCTGGCGTGGGGAGTGATCTCCACCTACCTCTTCGCCGGGGCCGTGTTCACCACCTGGCCGCGCCGCATCGCCGACCGCAAGTTGTGGCGCGTGATCCACGTCGGCTCCACGCTGGGTGTGGCCCTGATGCTGGTCCACGGCTACCAGATGGGCACCGACGCCCGCCGCCTCGCCTTCCAGATCGGCCTCATCGCCATCGTCGCCCCTGCCACCTACGCCCTCGCCATCCGCATCGTCGACGCCCTGTCGAGGGCCGTAGCCGACTGGTGACATTCTCAGCTGGCTCTCAGGTGGGTACAAGCCGGCTCCGAAGCTGGCATGGCTCACTGGGAACATGAGCCAGATGCCCCCACGCCCCCCCGGTCGGCCCGCACCGCGGCGCAACACCGGTGGATCGGACACCGACGCCGCGCTCGCCGCCCGGCTCGAGCGGCTCGCCCAGCGCCGGGCCGGGACCGACGGCGGCGCCGGCGGTGGTGCGACCTCGTCCTCCGGGTCGGGCCGACGCCGCACCCGCCGCCACCCGGCCCGTCAGGCCCGGGCCGCGGCCATCGGACTGACCCTGGGGGCCACCGCCGCCCTGACCAGCTTCTTCAACATCGGTACCGGTGGCATGCAGCAGGTCGCCGCCGCCAACATCGTGTCCGGCGCCTCCAACTCGTCGCCGTCCACCACCGCTGGCGGAACGGTCGGCCCCGTCGCGCCCGGTTCGACCGCGCCCCCAGCACGACGGCGGCATCCAGCGGGCAGCCGGTGGTCGTCGACGGCGCCGTCTACCACAACCGGTGGGGCGACGTGCAGGTCGAGGCCACCTTCGGTCCCGACGGCAGCCTGGTGAACGTCGACGCCATCCAGACGCCCAACGATCGGGGCACCAGCATCCAGATCAACGACTACGCCGTGCCCCGGCTCGACCAGGAGGCGCTGTCGGTCCAGGGGGCCCAGATCCACATCGTCAGCGGCGCCACCTACACCAGCACCGACTATGCCCGCTCGCTGCAATCGGCCATCGACGCCGCCCGCTCGGCCAACGTCACCCAGCTCTCCTGAGCCGACCTGAGCCGACCCGTTCCCCCGACCCGATGCCCGGCTTCCACCACGTCGAACACGTCATGGGCATGGCGGTGAGCATCGACGTCCACGACGACGTCGAGGGCACGCCGGGCCTGGTTGAGCTGATCACCTGGCTCCACCACGTCGACGAGACGTTCAGCCCCTACATCGAGGACAGCCCGATCTCCCGGCTCGGCCGCGGTGAGCTGACCCTGGCCGACGTCAGCGACGAGATCCGCCACGTCCTGCTCCAGTGCGAGGAGCTCCGCCTCGACACCGGCGGCGCGTTCGACGCCTTCGCCGTGCCGGCCCCCAACGGCACCACGCTCGATCCGTCCGGTCTGGTGAAGGGATGGTCGATCGAGCGGGGTGCCGCCCTCCTCGAGCAGCACGGCCTCGGCAACTTCAGCATCAACGCCGGCGGCGACATCGCCGTCCGGGGCGGGCCCCTGCCCGATCCGGCATGGCGCGTCGGCATCCGCCACCCCGACGACGCCGGATCGCTCGCCGCCGTGATCGAGCTGTACGGCCCCATGGCGATCGCCACCTCCGCCACCTACGAGCGCGGCGCCCACATCATCGATCCCCACACCGGCCAGCCCACCACCGACGTGGCCAGCGTCACCATCGTCGGACCCGACCTCACCCTGGTCGACGCCTACGCCACCGCGGTCTTCGTCATGGGTGTCGACGGCCTGGCGTGGCTCGACCGCCACGCCGGCTACGACGGCCTCGTGCTGACCCACGACGGCGGCCAGCACACCAGCGCCGGCTTCGATCGCTGGCGAGCCGTCCTGCCCGCCGGCTGACGCTCGCCATCGGGCCGGTCCTGGGCTGTGGGGTTGCAATGGCGCAACACCACAGCCCCGGACCGCGATGCCGGCTCTGGACGCCCGCCATCAGCGGGGTGGGTGGTGCTCGGTAGCCTTCCCCCACCGTGCAGACGTCCTCGCCAGCACTGACGGATCGGCCGTCGCACACCGCTCCGTCGTATCGGGGCCGGCGCCAGCGCGCCCGCGACGGTGGCGCGAACCGCGGGCGGGTCGTGGCCCTCGACGGTCTCCGAGGCTTCGCGCTGATCGGCATGCTGGCTTGGCACGCCCAGCTCGACTGGGTCCGCGGCGGCTTCGCCCGGATGACGATCTTCTTCGTGCTGTCCGGCTACCTGGCGACCCGGAGCTGGGAGCGGCGCCGGGCCGAGGGCTTCCGGGCGTTCTGGATGCGGCGCACCCTGCGGCTTCTCCCCATGACCCTGGTGGGGGTCGCCCTCGCGGTCGGGGTCACGGTGTTGGTGGGGTCCGACACCACCCGGGCCGCCCTCGGGGCCGACGTGCGATCCGTGCTCACCTACACGTCGAACTGGCACTTCATCGACTCGGGCCAGTCCTACGGCGAGCTGTTCGAGCGGCAGTCGGCCTTCCAGCACTACTGGTCGCTGTCCATCGAGGAGCAGCTCTTCCTCGTCCTGCCCGTGCTGCTGGCCGTCGGTGCGTTCGTGTCACGGCGCATCCGGCGTCCGGGATGGATGGTCCTCGGCGCGGGCGCGGTCGTCACGGGCGTGGTCAACGTGGTGGTCCACCCGTCTCCCGACGCCATCTACTTCGGGACCCAGACCCGTCTGCTCGAGTTCCTGGCCGGCGCCGCGCTCGGGACCAGCGCGGCGGCGTGGTCCGGCGCCGGTCCCGCGACCCGCCAGTGGATCCACCGAGCCGGGAAGGTGTCGGCCGTCGCCATCGTGGCCACCCTGATCCTGGTCGACCGGGCCTCGTCGTGGCTCTACGCCGGCGGCATCTACCTGTTCGCCATTCCCGTGGTCGCGGTGGTGGCGGCGATCGAGGTGCACGAACCCGCCCTGCGGTGGTTCCTGGAGCTGCGGCCCCTCGTCTGGCTGGGGCGGGCCGCGCTGTCGATCTACGTCCTGCACTGGCCGATGTTCGTGTTCCTCGACGACGTGGTGCCGGCATCGGTGCCGATGTCGACGCTGGCGTTGCTCAAGATCTCGGTCGGGATCGCCATCGGCACCGTGGGCTACCGGCTCATCGAGCGGCCCATGCTCGACGACACCCGCCGCCTGCTCCGCAACGGTCTCCCCGTGTTCCGCACCCGCCTCGTCCCGATGATCGCCACCGCCGTGGTCATCGCCGTGGTCGCCTTCGCCGTCCCGACCTCCGAACCCGTCTACGCCTTCAGCGCCGCCGAGGACGCCTTCGCCGCTCGCCGGGCCGACAGTGGTTCGAGCGACAGTGGTTCGAGCGACAACGGTTCGGTGGCGGTGCGGCCCCGGGTCGGCGTGTTCGGCGGCTCCACCGCGCTCATGAACCACCTCGGCCTGGCCAGCTGGTCCGACACCACCGGCGAGATCGACATCCGCGCCGGTGACGCCCGGCTCGGCTGCGGGTTGCTCCAGCAGGGCGAACGGCCCCAGGCGCTGGATCGCTCCGGCAACCCCATCTGGTACGAGGTCCCCGACGAGTGCCGGGGCTGGCCGGCCGACTGGCGCACCGCGGCGCAGGCCGAGCACATCGACGTCGCCCTGGTGTTCTCGGGCGTGTGGGAGATCGCCGATTGGCGCCTGCCCGGCCTCGACACCGCGACGTCGGTGGAGGACACCGGCTTCCGTGCCCGGCTGGCCGCCGCCCTCCACGACGGCATCGCGCAGCTGCGCGCCGGCGGCGTCGGCCACGTGGTCCTCATGACGTCCCCGGTGGTCGGCGGCGGACAACTGCCCGACGCCGCCCGGCTGCGCGCCCTTCCCCCCGACCACGCCACCCGCACCGCCCTGTTCAACCAGCTCCTCCGCGACGCCGCCTCCGCCGATCCCGCCCACGTCTCGGTGTTCGACTACGCCGCCGTCATCGAGGGCCTCGGCCCCGACCTGGCGCGGCTCGTTCCCGACGGCGTCCATCCCACCTGGGACGCGTCGGCCGAGATCTGGGCCGGCGCCGCCGGCCGCGCCCTCCTCGCCCACCTCAACGCCCTGGCGCCCGCTCGCTGACGCCCCCCAGCCCCGTTCTGGTGGGTCAACGGTCGCTCCAGCTGTCGCGATGACCGGCCAGAACGGGGTAGGGCTCGTTCTGGTGGGTCGTCGGTCGCTCCAGTTGTCGCGATGACCGACCAGAACGGGGATGGCGTTGTCACGAGTTCGTTCTGGTGGGTCGTCGGTCGCTCCAGCTGTCGCGATGACCGGCCAGAACGGGGTTGGGGCGGACGGCCGGAGGGGTGCGTGGGCGCCGTGGGCGCCAGCGGGGCGCGCTCAGGTCTCCCACGGTGCCCGCGTCGGGCGATGCAGGCGCGGCGTCGAGTCCGGATGCCACAGGAGGTGCTCCATGGCCGATCGGACCGTGGGCGTGTCGTGCCAGATGTCGTACTCCCAGAAGACCGCCACCGAGAACCCGAGATCGATGAGGCGTGCGTAGCGCTCGGCATCCGCGGCGCGATCGGTGAGCGAGGTGTGGAAGGCCTCGCCGTTGATCTCGATGATCAGCGGCCACGGCCGGAGGCGGAAGTCGACCGTGCGGATCACGACCTCGGCGTCGACGGTGACCTGCCGGTCGAGCGCTCGGGCGACCGAGGGAGAGACGATCGCTTCGAAGCGCTCCTCGAGCGCGCTCCCGGCTGGCTGGTAGTCCGGCGGCCGTGATGCGAGCACCTCGCGGAGCACGACGATTCCCGATCGGCCCCGGCCTCCTGCTCGTTCGGCGAGGGCGTGGATGGCGTGACCGTCGACGAGCCGTTGCCGCCACGCCTGGTCGACGACGGCCGACGTCCGTTCGGTGGCGATCTCGTGACCGAACCGGTGGGTCCACATCGCCGCGAGCCACAGGACGGCTCGCTCCGGCCGACAGGTGGGGACGTCGAGGTGGGTGTCGATGTCTTCCGGACGGAGATCTCGGATGAGGTGCAGCTGGCCGATGCGCGACGACTTGACCCGCTGGCGTGCGATGGCGACGTGCGCGGGCAACCGTCGGAATCGGCTGAAGCCCCAGTGGCTCGTCGCCGACTTCCCCCACACCGCCGCGACTCGACCCGCGTCGAGTACGGCGACGATGAGCGATTGCTCGGGCGACGGTGGAACTGCCCGGTGGACGAGGACCCGAGGTGTGACTCGGACGAGCTCGGGATGGCCGTAGATCGTTCGCCGTTCGGGCTTGTCCCGGTAGTGGGCCTGGACTTGGTGAACGGCGATCGCGCCCTGCTGACGGCGGAGCAGTTGGATGACAGGTTCCGGGAGCACGGGGCACCTCTCGGGTTGGGACGGAGGCACCGGGTGCGAGTGGTCGAGGACCGCCGTCAACGGTAACCAGGCCCCCTGACAGGAACCCCAGATCGGTTCTGGTGGGTCATCGGTCGCTCCAGGTGTCGCGATGACCGGCCAGAACGGGGGTGGGGGCGGTCGCTACTGTTCGGCCCATGCGCGTACCGCTGACCGTCAGAGACCACATCGAGCGGGCCGAGCTCGTCTACGGCGACCGCATCGCCTTCGTCGACGAACCCGACCAGCCGGCGGAGTCCTGGGGCGAGGTGACCTACCGCGAGATGGCCCGGCGGGCGCGGGCCCAGGCCGCCGGCCTCGACGCGCTCGGCGTGGGTCAGGGCGAGCGGGTCGCCGTCGTCAGCCACAACTCGGCCCGGTTGCTCACCTCGTTCTTCGGGGTCAGCGCCTACGGCCGGGTGCTGGTGCCGATCAACTTCCGTCTCGGCCCCGACGAGGTCCGCTACATCGTCGAGCACTCCGGGGCCAGCGTCTTGCTCGTCGATCCCGATCTCGACGACTCGCTGCGCGACGTCACGGCCAAACACCGCTTCGTGCTCGGCGCCGAGACCGACGAGGTCCTCTTCGGCCACGACGGCGAGCCCGCGCCGTGGGATGCCGACGAGGACGACACCGCCACCATCAACTACACCAGCGGCACCACCGCCCGCCCCAAGGGAGTGCAGCTCACCCACCGCACCCTGTGGCTCAACGCCGCCACCTTCGGCTGGCACATGGGCGTGAGCGACCGCGACGTCTACCTCCACACCCTGCCGATGTTCCACTGCAACGGCTGGGGGATGGTGTACGCCGTCACGGCCATGGGCGGCAAGCACATCGTGCTGCGGGGGATCAACGGCGAGGAGATCCTCCGCCGCGTCGACCACCACGGCGTGAGCCTCATGTGCGGTGCCCCCACGGTGGGATCGATGGTGCTCGACGCCGCCAAGGACTGGGACGGGCCGATCCCCGGGTCCGGCCACGTCCGCTGGGTGATGGCCGGCGCCCCGCCGCCCACCGCCACCATCGAGGCCGTCGAGCGCGACCTCGGCTGGGAGTTCGTCCAGATCTACGGCCTCACCGAGACCGCACCGCTGCTCACCATCAACCGCAGCCGGGAGGAATACGACGACCTCCCGCCCGAGGAGCGGGCTCGCAAGCTCAGCCGGGCCGGCGCCCCGGCGCTGGGCGTGCAGCTGGACATCAGCGACACGGGGGAGGTGCTGGCCCGGTCCAACGTCGTGCTCGAGGGCTACTGGGAGAACCCGGAGGCCTCGGAGGCGGCGCTCGACGGCGGTTGGTTCCACACCGGCGACGGCGGCTCCATCGACGACGACCACTACCTGTCGATCTCGGACCGCAAGAAGGACGTCATCATCTCCGGCGGCGAGAACGTGTCGTCGATCGAGGTGGAGGACTGCCTGTTCTCGCATCCGGCCGTGGCCGAGGTGGCGGTGATCGGTGTCCCCCACGAGAAGTGGGGCGAGACGGTCACCGCGCTGGTGGTGCTGGCGCCGGGCGAGGACGTCGACGAGGCGACCCTCATCGAGTACTGCCGAGGCAAGCTGGCGCACTACAAGTGCCCCACCAGCATCGAGTTCCGCGACGAGCTCGCCCGGACGGCCACCGGCAAGCTCCAGAAGTTCAAGCTGCGGGCACCGTTCTGGGAGGGCCGAGAGCGCCAGGTGAATTGACCGCTTCTCGCCGCCGGTCCCGTCGATGCGGGGCGCGGCGATTCGGGCTCATCGTGGTGCCGGCGGTGCTGGCAGTGCTGGTGGTGCTGGCCACCGGCGGGCCGGCGTGGGCCCACACCCAGGTGCAGCGGGCGGTCCCCGGGCCGGGAGAGCGGGTGAGCGGTGTCGTCGACCACGTCGAGCTCACCTTCCTCGACCCGATCGATCCCAGCGTGACCATCGCGGTGACCGGCGAGGACGGTCGGCCCGTCCCGGGTCTCGGCACCGTCGAGGTGCGCGCCGACCATCGACAGGCCACCGTGCGCTTCGACGCCCTCCGCACCGCCGGCGCCTACGTGGTGGACTACCGCTTCGCCGGCACCGACGGTGACGTCCAGAGCCAGTCGTACCGGTTCACCTACCGCCCCGCTGCCGGTGAGGACTCCGGCTCGGGCGGCCCGACCGCCGCGGTGATCGGCGCCGCCGCGGTCGCCCTCGTGCTGGCGCTCGGCGTGGTGGTGGCGATCCGCCGGCGGCGGAATGGCGAACCGGACAGAACGGACAGATAGGATCGCGCCCGTTGTCGGTCGCAGGGCGGGTCGTGCCCCGTGACCTGGGGTCGAGCAGGGGACTGTCATCGTGCACCGGAGCCAACTCGCGAGCCGACGTGGTCGACTGGCGCTCCTCGCGGCCGTGGCCGTGGCCGCGGCGGTCACCGTCGCCGGCCTCGTCCGGGCCGACGCATCGGGTCTGGACGGTGGCGTGGCTCCCGACGGGACGAGCATCGACGAGGTCTCCGGCCTGGAGCTGGTCTTCCACGACGGCGACCACGTCGTGTACGAGGCCAAGGGGCAGACCGCCACCACCCCGAGCAGCGGGATCACCGTCCACGACGGCTTCACCACCTACGGCGACGCCACCGCGCTGGACGCCTACCAGATCCGGCTCGTGGCCTCCGACGGCATCGAGTCGTACCGGCCCCTCGTGCAGCAGGCCGCGACGGCGGCGACGACCGCGGGTGGTCCGTCGCTCACCGTCGCACCTGGCCTGTACCCGTGGGGCTCGGTCCCGGGCCGGGGCCAGATCGACGTGGTGGTGTCGTCGACGTCGCCCTGCGGCGGCTCGTGGCTCGGGTGCGGCGGACCCTCCATCGAAGGCGGCGTCGTCGTCGCCGGTCGCATGTGGTTCAACCCTCGTCTGGGCTACCACTCCCTCGAGGAGATCCAGAACACCGTGCGCCACGAGCTCGGTCATGCCGTCGGCCTCGCCCACTACCGCTGGACCTACCAGGGTCGAGTCCAGACCATGCACCCGACGGATTTCCGGGCGTCGGGCTACGAAGCCGGCGACACCGCGGGATTGCGCTTCCTCACCGGCACCACGGCCGTACCGGCCGCTTCCGCCTCGGCGGTGTCACCGGAGTCACCGGCCCCGCCGGCGCCGCTGGCCCCGACGCCGACCTCGATCGATCCCGTCGGGGGCATCGACAGCGCGGTGGCCAACCCGTTCGGCATCGTCGTGCGGGGCTGGGCCATGGACCCCGACACCACCGGTCCGGTCCCGGTGCTGGTCACCGTCGACGGCGATCCCACCGAGCTGTCCGCCGACCGGCCCGATGACTCCCACGGCGTCCACGGCTTCGCCGTGGTGTGGCTCGTGTCGCCGGGGGTACACGAGGTCTGTGCCACGGTGCGCAACGTCGGCGCCGGCCACGACGTGGCGCTCGGGTGCCGCACGGTCGAGGTCAGCTCGCAGTCGATCGGCCTGATCGGGCTGCAGACGGTGTGATGGTCTGACCCGGCGCGGGGTATCCGCGCGGGCCGGCAGCGCGGGAGACAGACTGCCGACCCCGAGTTACCCCCCGAGGAGGACAGATGAACAAGAGCGAGCTCATCGAGCAGGTCGCGAAGCAGGCCGGCGTCGACAAGAAGACGGCGGGCAACGTGCTGAACGGCTTCGAGGAGGTCGTGCAGGCGGTGACCAAGGCGGGCAAGGAACCCATCTCCTGGACCGGCTTCTTGAAGTTCGAGCGCGTGGCCCGCAAGAAGACCACCGCCCGCAACCCCCAGACCGGCGAGCCCGTGCCGGTCCCGGCCAAGAAGGTCCCCAAGGTCTCTGTCGGCACCGGCTTCAAGAAGGTCGTCAACGGCGACTCGCCGGCCCCGAAGCTGGCGAAGTGACCGCCCCCGGTCGCTGACCGGGAACGAATGCGATGGGCGCAGGCCGGTCCCCGGACCGGCCTGCGCCGCGTCCCGTCGACCAGTGCGGCCGATTGGCCCCCCGACCGCCGACAGGACGACGATGGAGGGGTGCCCCCCCGACTCCGTGTCCGGCTCGTCGCCGTTGCCGTTGCCGTGTCCCTCATGGTTGCCCTCGGCTCGTGGTCAACGGCCTCGGCGTCCGTCGCCCAGACCGGTGACCTGGACAGCACGACCACCTCGGTCATCAGCGAGATCCCGCACAGCATCCAGCGACCGAACACCGGCACCCCTCCCACCGACCCCGGCGACCGGGGCGGCTGGCTCCAGGGCGCCATCTTCTTCATCATCTCGGCCGGCGTCGTGCTCATCGGCTTCCTCGTCGTCCGGGAGAGCCGCAAGGCCCGCGCCCGCCGGGGCTTCTAGCGTCGCCGCCCCGGGGCTGGCTCAGCGGAGGTAGGGCTGGCAGGCGTCGAAGTTGCCCTCGAAGCCGCTGCGGAACGCGGCGGTGCGCTGGAACGCGCTGGCATCGGTACCCCCACCGAAGGCCAGGAACGCGGTGATGATCTCGTCGAGGTCGCCGGGGGAGAGGACCAGCTGCTGGTCGGGCACCTCCTGGCGGAACTCCGACGCCGCGAACATGCCGGTGAGGCAGTCGGCGTGGAGGTTGGTGTCGGCGTACCGGTCGAGGAGGCCCAGCTCGGACTGGGCCGCGAACGCGTACTGGCGGGCCAACTCGCCCCCGAAGGCGAAGTCGCCGATGGCGTCGAGGGACGGGATCAGGTCGACGTTGTCGATGTAGATGGTGTCGTCGGCCACGCAGTAGAACGACGCCCGTTCCAGGTCGGAGCCCTGCAGGTCCTCGTCGCCGCAGGTCACCTCGTCGACCGCCGGATCCACGGGCACCAACCCCTTGACCGGCGACCACGTCGCACCCTGGTCGTCGAGGAGCTTGCGGTAGAACGAATCGAGGTCGGCCATCAGCGGGTCGACCAGCTCGTCGACGGGCAGGTTGCCGTCCTGGTTGAGCTCGGTGTAGCTCGTGAACGGGATGGCCACCACGGCGGGTGGGTTGTCCTCGTAGGCCACGCAGGTGTCGGTGCCGCTGTCGAAGCCGTCCTGGAAGGCGGAGACACGATCGAAGCCCGTGCCGTGGGCGTTGGGGTCCTGGGCCGTGACGCCCAACGTGTCGCGCAGTTCGAGGAACCCACCGATGGCCTGGTCGAGGCTGTCGCCGGTGGTGGCGAAGACGGCCAGGCGGTCGTCGGCGTCGGCCACCCAGGCGCCGGCGAAGCAGTCGGCCTGCAGCTCCAGGGTGACCGCGCTGCCGTGGACCCGGGCCCGGGCCTGGATGGCGTGGGCGAACTCGTGGGCCATGACGATGCCGACGGTGAGCGGGCCGAAGCGCTGGTCCAGATCGGGGACGAGGTTGACGCGATCCCAGGCGATGAGATCCTCGTCCGGGCAGTACAGGGCGTTGGCCTCCACGTCCTGGTAGATGATCGGGTCGGGCCCGCACGCCGGTACCGGTGTGTCGGGGCCGTAGGGAACCAGCCCGCCGCGCAGGGGACGGAACCGGCCGCCGTACACGTCGGGGAAGGTGGTCTTCCAGTACTCGCCCAGGTCACGGAAGGCGAGGTCGACCACCGCATCGGGACCGAGAGTTGCGGGGTCGGGGCCGCCGTTGCTGCGGGTGCCGACGTCGGTCGACGACCCGGATGAGATGGTCAGGTCGGACGCGGCGCAGCCTCCCAGCACCAGCAACCCGGCGGCGACGAGGCCGACCAGGGTGACGCGGCGCGAACGGTCCCGGCGCATGCCGTGACGGTATCGCCCCGCCACGCCGGTTCCGGTCAGGTCGGCCCTACGCTGCGAGCCGTGGACGTCACCGACACGGGCAGTGAACGATGGGCCTCCGACGTGGTCCTCACCGACGGGACCACGGCCCACCTGCGCCCGATCCGGCCCGATGACGCCGAGGCCATCCGGTCGTTCCACTCCCGCCAGTCGAGCGAGTCGATCTACTTCCGCTACTTCAGCCCCCGGCCCCACCTCTCCGACGACGACCTCCGCCACCTGACCACCGTCGACGGTGTCGACCGCATGGCGTTCGTGGCCGAGCTCGACGGCGAGGTCATCGGCGTCGCCCGCTACGACCGCTACGGCGAGCGTCCGCTGGCCGAGGTGGCGTTCTTCACCGACGACGAGCACCACGGCCGGGGCATCGCCACCTTGATGCTCGAGTACCTGGCCGCCTACGCCCGTGAGGTGGGGATCCAGGGCTTCGACGCCCACGTCCTGCCCACCAACCGGCGCATGGTGCGGGTCTTCACCCAAGCCGGCTTCGAGGCCAAGAGCACCTTCAGCGACGGCGTCATCGAGGTCACGCTCGACATCGAGCCCAGCGAGGAGGCCGCCCAGCGGATGGAGGAGCGGGCCCGGGCCGCCGAGCGCCAGGCCGTGGTCCGCCTCCTCGAACCCCGCACGGTGGCGGTCATCGGCGCCGGCCGCAACCCCTCCGGCATCGGGCACCGGATGCTGCGCAACATCCTCGACGGCCTCCACGGGACCACGTTCCAGGGTGCGGTGTACCCGGTTCACCCCGAGGCCCGGTCGGTCGCCGGCGTACGGGCGTACTCGTCCGTGCTCGAGGTTCCCGACGCCATCGATCTGGCGGTGATCTGCGTCCCGGCCGCCGACGTCGTCGGCGTGGTCGAGGAATGCGGACGGGCCCGGGTGCGGGCCGCGGTGGTCATCTCGGCCGGGTTCGCCGAGGTCGGCCCTGAAGGCCAGAAGGAGCAGGCCCGCCTCATCACCACCGCTCGGCGCTTCGGGGTCCGCATCCTCGGGCCCAACTGCCTCGGGTTGGTCAACACCGCGCCCGACGTCTCCCTGCATGCCACCTTCGCCGACATCGAGCCGCTGGCCGGCCGGGTCGGCCTGCTCAGCCAGTCGGGCACCCTCGGCGCCGTGATCCTGACCGCGGCCCGGCGCAAGGGCCTGGGCATCTCCAGCTTCGTGGCGGTCGGCAACAAGGCCGACCTCTCGGGCAACGACCTGCTGCAGTACTGGATGGACGACGAGCGCACCGACGTGGTCCTGCTCTACCTCGAGTCGTTCGGGAACCCCCGCCGCTTCGGGCGCAACGTGCGCCAGGTGGCGGCCACCAAACCGGTGTTCGCCGTGCGCGCCGGCGCCGTGCTCGACCAGACCGAGGCCGACGAGGGCGGCGGCCGGGCCAGCGACCACGAGGGCCTCGACGACGACACCATCGATGCCCTGCTCCGTCAGACGGGTGTGGTCCGGGTCCCCACCATCGACTCGCTGCTCGACGTGGCCCTGGTGGCCAGCCACCAACCCATCCCCGCCGGATCCGGCGTGGTCGTGGTGGGCAACAGCGGCGGGAGCGCCTCGATGGCCGCCGACGCCTGCGTGGACGCCGGCCTCACCCTGGCGCCGCTCGCCGAGTCCACCCTGGCCGCCATCGACGATCTCCGCCTCCGCGGCCGGCGCGGCTCGAACCCGGTCGACCTCGCCTACGACGCCGGGACCGACGCGTACCGCACGGTGCTCGACGCCGTGCTGGTCGATCCCGGGGTCGACATCGCCCTCGTCGTCCATGCGCCCTACGACACCGGCGACATCGATTCCATGGCCGCCGTCCTCGACCGGGCCGCGGCCGACCACCCCGGTGTCACCGTCGTGGCCTGCATCTACGGGACCCATCCACCCGTGACCGCCGGCGGGGTGCCGGTGTTCGATTTCCCGGACGAGGCCGCCTACGCCGTCGGCCGCGCCGCCCGCCACACCGCCTGGCGGGCCAGCGAGGAACAGGGCGAGGTGCTCGCCCTCGACGATCCCGCCCCCGTCGCCGCCCTGGTCCACGAGACCCTCGGTGGCGCGCACCGGCGGCTCGTCGCGCCCGATGTCGCCCGCCAGATCCTGCGCGCCGGCGGGCTCGACCCCGTGCCCGTGACGGTGCTGCACTCGCTCGACGATCTCGACGGGGTGGAGGTCGAGGGCCTGCTCGCCCTCAAGTCCGAGCACCACCTCCCCGGGGCCGCCACCCGCGGTGGCGGGGTCGACCTCGACCTGTTCGATCTCGACGAGGTTCGGGGTGCCGCGGCCGCCATCGCCGAGACGCTCGGCGACCGGGCCTGGCCCATGATCCTGCAGCCGATGGTGGCGCCGGGGACCGACGTGCGGGTCTCGGTCGAGACCCACCCCGTGGTCGGCCCGGTGGTCCGGGTCGGTCCCGGCGGGGCCGCCAGCCGCTTCGTCGACGCGCCCCGCCGGGTGCTGCCGCTCACCGACATCGGGGCCCGCGAGCTGCTCGCCGAGTCCGGCATGTCCGACGCCCTCGACGTCGACGCCCGCGCCCACGTGCTCGATCTGGTCCGGCGCCTGGCGGCCATCGTCGACGCCGCGCCCGAGGTGCTCGAGCTGTCGTGCAACCCCGTGCTCGTCCGCCCCGACGCGGCCGACATCGTCGAGGTGCGGGTCGTGCTGCAGTCGGTGCGGCCCGACGAGATGCCCCTCGTGCGCCGCCTCGACGAGCGACCCCGCTAGCGGGGCGTCGAGCGCGGGAGCCCGAGCACCCGGTCGCCCAGAATGTTGCGCAGGATCTGCGTGGTGCCGCCCATGATCGTGTAGCCGGGGGCGTAGCAGATGTTGCGGGCCACCCGCCGGCGCAGGCGGTGCTCGTCACCGGCGTCGGCCAGGGTGGCGCCCGGGCCCAGGACCCGGCCGCAGAAGTCCGCGACCCGGATCTCGAACTCGGTGCCGAAGGTCTTGGTGGCGGCCGAGAACCCGCGGGGTGCCTGCTGCAGGGTCTCGCGCAGCACCAGGAGGCGGCCGATGCGGTAGGCCGTCTCGATGGCGGCGATCTCCTGGCGGAGCACCGGATCGTCCTGGCGTCCCTGGCTGCGGAGGTGCTCGAGGCAGTCGAGGTAGAGGCGCTTGTTCGACACCAACCGGTCGATGCCGCCCCGCTCGTGCTCCATCTGGCGCATGAGTTGGCCGAACGAGCCGTTCAGCTCACCCACCAGGTTGGCGGCGGGTACCCGCACGTCGTCGAAGTAGATCTCGCAGAAGTGCTCGTCGTCGGTCATGTCACGGATCGGCTTCACCGTGATGCCGGGCGAGGTCATGTCGACGATGAACTCGGAGAGGCCCTTGTGCTTGGGGGCATCGGGATCGGTCCGGGCGATGAGGTAGCACCACTCGGCCTCGGCGCCGCCCGAGTTCCAGATCTTCTGGCCGTTGACCACCCACTGGTCGCCGTCGCGGACCGCGCTGGTGCGCAGCGAGGCCACGTCGGAGCCGGCATCGGGCTCCGACATGCCGATGCACCACATCGACTCGCCGGCGATGATGCCGGGCAGCCAGCGCCGGCGCTGCTCGTCGGTGCCGAACTGCAACAGCGTGGGACCCATCTGGCGGTCGGCGAACCAGCTGCCGGCGATGGGCGCGCCCTGCGTGATCAGCTCCTCGAACACGACGAAGCGCTCGAGAGCCGAGCGGCCGCCGCCGCCCCACTCGGTGGGCCAGGTCATGCCGAGCCAGCCCCGGGAGGCCAGCTCCTTGGCGAAGGTGCGATCGGTCTGGGCGATCCAGGAGTCCTCGTGGAACCAGCGTCCCTCGGCGGCGTCGCGACCCACCTGGCGGGCCTCGTCGGCGAGGGCGAGCAGCTCCGGCGTCCACGAGAAGTCCATGGAGCGACGCTATCGGAAGGGCTGTCCGAAGGCCGTGGCCGCGATGGTCTTGGACCACGGTCGGACGATGGCCCGGACCCGGGCCGCGTCCTCGGCACTGATCGCGCCCCATGCCGGGGTGGCGAGGGCGTCGGTGCGGGCCTCGATGTGGGCGTGCAGCTGGGCGCCGGCGGGGGAGAGCTGCCCGTCGTCCTCGACCAGACCGCGGCGGCGGAGCCGCTCGGTGCCGGCGCGCCACTCGTCGTCGGACCAGCCGCGCGTCGACTGCAGGACCGAGGCCCGCACCTCGCCGGCCGCGCCGTGCAGGACGAGGGCTTCGACGGCCGAGAGCTCGGCGTCGACGAGGGCGGCGATGTGACCGTCGCCCCGGAACTCCCGCAGGAGGGTGATGGCCCACCACAGCGCCAGGTGGGGGACCTCGGGCTCGGGCAGCCGGGCGTGACCGGCGAACAGGGGCCGGCCCTCGGGTCGGGCGACCGCGGCCTCGACCGCGGGACGCAGCAGGTCGACGGCCTCGCGCCCGGCGTCGTTCTCGACCTCCTCGCCGAGCAGGCGGCGCAGGGCGGCGTCGACCGCCTGGTGGCGGGCGAGGAGCATGGCCTCCGGGGTCGTGCGATCCCAGAGTCCGTCCATCGCCGCCTCGACCAGGCGGGGGTGGAAGTTGAAGAAGGTGGCCTGCACCACCAGCGGCCCGACCGCGCCCAGCGCCGCGCTGCGCGACCCGAAGTAGCCGCTGCGACCGGTGACACCGATCTCCTCGTAGGCGGCCTCCGCCTCGGGGACGAAGTAGATCATGCCGTGGTACGGCTCGAGCGTGCGCCAGCACTGGCGGGCGTACCCGGCGGGGTCATCGGTGTTCGTCATCGAGGGGACCGTAGGGCAAGCTGACCCGGTGCAGGTACGAGAGGTCCGGCCCGACGAGTACGAGGCGCTCGGCCGGCTGACGCTGGAGGCCTACGAGCCGCTCGGGATCGTCTCGGACGACTATGCCGCCGAGCTCCTCGACGTCGCCCACCGGGCCGAGGCGGCGGTCGTGCTCGTCGCGGTGGACGACGACGGTTCCGTCCTCGGGGGCATCACCTACGTTGCCCCCGGCCCCAACCCGATGGCCGAGCACGTCGAGGACCGCATCGCCTCCATCCGGATGCTGGCCGTGAGCGATCGCGCCCGTCGCCGCGGGGTCGGCCTGGCCCTGACCGAGGCGGTCATGGCGCGGGCCCGGGCCGAGGGGGCGGTGGGCATGGTGCTGCACTCCACGCCGCCCATGACCGCGGCGCACCGGCTCTACGAAGGCCTGGGCTTCGCCCGGGAGGAGGCCATCGACTGGTGGCCCGAGCCCACGGTCGAGTGCCTGGGCTTCCGCATCTGGTTCTGAGCTCGCCGTCGTCACTAGCGTGAACGGCAACGCCCGTTTCCAGATTCGAGGAGCCCCCTTTGTCCGCTTCACCCGGTGACCTGCTCGCCGACGCGTCCTTCTGGCACCAGCCCCTGCAGGAGCGGATGGCCCGGTTCGCCGAGATCCGCGAGCAGGATGCGTTCGTCCCGGTCGAGTTCGACAATCCGTTGACCGGCGAGCGGGAGGGGTTCGACGCCGTCACCCGCTTCGACGAGGTGGTCGAGATCAGCCGCCGGCCCAAGGAGTTCTGCTCCGGCCAGGGGGCCGTCTCGATCCCCGACATGCCGGCCGAGGCCCTGGAGTTCTTCGGATCGTTCATCAACATGGACGACCCCCGGCACGCCCGCCAGCGCGGCATCGTGGCCCGGTCCTTCACACCCCGGCAGTTGCAGGGCGTGCTCGACTCGGTGGAGACCATCTGCACCGAGGTGATCGACGGGTTCTGCGAGCGGGGCGAGGTCGACCTGGTCGAGGCCCTGTCGCAGCCGTTCCCGCTCCTCGTCATCTGCGACATGATGGGGATCCCCCGGAGCGACTTCCAGACCGTGCTCGACGCCACCAACGTGATCCTCGGCGGCGGCGACCCGGAGTTCCTGGGCGGCAAGGACCCGATGACCGCCATCTTCGAGGCGGGCATGGAGCTCACCACGCTCATGAACGGCCTGGCCGAGGAGCGGCGCGCCGATCCCACCGACGACCTGACCTCGAAGCTGGTCCACAACGACCTCGGCGAGGACATGCTGGCGCCCAGCGAGATCGCCCCCTTCTTCATCCTCCTGGCCGTGGCCGGCAACGACACCACCCGCACCGCCATCAGCCACGGCATGCACCTGCTGTCGCAGAACCCCGACCAGCGCCGCATCTGGCAGGACGACCTCGAGGCGGTCACGCCCACCGCGGTGGAGGAGATCATCCGGGTGGCGTCGCCGGTCACCTTCATGCGCCGGACCGCCACCGGCGACGTCACCGTCTCGGGCCACGACTTCACCGCCGGCGACAAGGTCGTCCTGTTCTACGGGGCCGCCAACCGTGACCCCCGCCAGTTCGACGATCCCGAGGTCTTCGACGTGCGTCGCGACCCCAACCCGCACGTCGGCTTCGGCGGCCCCGGTCCCCACTTCTGCCTCGGCGCCCACCTCGCCCGCCGTGAGGTGTCGGTGGTGTTCCGCCAGCTGCTGACCCGCCTGCCCGACATCGAGGTGAACGGTGACCTCGTCCCGCTCGAGTCGGTGGGCATCCCGCTGGTCGGTGGCGTGAAGCGGTTGCCGGTGCGGTTCACGCCGACCGCTCCGTCTCGCTGACTGCGGTGACGGCGGCCTCCCAGGCCGCTCGCTCGGCGTCGGTGCGGAGCTGGCGGGAGCGTGTGCGGATGCGTCGCCGGGTCGAGCCCGGCATCGACCCGGCCCGGTAGCGGCCCCGCCCCACCCGGTGGACCCGGCCCCGGCCGACCTCCCACCGCAGTGCGTCCGACACTCTCTTGCTCGGCCGGCCGCTGAGGAGGAAGCCGCTGTCGCCGAGGAAGTCGACGAGAGCCGCCACCGTCCACTCGGCCCGATCCGGGCTGCAGATCCGGTCGGTGAGGACGTAGCGCAGTTCGAGGCCGCCGAGCAGGCGACGCCACACCGGATGATCCGGGTACGGCACGAGCCGGAAGTCGAAGTCGGGCGGGAGCGCAGGCGAGGTCATGGCATCGATGGTGACCGGGGCCTCTGACAGGAACCCGGCGAACTCCGGCCCGGCCGGCCGGCCGGCCAGCTCGTGGCGGGGCAACCCAAAGCGCCACGTCGTAGCGACAACGGGTCGCCGACGTGCCGTCGTGTTGGGAATGGCCCGACGATTCGTCGACGAATCGCCCCGCGACCAATTCGACGGTTCGGGAACGATTCTGTGCAGATTCGTTCCCGAGGGGTACCGGGCGATTGTCGCTGTGACGTGGCGGATCGGGGACGTCCGGGTGGGGCCGGCGACGGCAACCCTGGCCGTTGTCGCTGTGACGTGGCGGATCGGGGAGGGGACGTCCGGGTGGGCCCCCCGGCGCCCGACGACCCGGACGCCCCGGATCAGTCGTTCAGCAGGACGATCTTGCCCAGCTTGCCGCCGGCGGAGAAGCGGTCGAACCCGGCCGCCGCATCGGACATGGCGAAGGTCTCCTCGACCGGCACGGTGAGGGCTCCGGAGGCGGCCAGCGGCAGGACGTGTCGGATCATGGCCTGGGCCGCAGCGGCCTTCTCCTCGAGGGGACGGGCCCGCAGCGTCGAGGCCCGGATGGTGCCCCGCTTCTGCATCAGGTCGACCAGCGACAGCTCGGTGGTGGCGCCGGCCCCGACGCCGATGATCATGATCCGTCCCCAGGTGGCGAGGGCCCCGATGTTGCCGGGCCAGTTGGGGGCACCGACCAGCTCCAGGATCACGTCGTAGGGCCCGGCGTCGACGAAGTCGACGGGATCGATCACCACGTGCGCGCCGAGGTCACGGACCGCGTCGTGGTGGTCGTGGTTGCGGACGGTGGCGGTCACCGTGCACCCGGCCGCGGCCGCGAGCTGGACGGCGGCCGTGCCGACCCCGCCGGCGGCGCCGTGGATGCAGACCCGCTCGCCCATCGTCAGCCCGACCTGGCTGAACAGGGCGTCGTGGGCGGTGGTGAAGGTCTCGGGGAAGCCGCCGGCCTGCTCCCACGACAGCGACGCCGGCACGGGCAGCAGGTGGCGTTCGTGCACCACCGCCAGCTCGGCCATCGCCCCGCCGCCGACGACGGCCATGACCTTGTCGCCGGTCGACCATTGCGTGACACCGGGCCCCACCGCGTCGACCGACCCGGCCAGCTCCAGGCCGGGGATGTCGGGAGGCGAGCCGGGCGGCGCGGGGTAGAAGCCCATGATCTGGAGCCGGTCGGCGGCGTTGATGCCCACGGCTCGGACGCGGACCAGGACCTCGCCGACACCGGGTTCGGGGTCGGGCCGCTCGGCCCAGACCAACGCGTTGTCGACGATCGTGTTGGCGTGCAACTCAGCGCTTCTCGATGGCGACGTAGTCCCGGGCGTCGGGACCGACGTAGAGCTGGCGGGGCCGGGCGATGCGCTGGTCCTGCTCCAGCAGCTCGACCCAGTGGGCCAGCCAGCCCGACGTGCGGGGGATGGCGAACAGCACGGTGAACATCGAGGTCGGGAAGCCCATGGCCTGGTAGATGAGGCCGGAGTAGAAGTCGACGTTGGGGTAGAGCTTGCGGGAGATGAAGTAGTCGTCCGACAGCGCCACCTCCTCGAGCTTGAGGGCGATGTCGAGCAACGGGTTCCTGCCGGTGACGTCGAACACGTCGTCGGCGGCCTGCTTGATGATCTTCGCCCGCGGGTCGTAGTTCTTGTAGACGCGGTGCCCGAAGCCCTGGAGCTTGCCGTGCCCCTGCTTGACCGACTCGACGAAACGGTCGACGTTGTCGATCGACCCGATCTCGTTGAGCATCTTGATCACGGCCTCGTTCGCCCCGCCGTGGCGCGGTCCGTACAGCGCAGCTGCGGCCGCCGCGGTGGCCGAGTAGGGATCGGCGTGGGCCGAGCCGACCACCCGCATGGCGGTGGTGCCGCAGTTCTGTTCGTGGTCGGCGTGGAGGATGAACAGCAGGTCGAGGGCCTTGGCCAGCGCCGGGTTGGCGTCGTAGCGGGGCTCGGCCACCTTCCACATGGTCGACAAGAAGTTGGCCGAGAAGCTGAGGCTGTTGTCGGGGTAGACGAAGGGCATGCCGACGCTGAACCGGTAGGCGGCGGCGGCCAGCGTGGGCATCTTGGCGATGAGCCGGGTGATCTGCTTGTAGCGGACGTCGGGATCGAAGATGTCCTTGGCGTTCTCGTAGAACGTCGACAGCGCGGCCACCGAGGAGACCAGCATCCCCATCGGGTGGGCGTCGTAGTGGAAGCCCTCGAGGAACCGCTTGCGCATGTTCTCGTGGATGTAGGTGTGGTACGTGATGTCGTGCGACCACGTGGACAGCTCGTCCTCGGTGGGCAGCTCGCCGAAGATCAGCAGGTACGCCACCTCGAGGTACGTGGAGTGCTCGGCGAGCTGCTCGATCGGGTAGCCGCGATAGCGGAGGATGCCGTTGTCGCCGTCGATCTCGGTGATGGCGCTGCGGGTGGCCGCGGTGGCGGTGAAGGCCTCGTCCTCGAACCAGATCCCCGGCAGCAGCTTGCGCCAGGCGTCGCTGCTGACCCCTCCGTACTCGATGGGGATCTCGACCGATTCTCCGGTGCGGTTGTCGGTGATCGTGATTGATTCGGCCACGCGTCGCCTCTCGATTTCTGGGATGCAGGAGTGCTTCGGAGACTATGCCGTCGCGTCGACCTCGACACCCTGGTGGTGGGGCCCCTCCTCGGCGATGAGGCCGATCACCACGTCGCGCACCGCCCGGGACGGTGCGGCCAGACGACCGGACCGTCGGCGGGCCAGTCCCACGGCACGGTGGCGGAGGTCGATCACCGGGATGGACGCCCACGCGCCCGGGGGTTCGTCGAGCGTGGCCGTGGTGGGCAGGATGGCGGGCCCGTAGCCGCCGAAGGCCAGCGACGCCACCAGCGTCATGCCGTCGACCTCGGCCAGCGTGCGCAGCTCGACCCCGGCCGCGGCCGCCGCCTGGTCGAGCTCGTCACGGAACGCGGTGCCCCTCGGCTCGAGGATCAACTCGTGGCCGGCCAGGTCGGCGAGGTGCAGCTCGGACCGCTCGGCCAGCGGGTGACCCACCGGCGCCACCAGGATCCGCTCCTCCTCGAAGAGCTGCTCGACCGTGATGGCCGGGTCGACCACGGGGAGGTTGACGATGGCGAGGTCGAGGCCGCCGTCGAGCAGCTGGGGGAGCAGCGAGGTGGTGGTGGCGTCGACGACCACGAGATCGACCTTGGGGTGCTGGCGGCGCATGCGGGCCAGCAGGCCGGGCACCAGCCACCGGCCGATGGAACCGATGACGCCCACCCGCACGCTGCCCACCACCTCGTCGCGCAGCGCGGCCACGTCGCTGGTCAGCGCGGCCAGCTCGGCCTGGATCCGCCGGGCCCGGGCCACGGCCGCGTCGCCCTCCTCGGTGAGCCCGCCGGAGCTGCGGTCGACGAGGGTGACGCCGAGCTCCTTCTCCAGGCGGGCGATGTGGGTCGACACGTTGGACTGCACCGTGTGGATGGCGCGGGCCGCGGCCGAGAACGATCCGTGTTCGGCCACGGCGAGCAGCGAGTTGAGCTGGCGCAGATCCATCAGCCATCTGCTTACCAGATGGTAGCCATCTATGAGAACTGTTGGACAGATTGCCGCCTGCTTGGTTGACTGAGCAACACATCGCCGAGAGGGTCAACTGTCCCCCCAGAACCCCCTCGAGCGCACAGTGTGCCCGGAAGGAATCCCCCCTCCGACCGGATGCACGCAAAATGAGGTGCGGAGCCGGCCTGTCCCCCCTGGGCCGGCTCCCCTCGTTTTCCCCCGACCGCTCGTTCTGGTCGGTCATCGGTCGTCCTGAACGTCGCGATGACCCACCAGAACGAATGGGTGGCGGCGCAGTACCGTGGCCCCGTGCCCACTGCTGCCGCCTTCTTCGACCTCGATCGAACGCTGCTGCGGGGAGCCAGCGGCCCGGTCCTCTCCAGCGCCCTGCGGTCCGCCGGGGTCATCTCCGACCGGGTCCTGCCCGGCGAGGAGCTCGTCTACCGGATCTTCAACCTCATCGGCGAGACCCGGCCGTCGATGCTGCTGGCCCGCCAGGGCGCCCGGTTCAGCGGCGGCCAGCAGCGCGCCAAGGTGCAGGAGGCGGGCCAGATCGCGGCCGATCTGCTGTGCGGGATGGTCGAGCCCTACGCCCACTCCATCATCCAGGGCCACAAGGACGCCGGCCGGCCCGTCGTGTTGGCCACCACCAGCCCCTACGACCTGGTCAAGCCCTTCGCCGACGCCATGGGCCTCGACGACGCCGTCGCCACCCGCTACGGCGTCGACGACAACGGTCTCTACGACGGCACCATCGACGGCCACTTCGTCTGGGGTCCGGGCAAGCTCGCCGCGGTCGAGGACTGGTGCGACGACCACGACATCGACATCGACGAGTGCTGGGCCTACAGCGACAGCTTCTACGACCTACCCCTGCTCGGCGCGGTGGCCCATCCCACCGTCGTCAACCCCGACCCCCGCATGCGCATCGCCGCCACCATCCGCCGCTGGCCGGTGCGCTGGCTCGACAAGCCGCCGGGCGTGCCCAAGTTCCTCGGCATCGAGCCGGCCCAGGCCATGCTGCCCTTCGCCCGGCCCGAGCTGATCCCGTACGCCCGCTTCGACCTGGCCGGCACCGAGAACATCCCCGAGGGCGGCTGCATCATCGTCGGCAACCACCGCTCGTACTTCGATGGCGTGGCCATGAGCTTCACCGTGGCCCAGACCGGCCGTCCCGTGCGCTTCCTCGGCAAGAAGGAGGTGTTCGACGCGCCGATCGTGGGGCAGATGGCCAAGGCCATGGGCGGCATCCGCGTCGACCGGGGCACCGGGTCCGACGAGCCGCTCAAGGCGGCGGCCGAGGCGCTCGAGGCCGGCGAGATCGTCATGCTCATGCCCGAGGGCACCATCCCCCGCGGCCCGGCCTTCTTCGACCCCGAGCTCAAGGGCCGCTGGGGCGCGGCCAAGCTGGCCGCCATGACCCGGGTGCCGGTCATCCCGGTCGGCTTGTGGGGCACCGAGCAGGTCTGGCCCCGCTCGGCCCGGCTGCCCAACATCTGGGCCGTCACCGACCCGCCGCTGGTCACGATCCGGGTCGGCACGCCCGTCGAGTTGAAGTACCGCTCGGCCGACGCCGACACCAAGCGGATCATGGCCGCCATCTCGGCCCTGCTGCCCAAGGAAGCGCACGAGAAGCGCGACCCCACGCCCGAGGAGCTGGCCCGCACCTACCCGCCGGGCTACACCGGCGACCCCGAGGCCGAGGCCGACCGGCGGCCCGGCTCGGACACGTGAGCGCCGATTTCGTGACCCCCGACGGGAAGACGGGGCGCGAACTGACCCGAT
>CAVVGJ010000017.1:0-45395 GCA_963747745.1 uncultured Acidimicrobiaceae bacterium
CGGCGGGGGTGAGGCGGACCGGCCGTACGGCGCGGAGGACGACGGCGGCCAGCGAGACCAGGGTGAGGCCTGCTCCCAGCCACTGCACCGCGGAGAGGTGCTCGTGGAGCACGATCCAGGCCACCGTCGACGACACCACCGGGACCGCCAGGGTCAGCAGGGAGGCGGTGGTGAGCGTGACGTGTTGATGGGCCCAGTTGAGGCCGAGGTGGCCCAGTGTGCCCCCGACGGCGAGGGCGATGAGCCTGACCCAGTCGCCGCCATCGGGAACGGGTGGGGATCCTGATGCCAGCACGATCGGCACCGTCATCATGGCCGCCACGGTGAGCAGGCCGACCTGGAACGACCCCGCCGGCACCCCCGTGCGTGCGCGCGTCCGCTTGGCCAGGATGAAGTACACGGTGTTGGCCAGCATCCCGCCGACGGCGAGCAGGTCGCCTCTGAGCCGCCCGGCCCCGCCGGCCTGGCCGCCGAGGATCACCAGGACCACGCCGCCGGTGGCCGCGCCGGTGAGCACGAGTTCGGGCCACCGGACCCGTTCGCCGAAGAGCCGACCGACGAGGGTGAGGCTGACCCCCGACTGCAGGGCGGCGATGAGGGTGGCATTGGCGATCGACGTGGCCTTGAACGCGCTGAAGAACAACAGGATCGTCCCGCCGTAGGCGATGCCGGCGGGAACGGCGAGGCGGAGACCCTCGACGGTGGGTCGGCGGCCGGTCGCGCTGAGCACGGCGGCCAGCAGCGCGACGCCGATGAACAACCGGTACGACGCCGTGACGGTGCCGGAGAGCCCCGTGGTGCGCACGATGACGTTGTTGACGCCGAACACGACCATGGCCGCGGTGACCGCCAGGGTCCCGGACGTGTGCTGGGCGGCACCGCGGTGGATGGCGGTGACCGACGGTGTGACGGGATCGGTGGGGGTCACCACGCCTTGCTATCGGAGCAGCCGACGGGAACCAAACCCCTTCCCCGGTGACGTCGGGGTCCGGTCGTGCGAGGCTGGCGTCATGTTGTGGACCCTCGCATTCGACCGTCTCGGAGTCGTGATGAGCGACCTGTACTTCGTCGACCCCGCCATCGACCAGGGGGAGGCCGGTGCGGAGCGCGGCGTGCGGCTGGAGCTGCGTCTGTTCGAGCGCGACGAGCTCAAGGGGTCGGTGTACTCGGCCGTGCCGATCCGCATCGACCGTCCCGTCTGGCGCGTCGACCTCCTGGAGACGGCGGAGTCCGAGCCAGGGAGTCTGAACCGCGCCCATCACCACCCTCGGTTCCACGGTTGGGACCCGGGACCGCGCGTCTTCGTCGAGGCCCTGAGCGCCGACCCCGTGACATGGGTCGGCGAGCGCTTCGGCGACATCGAGTCGGTCCTGGCCGAGGCCGGCCTCGACGAAGCGGCCGTGAGCGCAGACGACATCGCATCGCTCCGGGCCGCCGGCCCGGCGGTCACCGCGCAGCTCGAGTCCATGCTCGCCGAGGTGGCCGCGGGCCGGGCGGGACTGGCCCCGGCGGAATCGGCGAGCTTCGTGCGGGCCGGCTGGCTGTGAGAAGCAAACGCCCGGTGTGACCAAGGACCCTGGGCGGCTGGCCCCCGGGGGAGCACGATCCGGGTGATGGAAGGGGGCCGACCGTGACGACCCAGGAGACAGATTCCCGCAGCATCGTGCTCCTCGACGTGCTACCGGGCGCAGGGACCTTCGACCGTTCGATCCTGGAGCGACTCGAGCACGAGGTGGTGGAGTGCGGCGGGCCCGAAGAGGGCAACGTCTGCCCGTTGCTGGGTGGCGAGGGATGCGACAAGTTCGACCATGCCCACGGCGTCGTCTTCGAGCTCGACCTCGATCGGCCCCAGCACCGGGCCATCCTGCAGCGCTACCACGATCTGGGCGGTGACGACCTCCCGATGCGGGTCGTCGTCAGCCCCGAGCAGCAGGAGCGGTACGCCGACCTGCTGGCGCAGGTGCAGGTGTGGGACCACTCGCCGACGGTGGCGGACCTCGACGGATTCGCGGCCCAGGTGGAGGCCACCGACCGGTTCCGTTGATCGCGGTTCGGTGTCGCACCGGCCGGCCGACCCCGCCGGGGTGACATCGGCCACACTGCGGGGATGGAGTCGCACTTCGCCACCGTGTTCGAGGCCGTGTCCGACGTCATCGGTGATGCCCCGGCCCTGATCCAGGGTCCCCTCCGGCGCTCGTGGTCCGCGTTCGACGACCGAGCAGCCCGGTTCGCGGCGGCCCTCGGTGCGGCCGGCCTCGGGCCGCAGGACAAGGTGGCCGAGTTCCTCTACAACAGCCCGGAGTACCTCGAGGCGTGGTTCGGCGCCCTCAAGGCCCGGTGCGTGCCCGTGAACGTCAACTACCGCTACGTGGACGACGAGCTCGCCTACCTGCTCGAGAACGCCGAGGCGAAGGCGCTGGTGTTCCATGCCAGCCTCGCGCCGCGGGTGGCCCGTGTCGTCGAGCGTCTCCCCGGAATCCGCCTGCTGGTCGAGGTCGACGACAGCCAGACCGTGCCGGGCACCGAGACAGGCACCGTCCCCGGCGCGGTGGCGATGGAGCGCGTGCTGGTCGAGCACGACCCCGCACCGCGCACCACGCGCGACCCCGGCGACATCACGATGACGTACACCGGTGGCACCACCGGCCTCCCCAAGGGCGTGATGTCGGTCATCGGACCGGCGGTGCAGGGCCTGCTGGTCTCGGTCCCGCCGGCCCTGGGGCGTCCACCGCTGACGGAAGTCACCCAGGTGCCGTCCGTCGCGGCCGAGATGTACGCCGCCGACGCCCAGTACGCGTCGCTTCCCGCCTGCCCGCTCATGCACGCCACCGGCCTCGGTATCGGCGCCCTCCCGACCGTCACGTTCGGGGGCCGCATCGTTCTCCTCGAACAACGGGGCTTCCATGCCGACGAGCTGTGGGAGGCCGTCGAGCGCGAGCAGGTGAACGGCATCGCAGTGGTGGGTGATGCCTTCGCGCGCCCGATGCTGGCCACCCTCGACGCCGCGCCCGACCAGTACGACCTGTCGTCGATGCGGCTCGTGCTCTCGTCGGGGGCGATGTTCTCGGCCGAGACGAAACAGGGACTGTTCCGGCACATCCCGCAGCTGACGATCATCGACTACATCGCCGCCACCGAGGGGATGATGGGCGTCTCGCTGTCCACGGCCACCAGTCCGCTGGTCACCGGCTTGTTCCGGCCCGCCCCGAACGTGGTGGTGCTGGCCGAGGACGACACGGTCGTCGAGCCCGGGTCGGACCGGACCGGGGTGGTGGCCATCGGCGGCACGACGTTGCTGGGCTACTTCAAGGACGCGGAGAAGACGGCCCGTACCTTCCGGACCATCGACGGCGTGCGCTATTCGATCCCCGGCGACTGGGCGAAGGTGACGGAAGACGGATCGATCCAGCTGCTCGGCCGGGGCAGCCAGTGCATCAACACCGGCGGCGAGAAGGTGTACCCCGAGGAGGTCGAGGAAGCGATCAAACGGCAGCCCGGCATCGCCGACTGCCTCGTCTTCGGGATCCCCGACGAGCGGTTCGGCCAGCGGGTCGTGGGTGTCGCCTCGGTGGACGGCACCGACGCGCCGCTCTCACCCGACGTCGTCCTCGACGGGCTCCGTGACTCGCTGTCGTCGTACAAGTTGCCCCGCCGCCTGCTGCTCGTGGACCAGGTACCGCGTGCGCCGAACGGCAAGGCCGACTACCCGAGCGCACGACAGTTGTTCGACGCCCTGGTCTGATCCGACCCGGGAGTCCGCTCAGGCCACCGCTGCGGTGGGATCGGGTGTGGACTTCGCACGATCGGCGATCGATCGTCGCCCGGCCGCCAGCACGACGACGACGGTGAGGAAGGCGATGATGTTGGTGGCGGCGAGGACCGCCACCCGCAAGAGGGCATTGTCGACATCGGCACCGGCTTGGAGCATGTGGACGGTCGCCATCAGCCAGAGCGCGAAGCTCGTCCGGTGGATGCGGCGCCACCACACCCGGGGGATGCGCCTCATCGCCAGTGACGTGACCTCCACCGCGAGGAGCAGGTAGAGGCTGATCACTCCGGACGCGACGGCCACGGGGCGCCACGACGACTTCAGCGGTACGAGCAACTCGGCCACACCGAAGTGCACATAGTTGTCGGCCACGAGCCCGGCGAGATGGGCGGCGGTGGCGATGACCGAGACGCCGCCGAGGAAGCGGTGCAGATCGAGCGTCCACGCCGGCGCGGTCGCTTTGGCGACCGCCTTGGTCGAGATGAACAGGCCCCAGCAGACCGACAACGAGAGCAGGGCCCACGCGAGGATGCCCGATGCCCGGGACACGTACCACCAGATCTGCGGGTTCATCGAAGGGCCTCGATGATCATTCCATCGTCAGCGAAGAGGATCCCGGTCGCGTCCAGCCGAGCGAGGATGCCGGCCGCTTCGGCTCGTCCCGCGATCAGCGCGCACTTTGCTGCCACCTCGGCGCGCCACGCCGTGTCGGCCACGGCGGTCACCGCGACGAGGTCGGTGTCGGCTGGTCGCATGGTGCGTGGGTCGATGAGGTGGTGTGACGTCCGGCCGTCGCGCACCCAACGCTTGCGGAGGACGCTGCTGGTCGCCACCGCCCCCGACGCGATCTCCAACTCGGCGACCGTACGGCTGCGAAACCGGGGATCCTCCACCTCCACCGTCCAGGCCTGTCCGTCCCACGGTGCTCCACCGACCCGGATGTCCCCACCCAGCTCGACCTGGACGTGTTCCGCCCCCTCCTCCCGCAGTAGATCGGTGACGACGTCGGCGGCGAAGCCCTTCCCGATGCCGCCGAGGTCGATGCGGCACCCTGGTGGGACCAGCGCCGCGGGAGGATCGTCGAACAGCTCGACCGGTTCGTCCACCGCCATCGGGCCCACCGCGGCCACCGTCCGCCGCTCGAAGGCGCTGCCGTAGCCGGCGTCGACGACGGCGTCGAGGCAACGGATGTCGAAGAGACCTCCACTGAGGCGGTGGGCCGTCTCGGCCACGGCGAGCACGGCATGGAGTTCGGGCGAGATCAAGCAGAATCGGCCTCGGTGCTCGTTGAGCCGCGTGAGCTCGCTGTGGTGGAACCGTGTCCACCGGCGGTCGAGCTCCTCCACCCGCCGTCGACCGTGCCTGGCCAGGCCGGGCGACGGGGCCACGACCCGGCATCGGCTGCCCATGGCGCGGAACTCCTCGACTGCCCACCTACCGATGGCATCGATGGATGCGACGTCGGCCGCGGCTGCCGCGTCAACCACTGGCGCCGGTCCTCGGTGGAGGGGGAGCGGTCGTGGGTGGCGGAGCGGTCGTGGGTGGGGGAGGGGCCGTGGTCGTTGGTGCCGGCGGCGGTGGTGGGACCGTGGCGGCGGTGGACGTCGGAGGAGGAGGGGCCGTGGCGGCCGTCGTCGACGGCGCCGCCCCGGTACTGGGAACCGGCGCGGTGGTGGGGGCCGGCGTCGGGGCAACGGCGCTGGGTTGGGCTGGGGTGGGAGGTGCGGCCGCTGCCGGCTCCGGTGCCGACGCGGCCGACGGTGGCGGCGTGGGCCCGGCCGGCGCGCTCGACGAAGCGGGGCCGGCGCCCGGCCCGGGCTCGCCGGTGGCGGTGGGTGCCGAGGCGCCATCGGATTCGGGAGCGGAGAGGGATGGTTGCGCGGGATCGACGATGCGGACCACGACGTTCGGTGTGGCCGCGGGTACCTCCGGCGCCGGTTGGGGTGTCGCGGCTGCCACTGTCCCCGTGATGGGACCCATGGCGTGGACCATCAGGCCGAGTCCGACGACGCTCACGCCACTCACCACCGCCCGAGCTCCGTCCGCCGCCCGGGGTCGGCGCCCCCGGCGATCTCCCACGGCATCGGGAGACACCTCGCGGGCGGAGGGCTGCGACGACGACGCCGTGGCCGCCCGGGCCGCCGCCAGCGCGGCCAACCGCGCTGCCCGAGCTTCTGGGTCCGGGGCGGTCATCGTTCCCGCTGGACGGACAGGGATCCGTCGGAGCGCATGCGGATGTCGAGCTTCGCCTCGCCCTCACCGGACGTCCGGCGGAACTTCACCGTCACCGAGGTGGGGCTCTGCTCCTCGATCCGGTAGCCCCAGCCCGGTTCCGGCGAGCACGACCAGAACTCGATGGTGCCGTCGCCATGGTCGGCGATGACCACCTCGCCCACCCCGTCGAAGCTCACGGTCCGGTAGCTCGCGGCAGGCGGGGCGGTCGTGGTGGTGGTGGTGGTCGTCGTCGTGGATGCCGGTGGTGATGTCGCGGGAGATGTCGGTGCCTGCGTCGTGGGAGGTGCCGGCGCGGTGGTGGTGATGGTCGTGGGGGGCGCAGCGGGCGACGGCGTCGACATCGTGGCGGGGCTCGATGCCGTGGTCGGGAGGGATGTCGACGAGGGGGTGCCGGCCGTGGGGGCGGGTGCGGGCGGGGATCCGGTGCCCGCTGACGAGGTCGCGGCTGCGGTCGAGATCGGGATCGTGGCGAGGGCTTCGGCGGGGTCGTCGGCGGCCGCGTCCGGCGCATCGGCCGCGGCGGGCCCGGCCGGGGGGAGCGTCACGTCGACCACGATGGGATCGGTGGAGGTCGGGCTGGGAGCGGCTTGCGACGTCGGCACGACCAGCGAGGGCCCGAGCACACTCAGGTCGAGCCAGACGGCTGCACCGATGGTGGCGACGACCAGCGCTGTCGTGCGCATCGACCGGTTGCCCCCAGCCCCCAGCGTGCGAAGGATCGCCCGGCCCGTCATGGGCGATTGATCGGCGATCAGCCCCGACGACTGAAGCGCCAGTCGGTCAGGAAACGGTAAAGATCGTCGCCGCGTTCGGATGAATCGGACGGAATCGGCAGCTCCGGCGCCGGGTCACACCAGGCTGAAGCGCACCCCGGCCTCCCCCAAGCGGTCGAGCACGCCGAGTCCGAGGGCGGTGGCGGGGGTGAGGAAGCCGGCACCCTCGGGGAGGTCGGCCTCGGGGTCGGCCATCGCCAGGGCTGCCTCGCCGATCATCCTCGCGGTCGACTTGTAGCCCGGATGTCCGTCGGCGTTGACCACCACGTCCTGGTAGCCGCCGCGGACGTCGGTGGCCCGCACCTCGAGTCGGTACGTCCACGCGTCCAGATCCTCCGGTTTCGGACCGGTGCCGGCCTTGGGGCCGACGGCCAGCATCCAGTCGGCCAGGGGGCGGCGGAGACGGTCGGGAACCCGCCCCAGGGCCCCGAAGCCGAGCGAGAACAGCGACAACGTGACCGCGGCCGCCGAAGCTGCCGGCTTGGGGACCGTCGACTCCGTGACCGTGCCCTCGCGATAGGAGAAGTCGTCGCTGAACACGGTGTCGCCAGCGTCCCGCAACAACGCGGCGCTGCGGTGGATGACCGGAGGATTGAGAAACGGCGACGGGAACATCGGTGCCAACCACTGCCGGGTGGCGGAGTGCTTGCGGGGGCGGAGGTCGTAGCGACCGGTGGCTCTCGATCCCGGCGGATCGAGGAAGTAGGGATCGGCGAAGCCCGCACCTTGGCCGCGCTTGAGCGCCTCCATGCCGCTGATGAAGGTTCCACCCGACACCGCGTCGGTGATGGCGGACATCGAGTTCGACGAGGCCATGGAGACGGCCACGTCCACGGCCACGACGGGCTCGCCGGAGCGTTCGTGGAGGGCGTGCGACGCCAGCAGGGCGGCCAGATCGAACGGCATCGCCTCGAAACCGGCGGTGGGAACGATCCGGGCCCCAGAGGCGGTGGCGGCGTCGTCGTAGGTGTCGATCATGGTTCGCACCCAGTCGGTCTCGCCGGTGAGGTCGAGCTCGGCGACGCCCTGCTCGGTGCAGGCCCGGTAGACGGGCTCGCCGTAGCGGGCGTACGGACCGACGAGGTTGGCGACAACGCTGGTGGCCCCGACCATGGCATCGATGGAGGTCTGGTCCTCGACATCGGCCAGCAACACCGCGTCCGGACGGTGGGGCAGGTCATCGAGCACGGCGTCGATCCGGTCGGCGCTCCGGCCCGCGACTCCCCACGTGAGGCCGAGGGCGGGTGCCCGCCGGGCGAGATGTCGAGCGACCTCGCGTCCGGTGACACCGGTGGGACCGAAGAGGACGACGTCGAGATCTGCCATGGCGGAAGCGTGTCAGGCCACAACACCCCGCCGCTACCGTCGATGCCATGTGCGGTCGTTTCGTGTCCTCCTCCCCGCCCGACGAGCTGGCGGCGTACTTCGGTGTCGATCAGGTGGCCGAGACGGCGCTCGAGCCCAACTACAACGTCGCCCCCACCCAGGACGTGTACGCCGTGGTCGAAGACGACGGTGAACGCCATCTCGACGCCTTCTTCTGGGGTCTGGTGCCCTCCTGGGCCAAGGACGTCAAGATCGGTGCCCGGATGATCAACGCCCGGGCCGAGACCGTGGCCGACAAGAGCGCCTTCAAGCCGTCCTTCGCCCGTCGCCGCTGCCTCGTGCCTGCCGACGGGTTCTACGAGTGGAAGAAGCTCGGCCCGGGCAAGAAGCCGAAGAAGCAACCGATGTTCGTCCGCCGCGCCGACGGCTCGCCGATCGCTTTCGCCGGGCTGTGGTCGGTGTGGCGGGGCCCCGACAAGGACCAGCCACCGCTGCGGTCGGTGACCATCATCACCACCAAGGCGAACCGCACGATGGCCGACATCCACGATCGCATGCCGGTGATCCTCCCCGAGGACACCTGGTCGACGTGGCTCGACCGCGACAACGACGACATCGCGTCGCTGTCCGACCTGCTCGTGCCGGTGGCCGACGACCTGATCACGGTGACGCCGGTGTCGACAGAGGTGAACAACGTCCGCAACAACGGCCCGGAGCTCATCGAACCGGTCGACGAGGAGCCGGTCGAAGGCTGATCCCGAGCGACGCGAACGCCTCAGACCCCGGGGTCGTGGCCAGCTGCTCGGAGGGCGTCGATGATCGACGCCTGGGCGGCGTCGAGCGCCGCCGGGTCTGCGTCGGTGGCGGCGTTGGCGAAGTCGAGGTCGTGGACGCCGTCGATGGGAACGACGTGGAGGTGGGTGTGGGGCACCTCGAGCCCGGCGATCATGAGCCCGATCCGGGTGGGGGAGAAGGCGTCCTGCTGCGCCCGGCCGATGAGCTGGCTCACCCGCATCAGATGGGCGTTCAGCTCCGGATCGAGATCGAGCCAGTGGTCGACCTCGGCGATGGGCACCACGAGCGTGTGGCCGTGCCGCAACGGGTTGATGGAGAGGAACGCCACGCAGCGGTCGTCCCGCCACACGAACCGGCCGGGAAGCTCACCGGCGATGATCATCGAGAACACGGTCGCCATGGCGCCAGTGTGTCACTCGCCCCGCGCCGCACCGAGCGCCGTAGTCTCGGGCCATGGCCGACCCCGGTGCCGACCGCCCCACCGATGCCATCGCGGGCGACATCCCGCTCGACGACGACGAGTTCGACGAGTCCCGGATCCTCACGGTGCCGAACGTCATCACCCTGGTCCGGCTCTGCGCGTTGCCGGTGTTCGTGTACCTGCTCTTCGGTCCGGAGAGGCGGTTCGCGGCCGGCTGGGTGCTCTTCGCCATCGGAGTCACCGACTGGGTCGACGGCTACCTCGCCCGGCACCTGCACCAGGTGACCACACTCGGCAAGATCCTCGATCCGGTCGCCGACCGGCTGCTGTTCTTCGTGGGGGGTGGATCCATCCTGATCGACGGGTCCATCCCGCTCTGGGTCGCGATCGCGGTGCTCGCCCGGGAGGTCGCCGTCGCTGCTGCCACCCTCGGTCTCGCCGCCCTGGGAGCACGGCGCATCGACGTCACCTGGTTCGGCAAGGCCGCCACTTTCCTGCTCATGGGCGCGTTCCCCGCCTTCCTGGTGAGCCACAGCGATGCGTCCACCGCCGATGCGTACGGCGTCCTGGCCTGGTCGGTGGCCATCCCGGGACTGGTGCTGTCGTACTACTCGGCGATCCTCTACATCCCGCTCGGCCGCACGGCCCTGGCCGAGGGTCGAGCCGATCGGGCCGCTTCCTCGACGCCGTCCGTGTGAGGCGCCGGCCTCATCCTCAAGTCGACGTCGAGACCCACGACGCCTGCCTCGAAGCGATCCGATAACCTCCGCGACCATGAACGTGCCTGACGACCTCCGGTACTCGTCCGACCACGAGTGGATCCGCACCGACGGTCAGCGCATCAAGGTCGGCATCACCGACTACGCCCAGGATGCGCTCGGCGACGTCGTCTTCGTGGACCTCCCCGATGTCGGCACGACGGTCTCGGCCGGCGAGTCCGTCGCCGAGGTCGAATCCACCAAGTCCGTGTCGGACATCTACGCCCCGGTCAGCGGCACCATCGTCGAGATCAACGCCGAGCTCGCCGACTCGCCCGAGAGGCTCAACGAGGACCCCTACGGCGAAGGATGGTTGTTCGTCATCGAGCCCTCGTCGGACACCGATGCCCTCCTCGACGCCACGGCCTACCGGGCCCTGATCGACGGCTGAGGCCGGTGGCTGATCTCGTCTTCTGCAACAAGTGCGGGCACGGCAACCCGCTGGGGTCCAACTTCTGCTCGTCGTGCGGCGCCGGGCTCGAGCACCGCAAGGGGGAGGACAGCACGATCTCGTTCCACCCCGATCCGGCTCTGGAGGGCAACGACGACATCGGGGTCGACCTCCACGCCCTCCCCGAGGGCGTCGGTGCGCTCGTCGTCCGCCGCGGTCGCAACGCGGGGAGCCGCTACGTGCTCGACGCCGACGTGACCACCGCGGGACGGCATCCGGAGAGCGACATCTTCCTCGACGACGTCACGGTGTCGCGCCGCCACGTCGAGATCCGCCGCGATGGTCGGGACTACTCCGTCACCGACGTGGGCTCGCTCAACGGCACCTACGTGAACCGCGAGCGCGTCGACCACAGTCCACTGCGCGACGGGGACGAGCTGCAGATCGGCTCGTTCAAGCTGGTCTTCGTCCACGGCGGGGGCTGACGGCCCGTGCCAGATCGATCCCACCTCTCGATCGGTGAGGTGCTCTCCCTCGTGCAGGAGGAGTTCCCCGACGTCACCATCTCCAAGATCCGGTTCCTCGAATCCCAGGGCTTGCTCGACCCGGAACGGACCCCGTCGGGCTATCGGAAGTTCTATGACGGCGACATCGAGCGCCTGCAGTGGATCCTGACCCAGCAGCGCGACAACTTCCTGCCGTTGAAGGTGATCCGGGACCGTCTCGACGAGTGGGACGCCACCGGCACGGCTCCCGATTCGGACCAGCCGGACCCGGTCGCCGAGTCCTCGAGCGGCGCTGACGATCCCCGACGCGCGGCAGCGACGCTGGCCGCCTCCTCGGCGGTCGAGGTGATGGCTCGCCCCGACGACGACGGGGCACCGGCCCGCAAGCCCACGATGGCCGCCGGTCCCCGGTCGCTGGTCGTCGATCCGCCGGCCGCGGCGCATCCCGACCCGGCCGAGTTCCGGGTCGGTCCATCGTCGAAGTCACTCACCGCCGACGAGCTGGCCGATCGAGTCGGCGTCGCCCCGTCGGTGATCAAGGAGCTCGAGAGCTACGCCCTGATCGAATCGAAGCAGATCGGATCCGAGTCCTACTTCGAGCCGGCCGCCATCCCCATCGCCACCGCCTGCCGCCAGTTCCTCGACCACGGCGTCGAGGTCCGGCACCTCCGCATGTACAAGATCGCGGCCGAGCGCGAGGCCGGGGTGTTCGAGCAGCTGGTGATGCCGTTGCTGAAGCAGCGCAACCCCGACGCCCGGGCGCGTGCCGTGAACACGGTCAAGGAGCTGGCCGAGGCCGGCGGCGCCCTCCACGCCGCCCTGCTCCGCAACGCCCTCAGCGACACCCTGCCCTGATCGAGAGGTACGACTGAGGGGCACTCGGTCGGTCCACGATGTGACCGTCGGGCCTTCTCGGACCAGCGGTAGGGTGGTCGTCGATGACCGTTGAGATGGAGCTCGTCGGAGTACGCGTCGACATGCCCTCCAACACCCCGGTGCTGCTGCTCCGGGAGCAGGAGGGCGACCGTCGACTGCTGTCGATCATGATCGGTGGTCCCGAGGCGCAGGCGATCGCCTTCGCCCTCGACGGCGTCGAGACGCGCCGTCCCATGACCCACGACCTCATCACCATGCTCATCGACGAGTTGGGGGCCCGGATCGACCGGATCGTGATCTCCGCGCTGCGCGACGACATCTTCTACGCCGACATCGTGCTGGAGTCCGACGACGACACCCACGTGGTGTCCGCCCGGCCCAGCGACGCGCTGGCGATCGCCGTGCGGGTGGGGACCCCGGTGTACGCCGAAGAGGCGGTGCTGGCCGAGGTCGGCTACGTCGAGGTCGTCGAGGACGACGAGGAACGCGATGCCGAAGAGGTCGTCGAGGAGTTTCGCGAGTTCATCGACCAGGTGAACCCCGAAGACTTCGCCTCCTGATCCGCCCTCCCCGTCGCTCGTGATCCGATTCTCCCGAACGGCCTCCCGGACCCGGGGCCGGCCGGACGTCGCCCTCGGATCCCGGCGGGTGCAGCGGGGTCTCCTGCTGCTGGCGTCGGTCACCTGTGTGGGCGTGATCGGCTACATGCTCCTCGGGCTGGAGCCGCTCGACGCGATCTACCAGACCGTGATCACCATCTCGACCGTCGGCTACGTCGAGGTCGGCTACGACGGCGACACCGCGTACCGGATCTTCACCGTGTTCATGATCCTCGCCGGGGTGGGCACCGCGTTCTACACCCTCGGTGTCCTGCTCGAGACCCTCGTCGAGGGCACCCTCACCGACCAACTGTGGAGACGCCGCATGGAACGATCCATCGCCGCCATGTCCAACCACGTCATCGTCTGCGGATGGGGGAGGGTCGGTCGCACGATCGCCCACGACCTCGCGGCGAGTGGCCGCGACGTCGTGGTGATCGACGTCGACCCCGATCGCACCGCGACCGTCGACCTGCCCTTCATCACCGGCGACGCCACCGACGATGCCGTGCTCTCGGCCGCATCGATCGAGACCGCCGGCGCGCTCGTGGCCGCGATCGACACCGATGCCGCCAACCTCTACGTCACGCTGACGGGACGGTCGGCCCGCCCTGATCTGTTCATCGTCGCCCGGGCCCGGGTCGAATCCGCCGAGGCCAAGCTCACCCAAGCCGGCGCCAACCGGGTCGTGAACCCGCAACAGATCGGAGGCGAGCGGATCTCCGCCCTCGTCCTGCAGCCCTCGGTGGCCGACTTCCTCGACGTGGTGATGCACGACCGCAACCTCGAGTTCCGGTTGGCGGAGGTCGAGGTCGACGGCGATTCGAAGCTGGCCGGCCTCAGCCTGCGGGATGCGCACCTCCGCGACCACACCGGCGCTCTGGTGCTGGCCATGCGCAACGTCGAGGGTGTGTTCCTCACCAACCCGTCGCCCGACACCTTGATCCAGGCCGGCGAGATCCTCATCGCCATCGGCACCGCCACCCAGCTGGCATCGCTGCGCGCCGAGGTCGGCACCAGCTGAACCGGCATCGGACCCGTTGACGGCACCGACCGGCGGTCGTACGCTGCGGAGCACGACATGGCCGTAATTTCGACCGTGTCGTGTCGACGGACCACCGGGGGCCGTCCGGAACAGGAGCACACACCATGGGTTCGAGCGACGCCGAAGGGTTCTCCGGCAAGCGAGCGGCGGAGATCGTCGGCATCACCTACCGCCAGCTCGACTACTGGGCTCGCACCGACCTGATCCGGCCCTCGGTCGCCGATGCCAGCGGCTCGGGCAGCCGCCGTCGGTACAGCTACAAGGACCTGCTCGAACTGAAGGTGATCAAGCGGCTGCTCGACGCCGGCATCAAGCTGGAGTCGATCCGCGACGCCTTCGAGTACCTGCGCGAGCGGCTCGGCGAGGACGTCGCCTCCGCCCACCTCGTCATCAGCGGCACCAGCGCGCTCCTCGTCCGCGAGGGCGAGCTGGTCGACGTCGTGAACCGTTACCAGGGTCAAGGTGTGCTGAACCTGCTGCCGATGGACGGCGTGCTGCAAGAGCTCGATGCCGCCGTGGCCGAGATCTCGCCCGTGGTCTCCTCGACGTCGATGGGATCTGCCGTCGAGGCGTGACGCCGGGCGGGGCACTGTCTGCCAAGCTCGCACCATGAGGCACTCTCCACTCGAGGCCGAGCACCGCGCCCTGGACGCCAAACTGGTCCCGTTCGGGGGCTGGGACATGCCACTGGCCTACGGCGACGGCACGGTCGCGGAGCACCGGGCCTGTCGCACGGGAGCCGTCGCCTTCGACGTCTCCCACCTCGGCACGGTACGGCTCAACGGTCCGGAGGCATTCGACCGGCTCCAGGAGACCTTCACCAACGACCTGCGGCGGATCGGACCGGGCCGGGCCCAGTACACCCACCTGCTCGACGCCGACGACGCGTCGGTGCTCGACGACCTCATCGTGTGGTGGATCGCCGACGAGGCGTTCGACGTGATGCCCAACGCCTCCAACACCGAAGGGGTGCGCGCCGCCATCGGTGGCGACGACGTGACCGGCACCCGGGCCGTGATCGCTCTCCAGGGGCCCGAAGCGAGGGCGCGCCTGGGCACGGTGGCCCCCGATGCGGCCGCCGTCGCCCGCTTCGCGGTCGCCTCCTTCGAGTGGCAGGGCACCGCCTGCACGGTGGCCGGCACCGGCTACACCGGCGAGGACGGCGTCGAGTGCGCCGTGCCGGCCGAGGTCGCCCCGTCGTTCTGGCAGGCGATGTTGGGTGCTGGCTTCACGCCCGCTGGTCTGGGCGCTCGCGACACCTTGCGCCTCGAGGCCGGTCTGCCCCTCCACGGCCACGAGCTCGGACCGGGGATCACGCCGTTGCAGGCCGGTCTGGGCTGGGTGGTGCGCTGGGACACCGAGTTCCGGGGCAAGGCTGCGCTCGAGGCCGAACGGGCGGCAGGGCCAGCTCGGCTGCTTCGCGGCCTGGTGACCGATGGGCGTCGACCGCCCCGTGCCGGCAACACCGTCCTGATCGACGGCGCCCCTGCTGGCACCGTGACCAGCGGGAACTTCTCCCCGATGCTCGAGCAGGGGATCGCCCTGGCGTTCCTGCCGCCGGCGGTGGAGGACGGTACGAAGGTGGAGATCGACGTGCGGGGCAGCATGCTGGCCGCCACGGTGACCAAACCCCCGTTCTGGTCCCACTAGGGTCGTGGGGACCCGGGCGGGCAATCGTGCAGCGGTGTCCGTCCTTGCTCGGGCCATCGGGTCCACGATCTGCGAGGTGAAGGCGAGATGACCAAGCGACCGATCTTGATCCTGACCGTGGCGGTGGCGGCGGTGCTGTCGTTGGCCGTGACGGCGTGCGGCGACGACGACACCAGCACGGCGTCGAGCGACACCTCGACGACCGCCACGACGGCGTCGGGCTCCAACAGCGACGCCGAGCAGGCGGCCGAGGACGCAGCTGGCGCGGCAATCGGTGGCGACTGCGCCTTCCTGGGCAAGATCGCCGGCACCGGGTTCGAACAGGCCTTCGACCCCACCGCCTTGATGGGCAACGGTCAGGGTGCCGTCGATTTCGGTGCGGTGTACGCCCCGCTGGCCGACCAGCTCTCGCAGGTGGCCGACGCCGCGCCGGACGAGATCGCCGACTCGTTCCACACCCTGGCCGACGGGTTCAAGGAGGTCGCCGATCAGCTCGACGGGGTGAAGATCGACTTCAGCGATCCGCAGAACATGGACCCCGATGCCATGGCGAAGCTGGAAGCGGTCGGGTCCACCCTCGACACCGCCGAGTTCCAGGCTGCATCGGACGAGATCGACGCCTGGATCAGCGCCAACTGCGACATCAGCACCAACGGCTGATGGGACGCGCCCCGGCCGATGGCTGACGTGTGGCCGGGACGGGCCTACCCGCTCGGCTCCACCTATGACGGCGCCGGCACCAACTTCAGCCTGTTCTCGGAGATCGCCGATCGGGTCGAGCTGTGCCTGTTCGACGCCGACGACGTCGAGACCCGATACGAGCTTCGTGAGGTCGACGCCCACTGCTGGCATGCCTACCTGCCCGGCGTGGTGCCCGGGCAGCGCTACGGGTGGCGGGTCCACGGGCCCTGGGATCCGGCCAAGGGCCACCGGTGCAACCCCAACAAGTTGCTGCTCGATCCCTACGCCAAGGCCGTGGCCGGATCGGTCGACTGGGACGACGAGTGCTTCTCGCATCAGCTCGACGATCCCCTGTTGCCCAGCGAGGGCGACAGTGCGCCCCACGTTCCCAAGGCGGTGGTGGTCAACCCCTACTTCGAATGGGGCAACGACCATGCGCCCGGCGTCCCGCTCGAGGACACCATCATCTACGAGGTCCACGTCAAGGGGTTCACCCAGCAGCTGCCCGGGGTGCCCGACCACATCCGGGGGACCTACGCCGGCCTGGCCCATCCGGCGTCGATCGCCCACCTGCACAAGCTGGGCATCACCGCGGTCGAGCTGTTGCCCATCCACCAGTTCGTCCACGACCACTGGCTGGTCGACAAGGGCCTGACCAACTACTGGGGCTACAACTCCATCGGCTTCCTCGCTCCGCACAACGCCTATGCCGCCTGGGGCGACACGGGTGGCCAGGTCCAGGAGTTCCGCCATCTCGTCAAGGCCATGCACGACGCCGGCATCGAGGTGATCCTCGACGTCGTCTACAACCACACCGCCGAAGGCGACCACAACGGTCCCACGCTGGGCTTCAAGGGGATCGACAACGCCGCCTACTACCGCCTCGAGGAGAGCGACCTCACCCGCTACCGGGACTACACCGGCACGGGGAACTCGATGAACATGCGGCACCCGCACGTGCTGCAGCTGATCATGGACTCGCTGCGCTACTGGGTGACCGAGATGCACGTCGACGGGTTCCGCTTCGACCTGGCAGCCACCCTCGCCCGCGAGCTCCACGAGGTCGACCGGCTCTCGGCCTTCTTCGACCTGATCCAGCAGGACCCGGTCGTGTCGCAGGTCAAGCTCATCGCCGAGCCCTGGGACGTGGGGGAGGGCGGCTACCAGGTCGGCAACTTCCCGCCGTTGTGGTCGGAGTGGAACGGCCTGTACCGCGACACGGTGCGTGACTACTGGTTGCAGCAGCACACCACCGCGCTGCGCGACTTCGGCTTCCGCTTCACCGGCTCGTCCGATCTCTACGAGGCGTCGGCGCGCCGCCCGTCGGCCTCGGTCAACTTCGTCACCGCCCACGACGGCTTCACCTTGCGCGACCTGGTCTCCTACGACCGCAAGCACAACGCGGCCAACGGCGAGGGCAACACCGACGGATCCGACGACAACCGTTCGTGGAACCACGGGGTCGAGGGGCCGGCCGACGCACCCGAGATCGAGCTGCTGCGCCGGCGCCAGCAGAAGAACCTGCTGGTCACGCTGTTCACCGCCCAGGGCGTACCCATGCTGCTCGGCGGCGACGAGATCGGCCGCACCCAGCGGGGGAACAACAACGCCTACTGCCAGGACAACGAGGTCTCCTGGTACCACTGGGACCACGCCGACGACGACCTGCTCCGGTTCACGCGGCGTCTCATCGCGCTCCGGCGGGATCACCCGGTCTTCCGCCGCCGGCGGTGGTTCCAGGGTCGGTCCATCCACGGCACCGACGCCCTCGACATCAGCTGGCTCCGTCCCGATGGATCGCCCATGACGCATGAGGACTGGCTCGAGGAGGACGCGGCCGCCATCGGCATCTTCCTCAACGGCGACGCCATGCCGTCGGTCGACCGCCGGGGCGAACCGATCACCGACGACAGCTACCTGCTGCTGTTGAACCCGACGGCCGACGCCATCGAATGGACCCTGCCGGGTCGACCGCTCGGCGAGCGCTGGGCGCTCGAGCTGTCCACCGACGAGACGATCCGGGCCGGCGAGGACGTCGTCGTCGAGATGGCCAAGGTGGCCGCCCGTTCGGCCATGGTGCTGCGCCGCATCAGCTGATCGCACCGTCGGCCCTGCTCGGGACATAGACTGATGTTGTGTCCCACGCTCCAACCTTCATGTCGACCGCACCCGCCGGTGCGCCCCTCGGCCCCGATTCGCTGCTGTGGCGCATCGCCTCGGACTGGCGGTCGGGTCTGAGCGGACTCAGCGCCGGCATCCTCCAGCTCATGTACCCGCACCTGGGCAGGGGAGTGGAGCAGCATTCTGCGTTCTTCGACGAGCCGTGGGACCGGATCCACCGCTCGGTGCCCCAGATCTGGGCCACGATCTTCGCCTCCGACGCCGACGACCGGGGCACCCGCATCCGGGACCTGCACCGCGACATCCGCGGCACCGACGCGTCCGGGCAGCGCTACCACGCCCTCGATCCCGAGACGTTCTGGTGGGCGCACGCCACCTTCACCTGGGAGATGTTCGAGACCTGCGATCGCTGGGACCGCCGGACCCTGTCGTGCGCGCACCGCGAGCAGCTCTACCGGGAGACGGTCACCTGGTATCGCCGCTACGGGGTCAGCGACCGTCCCGTTCCCGCCAACCACGCCGCGTTCGAGGCCCGCTTCGGAGAGATCTGCGACGAGCAGCTCGAGCTCACGCCCACTGCGGAACGGGCGATCGACATGGCCCTGCACGACCGTGTCTCACCGCCCGGGATGCCCGACCCGATGCGGGTGGTCTTGACCCCGGTCCTGCGGGTCCTCGCCATCGGCGGGCTGCCGACACGCGTGCGCCATCGCTTCGGGATCCCGTGGACGACGGCCGACGAGGTGGCGTGGCGAGGCATCGCGGTCACCGTCCGCAACGCCGGACAGCTGGTTCCGCACCGGCTCACCCGCGGCCCGTACCTCCGGTCGATCCGGCGCATGCGCCACATCGCCGCGCCCCGCCCGGCGGCCTGAGCGTGCCCAAGGAGATCACGCGGGTCGACCCCGTGACGCTGCTCGGCCTGCTGACCGCCCCGTCGCCCGGCGACGACACCGACGAGCGGATCCTCGCCGCCGCGGCCCAGCTGCTCCTGGTCGGCGGGCTGTCCGGGCTCGAGGTCGACGAGGTGGCCCAGCGCAGCGGGGTCGGGCGGAGCACGATCTACCGGCGCTTCGACGACCGCAACGCCCTCATCACGGCCACCCTGGCCCGCGAGGGGCGGCGGTTGCTCACCGTGCTGGCCGAGGCGGTGGCGGGTACCGACGACGTCGTCGAGGAGGTGGTGGTGGCGTTCTGCGCCGGCCTGCGCATGGCACATGCCAGCGGGCTGGCGGAGCTGATCCGGGCCGATCCGCTCCTGCTGCGCCTGCTGACCATCGACGGCGCGCCGGTCATCGCCGCCGCCCGCGACCAGCTGGCCGAACTGGCGCAGCATCGGGACCCCACCCTCGACGGCCTCGATGCTCGGCGCACGGCCGAGGTACTCGTCCGCCTCGGGATCTCGTTCCTGGTCGCGCCCGACTCGGCCCTCGAGCTCACCGGTGACGACGCCGAGGCGGCGGTCAGGCGGACCATCGGTCCGCTGCTGGGCGCTCGCACCAGGCGCTGACGGCCGGTCGAGCGGTTCAGCCGTCGAGCGAGGTGTGGGCGCCGACGTCGTAGGCCGCGCTCGAGCCTTCGGGCGGCGCCACCTCGACGACGGGCTCGTCGCGGTCGTCGTACTCCACTCGGAGTGCCCGGCTCATGGTGGCGTGCATCTCGTACATGCACGTGATGTAGGTGAGCTCGAGGATCTGCTCGTCGTCGAGATGGTCGCGCAGGGCGTCGAACACGCCGTCGGCCACCCGGCCGCCGTCGTAGACGAGGGCGTCGGTGTAGGCGAGCACGGCGCGTTCGGCAGGGGAGAAGCAGTCCGCGGTCGACCACGACGGGATGGCCTGGATCTGCTCCTCGGACAGCCCCACGGCGCGGCACGACTTGCAGTGCTGGGAGAACACGAACTGGCTGCCCCGGGCCCAGCCCGCCCGGGTCTGGCCCAGCTCCCGCAGGGCCGGGTCCAGGCGACGCTTCGGGCTCTGGTAGAGGCCGAAACCGGCCACGGCGTGCTCGAACACATCGGGACTGTTGGCGAAGACCGTCCACCAGTCACCCGGTGTCCCGGTCTCGGTTCCCGGCTCGGCGACGGGGTCGCGGTCGCCGAACAGGAGCCCGTAGAGGGGCTCGACCTTGGAGGGATGGGCGTCGGCTCTGGGGACCTGGTGGAGGCGGGGCATGACCGCCATCCTGCCTCAGGCCAGTTGGCGGGCGATGGTGCCGGCGTCGTAGTAGAGCCGCTGGTTGACGAGGCGGTCGCCGTCGAACTCGAAGATGGCCGCCATCCGGGCCTTGAACCGCCGTCCGGTGGGTTCCACGCCGTGGAGATCGCCGAGGTGGGTTCCGGTCATCCAGTGCTCGGACACCACCGCGCCGTCGCTGTGATGGTGGCAGATGACCTCGAAGTGCTGGTCGGGGAAGGACCGACGACGCTCCTCGAGGTAGCCCCGCACGGCGTCGGCGCCCTCGAGCACGCGTCCGGAGGCGATCAACTCGATGCGCGGGCGGGTGAACGTGGCCAGGACGCCTTCGATGTCGCCGGCGTTGTGGGCGGCCAGATGGGTCTGGAGCAACTGCTCACGCGCCTCGCGCAGCTTCTCGCTGATGGGCACGACGTCGGCCAACGAACCCGGCGCCTCAGTCGAGCAGGTCGGGCTGGTCGTGGACGATCTTGTCGTAGAGGGGCTGGAAGCTGAACCAGCCCGCGAACTTCGACCCCACCTGGGTGAAGGCCTGCTGGGCATCGTCTTCGTCGATGAGCACCGGCGTCCCCGCCGCCTCGGCCATGAGCTGCACCTCGCAGGTGCGCTCCATCGTGATGAACCACCACGCCGCCTCGTCGACCGAGTGGCCGACCGTGAGCAGGCCGTGGTTGCGCAGGATGGCAGCCTTGTTGTCGCCGAGGGCGTGAGCGATGCGCTTGCCCTCCTCCACGTCGAGGACCACGCCCGTGTAATCGTCGAAGAGGGCGTGGTCGTTGTAGAAGGCGCAGGCGTCCTGGGTGATGGGGTCGATGGTGCGACGCAACGTGGACCAGGCCCGACCGCACTTGGAGTGGGTGTGGGCGGCGGCCACCACGTCGGGGCGGGCCTGGTGGACCTGGCTGTGGATGGCGAAGGCGGCCTGGTTGACGGGCCAGTCGCCCTCGACCACGGCGCCGTTGTGATCGACGCAGATCAGGTCGGAGACCCGGATGAGGTCGAAGCTGAGCCCGAACGGGTTGACCCAGAACAGCTCGGGGTGCTCCGGATCGCGGGCCGTGACGTGCCCGGCGACGCCCTCGTTGAAGCCGAACCGGCCGAAGAGGCGGAACGTCGCCGCCAGCCGCTGCTTGCGGTGCAACCGCTCGTCCTCGACCGAAGCGAACTCGGGAAACGTGTGGGGGGTCGGATGGGGCACGGTGGCGGTCATCGATGAGCTCCTCGAGGCATGGGCGACGGGGCCAGCGTAGTGGTGAGCCGGTACCCGTGCCCGGGTCGGTCAGCCCACGTCGACGCCGGCCTCGGCCGCCATGCCGCTGAACCCCTTCCACAGCAGGTCGGCGAGGTAGGTGGTGAGGGCATCGCGAGACATGGTCTGGTTGCGGATCCACCAGTCGCCGGCGTGGTGCACCATTCCCACGATCCCGAACGCCATCGGCTCGGCGCCGCCGGCATCGAGGCCGTTGTCCCGCAGCTGGTCACCGATGACCACTGCCACCTGGCGTCCGATCACGTCGATGAGCGCCCCCATCGACTGCGCCGCGTCGGCCCGGCCGGTCTGGCGCATGAGGAAGGTGTACAGCTCGAGGTCGTCCTCGAGGAAGGCGAGGTAGCCGTCCACGGTGCGCTGCAGCAGGTCTTCGGGCGCATCGCCACCGAGGGTCGCCCCGAGCCGCTCGATCAGGGCAGTGCCGAACCGCTCGCCGATGGCGGCGACGAGGCCGTCGCGATCGCCGAAGTGCCGGTACAGGATCGGTTTGGTGACCCCGCCCTGCGATGCGATCTGCTCCATCGAGGCACTGGCCCCGACGGTGCGGATCGCCTCCACCGCGGCGTCGAGCAACTGCTGCCGGCGTTCTTCTCGACTGGGACGACCGCGATCGGCTCGCTTGTTGGCTACCACGGGGCCGATCGTACCGACCGTACGCTCCTGCTCCCGGCACCGCGCCCCGTCGGTACGATTCGGGACCAGCCATGGCCGATTCCGACCTCGTCACGCGTCTCCAGCGCCCGCTGGCGGCCGTGATCGTCGTCGTGTTGTCCCTCGCCTCGCTCAGCGCCTTCCGCTACGAGCCCCGAGCCGTCGATCTCGACACCGATCGCAGCGCCGCCACCGATGGTTCGACCGGGACCGGGACGGGCGACGCCACCGCCCCGGTGACCGCGGCACCGACCAGCTCGGACGGCTCCGGTGTCGCGTTGCCAGACGACCCCGCGGACGGATCCGCGCCACTCGGTGCCGCGGTGGTTCCCGCGGCGGGCACCTATCGCTACCAGGTCACCGTGACGTCGGGGGCCGAGACGTCGGTGCAGGAGGAGCAGCGGGTGATCGAGATCCTCTCCGGGGACCAGTCGACTGCCGTGGTCCAGTTGTCGGCCGTGCTGGCGGGCGAGAACCAGGTGTCGGTCCTCGACTGGTCACCAGCGGGGGCCTTCGTCCGCTCGACCCGGATCGAGGACGCCTCGGGCCCGAGCCGGGACTGCACGTGGTCGCCGGCGTTCGCCGAGTTCGGTCCCCTCGCCGCAGGATCGAGCTGGACCCTGGACTCGATGTGCCGGACTCCGGTCGGGGGCATCGACACCACGTTCACCGTGACCGGCTCCGGTCGCGTCGCGGGCGAGGCGTCCGTCGTGGACCCAGCCGGTGTCTCACGTCGGGTGTGGCAGATCGAGCGGGATCGGACCACGACCATCGAGGCCGCGTTCGGCTCCCGGACCGTGACCCAGCAGGCCCGGGAGCAGGGGACCATCCTCTTCGACCCCAACCGGGGGATCGTCGTCAGCTCAGACGTGACCGTCACGCTGAGCGGCTCGCAGTCGGGCACGACCCGGCGGTACTCGGTCCTGCAGCCGGACTGACGCGGTTCAGTGCCGCCGTACCGCCCGGAGGGCGGCGGCGCCGATCCGGGCCAGGCGGGTGTCGCCGAACGGCGACCAGGCCGAGCCCATGTCGTTGGTGACGAAACCCACCGAGACCCTCGTCTCGGGATCGGCCCAGCCTCCCGAGCCGCCGAAGCCGAAGTGCCCGAAGCCCATGCGGGGCTGCCGAGTCGTCACGAAGGCCCGGTGGTAGCCGAGTCGCCACTTCATGTCGACGTGGATGCAGTAGTCACGTCCGCTCCACTGTTGGGTCCCGATGGTGGCGACCCGGCCGGGGGAGAGGAGGCGGACCCCGGCGTGCTCCCCGTCGTTGGCGATCAGCGAATACACCGTGGCCAGGGAGCGGGCGGTGAAGGTGCCGTTGGCGGCGCCGATCTCGGCGTCGAGCACCCGCAGGGACGTATCGCGGAACAGCTCCATCATCCCGGGTACCGCCGAGGTCTCGACGGCTCGCTTGGTGGGGCCCCAGGCCAGCAGCCACTCGGTGATCTTGTCGGCGATCCGCGGGTTCGGCGCCTTGAACGGGGGCATCAGCGGAGCGACCCGGCCCCGGTCGGTGTCGGGCAGCCCGATGGCGAGACCGTCGAGACCGAGTGGGGTGGCGATCTCGTCGCGGACGAACGTCCCCAGGCTCACGCCGGCGACCCGCCGCACGATCTCACCGACCAGCCAGCCGTAGGTGAGGGCGTGGTATCCCGACCGCGTGCCGGCCGGAGGGTCGCACGGCTGGGCCGCCAGGACCTCGACCATGTGGTCCCAGTCGAGCATCTCGTCGGCGTGGTCGATCACACCGGCCAGGCGATGCAAGCCCCCTTGATGGCACAGGAGGTTTCGTACCGTGACGAAATCCTTGCCCGCCTGGGCGAACTCGGGCCAGTAGGTGCAGACCGGGGCGTCGTAGTCCACCAGGCCGCGGTCGGCGAGGATGTGCAGGGCCAGCGACGTGATGCCCTTGGTCGTCGACCACGAGATCGACATCGTGTCCTCGGTCCACGGTGCACCCGACGGGTCTCGGGCGCCGCCCCACGCGTCGACGACCTTCTCACCCTCGACGAAGACGGCGACCGCTCCGCCGTAGTGGCCTCGTCGGGACGTGAACCGGTCGAGCAGGTCGGTGACGGCGCCGAAGGCGGGATGCACGTACCCATCGATCATCGGCCCACGTTGCCACCGACCCGTGACGCATGGCGAAGCCACCCGTTCCGTCACAGTGACGGAACCGCCGATGGGTGATCACACTCGACCCGGCGAGCCGCCTGGTTCCCACAAACGCCGAGAATCCACGTTCTGTAAAGTAATCGCTCTCGGCGTGTGACGTTGCCCGAGCGCCCTGTGGTGGGTCAGCGGCGGATGGCGCTCAACAACCGGAGCACGTACCAGAACAGCAACATCACCGAGGCGAACAGCTGCACCGCGGCGCCCACGTGGGCGTGGCTCGGGTACCGGGCCATGATCGCCTGGGTCTGGTAGAGGATCGAGCCGCCGGCCAGCATGATCATGGCGACGCTGAACCAGATGCCGAGGCTGAGCCCGAACAGCACCGCGGCCACGATCAGCACGAGGGCGCCGATGCCGCCCCACATGAGCATGGGCCGCAGCACCGAGAGGTCCTTGCGGGTGGTGAAGGCGATGATCGACAGTCCAGCGAAGCCGAGGGCGGTGATCAGGGCCGCAGCGGCGACCGTGGTCCCGCCGTTGTCGGTGTCGTTGAACACCAGGTACAGGAACGGCGCGAACAGCAGCGCCTCGCCGCCGGCCATGCCGAACAACCCGGCGTACTGGATGTTGGTGTTCTCGAGGTTGTGGGCGGCCGAGGTGGCCATCCACTGGACGACCATGAACCCGCCCAGGATGAGCAGCCAGCTCCCTCCCCCACCACCGAAGACGAGGTCGAAGATGCCCTTGGCGGCGCCCGTGCTGAACAGGATCGTCTCGAAGCCGACGAAGGCCAGGACGGCCAGCAGCAGGTGCTGGTAGACGCGGATGACGAACTCGCCCCTGGTCTCGGCGTCGAGCGACGCGACCGGGGTCGGTGGAGCGAAGGATTCCATGCCCCCAGTCTGCCCTGTCGTCGATGAGAACCGGGTGTCAGCCCTCCTCGCGCCACACCGAGCGAAGGGGCCGGGCTGCGCTGAGCAGCCACTCGACGGCGTCGCGGTAGTCGGCCTTGGTGGGGTTGCCGGCGAGATCCCGCTCGACGTCCTCGATGGCCGCCTCGAGCACGTAGAGCCGGTCGCGCAACTCGTCCATCGCCTGCCGGGTCAGGACGAGTTCGTGTTCGGACAGGCCCACCTCGGCGGCCCGCTGGCGGGCCTCGTAGTCGCGCTGGCGGCACGAGCGCCGGCAGAACTCCTTCGGTCGGCCCGGCCCCGGGGTGACCGGGAACCGGCGAGCGCACCAGCGACAGCGACGTTCGGACTCGCTCACCGCGGTCATGCTACGGAGTCCCGCGGCGGGTGTCGGGGACCCCGGCCTGTGCATGATCCGGTGGACAACATGTTCGAAAACGGAGGGTGTCTGGGGACAGACGAAGAAATTCGGTGGATAACCACTGCCTTTGGAAAATACTGCTTGACCTGCGGTTTTGGCATGGTCATAGTTGCTCCACGCCAGCAGGAACGGCGGACCGGAACCACCGGAAGAGCTCGGAGGCGGAAACGCCGACAGGCCCGGAACGCAGGCCGGTCACCGCGAATGCAGGCGAGGAATGAGATGCCACGGCCACCTGCCGCTCCGTCGAGACCCCGGTCACGACGACGCAGCCTGGAGCCGTGGCCCGGGGGCGCTGTTCGCAGCCGTCTCCGGTGCCAACCACGTCAGGTGAGAACCCCCGGTTCGCATCAGGCGTGGCGCCTGAAGGCAGAGGGGCAACCCGAGGCCGACGGACGAAAACGGACTCGCCCGCCAGGATGGGAGTCAAATCCCAGCCCGACGGGCGAGTATGAACATCGAGTCCGGACGGTACTCCCGAACGATTCGATGGTGGTGGATCTCAGACCGAACCGACGCCCCGCCGGGCGGTCGGGCTCACGCCCGGCCCGCCAGCGGGGCGTCAACCTTTTTCGGGCCCGGATCGTGTCACCGAGCGGGGCGCGTCACCCGCCGGTAGGTGGCGAGGAAGCGGTCGTTCTCCTCGGGTGTGCCGATGGTGACCCGGAGGCCCTCGCCGCTGAAGGGCCGGGTGACCACGCCCTCGCGCTCGAGGTCGAGGTACGCGTCGTCGCTGTGCTCGCCGAGGGGCAGCCAGACGAAGTTGGCCTGGGGGTCCGGGACGTCGTGGCCGTCGTCCCGCAGGGCGGTGAGGACCCGATCCCGTTCGGCCACCACGGCTGCGCACCGGTCCAGGATCTCGTCCTCGACCCGGAGGGCGGCGAGCGCGCCGGCCTGGGCCGCGGCGTTGACCGCGAACGGGAACAAGGTCTTGTCGATGGTCTCGATCACCGAGGGATGCCCCATGGCGTAGCCGACGCGCATGCCGGCCAGACCGTGGGCCTTGGAGAACGTGCGCAGCACCACCACGTTGTCTCGTCGGCCGACGAAGGCATCGACCGGATCGCCCAGCGCCGGATCGGCGAACTCGTGGTAGGCCTCGTCGACGACCAGGAGCACGTCGTCGTCGAGCCCGCGGGCCAGGCGATCGAGCTCGGCCACGCCGATCGCCGTGCCCGTCGGGTTGTTGGGGTTGGCGACCAGGACCAGACGGGTGGCGGCGGTGACCGCGGCCAGGATCCCGTCGACATCGGCGGCGTGGTCCACGAGGGGAACCGTGACCTCCGTGGCGCCGACGAGGCGCACGTAGACGGGATAGACCTCGAACGAGCGCCACGGGTAGACGACCTCGGTCCCCGGTTCCCCGTAGGACAGCAGCAGTTGCTGCAACAAGCCGACCGACCCGCAGCCGACGGTCACCTGCTCGATCGCGATGCCGCGGGCGGCGGCCAAGGCGGCGCGCAGGGCGCTGGCCCGGTGGTCGGCGTAGCGGTTGGCGCCGGCGGCCGCGTCGGCGATGGCAGCGACGATGGCGGGCAGTGGCGGCCACGGTGTCTCGTTGGACGCGAGCTTGATCGCACCGGTGATCCCGTGCTCCGCCTCGGCCTGGGCCGCTCCCTTCCCGGGGCGGTAGGCGGGCAGGGAATCGACGGCGGCGCGGGGGTGTCCTGGCATGGCGCGACTCTCCCAGCCGCCGACGGGCGTCACAAGCGGGGCGCCGGTACGGTGCGCTCCATGCATGGGGGCTCACCGGTCATCGACACCACGCTCGGACCCGTTCGCGGCGATCACAAACGGGGCGTCCTGCGGTGCAAGGGGATCCCCTTCGCCGCGCCGCCCGTCGGCGAACTGCGGTTCGCTCCTCCCGCGCCCGCCGCGCCGTGGAGCGAGGTGTTCTCCGCAATCGGCCGCTTTCCGATCGCCCCCCAGCCCCTGGCGGGCATGGAGGCGGCCGCCGGTGGCGGGGGAAGCGCGGAGCAGTCCGAGGCCGGCTGCCTCACCCTCAACGTGTGGACCCCGGCGGCCGACGACGGCCGGCGCCCGGTCATGTTCTGGATCCACGGCGGGGGCTTCACCACCGGTGCCGGCACGATCCCCTGGTACGACGGCACCAACCTCGCCACCCGCGATGTGGTGGTCGTCTCCTGCAACTACCGCCTCGGCGCGCTGGGCTTCCTCCACCTCGCCGACATCGCCGGGTCGGCGTTGTCGGGCTCCGGCAACGTGGGCTTGCTCGATCAGATCGCGGCCCTGCGTTGGGTGCAGGACAACATCGCCGCCTTCGGTGGCGACCCGGGCAACGTGACCATCTTCGGCGAGTCCGCCGGCGGCATGAGCGTGGCCACCCTGCTCGGCACCTCGTCGGCCCGCGGTCTGTTCCACAAGGCGATCCCCCAGTCAGGGGCGGCCAGCAACGTGAGCGGTGCCGAGCGGGCGACCAGGGTCGCCGAGCAGGTGATGGAACGCCTCCGGGTCGACGACATCGACGGGCTCCGGGCCGTGCCGGCCGAGGACCTCATCGGCGCCCAGTCGGCGGTGGACGACGAGTTCGGCCGGGGGGCGGGTCTCCCGTTCCAGCCCGTGGTCGACGGCACGGTGCTCGACCGCCCGCCCCTGGAGGCGGTCCGCGACGGCCTCAGCGCCGACGTCCCGCTGCTCACCGGATCCAATGCCCACGAGATGCGATTGTTCACCATGCTCGACCCGCGGCTGCGCTCGACCGAGCGCGAGCGGGTCGTCGCTCTGGTCGAACGCCACGCGCCCGGCCGGGGCGAGGCGCTGGTGTCCGCCTACGAAGCCGAGATCGGCCCCGACCCGGCCCAGGTCATGGAGGCCGTGATGACCGATCGCGTGTTCCGCATCCCGGCGATCGAGCTGCTCGAGGCCCAGTCCGCCCACACCCCCGACACCTACGCCTACGAGTTCCGCTTCGAGTCGACGGCCTTCGGAGGCGGGCTCGGCGCCGCCCATGCCGTGGAGATCCCGTTCTCGTTCGACAACATCGACGCGCCGGGGGCCTCGTTCTTCATCGGCGAGCCCACCGATGCCATGCGGCGGTTGGCGACGGCGATGGCCGACGCCTGGGTGTCCTTCGCCCGCCACGGAGCGCCGGACGCGGGCACGTTGCCGTCCTGGCCCCGCTACGACCCGGAGCGCCGAGCGACGATGGCACTCGACATCGAACCAGCCATCGACGAGGACCCGGGCGGCACGATCCGTCGGGAGTGGCGGCGGGCCTGAACCCTCGGCGCCCAGCGGATGACAGGGCCGACACCATCTGCGATGATCCGCCGATGGGCTTCTTCCGGCGGAACAAGGACGACTTCAAGCAGTTGGCCAAGCAGCGGCGCACCACCGAGGACCTCACGCCGTGGTTCGAGGGCGACGACGACGCCGCCCCGCTCGACGTCGAGACCGGGATCGGTTCGAACCTGCGCGAGGCCCCGGAACCCGACGCCGGGTGACGCCGTGCGGTGCCCGGTGAGGCTGGTCGGCGTCACCGGCGGACGATGATCGAAATCGTCTCGTCCACCCGATCGGCCCAGCGCCGCTTGTAGTCCATGTCCATGCCGAGGTCGTAGACGAGGACGCCTTCGACCGTGAGGCGTTCGAGCTGGTCGTACTGGAGCAGGTGCCCGATGCCGAGCTGGGCGAGGTCCCGGTCGTAGGACAGCTGCAGGCCCCGGTAGGTGTCGCCGCGCACGCCACCCAGGATGAACCCGACGTCGCGATCGTCGATGCGGGCGACCAGGGCGCGCAGGTGGTCACGCGCGCCCAAGCGCGCACAGATCTGGCGGTAGAACGCCGCGAGGTCCGAGCTGGCCAGGCCGGTGCCGGCCTCACCCTTCCAGCTGCGAGCTTCGATGGCGAGGATGCGGTCGAACAGCTCGTCGGGGGCCAGGGCCGAGACGTCGCAGATCTCGAGGCCCCGAACCGCACCCTCTCGCTGCAGGCGTCGGAGACGCTGCCGGAAGCGAGGCGAACGACGCTCGAACCACGGCTCGACACCGCCGGCGAGGTCGACCCGCAGACGATGCTCGACCGGCCCGCGGAGCAGCTGGAAGTCACGATCGAGCACCCGGGCGACGCAGCCGGTCAGCACCATGTCCTCGCGCTGGGCCGCGATCACGGCGAGATCGAACGGTTCCTGGGCCAAGCGGAGGGCCAGCATCCCCGCCGCCTCCATCGGATGGCCCACCAGCGGTGTGGCGAACCCCCAGACCGGATCCAAGCCGACCAGGATGCGAGCGTCCTCCGCGGTGGTCGTGGCTCGCAGGCCGCAGAAGGCGCGTCCGTTGCCGATCACGACCGGAGGGTCCACGTCGGGGAACGAGGTGGCGGCCGAGAACGACCAGATGGTCGACGAACAGAAGGCGTCGATGTCGGGGGTGGCGTCGACCGCGGCGTCCCAGTGCGTCGCGATGCGAGGCAGGTCGTCGACCTCGAACCGATGCGCCTCCACGGCGTGGAGACGCTACCGGGTGCGGCTCAGAGGCCCCCGCCGAGGAGCCCGCTGACGAGCCCCGACGTGCCGGTGAATGGCTCGGTCTCGGGAGCGAGGTGGACCTGGAGGGTGGTGCCACCGGGCCCGCTGTCGGGATGGGCGGCGAGCCAGCCGAGCTCGTGGCCGAGATCGCCCACGTTGTTCGATGCGGGCAGCGGGGCGATGGCCAGCGTGGACAGCACGCCCAGCGCGTTGCCGTCGGCGTCGAGGAAGGCCGAGCCCGAGTCGCCCGGGATCCCCGGGGTCATCGTGTACACCGGGTGCGACCAGCCGCTCGGGATGGTGCCGAGGCTGATGCCCACCTTCGGTGAGAGCTGGGAGATGCCCAGCCGCAGGCTGGAGTTGCCGTAGGAGAACACCTGGTCGCCCGCCGCGGTGGGTCCGCCGATGGCGACCGGGCCGCCCCAGATCGGGATCGACGGGTTCACCGAGTTGCGATCGGCCGGATCGAGCCGGACGAGCGCGAGGTCGTTGTAGGCACAGGTGTCGGCATCGGTCTCCCCCGCCTCCTGCATGGCCAGCCACGAGTTGTAGACCAGCGTGCCGGGTCGGCTGGCCCCGTCGACCTCGACCTCGGTCCCGAGCGGGAGCGACGCGGAGTCGCAGCCGTTGGTCTCCGTGGCGGCGCCGGTGCCGCTGCAGTGGGCCGCCTGGCCGATGTAGACGTCGTCGGTGTTGTCGTCGGTGAAGATGAAGTTGGCGGTGCACTGGGCGCCGGCGGTGAACGTCATGACGCCGGGATGGATGGCGGCCGAGGCAGCCGGCGCCCAGCTCGGTGCTGCGGAAGCCGGTGCCAACGCGCCGGTGGCGGCGATGGTGACGGTGGCGATGAGCGCCGTGAGCAGGATCCTGGTCTTCATCGTGGAGTCTTCCTTCGCTCGGCAGGCCGCGCGTGTTGGATGGAGGTACGGCCGTAAGGGAAGGTTTCGCCCGCCCCGGTTCGATCTCCTTCACGGACGAGAAATCCCATTCCTCCCGTTCCGGCCCGGCACGATCCGCCGGGCCGTCGGTACGGAGGTCTCCCCCGTGGCGCGATCGGGTATCGCTCAGCCGGCAGGACACGAACGGGAGCGAACGATGACGACGATGGCTTCGACCACCCGGTCTCCGGCACGGAACGGGGGCGACTGGAAAGAAGCACTGGGCCGGCTCGGCCTGGTCGGCAAGGGTGTGCTCTTCGGATCCATCGGGGTCCTCGCCATCCAGCTGGCGGCCGGTGATGCCGGCGCCGACACGACCAGCAACGGGGCGATCGCGTGGATCGCGGACCAGCCCCTGGGCAAGTTCCTGCTCGTGCTCCTCACCATCTCGCTGTTCGCCCTCGCCGCCTGGCGACTCCTCGACGCCGCCGTCGGCGATCCGGTCGAGGGCGACGAGGCCACAGACCGGCTCCGGTTCGCCGTCAAGGGCATCATCTACCTCGCGCTGGCCGTCGGATCGGCCTCCGCCACCGTCGCCAACTGGAGCGGGTCGGGCTCCGGTGGCAGCGGTTCCGGCGCCGGTGGGCAGCAGAAGGCCGCCGCCACCGTGTTGGCGTGGCCCGGTGGACGATGGCTCGTGGCCGGGATCGGGATCGTCGTGATCGCCTACGCGGTGTGGGTGTTCAAGAAGCACGCCATCGACGAGGACTTCCTCCAGCGGATGTCGATCGGCCCGAGCAGCTGGATCGCAGAGCTGGGCCGCTTCGGCTACGGCGCCCGCTCCGTCGTGTACGTCCTCGTCGGCTACTTCTTCGTCCAGGCCGGCATCACCTACGAGCCGGACAAGGCCAAGGGCCTCTCCGGTGCGCTGCAGGAACTGGCCGGGCAGAGCTGGGGCCGGGCGGTGTTGTGGGCCGTGGCGTTCGGCCTGCTCGCCTACGGTCTCTTCACCGTGGCCGAGTCCCGATACCGCCACGCGGCCTGAACTACCATCCCCGTCGCTGTCGACCCCTGACGGGAGAGTCCTCGCCCCACCGCCAGTGGGGATGGGCGCCGAAGGAGCAACCGCCCCGGAACCTCTCAGGCCACCGGACCGTCGGGACGAGGCACCTCTGGAGAGCAGGGACCCGACCCCGGTCGGCCCTCACCGAAGGAGCAAGCGCCCTCCGCCCTGCCGGGATGAGGTCGTGAATCTCTCAGGTCGTGGAACAGAAGGGGCGCCGTGTCTGGTCACTGCGTCCCCCGGAGTCCCCATGCCCCTCCCCCGCACCTCCGAGCTCCGCCGCTTCGCCTGGCGGCACATCGGGCCCCGGCCCGAGGAGACCGACGCCATGCTGGCCGCCGTCGGCGTCGATTCCCTCGACCAGCTCATCGACCAGGCCGTGCCATCCTCGATCCGCCTCCCCGAGCCACTCTCGCTACCGGAGCCGCTCACCGAGGACGAGATGCTGGCCGAGCTGCGGGGCATCGCGGAGGCGAACGTCGTGCGGTCGTCGATGATCGGCCTCGGCTACTACGGCACCCACACTCCCGCCGTGATCCGACGCAACGTCCTCGAGAACCCGGCCTGGTACACGGCCTACACGCCGTATCAGCCCGAGATCTCCCAGGGCCGCCTCGAGGCCCTGCTCAACTTCCAGACCGTCGTCACCGACCTCACCGGCACCGAGCTGGCCAACTCGTCGCTGCTCGACGAGGCCACCGCGGCTGCCGAGGCGATGGCGATGTGCCATCGGCTGGTGAAGGGCGACCGCGCTCGCTTCGTGATCGCCGCCGACACCTTCCCCCAGACCATCGCCGTGGTCCGGACCCGGGCCCGGGCCATCGGCATCGAGGTCGACGTGGTCGACGACCCGTCGGGCGCGGACCTCTCTTCGGCGTGCGGCGTGCTGGTCCAGTACCCGGCGTGCTCGGGCGAGCTCGTGCCGCCTTCGGCGCTCATCGCCACCGCCCACGAGGCAGGCGCCCTCGTCGTGGTCGCCACCGACCTGCTCGCCTGCACCGTCCTCACCCCTCCCGGTGAGTTCGGCGCCGACATCGTCGTGGGATCGTCGCAGCGATTCGGGGTGCCGCTCGGCTTCGGCGGTCCCCACGCCGGTTTCCTGGGGTGCCGCGAGGACTACAAGCGCACGCTGCCGGGACGCCTGGTCGGGCTGTCGGTCGACGCCGCCGGGCGGCCCGCCAACCGGCTGGCCCTCCAGACGCGCGAGCAGCACATCCGGCGGGAGAAGGCCACCTCCAACATCTGCACCGCACAGGTCCTGCTCGCCGTCATCGCATCGATGTATGCCGTGTACCACGGTCCCGAGGGGCTCTCGGCCATCGCCCACCGCGTCCACTCCCTCACCGACCGGTTCGCGTCGATGCTCCGAACCGGTGGTATCTCGGTGGTGAACCAGGGATGGTTCGACACCCTCACGGTCGAGGTCCCGGGCCGGGCGCCCGACGTCGTCGGCCGGGCCGCCGAGCTCGGCATCGACCTCCGCCTGGAGAGCGCCGACCGGGTGGCGATCGCGTTCGACGAGACCAGCACCGTGGCCACCCTCGACCTGCTCGCCGAGGTCTTCGAGCTCGAGCGGCACACGGTGCCAGCGGTGGCGGACGAGACCCCGAGCGCCGAGCTCCACCCGTCGCTGGCCCGCACGTCGGCGTTCCTCACCCACCCCACCTTCCACGCCCACCGGTCCGAGACCGAGATGCTCCGTTACCTCCGGGCGCTGGCCGACCGCGACGTGGCGCTCGACCGGGCGATGATCCCGCTCGGTTCGTGCACCATGAAGCTCAACGCCACCGCCGAGATGGAACCCATCTCGTGGCCCGGTTTCGCCGACATCCATCCCTTCGCGCCGGCGGACAGCACGGAGGGGTACCTGCGCCTGATCGACGAGCTCGAGGAGTGGCTGGTCCAGATCACCGGGTACGCCGCGGTCTCGTTCCAACCCAACGCCGGCTCACAGGGCGAGTTCGCCGGACTGCTCGCCATCCGCACCTTCCACGACGCCAACGGCGACACCGGCCGCCGCGTCTGCCTGATCCCGAGCTCGGCCCACGGCACCAACGCGGCCTCGGCGGTCATGGCCGGCATGCGGGTCGTGGTCGTGGCCTGCGACGAGGACGGCAACGTCGACGTCGACGACCTCCGGGCCAAGGTGACCGAGCACGCCGAGACACTCGCCGCGCTGATGGTGACGTACCCGTCGACGCATGGCGTGTTCGAGACGCGGATCGGCGAGATCTGCCAGCTCGTCCACGACCACGGCGGCCAGGTGTACCTCGACGGCGCCAACCTCAACGCGCTCGTCGGTGTGGCCAAGCCGGGCGCGTTCGGCGCCGACGTCAGCCACCTCAACCTGCACAAGACGTTCTGCATCCCCCACGGGGGTGGAGGCCCCGGCGTCGGGCCGGTGGCGGTGCGTTCCCATCTCGCGCCCTACCTGCCGAACCATCCGCTCGACGACGGGTGCGGGCCGGCCACCGGGCCCGGCCCGGTCTCCGCCGCGCCCTACGGCTCGGCCGGCATCCTGCCCATCTCGTGGGCCTACGTCCGCATGATGGGCGCTGAGGGGCTCACCAAGGCGACGGCGTACGCCATCCTCAACGCCAACTACGTCGCCGTCCGCCTCGGCGGGCACTTCCCGGTCCTCTACACCGGCGCGCACGGCCGCGTCGCCCACGAGTGCATCATCGACGTCCGCGACATCACCCGTCGCACCGGGGTGACGGTCGACGACGTCGCCAAGCGGCTCGTCGACTACGGCTTCCACGCCCCGACGATGTCGTTCCCGGTGGCCGGCACGCTGATGATCGAGCCCACCGAGTCCGAGTCGCTCGCCGAGCTCGACCGGTTCTGCGACGCCATGATCGCCATCGCGGGCGAGATCGCCGAGATCGAGTCGGGCGCCGTCTCCCACGACGACTCCGCCCTCGCCCACGCTCCCCACACCGCCGAGGACCTCCTCGTCGCCGACTGGGACCGGCCGTACTCCCGCGAGACGGCGGCCTACCCGGTGGCGTCGCTGCGGCGCGACAAGTACTGGCCTCCGGTGAGCCGCATCGACGGTGTCGCGGGCGACCGCAACCTGGTGTGCGCCTGTCCCCCACCCGAGTCCTTCGAGGCCCCCTGACCCCGCCCTCCTCCCACACATCACCGTTCTTGTCGGTCGTTCGGGCGTCATGCGCCCCGAAACCCCGACAAGAACGAAGAGGGGGGATCGCTACACGATGGGGAGGTCGTGGCGGAGGCGGCGGCGGAAGTCCCACAGGTAGGCGTTGAACGGGAACCGGCGCGCGGCGGGGGGCAGGTGGCGGTCGACGGCGGCCATGGCCGCGATCACGGTTTCGAAGATGCGCTGCCGGGTGCCGTCCCACGGCAGACCGAGCTCGGCCCGGAACGGTTCGGGCAGGAAGCCGACGGTCAGGAGCCGTTGGGAGGGACCGATGAGCGCGGCGATGGGCTGGGGAAGGAACTGGGCGCCGGCGATGCCCTGGAGATAGCGGCGCGTGAGGTCGTCCATCTCGATCCGCTCGACCATCTCGTCCCAGTACTCGTAGAAGGCGTCGCGGTTGGGCGGCCACATCTCGTCGGTCACCTGCAGGGTCGTGCCGAGCCGAGCGCCGTGCCGGTACAGCACGGCGCCGGTGTCGCGATCGATCGGTCCGCGGACCAGCTCGTAGACGTCCTCGAGCCCCTTGTACAGGCAGGCGGCGACCCACCGCTGCAGCTCGGGGTCGAAGGCGTTGTAGGCGACGGGATCCCCCGGTGACGAGCGCACGTGGCGGTGCTGGGAGTCGACGGCCCGACGCATCGCGTCGCGTTCCTCTTCCGTGCCGAGCAGGGCCACGGCCAGGTACGACACCGTGGTACGGAGACGCTTGACGGGGTGCTTGTCGACCCGGCCGCTGTCGACGGTGCTGCGGGCCACGCCGTGGCCGACCGGGAGCAGCGAGAGCTGCATGATGACGTTGGCCCCGGCGGCCGCCATGCCCACACCGCTGATGGCATCGAGCACCTCCGGCGGGACCGCCGGCGCCCGATTGGTAACAACTGTTGCCATATGCCGCGACTGTACCGCTTCGCGAGCACCGGGGCGGGCGCTGGCCTGCGGCGACCGGGTTAGGGTCCGGCCCATGAAGCTCGGACTGCAACTCGGGTACTGGGGCCGCGGCCCGGTGCCGAACACGCTCGACACCGTCCTCGAGGCCGAGGCCATGGGCTTCGACTCGTTGTGGACGGCTGAGGCCTGGGGGTCCGACGCCCTGACCCCGCTGGCCTGGTACGGGTCGCACACCACCACGATGAAGCTGGGCCAGGGCATCACGCAGATCTCGGCCCGGACCCCCACCGCCACCGCCATGGCGATGAACACGCTCCAGCACCTCTCCGGTGGCCGCGTGATCTGCGGGCTCGGGGTCAGCGGCCCGCAGGTGGTCGAGGGTTGGTACGGCCAGCCCTTCGCCAAGCCGCTCGCCCGCACCCGGGAGTACATCGACATCATGAAGCAGGTGTGGGCCCGCGACGAACCGGTGACCAGCCCCGGCCCCCACTACCCGCTCCCCTATCCCGCCGACGGTCCCGGCTCGGTCGGCAAGGGCAAGCCGCTCCGCTCGATCACCCATCCCCATCCGACCCCCATCCCGGTGTACCTCGCCGCCGAGGGACCGAAGAACCTCGAGCTCGCCGGTGAGATGGCCGACGGGTGGCTGCCGATCTGGATGAGCCCCGACGAATCCGACTGGTACCGCGACCGCATCCAGGCCGGCATCGACAGGGTTCCGGGCAAGTCGTTCGACGACTTCGGTGTCGCGGCCGTGGTGCCGACCTTCGTGCACGACGACGTCGACGAGGCCATCGATGCCCTCCGTCCGCAGTACGCGCTCTACATCGGCGGCATGGGTGCCCGGGACGAGAACTACCACTACGAGGTGTTCGCCCGGATGCTCGATGGCCGCTACGAGGCCGACTGCGCCAAGATCCAGGACCTCTACCTCGACGGCCACAAGGACGAGGCCACCGCGGCTGTGCCCGCCGAGCTCATCGACGACGTCGCCCTCGTCGGTTCACCGGAACGGATCCGCGACCGCGCCCAGCGCTGGGAGGCATCCATCGTCGACACCCTCCTCCTCGGTGGCCCGTGGGAGATCGTCGAACCAGCCGCTCGGGCCCTCCTGTCCTGACCGCCACCCGTGGTGGTGGCTGAAAAACTGGAACGTGTTCTAGTCTGGGACCATGACGCTCCCTGATGTCGGGGTCATCGACACGATGATCAACATCCCGCACGGCTCCAAGAAGGACTGGTACCGCTTCCTCCAGCCCCAGCTGCACGACAGCCAGTCCAAGGAGGAATTCGAGTTCCCGGTCGAGTACATGTTCAAAGGGGTGCCCGACGACATCCCGGAGGACGTGGATCCGACCCAGGCCGTCCTCGCCGAGATGGACCGCTACGGCATCGACATCGGCCTGGTGGGCATCTCCTTCGCCCGCGACGAGTCGATCACGGGCATCGCCGAGAACCCGACCCGGTTCCGGGCCGCCTTCGAGATCGATCCCAACGCGGCGATGGACGGCGTGCGGGACCTCGAGCGGGCGGTGCGTGAGTTCGGCGTCGTCGCCGCCACCTTCTTCCCCGCCGGCAAGAACCCGCAGGTGCCGATCAACGACAAGAAGGTGTTCCCCTTCTACGCCAAGTGCGTCGAGCTCGACATCCCGATCTTCGTGTGCGCCGGCATCCCCGGCCCCCGGGTGCCCGCCGGCTGCCAGGACGTGATGCTCATCGACGAGGTGTGCTGGTACTTCCCCGAGCTGAAGTTCGTGACCCGGCACGGTTGCGAGCCGTGGCAGGACCTGGCGGTGAAGCTCATGCTCAAGTGGCCGAACCTGTACTACTCCACGTCCGCGTTCGCCCCGAAGCACTACCCCCAAGCCATCATCGACTACGCCAACACCCGGGGCGCCGACAAGATCATCTACGCCGGCTACTTCCCGATGGGACTCTCGCTGGAGCGGATCTTCTCCGAACTGCCCAACGTCGGGTTCAAGGACGACGTGTGGCCCAAGTTCCTCCGTCACAACGCGGCCCGGGTCCTGGGCATCGAGGACAGCTGATGCGCGAGTACCCGTTCCCGATCCCGTTCGGCTGGTTCTGCGTCGCCCATCCCGAGGACCTCGTCGACGGCCACGCCATCGCCCGCTACTACTTCGGCCGCCACCTCGTGATCTGGCGGGGCGACGACGGCGTCCACGTCCAGGACGCCTTCTGCCCGCACCTGGGCGCCCATCTCGGCCACGGCGGCACCGTCGAGACGTGCGACGACGGGACGAGTTGCATCACGTGCCCGTTCCACGGCTGGCGCTTCGACGGCGAGGGCCGCAACACCGAGATCCCCTACTCGGAGCGCACCAACCGCAAGGCGAAGCTGGGCACCTACCCCGCCATCGAACGCAACGGTCTCATCATGGCCTGGTACCACCCCCACGGCGTGGAACCGATGTGGGAGGTGCCGTCCATCCCCGCCTTCGACACCGACGACACCGAGTACTCGACCATGATCTCGACCAACCACGTCATCGACGCCTGCTGGCAGGAGATGGCCGAGAACGGGGTCGACTCGGCGCATTTCCGCTACGTGCACGACACGGCGGAGGTCCCGGTGCTCGAGCACTACGAGTGCGGGTTCCCCGACGCCGACATGCGTTCGACCCAGAAGTTCCCCACCCCGCGCGGCGTCATGGAGGGGCGGATCGACTCGCACAGCCACGGGTCGGGCATGTCGCTGGTGAGCTTCACCGGCATCATCGACACCTACAACCTGGCGGCGCAGACCCCGATCGACGCCGGCCGCACCGAGCTGTGGTTCCACTTCCGCTTCAAGACGATGGGCGACGAGGAGACCACCCGCAACGTCGGCAACGCGTTCGTCCGGGAGGTCGACAAGCAGGTGCTCGAGGACAAGCCGATCTGGGAGCACAAGGCCCACCTCGTCCGGCCCGCCCTGGCCGCCGAGGACGGACCGTTCATCAAGTTCCGCAAGTGGGCGGCGCAGTTCTACGCCGGCGAGGTCAGCCCCGAGCGCGACGTCTACGAGCCCCCGTTCTGGCCCGACCGGCTCGACGAGGCGCCGGCGAAGGCCACCGCCTCGGTCCGCCACCGCCGCTGACCGTTCTGATTCAGATCCCTTCTGGCACCACCTTCGTCGCTCGTCGACCGGCAAACGTGGCGCCAGAACGAGGATGACGGGCGTTCCGGCAGCAGGTTCCTCGCTCGTCGAGCGTGAAAGGTGGTACCAGAACCGGGGGTGGGTCAGGCGGGCTGGTTCGCGCTGACGACCCACATGGAATAGAACTGGGCGCCGCCGCCGTAGGCGTGGCCGAGGGCGGTGGTGGCCCCCTCGATCTGGTGCTCGCCGGCGGTGCCCCGCACCTGCATGGCGGCCTCGGCGAACCGCAGCATGCCCGAGGCCCCGATGGGGTTGCTCGACAGCACGCCGCCCGACGGGTTCACCGGCAGGTCGCCGGTCATCTCGGTGACGCCGGCCTCGGTCAGCTTCCAGCCCTCGCCCTCGCCGGCGAAGCCGAGGTTCTCGAGCCACATCGGCTCGTACCAGGAGAAGGGCACGTACATCTCGACCACGTCGATCTGCTCGCGCGGGTTGGTGATCCCGGCCTGGGCGTACACGTCGGCGGCGCAGTCGCGCCCGGCCTGCGGGAGCACCTGGTCGCGCCCGGCGAACATCGTCGGTTCCGATCGCATGGCGGTGCCGTGGATCCAGGCCGGGTTGTCGAAGCCCGCCGCGGTGTCGGCGCCGCCGATGACCATGGCGCAGGCGCCGTCGGAGCTGGGGCAGGTCTCGCTGTAGCGGATCGGGTCCCACAGCATCATCGACTCCTTCACGGACTCGAAGGTGATGTCGGGCTCGTGGAGGTGGGCGTAGGGGTTCTTGAGGGCGTTGAGCCGGTCCTTGAGCGCCACCAGGATGCCGATGTGGTCCGGGGCGTTGGAGCGGCGCATGTAGGCCCGGATGTGGGGGGCGAAGTAGCCGCCGGCGCCGGCCACGAGTGGAGCCTGGAACGGGATGGGCAGCGACAGGGCCCACATGGCCTCGGACTCGGACTGCTTCTCGAACGCCACGGTGAGCACCCGCTCGTGGATGCCCGCGTTGACCAGGCTGCTGGCCACGATGGCGGTGGACCCACCGACCGAACCGGCGGTGTGGACCCGCAGCAGCGGCTTGCCCACCGCACCGAGCGCATCGGCCAGGTACAGCTCGGGCATCATCACGCCCTCGAAGAAGTCGGGCGCCTTGCCCACCACCACGGCGTCGATGTCGTTCCAGTCCATGCCGGCGTCGTCGAGGGCACGCCGGGCGGCCTCGCGCACCAGACCGGCCATGGACACGTCGCCCCGGGTGGCCATGTGCTTGGTCTGGCCGATGCCGACGACGGCGGCCACCTCTCCTGCGGTTCCCATCACGAACCCTCCATGACGCAGACGATGTTCTGTTGCAGGCAGGCGCCGGAGGTGGCATGCGCCACGGCCCGGTCGGCGTCGCCGGCGGTGATGCGGCTGGCCGCCTCCCCGAAGCGGATGAGGCCCGCGGTCATCATGGCGTTGGCCGCCAGCGCCCCACCGGACGGGTTCACCTCGACGTCGTCGCCGATGCCCATGGCGGTGCGCAGGATCTGCTCCTGGTGGGCGAACGGCGCGTGGATCTCGGCGAGGTCGACGGGTCCGTTGCGCACCCCTGCCCGCTCGGCGGCGATGGAGGTGGACGCCGACACGGTGAGGTCGCGGACGCCGAGGGATTGGGCATCGATGCGGTGGTCGAGCCCTCGGATCCACGCCGGTCGGTCGCACAGCTCGCGCGCCTTGTCGCCAGCGGCCAGCACGATGGCGGCGGCCCCGTCGGTGATGGGCGGGCATGCGTGACGGCGCAGCGGAGCCACGACGAAGTCATCGTCCAGCAGCTGGTCGGCGTCGGCGGAGCCGCGGAGCTGGGCGTGGGGGTTGGTCGAGGCCGCGTTCCGGCTGCGCGCCGCCACCTCGGCCCAGTCCCGCTCGGTGGCCATCCCGGCGTCGAGAACGGCCCGGGCCTGGAGGGCGGCGAGTCCGACGGAGTCGGCCCACAGCGGCGCCACGTAGTACGGGTCCATCTGGCGGCTGAGCACGGCTCGCAGGTCGCCCGGCGACGACTTGCCGTAGGCGTAGACGAGGGCGGTGTCGATGGCGCCGGTCTGGATCTTCACCCACGCTTCGTACAGGGCCCAGGCGCCGTCCATCTCGACGTGGCTCTCGCTGATCGGTGGCCAGGGACCGACCGAGTCGAGCGTCATCACGAAGCTGAAGGCCTGGCCGGCCAGGTAGTCGGTGGATCCCGAGCAGGTGAAGCCGAAGTCGGACGCCGTCATGCCGGTGGCGGCGTAGATGTCCTGGATGACCGGGCTGAGCAGCTCGACCTCGTTGCGGTCCTCGACGCGTCGCTCCTGGTCGGACTGGGCGAACGCGACGATGGCGGTATCTCTCATGCAGGCCTTCTCCTGGCTGGTTCGCTCGTCCTACAGGTGGTGCTTGTAGGTCTCGTAGTCGGCGTCGGGCTCGCCCGTGGGTTCCCAGTACTCGATGGACTCGAGCGACTTGGTGGGGTGGTCGGCCCACTTGGCCCGGACCCGCATGCCCATGCGCACGTCGTTGGCGGGCATGCCGGACACCATGCCGAACAGGCCCATGTCGGCCCCGTCGAGCACCACGGTGGCGCACACGTAGGGGATCTCCATGGCCTGGCCGTAGAACTGCACGTTCACGACGCAGAAGGTGGTGACCACACCCGTGTCGGGTACCACCACCCGTTCCGGCATCGGGACGGCATCGGTGGGGCACACGCCGCGGATCGGCACGTACACCTTGTGGCACTCGGGGCACTTGGACCCGATCAGGCGTTCTTCCTCGACGCCTTCGAGGAACTCGGTGACCGCGGTGCTGGCGGTGAAGGTGTAGTCCAGGCGGGCCGGCGTCCTGATCGAGCGAACCGGCTCGACGTCGCGGAGTGCGGCGGGAAGCGTGATGTCGGTCATGCCGCCTCGCTCTCCTCGGCGGGAACCAGCTCGAAGCAGGCGATGTCGGTGATCGCCCCTTCCCGCTCGTCGGCCCAGCGGATGCGGACCCTGGCGCCGGTGGTGATGGCGTCCATCGAGCCGGCATCGACCACGTGGAGCATCGAGGTGTCGGCCCCGTCCAGGCGCACCAGCGCCCAGGCGAAGGGTCGGCCGAGGGGTTGGCGTTCGTCCGGCGACGGTTCCCACGCCCACGAGGTCACCGTGCCGCGGTCGGCCACCTCGACCAATTCGGTGAGCTCGTCGGCCGTGGCGGGGTCGTACTCGACGGGCGGCACCAGCACGCTGCCGTCGCGGCGGCGGATCCCGAGCACGATGCCCTCGCGCAGCCCGGTCAGGAACGCGGACTGCACGGGCCCCACGGTGCGGGTGAAGGGGTACTCGATCGTCAACGGTGCACGGAGTGGAGTCTTGTCGCTCACGAATCTGACGTTGTATCAGATTCGCGTCCGTCTGCCCGTTTTGGCCCTGCGGCGCGGGATGATCGAGGTCGGGCATGCTGGTGACGATGGGCGGACCGGACGACACCTACACCCACGGCCACCACGACTCGGTCCTGCGATCGCATCGCTGGCGGACGGCGGAGAACTCGGCGGCGTACTTGCTCCCCCATCTCCGGCCCGGACTCGATCTCCTCGACGTCGGATGCGGGCCCGGCACCATCACCGTCGACCTAGCGTCGCGGCTGGCGCCGGGCCGGGTGACCGGTGTCGACCGCTCGCCCGAGATCGTCGACGCGGCCGCGGCGGCCGCCGGCGACGCCCCGAACCTGCGCTTCGCCGTCGCCGACGTCTACGGCCTCGACTTCCCCGACAACTCCTTCGACGTCGTGCACGCCCACCAGGTGCTCCAGCACCTGTCCGACCCCGTCGCCGCGTTGATCGAGATGCGCCGGGTGTGCCGGCCGGGCGGGATCGTCGCGGTGCGAGACGGCGACTACGCCGGTTTCACCTGGGCGCCGTCCGACCGTCGGCTCGATCGCTGGATCGACGTGTACCGGCAGGTGGCCCGATCCAACAACGCCGAGCCGGACGCCGGTCGCTACCTCCTGGGGTGGGCGCAGCGCGCCGGGTTCGCCTCGATCGAGCCGTCGGCGTCGGTGTGGTGCTTCGCCACGCCGGACGACCGACGGTGGTGGGGCTCGCTGTGGGCCGACCGCATGGTGCACTCGGCGGTGGCCGACCAGGCCGTCGAGGCCGGCATCGCCGATGTCGACGAGTTGGCCGAGATCGCCCAGGGCCTGACCGATTGGTCCGCGCAGCCCGCCGGGTGGTTCGCCGTCCTCCACGGTGAGGTGATCGCCACGAAGTGACCGGCGCGAGGTTGTGGGAGCCTCGCCCGCCTGTATACCCTCGGGGGTATGTGTAGGCAGACGACATGCAAGAGCTGCGGCCGCCCCAGCTGGGCGGGCTGCGGGGCCCACGTCGAGCAGGTTCTGGGCCACGTGCCGGAGGACCAGCGCTGCGACTGCCGCTCGACGGGCACCTCCGCAGCCGGGAGATCTGGCAGTCCCGGCCTGCTTCGAGGCCTGTTCCGCCGCTGAAGCCCGCGGCTCCGAGCCAGATCTGACGGCGCGTCAGGTTCGGCTACGGTGCACCTCATGACCGTTCACCGCTGGGGGCTGCGCCCCCAGACCCCATCACCGTCCGGCTCGCTGGCGCTCGCGTGCCCGGATCACTCGCTCCGCTCGTGACTGGTACCGGATTCTGGCGCCTCGCCGAGACCGACGGCTCGTGGACCGCGCTCATCGACACCGACGGGACTCCCGTGACCGCCGGCGAACTGGTGGGCCGGGCCAACCAACTCGCCCACGGGTTGCAGGGCATCGGACTCAGCCGGGCGACACCGTCGCGGCCGTGCTCCCGAACTGCCGTGAGTTCATCGAGCTCTACCTGGCGGCCCTCCAGATCGGCCTGGTCTTCACCCCGATCAACCACCACCTCGTCGGCCCGGAGATCGCCTACATCGTCAACGACTCCGAGGCCTCGGTGCTGGTGGGTCATCGCCAGTTCGCCGACGCCCTCGCCGGCGCCGCCACCGAGCTCGAGCTGTCGAAGGACCACTGGTTCTCGGTGGGCGACGTGGCCGGCTTCCGTGACTTCGAAGAGCTGGCGGCCGACCAACCCACCACCGCCCCACCCGGTCGCACCGCGGGGATGGCTATGCACTACACCTCGGGCACCACCGGTCGCCCCAAGGGCGTGAGACGCTCCCTCCCCGACATGGAGCCCTCGGAGCTCGGCTCGCTCTACGCCATGTTCATGATGCTCTTCGGCGTGCAGCCCTTCGACGACAACGTCCATCTCACCGGCTCGCCGCTCTACCACACGGCGGTGCTGCTGTGGACGAGCAACTCGCTGCACCTCGGACACACCATCGTGTTGATGGACAAGTGGTCGCCAGAGGACTGCCTGCGCCTCATCGACGAGCACCGGGTCACCACCAGCCACATGGTGCCGACCCAGTTCCATCGCATGCTGGCGCTGCCCGAGGAGGTTCGCAACCGCTACGACGTCTCGTCGACCCGGTGCATGGTCCATGCCGCCGCCCCGTGCCCGCCCGACGTCAAGCGGCGCATGATCGACTGGTGGGGCAACTCGATCATGGAGTACTACGCCGCCACCGAGGGCGGGGGGACCATCATCACCGCCGAGGAGTGGCTCCGGAAGGAGGGCTCGGTGGGCAAGGCGTGGGCCGGTGCCGACGTGCGCATCTACGACGACGAAGGCAACCGGCTGGGTCCGAACCAGGTGGGCACCATCTACATGGGTCTGACCCAGGCCGACTTCGAGTACAAGGGCGACGAGTCGAAGACCAAGGCCAACCGCATCTACGACAGAGACGGCGCGTTCTTCACCGTCGGCGACGTCGGTGAGCTCGACGACGACGGCTACCTGTTCCTGCGCGACCGCAAGATCGACATGATCATCAGCGGCGGGGTCAACATCTACCCGTCGGAGATCGAGGGCGCCTTCCTCTCCAACCCCGCAGTCGGCGACGTCGCGGTGTTCGGTATCCCCAACGACGACTGGGGCGAGGAGGTGAAGGCGGTCATCGAGCCGGCCGAGGGTCACGTCGCCGACGAGGCCTACGAAGCCGATCTGCGAGCCTGGGCGGAGGAGAACCTGGCCTCCTACAAGCGTCCGCGGAGCTACGACTTCACCACCGAGATGCCGCGCGAATCCACCGGCAAGCTGTTCAAGCGCAAGCTCCGTGACCCCTACTGGGAGGGCCGCGCCGCCCAGATCTAGCTGGACTCATGGTCAGGGTCCACCCCCACCCCGTTCTGGCACCAGGATCTTCGCTCGCCGACCGAAGAATCTGGTGCCAGAAGGTCTCATAGGGTGGGCAGGAGG
>CAVVGJ010000018.1:0-107218 GCA_963747745.1 uncultured Acidimicrobiaceae bacterium
CCTGTTCGCCGACCCGCCCCGCACCCGTCCCCCGTCCGACCGCCGACGACGTCAGACCTCACGGTCGTACGCGACGAGACCGAGCCCGACGATCACGAACGCGGCTTCCAGCAGCGTCCACACCGCCAGCCTCCCGGCGATCCTCGCCGAACTCGGGATCACGCTCTTCGTGTCGACGTACCAGAGCGGTTGGGTGATCGCCGTGCGCAGCGACGGCGTCAAGCTCAACACCCACTTCCGGGTCTTCTCGGTACCCATGGGCATCGCCGTCGACCGGGAACGGTTGGCCATCGGTACACAACGATCGGTCATCGAGTACCGAAACCAGCCGGCGGTGGCTGCCAAGCTGCACCCACTCGGTCGTCACGACGCCGCCTTCCCTCCCACGTGTCAACCGGTACACGGGCGCCCTGCAGGTCCACGAGGTGGCGAGGGTGGGGGGCGAGCTGTGGGTGGTGGCCACCCGGTTCTCGTGCCTGGCCACGCTCGACGACGAGCACAGCTTTGTGCCCCGCTGGGAGGCCGCCGTTCGTGTCAGCCCTGGCTCGCCGAGGACCGCTGCCACCTCAACGGCATGGCCGTCGTGGACGGCCGGATCGGCTTCGTCACCGTCATGGCCGACACCGACGTCGCCGACGGGTGGCGGGACCGCAAGGTCGACGGGGGCCTGCGTCCTCGACGTCGACTCGGGCGAGGCGGTGGCCCGTGGCCTGTCCATGCCCCACTCCCCCCGCTTCCACGACGGCACCTTGTGGGTGCTGTCGTTGGGTCGGGGCGAGGTCGGCGTCGTCGACCTGGAGACCGGCGCCGTCGAGGTGGTGGCGACGCTGCCCGGGTTCACCCGTGGGCTCGCCTTCGCCGGTCCGTACGCGCCGACGGGTTGTCGCAGGTGCGGGAGAGCGTGTTCGGCGGCATCCCGCTGGCGGAGCAGCTCGACGAGCACGAACGGCGGTGTGGCGTGTGGGTCCTCGACACGCGCACGGGCGCCTCGGTGGGCTTCCTGCGCTTCGAGGGGATCGTCCAGGAGCTGTTCGACGTCCAGGTGCTGCACGGCATCCGGTGGCCCGATCTCGCCGAGGCCGAATCCGAGCTGACCTCCAGTTCCTTCGTGCTGCCCGACGAGGCCCTGAGCGAGGTGCACCTCGCCCGGCCGTGACCGCGCTCAGGCGATGACCGCGCCGTCGAAAAACCGGATCCGCACCTGCCCTTGTGGTTCCCAGCCGACGTGGAACAACCCGGTGTCGGCCCACACCGCCTCCGGGCGGGCCCGCACGAGGGCGGGGTCGTCAACGGTGACGCACAGGCCCACCGGGCCGCCCGCACCGGGGACGTGATCCGCGGCGAGGGCGCTGTAGGCCGCGTTGATCAAGGGCACGTCGTGGCCGGCGCCCCGCACCGCCGGATGGAGGAACCGGCGGTAGCGCCAAACCGCCGGCCACCGACAGCGGGACGGTCGCATCGTGAGCGGAGTTCACCCCGACGATCCCGTCGTCGGCGTCGACCAGGATGCAGACGACCTCCGCCAACCGCTCCTCGGCCGCGGCGCCGCGCAACGCGCCGTGACCAGCCCCAGAAGGCCACGATGTCGTCGGCTCTCGCGGGTCGGGGACAACCGCGGACGACCTCGATAGCGTTTCCTCGCCCGGTCACGCCTGCCCGGCCACGATCGGCACCGTGGCACCGGGAAGTAGTGGACGCGCACGTCGTCACCGCGGGCGTTCTCGCCGATGAAGGAGAGTCTCAAGCGGCGACCGGAGCGCTTCCGGGAAGCCGCGCTTGAGGCCTTCGTTCTCCACCTCGAAGATGATGCCTGCGCCTCGGGTGTCGGCGCCGGAGGTGAACCGTTTCGTGAGGTGGTCGCGACCCCGCTCGGTAGCTGCACGGCGACGTTGCTGGTCCGGTGCGCGCCGCGGTGAAGGCCGGGTAGTACCACATGTCCATCCCGAGCCTGGTCGTTGCGCTGCAGGTAGGCGGTGGACAACGCGGCCAGGCCATCGGTGGCGTGGATGGCGACAAGGTGGACCTCGTGGACCCGCCGACGGGCCTCGGCGTCGGGCACCGCGGCCTCACGTCGCCACAGGTCGAGGACGTCGTCAGCGCCGCACCATGGACTCCTCGAACACCTCGATGCGGTAGTCGTCCGCCAACGGGCGCTCGGGAACGGGGAAGGGTGGTTCGGACACGGCGCAGCCAGGTTACCGGCGCGCGGCCGCAGTGACGGACAACGCTCATCGGCCTCGGGAGGTCAGGAAGTAACATCGTCTGGCATCGCTGCCGGTCGCCGGTGGTCGCCCGCCCATGAGCATGGATCCCGACCCGACCACCCCGGAACCTCCCCCGACCACCCCCCCGACCGACGCCGAGGGGGCTCGTGGTGGCTGGCGGACCTGGGTCGGCCGGCTGTACGTACTCGTCCTGATCGTCGCCGCCGTCGGTGTCCTCGTCCTCCAGCACGATCGGATCGCCGACCTGGTCCGTGACGCCCGCCCGCTCCCGCTCGTGGCCGCCTTGGCGCTCGGGATGGTGTCGCTGGCGCAGAGCGCGTTCCTGTGGACGCGGGGGCTCACCGGGCTCGGATTCCGGCGCCCGATGGGTGGGGTGCTGGAGGCCACGGTGGCTTCGGTGCCGGCCCGGTACGTGCCGGGCAGCATCTGGTACTCGGCCGGCCGGATCACCCATCTCCGTCGGTCGGGAACGCCGGGGGTGCCGTTGGCCATCGTGGCCGTGCTCGAGACGCTGCTCTCGTTCCTCGTCGCCGTGTCGTTGGGGTTGGCCGCCTTCGTCGTCGCCGGCACCAGCGCCACCGGGGTGCGTGTCGTGCTATTGGTGGGTGTGGCGGTGGCGATGGCCGTCGCCGCGTCACCGTGGGTGCTCAACCCTGCCGTGCGCTGGGTGGCCCGCCGGCGGGGCATCGTCGACGTCCCGAGCTTGCGGTGGGGCGTGGAGGCGGAGCTGTGCGCCCACCTGGTCGCCTTCTGGATCACGTCAGCGGGGGCGTTCGTGCTCTACCTCTCGGCCTTCCCTGGCGTCGACGCGCCCGATGTGGTCCGCACGGCTGGCGGGTTCCTGCTCGGGTGGGCGGCGGGGTTCATCGCCGTGTTCGCTCCCCAGGGAGCGGGCGTGTTCGAGACGGCCGTGGCGGGCACGCTGCACGGTGCGCCGCTGGCCGCCCTGGCCCTCGTCGTCGGCGGGTACCGGGCCGTCACCGCGGTGCGCGACGTGCTCGCCCTGCTGGCGCTGGCCGCGCTCCGCATGCGCCGCGGCCGCCGGCCGAGCACGACGTCTACGTGAGGATCGGGAGTGCGGCGAGCAACAACGCGGTTGCTCCGGCCAACCCACCGCCGAGCCACACCGTCTGCTGATGGAACCGCTCGGCCATCTCGATACGCAGTTCCGCCATGTCGGTGCGTCGCTCGGCCGTCTCGGCATGCAGGTCGGTGCGCAGCTCGGCCATCTCGGTACGCAGCTCGGCCATCTCGGCCCGCAGCTCGGAGCGCAGCTCGACCATCTCGGTGCGCAGGTCGGACCGCAGCTCGGCCATCTCGGCGCGGAGGAACTGCTTGGTGACCAGCTCGTCGGCCTCGATCGACGGGAACTCCGACATCAAGCGGTTGGCGTCGTCTTCGCCGAGCACGGGCACGAGCTTGCCGTAGATCGATGAGCGGCTGCGGGCATCAAGAGCCATGGTGGCGGACTTCCTTCGAGACGACAAGAGCCGAAGGGGGAAGTTCGTCCGAGTGTACGGGAGGGCACTGACACCGATGGGCCGGTGCCGACGTCGAGGCGATCAGGTGATGGCGCGCTGGGCCGTGTTGTCGCCGTCAGCGGCCCCGGTGCCGACCGCCACCGCGCTCTCGTCACCGTGTTCGACCGTGGTGACGACGAAGCAGTACGTGGTGGCCGCGCTGCAGACCGGTGACGTCGTACGAGGTGCGGTTGGCGTCGATGGTCGCCGTCTTGCCCAGCTCGGCGACCGTGGTGTCGGCGCACGGCTCGTCGTTGACGTAGACGCTGTAGGAGTCGGCCGGATCGGCCGCCGTCCACTCCAGGTGCACCGCGGTCGCCGAGGTCCCGGCGCCGGTGAGGAGGTCGGTCGGGCTGGTCGGCGCGTCGTCGGTGAGGCAGTACTCGCTGCCCGCGTCCTGGGTGTAGTTGGCCGGTAGGCCGACGTCGGTCTGGCAGGTGCGGAGGGAGTCGCCGGTCGAGAGGTCACGCTGGAAGGTGGCGGCGTCGACGACGGGGAACGGTCCGCTGCCCTCGCGGTAGACGTCGTCGGCCTGGAAGTAGACCGTCGACTCGCTCACGCCGGTGTCGACGACGGCGTAGTCGGGGCCGACCAGGGACACGGTGCCGTTCACCGGCGCCCCGTCGGCGGCTTGGGTCGGGATGTAGCGGATCCCGCCGCCCAGCCCGAAGGACTCGACCGGGGCGCCGTCGGCCGCCAGCTCGAGAAGCGGATCGGAGCCGCCGTCGACGAAGACGACGGGGACCAGCGCCTCGGTGCCGTCGCCGTCGACGGTGAAGGTGATGGAGCCGTTGGTGGGCTGGATGCCCCCGACGTACTGGTACGGGCCGGCCGGCGCCCCGTTGACCTTCACGATCTTGGCCGTGAGGATGCCGAGATCGGCGTGCCCGGTCGTGCCCTCCTCGGCGAAGTGATAGCTGCCGTCGGGCTGGGCGTAGACCTTGTCCACGTTGAACAGGGCGATCACGTATCCACCGGTCGACGCCGGGAGTCCGCTGGCGGTGTAGATGCGGTCGTCCTCGGCCGTGGTGGTGTCGATCCCCGCTGTCGACACGATGTCCTTGGCGGCGCTCGGGGTGACGGAGAACCCGGGCGTGAAGGGTGAGGTGATGTCGCCGGCGTCGACGAACACCTGGGCGGTGCGGAGCAGGACGTTGGCCATCTGGCGACGGGAGATGTCGGCGCCGGGGAGGACCTTGCCGTTGCCGGCGCCCTGGAAGATGCCGACCTCGGCCAGGCGGTTCAGGTCGGCCTCGCCGCTGTCGCCGTTGTCGTCGTCGAAGTAGTCGGCGGTGGCCGTCGGTGCGTCGCCGAGGAAGTCGAACAGTCGCACGATGAAGGCGGCCATCTGCCGGCGGCTGACGTGGGCGTTGGGCCGGTAGGTGCCGTCGGGGAACCCGCCGACGATGCTGGCCTGCGAGAGCCGACCGATGGCATCAGCACCGGGGTCGGTGCCGGCAACGTCGGAGTAATCGGAGGTGCCGTCATAGGCCGGGAGCTTCGGAAGGTTCGCGCCCGGGGTCTGGTTGGCGTCGAACAGGTCGGCCAGGCGGGTGATGAACCGGGCCATCTGCCGGCGGGTCACCGCGTTGCCGGGCGAGTAGGTGGTGGCGGAGGTCCCTTCGGTGAGTCCGGAGGCGACGAGGCACAGGATGACCTCACGGGTGGCGGCGGACTCGGCCCCGAGGTCGGAGAAGGGGTTGGTGCCCGGCGCACCGTCGCAGAACCCACCGGCCACGGTGGGATCCGCCGGCGGGGGCGGCTCGGTCGCGGCCTGCGCGGTGCCGACCAGCGAGGCGCCGGACACGAACAGCAGGGCGGACACGAAGACGGCGGCGAGCCTCGCGGGGCGGCGGTGGTGGGGGGCGTTCACGATGGGGGTCTCCTGTGCAGCGGTTCCGAGCACGGTCACTGGACCGGACGCCGCGAGACGCCGCCCGTGCGCGATGTGCGCACGCCGGCACCCGGGGGAATTGTCCGACCCGCCCCCTTACTTCTCCGCCGAGGACGTTGGCTCCTGCCGACAAGGAGCTCTCCCAACCCGGCCACCTCGGCCGAAAACGACCGGAGCCCCGGTCTCCGAAGAGACCGGGGCTCCAGCACGCCCTTCAGATGAAGGTCGTTACTTCGTTGCTATCCCTCAGGCCGGAGTACCGGTCCCACCAGTGGTGGGCTCGGCGCCTTCGGGGTTGGCGTCCGACGCGCAACATCGGTGTCCGGCCGGTGCAGCACCAGTGTCCACCACGGACCGATCGTCGACAGTACCCGAGCGTCGCCGAGCACAGCACTGACTGCCGCAGCATCGTCGGCACCGGGGACGGTGCAGGTGACGGTGTTGTCGTCGGCGGTGTCCCCGGTGTCGCCGTGATACCGGCGGCGCAGAACCGCCGTCGGTACATGATGCCGTCGAGGCACCAGTCGAGCTCCAGAGCTTGAACGGCGTAGTGCTGTTCAACGGTCACGTTCTCGTCGAACGTGTACACGGCCTTCCAGCCGATCGGGTTACCGAACAGGTCGTGACTACACTCAGCGCGACGCCGGTGAGCTGCGGGGCGGCTGTCTGACCGGCGGCCTGGTCGTCGGACCGGATCGGAGTTGGCGACACCGACCTCGTCCTGCTGGTTCCGTCCGTCTCGTTGCCACCAGCGCCGTCGACCGACACTGCGTCCAGCACGAGGCACCGACGGCGGGTTGAGCGTGCCGTGCGGGAGAAGGCGACAGCGACCTGGGTGTCGATTGCGGGGTTCGACGGTACGGCGAGCACCGCGCCGGTCGACGGGCCCATGCGCTGCAGTAGGCACTGAACGCACCGGTCGACCGGAGTCGAGGACCGGCTCATCGAAGATGAAGAGGACGACGTCCACGTTCGTCGGCGAAGACCCAGACGGCCGGTCAGATCGAGGCCGTGAACAGCGATGCGGAGACCAGATCCGGAGTCTCGCAGTGTTGCCAGCGTTGCTGACGTCAGCGACTGCCAGCGGGTTGAGGTTGCTCCGCACCGTCATTGCGCCGACGCGTGCCGGTAGTACGCCGCGCCCGAGCGATGTCGCAGGCGGGTGATGGGCAATGTCGATTGGCCGGCGACCGGGTTCTGGCACAGACCGTGTGCACGGCGTGCCGTTGCCACGGGGATGGTTCGCCGACCGGGTTCGTCGTCGGAGTCGCCACGGCGCCGTTGCATGCCCGACGGTGGTCGTCAGCCACGGCGCACGTGCTGCCGTAGGTCGCGGCTCGTCGAAGGTGAAGTCGACGGCGGTCCGGCATGATCGCCGCCGACTGGCCGGAAGTTGCCCACGCTCAGCAGGTCCGGACCATCGGTCACGCCGGCCGGGAAGGTCGACGCTCCGACCCGGTGTTCGAGGCCGCATCGCCGTGGCGTCGCCCTCGGGGTTTCTGGTCCTGGTAGTCGGTGACTGCGTCGTCATCGACGGTGGCCAGCGACAGTGCACCGCCGCCGAGGCCGCGGTGATCGAGGCTGTGGAAGTCGAACACGACGACGACGGAGTTGCCGCTCGATCGGACCATCGGACCGTGTCGCCGGCCACGTCGCCGGTGAGCCGAAGTCTTACACGTGGAATTGCCGGTTCGTGACCGCGAACAGGTGATGGGCTCGTCGAAGGTGAACTCGACTCGTGCCGGCGGGGTTCGTCGGATGATCGTTCGCCGGAGTGACAGTCTTGGGATCCGGGCGTGGTGAGCTCGGGACGCGTCGTGTTCGACGGCGGCGGGAACAGACGCGTGATGTCGCCGTTCTCGAACATGACCTGGAACTTGCGGACCAGGACGTTGGCCATCTGACGACGGGTGATGTTGGCGCCCGGGTTCACGTGGCCGGCACCGTCGCCGAGGAAGACACCCTCTTCGGCGAGGATGTTGAGGTCGGCCTCACCCGAGTCGCCGTTGTCGTCGGTGAAGTAGTCCTTCGACGCGGTGGGCACGGAGGCCGCACCGGTGAGGTACGTCTGGAGACGGACGAGGAACTTCGCCATCTGGCGGCGGGTGACGGGGGCGTCGGGCACGAAGGTCGTGGCCGTGACGCCCTTGGCGATGCCGGCCTCGTCGAGCTGGTCGATCGCCTTCTTGACGTCGGCATTCTCGCCCGCGATGTCGGTGTACGGCGTGGTGCCGTCGCCGGCGGGAAGCGCGGTGACCTGGGTGCCGGTGTCGTTGGCGTCGGCCGTGTCGGCGACGCGCTTGAGGAACAGCGCCATCTGGCGCCGGGTGACCGAGCTGTTGGGCTCGTAGGTCGTGGCCGTGACGCCGGTGGTGACGCCAGAGTTGACGAGACAGGTGATCTCGGCGTTGCTGGGATCGGTGTCGCTCACGTCGGTGAACGGCTCCGCGTTGGGCGGATTCTCGCAAACGCTTCCATTGCCGGTGGCGGAATCGAGGGCGCTGGCCGTGCCGGTGAAGCCGAGGATCGGCGTGACCGTCAGAGCCAGTGCTCCTGCAATTACACCAGCGGTGAAGCGCTTGCGGCGCGTCGCTGCGTAACTCAATGTGTCCTCCTGGACGTTTCGGGTGGGGTTGAACGTTGCCACAGGACCGCCGACCGCAGACGCGCCAGAACCGGGCCTACGGCCCGTTGATCTCGACTCTGACGTGAAAAACATGGTGATCGTTGGATGCTCCCTGTGACGGGGACGCTCCGAGAATTGCCTCGGAGCTGACGCGCCGCCGCAGGCGGACCTGCGGCAACGTCGCACGGGACAATAGACACACAACGGCACAGCATCAAGCATCTGCCCCGAGAAGTGTCGAAGGTCCCGTCATGGGTCGCCGCTGGAGCGGCACTGGATCGGGGAGCAAACTGCCCGCCCCCGCCATGTGCAATTCTCCGCCTGCAGCTTCCCACGCAGGAGTAACCGTCATCGCGCGGCCCCGCGATACGGGTACGACACGTTTTCTTCGCCCTTTCCGTGTCACTCGACGTGTCACCATTTGCCCCTCTGATGACCGACCGCCCATCCACCGACGCCACCGCAAGCTCCGCGTGCACGGTGGCGGCCTGGATCGGCTCCGCCAACCTCGGCGACGAGCTGGTGTTCTCGGCCCTCCGGCGCCAGCTCGAGGCCCGAGGCGTGGTGCCCGAGGCGCTGTCGGTCGATCCGGCCCGGACGAGTGCCGACCACGGGGTCGCGGCCCGGCGCCGTCGGTCGATCGTCACCCGGCGCACCGGGGCCACGGTCCTGGGCGGCGGCGGGTTGCTGCAGGACGAGACCTCGACCTTCAACCTCGACCTCCACCTGATGCCGGTGGTCGCGGCCCGAGTCCGGCACGAGGCGGTCGTCGGCGTGGGACTGGGCGCGGGCCCGCTCACCACCCGGGCCGGCCGGTACCGGGTGCGGCACGCCCTGGCCGGCGTTCCGCTGTCCGTCCGCGACGCCGAGTCGGCCGACGTGCTCGAAGGGCTCGGACTCGCCCGGCCGACGGTCGCCGCCGACCTCACGCTGTCGCTGCCGCCACCGGTCGTCGAACCCGTCGACCGCATCGTGGTGTGCCTGCGACCGTGGTCCGGGCGCCGACACCGGGTCCCCGCCCGCTTCCGTCGGCACGCGGTCGACGACCGGTTCGTCGCCGGCGCGGCCCGAGCGCTCGACGAGCTCAGCGCCAGCACCGGTCTCCCCGTCCACTTCGTGGCCTTCGATGCCCCCAAGGACGACCCCCTCCACCGGCGGGTGGCGGCCCAGATGACGCACACACCGACGCTGAGCAGCCCGAACCTCCACGACGTCCTCGACGAGGTGGCGGCCAGCCGGCTGGTGGTGTCGATGCGCTACCACGGCGGGATGGCGGCCGTGCTCGCCGGCCGACCCGCCGTGCTGGTCGGCTACAGCGCCAAGGTCGACTCGCTGGCGGCCGACATCGGTCCCGGAGCGGCCGGGCTGCGCTTCGACGCCGGTGGCCTCGGCGACCTGGCCGGCGCCGCGGCGTCGGTCATCGACCGGGGCGACGACGTGGTCGCCGCCCGGGAGCGCCTCGCCGAGCGGGAGCGGGGCAACGGCCGCATCCTCGATCAGCTGGTCGAACAGCTCAGCGGACGGCGGCGACGAGGTGGTCGACGATGACCTCGGCCGGGCTGGGGCCGTCGAGCCAGACCGGTGGGCGACGGAACGACGCCAGGTGATCGAGCATCACCTCGGCGCCGGACGGGTCGCCCCGGAGCAGCACGACGTTGGCGCCGATGCCGTCGGCCCGCTCGGTGCGGTGGCGCCACAGCAGGGTGGGGACGCCGAGCAGGGCGCACTCCTCCTGAACCGAACCGCCGTCGGTGATCACGAGGGGCGCGGCGGCGAGCTGGCGGGCGAAGTCGTGGTGCGGGATGAGGGCCACGGTCTCGACCCCGGCGCCCCGCAGCGTGGGCAGGTGTCCGGAGTGCTCGAGCACGGCCGCGGTCGGCCCGTGGACGACGAAGCGAACCGGGAACTGGGCCGCGATGCGCAGCACCAGCGACACGAACCCGGCGATCTCGTGGCGGCGGTGGAGGTTCTCGACCCGGTGCATGGTGACGATCACCGGCCCGCTGCCCGGTTCCGGCAGCTCGTCCAGCGAGGCCCGCAGGGCATCCACCGAGGTGTTCCCCGGCACCGGGATGACCTCGCCCTTCACGTTCATGGCCCGGAGGTTGTCGACCGCCTCGGCGTTGGGGGCGAACAGGGTGCTCGACACCCGCATCACCGCCAGACGGATGAGCTCCTCCGGGAAGGGGTGCAGCACGTTGTGCGAGCGCAACCCGGCCTCGAGGTGCACCACGTCGAGGCCCACCCGTCGGGCCAGCAGGGTCGACAGCAACGTCGACGGCGTGTCGCCGTGGACCACGCAGAGCTGCGCGTCGGGCCCGAACACGTCACGGCGCAGGAGGTCGGCCCGCACCCCCCGCCACGCGATGCGGCTGGCCCACGCGATGGCCTGGGGCACGGTGTCGATGTCGGTGGTGCCGCCGAAGCGGACCGCCGGTTCCCGCACCCCGAGCTCGACCCGCAGGTCGGCGAGCAGCGCGGCGTGCTGGCCGGAGTCGATCAGGCGGTACGGAACGCCGCGGCGGTCGAGGGCCAGCAGCACGGGGGCGGTCTTGATGTACTGGGCCTTGGTGCCCAGGAAGACCGTGATGGCGGTCAGGGCTGACCACCCGCCCCCGAGCCGCCATCGCCGGTGGACGCGCTGGCCGAAGGCACCGTCGTGGTGGTGGTCGACGTGGTGGAGTCGAGGTGGTGGTCGAGGAGGTGGTGCTGCTCGAGGACGTGCTGGAGGTCGAGGTCGACGACGTGCTCGAGGTCGACGACGTGCTGCTCGACGACGTGGACGTGGACGAGGTCGACGAGGTCGAGGTCGACGAGGTGCTGCTCGACGACGTGCTCGAGGAGCTGGAGCTGGTCGAGCTCGGCTTCGTCGTGTCGGTGGACTGCGAGCTCTCGGCCGCGTCGGCGGTGGCGGCCTCCGGTGCGCGGCGGTGGTCGACGCCGCGTCGCCGCCGGCGGCCTGGTGCTTGGTCGGCTTCGTCGCCTCGGTGGTCGAGGTCGGCTCCTCGTCCTTCGGCTCGTCGTCGGTGTCGGCGCCGGTCAGCGACGGGGGCAGGAGGTGGGCCGACATGGCGGGCAGGATCGTGCGAGCGGGCTCGGGCAGGACCTGGGCGCCGGCCAGGCCGCTCATCACCACCACGGTGGCCGCCACGCCGGCGAGGACGCGGGCGCTGCGGCGGGCCACGACCTGGGCCGTGGCCGCCGTGCGGGCCCGGCGCACCTCGGCCGCGGCATCGGCGATGTGGGCCTCCCGGACCTCCGGGCGCGCCGGCGCGCTCAGTACGTGACGGAACCGAAGCAGCTCATCGGGCGGAAGCGGCTCTGGCCCGTCGTGATCCGACTCGCGCCAGCTCATGACCTCTCTGTCACCGACGACAGGGCCCCGGAGGATACGGCCGAGAGCAGTTCTCGGGGCCGCTCGGTGAAGATCTCGTCGCCCAGGAGCTCGCGCCGGAGCGCGGCCAGACCCCTCCGGTACAGGGCTTTCACCGCGCCGACCGGCTTGTCGACGATGTCGGAGATCTCTCCGGAGGTGAGGCCGCCGAAGACGCGCAGGGCGACCACGATCCGCTGGTCGGGGGTGAGCACGGACAACAACGCAGCGGCCTCCGCCGACGCAGCGTCGACCTCGACCTCGGCCTGGACGTCGTCGGGGCTGCGGAGCTGGTCCTGCATGACCTCGTCGAGGGCTTCGGTGGGCTTGCGACGCAGGTGGCGACGTTCGTCGAGCAGCCGGGACGTGGCGATCACGAACACCCACGAGCGGAACCCGGACGCCGTCCCCTCGAAGTCGTCGATGCCGCGGGCCACGTGGAGGAAGACGTCTCCCATCAGGGCGTCCGCGTCATGGGCGCCCCGGACACGCAGGTAACCGAGGACCTGGGGCGCGACCGAATCGTACAGCCGGGCCCAAGCGCCCTCGTCGCCCGCCCGAGCGCGATCGAGGACCATGTCGAAGTTGCGCATCGGCCTGCGATCCACGACCGGAACGCTACCAGCGGGGTGCGGAGACCGTAGGTACCAATCCGTCACCAGTAGGGTTGGCGCGTGCCGATCTCGGTCGTGATCCCCGCCTACGACGAGGCCGACAGCCTGCCCGGACTGCTCGAACGCCTCGTGGCCACGTTGCCGACCGTGGACGAGCACTGGGAGGTGGTGGTCGTCGACGACGGCAGCACCGACGGGACGGCCGACGCGGTGCACGCCCTCGGCCTCGACGGCGTGCAGGTGCTCTCGCTGCGGACCAACCAGGGCAAGTCGGCCGCGCTGCGTCGCGGGCTGGCCACGGCGACGCGGCGACGTGGTGGTCCTCATGGACGCCGACGGCCAGGACGACCCCGACGAGCTCGGCCGCCTGGTCAAGACGCTCGACGACGAGGACCTCGACCTCGTCACCGGTCGGCGGGCCCATCGCAACGATCGCGCCGCCAAGCGGATTCCCTCGCGGCTGTACAACTGGACCACCAGCCGGGTCACCGGCGTGCCCGGCCGCGACTTCAACAGCGGGTTCAAGGCCATGCGGGCCGACGTCGTCCGCAGCCTCGACCTCTACGGCGAGCTGCACCGCTACATCCCGGTGCTGGCGGCGTGGAACGGGTTCCGGATCGGCGAGGTCGACGTCACCCACCATCCCCGGGCCGGCGGGACGTCCAAGTTCGGGATCAACCGGTTCTGGCGGGGCATGCTCGACCTGGTCACGGTCAAGTTCCTCACCACCTACAACGCCCGGCCGTTCCACCTCTTCGGCGGCGCCGCGGCCGTCCTCGGCGCCGCCGGCGCCGCGCTGCTCGGTTGGATGCTCGTGCTGCGCATCGCCGGCGACCAGATCGGAACCCGGCCCGCGCTGCTCGCCGGCGCTCTCCTGGTGATCGTGGCGGTGCAGCTGGCCTCGTTCGGTCTCCTGGCCGAGCTGATGGTCCACCTGCGCCGGCCACCGGATCCCGCCACGCGCGACGGCGGGCCACCACGGGACGACCCCACCCCATGACCGCGACCGATCCGGCCGACCATCGTCGAGCAGGACCAGCGCAAGTACCTGGCCACCAACCCGGTGGTCCAGCGCCTGATCGCCCGGTGGCTCTCCGCCCTGACCGGACTGGTCGACGCCCACGTCCCGCCCGACGAGGCCCTGCTCGATGCCGGATCCGGAGCCGGCTTCTCCCTGGCCGGCTTCGCCGCCGATCGGCCGGTGATCGCCGTCGATCTGGCCCTGGCCAAGGTCCGCCAGGTCCCCGAACGGGTCCCGGATGCCCGGCTCGTCGCCACCGACGTGACCCGTCTCCCGCTCCCGGACGATGCGGTGCGCTGGGCCAGCTCGATCGAGGTCCTCGAGCACCTCCCCCACCCCGAGCTCCTGGTCGCCGAACTGGCCCGGGTGTGCCGCGAGGGCGTGATCGTCTCGGTCCCGTGGGAGCCGTGGTTCCGGCTCGGCAACCTCGCCCGGGGCAAGAACATCGGCCGGTTCGGCAACGATCCCGAGCACATCGGCGCCTTCGGGCCCGCCAGCCTCGCCCGCCTGCTCCGCCGCTCGTTCACCACGGTGTCGGTGACCCGCCGGCTCCCGTGGCTGCTGGCGGTGGCCACCGGACCGCACCGATCCGGACCGCACCGACCCGGGGCATGACGGTCGCCGATGCCGCGCCGACATCGATGCCGTCCGTCGAAGAGGCGAGGCGTCGGTGGCCGGGCCTGGTCGCCCTGGTCTTCTGCGCCCTCGTGGTGGGGGGCGCCGCCCTCCGGGTGGCCGTCAACGACCCCACCGACCAGCCGCTGTCGGGCGATCAGGCCGCCTTCACCCTCCAGGCCCTGAGCCTGGCGGGCGGCAACCTCTCCTACGACACCGAGGACCAGCAGGCGTGGCTCGAGCTGGGATGGGAGCCGCAGCCCCGCGGCCTGTTCGTGCAGAAGCGCGACGAGGGATGGGCCTTCGCCAAGCCGTACGGGTACTCGGTGCTGCTCGCCCCGTTCATCGAGGTGTTCGGCGCCACCGGCATCTCCCTGGTGGGCGCCGGGCTCCTCCTCGCCTACGCCGGATGCTGGTACGCCATCGGCCGGACCCGGTGGGGCCCGGTGGGGGCGGCCCTGGTGGCGACGGCGGCGTCGGTCACCTCCAACGCCTGGCTGATGGCGTTCCCCGCCCACGCCGACCTGTTCGTCGCCGTCCTCGTCGGCCTGGCCGCGCTCGGGTCCGTACGCCTGCTCTTCGGTCCCCCGGTTCCCGCCGATGGGTCCGCGGTCCCGACCGACGACCTGCCCCGGCCAGGGGTGCTCTCGGCCGGCTGGACCATGGCGTGGGCGGGCCTGGCCGCCGCGGCCGCCGGGATGCTGGTCACCGAGAAGCTCCCCGCCCTGGTGGCCGTCGGCCCGCTGCTCGCGGTGGCGCTGTGGCGCTCGCCCTGGCGGGCGCGCATCGTCGCCGTCGGCATCGGCGTCGTGGTGGTGGCGCTGTCGGTGCTGCCCTACCTGTACTACTCCGACGGGGCGAGCTGGAACGCCTACGGCGGCGACCGCTACTACGCACCCTCGATCACCCCGTGGAGCGGCGGCACCGAGGCCGACCTGGTGCCCTGGCACACCGCCGACTCCATGTCGCCGAGCCGGGTCTTCGACAGCATCACCGACCCGTCCGGCGACCTGCCGTCGGCCACGCTGACCTATGCCGTCGGCCGCCACACCGGTGCGTTCACCTTCCAGCCGGTGGTCGCCACCTTGGCGGTCGCCTCCCTGTTGGTGCTCGCCACCCGCCGGCGTCGAAGGTGGTCCGCGGCCCTGGTGGCGGCCGGTGGTGGCCTGGCCGGCTACGTGGTGCTGTACCTGGTCTCGTTCACCGACAACTACTTCGGCGGGGGCCAGTCCATCGGTAACCGCTACTTCCTCCAGGTGTCGGTGGTGGTCGCGGTGATCGCCATCGCGGCCGGCGTGGGCGAGCGGGCCGCCCGCTGGTGCGGCGGGATCGCGCTGGCGCTGGGCGTGGTCCTGTTGTACCCCCTGCTGTCCCGACCCGACGAGGCCTTCTTCCACCTCGAGCGGACCTCGGCCGTCCAGGACCTGCTGCCCTTCGACGGCACCCAGGCCAGCAGCTGGCGCTTCCGGTGCGACCCCGACGTGTCGTGCGTCCCACCGCCCGTGACCCCCTACGGCTCATGACCACACGCGAGGAGGACCCCGACGCCATCCGGCTGCGCGCCCTCGCCTGGCCCCTCGCCGCCATCGTGGCCTGCAACCTGGCCCTGATGCTGGCCTGGTCGGTGGTGGTCCCGGCGTTCCGGGGCGCGGACGAGCACGTCCACCACGACCTGCTCCGCCACCTGACCCAGACCTGGACCTACCCCGACTACGACGAGCTGCTGGTGAGCCACCGCACCCTGGCCCTGCTCGGGTCCTCGCCCGTGTACCCGGCCGACGCCCCGGCCGCGAGGGCCGACGAAGCGACCGATCGGGACCAGCGCGCCGGCTGGGCCGACCTCGGACCCGACGTCCGCGACGGTCCGCCCAACCAGATCGCCCAGCACCCGCCGCTCTACTACGAGCCCACCGCCGCCGTCCTGCGCGTCATCGACCCCCACGGGAACGTCCCCCTCGACCGGGTGGTGTGGGAGCTGCGCCTGCTCAACATCCTCACCCTGGTCGCGGTGCCGCTGCTCGCCGCCGACATCGCCCGCCGCTTCACCTCGTCGGCTCCCGTGGTCCTCGCCGCGGCCGCCGCGGTGCTGGCCGTGCCGCAGCTGGCCCACGAGGGCGCCACCGTGTCCAACGACCCGCTGCTGGTGCTGCTCGGATCGGTCACGCTCGCCGGGGTGGCCCGCCTCCTCACCGGCGACCGGCGGTGGGGCACCGCGGTGGTCACCGGGGTGGCGGCCGGTCTCGCCCTGTTCACCAAGGGCTTCGCCGTCCCGCTGGTGCCCGCCGTCGCCGTCGCCAGCCTCCTGCCCCTGTGGTGGGACCGCCGCGGCGCCGGTCGCGCCGCCGTGCTCGGCCGCAGCGCCGTGGTCGCCGTCCTGGCCCTCGTCTTCGGAGGCTGGTGGTGGATCCGCAACATCGTCGTGTTCCACAACCCGCAGCCCGGCGTGGGTCTGCGCGAGCGGGTGCCCGTCGACATCGATGTCGTGCACTTCGCCGGGAACTTCACCCACCGGTTGGTGGGCAGCTTCTGGGGCAACGTGGGCTGGCGGGAGGCGCACCTGCCGATCGGGCTCAGCGGGGCGCTCACCGTGGTGCTCGTCGTGACGGTGGGCGTTGCCTGCTGGCGCCACTGGGAGCGACTCGTCCTCGTGGTCCCCACCGCGGTGGCCGGCGGGATGGTCCTGGCCGCCGGCTGGGGCGCGTACCGCAAGACGGGCGTCTCCTACGCCACGCAGGGTCGGTACCTCTTCGCCAGCATCGCCGCCCTGGCCGCGCTGGCCGCCCTCGGACTGGCCCGCATCACCGGTGGTCGAGGCCGTTTCCTGCCCCTCGCCGTGCTGGCCGGTGCCCTCGCCCTGCAGGCCACCATGTTCGTGATCGCGGTGGACCGCTACTGGGCCGGTCCCGGCCTCGACCGGCTCCGGGCCCTGGGCGCGTTCTCGCCGCTGCCGGGCCCGGTGACGGCGGCCATCCTCGTCCTGGTGCCGCTCAGCTCGGCGGCGGCGCTGTTCGCGCTCCGGCCGGGTGCCTCGCCGCCCCGGGTCGAGCCCTCGTCACTCGTCCGGCGCCCGGAGCAGTAGCGAGCCCACCGCCGCCCCGGTGGCGTCGACGGCGACGAAGAGCACCCTCGTCACCACGGCCACCACGGCGGCGACGCCGGGATCGAGCGAACCGGCCGCGGCGACGAAGGCCGCCTCCCGCACGCCGACGCCGCCGGGGACAGGCACCACCACGAACCCGACGATCCACGACAGCACCGCCGCGGTGCCCACGTCGACCAGCTGGGCCGACGGATCGAGCGAGCGGGCCACCGCCCACGTGGCGGCGCCGATGGCCAGCCAGGCCGGGACGTAGCGGACCACGAGCAGGACAGCCTCCCGCCAGCTGGGGACGACCACGTCGATGGGCCGGCGCAGGGCCCGTCCGACCAGGGTGACCACGGCTCCGAGGACACGGGGGTGGAGGGCGAGGACGCCGAGGGGGAGGACCACGAGGGCGGCGAGCCACCAGCGGCTCTGGTCGCCGATGGCGGCGGGCAGGCCGGCCACCACCACGAGCGTGGCGGCCAGGTAGAGCGACGCCAGGGACAACAGCACCGAGCCGTACGCCGCGGGTCGGGCCACGCCGCCCCGCCGGGCGAGCTCGCCGCGGCCGAGCACGGGCCAGACCCCACCGGGGATGTACTTGCCCAGCTCGCCCACGAAGTACCGGGCCACGACCTGGCTGGTGCGGAGCCGGCCGCCGAGCACGGCGAGCACGGCCTGCCACGGCAGGGCGATGGCCAGCATGCCCACCGCGGCGAGCCCGAGCCCGAGCGCGATCCAGGCCGGCGAGGCGATGTCGAGCGCGGCCCGGATGGTGTCGCGGTCGCGCACCAGCGCCCGGATGACGAACGCGACGGCCAGCAGGCCCGCCACCACACCGACCGCGGTGGACGCCACCGCGGCGCGGCGACGGGGTCTGCTCGGGCGACTCACGACCGGGCAGTCTCGCCGCTGGGCCCGGCGGCCGGCGAAGCGCAGGTCGGCCCGGCCGGGACCGGCGCACGAGGCCGTCACGGTCGTGTCCGCCGCTGGTAGCCGTCGGGCACCCGTTCGACGACACCGGCCAGCTCGAGCGCGGTGAGTCGGGATGCGACCTCGGTGAACGCCAGACCGGTGGCGGCCACGATGGCGTCGAGCGAGCTGGCCGGCCACGACACCGCCCGGGCCACCAGGTCGTCGGGGTCGTTGTCGCCGGGGTCGTTGTCGCCGGGGTCGACTGCGGCTGGATCGTCGGCTCCATCGTCAGCCGAACGGCAGTGGCGGCTGCGTCAGCGGGGCTCGGGTGCCGAGGGCGACGAGGACGTCGGTGGCGTCGCGCACCACGGAGCATCCCTCGGACAGGAGCTGGTTGGGACCGTCGGACGCACCGGATCGCACCGGCCCCGGGACGGCGAGGACCTCGATGTCGCGCTCGATGGCCGATTCCACCGTGAGCATCGATCCGCCCCGCCGGCGGGACTCGACCACGACCACGACCATCCCCAACGCCGCGATGAGCCGGTTGCGGGCCGGGAAGCGCCAGCGCTCCCCCGGCGTGCCCAGCGGCGCCTCGCTGGCCAGGACACCTTCGGTGGCGATCTGGTCCCAGAGGCCGGCGTGCTTGCGGGGGTAGACGATGTCGAGCCCGGTGGCCACCACGCCCAGGGCCGGTCCGCCGCCGGCCAGGCACCCCCGGTGGGCGGCACCGTCGATGCCCAGGGCGAGACCCGACACGGTGCCGATGCCGGCGTCGGCGAGGTCGTGGCCGAGCTCACGGGCGGTGGCGGCGCCGGCGGCCGTACAGCGACGGGTGCCGACGATGGCGACGGCCGGCGCCGACAGCAGCGCGGGATCCCCCTGCACGAAGACCACGAGCGGCGGGTCGGGGTCGACGGCGAAGGCCTCCGGCCAGTACGGATCGTCGGGGCCCAGCAGGGTGATGCCGCGACGGACGTGGGCCGGGACCAGCTCGTCGACGTCGATCTGCAGGGCGGAGGCGCGCCACTGGTCCACCAGATCCTGTCTGTCCTCCACCTTCACGTGGAGAGGGACGCCGTCGAGACGACCCGTGCACACCGCGGCCCACGCCGCCCCCGGGTCGCCGAAGGTGCTGAGCAACCGGCGCAGCCGCCGCGGCCCGAGCTTGGGTAGACCGAGCAGGCCGACGAGGTGGGGGTCGACGCTCATGACGCCACCGCCCGGTCGGCGCCCGCCAGCGGGACCCGCAGGGCCAGCGCGGCCGCGACGTGGTCCCGGGTGAGGACGCCGTCGTGGTCGGCGAGGTCGGCCACCGTGCGAGCGACCCGGCGGATGCGGTGCATGCCGCGTGCTGTCAACCGGCCGGACCGCACCATCCGTTCGAGCAGCCGCCGGGCGGCCGGCGCCAACGGCGCGAGGTCGTCGAGCAGCGGGGCGGTGATCGAGGCGTTGTCGGCCACGCCTCGACCAGCGGCGATGGCCCGAGCCCGCGCCACACGGGCCGCCACCACGGCGGTGGACTCGCCGTCGGCGACGCCGAGCAGCTCGCCGGCGTCGGGCCGGGCCAGGTCGAGGCGGAGATCGAACCGGTCGAGCAGCGGACCCGAGAGCCGGCGGGCGTAACGGGCCCGGCTCGCCTCGGAGCAGCGGCAACCGCCGGTGGGCGGTCCGCACGGGCACGGGTTGGTGGCGGCCACCAGTTGGAACCGGGCGGGGTACGACACCGTGCCGCGGGCCCGGCTCACCCGCACCCGGCCTTCCTCGATCGGTTGGCGCAGGGCGTCGAGCACGGCCGGCGGGAACTCACCCAGCTCGTCGGTGAAGAGCACGCCCCGGTGGGCGAGGCTGATCTCCCCGGGCCGCATGGCCCCCGACCCGCCGCCGACGAGGGACACGACCGACGCCGTGTGGTGGGGCGCCCGGAACGGTGGCCGGCGGACGAGGCGGCCGTCGACCGGTTCGCCGGCCGCGGAGTGGATGGCGGTGACCTCGAGGGCGGCGTCGTCGTCGAGGTCGGGCAGCAGGCCCGGCAGCCGGCTGGCGAGGAGCGTCTTGCCTGCCCCGGGTGGTCCGGACAGCAACACGTGGTGCCCGCCGGCGGCGGCGATCTCGATCACCGCCCGGGCCACCGGTTGCCCCCGCACCTCGGCGAGATCGGGCTCGATCCTGGGCAGGGCCTCGACCGCCGGCGGAGGATCGGGCCACGGGCACTGGCCCCGCAGCGCGCCGACGGCGCCGGCCAGCGTGTCGGCACAACGCACCTCGACGCCGGGCACGAGGGATGCCTCGGCGTGGGCCGCGGTGGGGACGACGACACCCCGACCGGTGCCCCGCAGACCGGCGGTGAGCGGGACGATGCCGCGGCACGGCCGCAGGGACCCGTCGAGCCCGAGCTCACCGAGGAACGCCCACCCCTCGGTGGCCGGGGCCGGGACCGCCTCGGCCGCGACCAGGACACCCACGGCGATGGCCAGATCGAGCGCGGTGCCGACCTTGGGGATGGAGGACGGGGCGAGGTTCACGGTGATGCGCCGCTGGGGCCAATCGAGCTTGCTCGACTGGATGGCGGCCCGGACCCGGTCACGGGCCTCGCGGCACGAGGCGTCGGGGAGCCCCACGATGGCGAACGACGGCAGGCCGTTGCCGACGTGGACCTCGACGCGCACCGGGTGGCCGTCGACTCCGACCAGGGTGGCAGCGGTGGTGATGGCGAGCACGGACATCCTCCAGGGGTGGCACTGGGGACGACCGTGCGCCGGCGCATCGAGCGGACCGGCCCGGGGCCGATCTGGTGTCGACGCTACGCAGCCGGGGTGACAGGAACGTGCTGCGGCTCGTCAGCGACCGCGGAAGACCGGTTCGCGCTTGTCGGCGAAGGCGGCGAAGGCCTCGCGCGTGTCGGGACCGGCGAGGGTGATGGCCTGGGATCGACCTTCGTCCTCGAGCGCTTGGGCCAGGGTGACCTGGTACGAGTTGTTCAGCATCCGCTTGGTCAGGCCGAGGGCGATCGGAGGACCGGCGGCGAGCCGGCTCGCCCAGTCGGCGACGAAGGCGTCGAGCTCGTCGGCAGGCACGACCCGGTTGACCATGCCGAAGTCCGCCGCCTCGGCGGCCGAGAGCACCTCGGCGAAGAACGCCAGTTCCTTGGCCTTGTGGAGACTCATGATCCGGGGCAGGAGCCACGACGAACCCCCGTCGACGGCGAGGCCCCGCTTGGCGAAGATCTCCGAGAACCGAGCGCGGTCGGAGGCCACGATGAGGTCGCAGGCCAGGGCGAGGGAACAGCCTGCTCCCACGGCCACGCCGGGCACCTTGGCGATGGTGGGTTGGGGCAGATCGTGCAGGGACTGGATGGCGGCGCCGACCTGGCGCATGGCGGTGAGCTGGTGCGGCGGCTCCTCGCCGGGCGGGAGCCACAGGTCGGCACCCGAGCAGAAGTCTCCACCGGCGCCGGTGACCACGACGACCCGGACCGTCTCGTCGACGGCGATGGCCCGGAACTCCGCCGCCAGCGCCGCCCACATGGGTGGGCTCACCGCGTTCTTCTTGTGGGGCTGGTTGAGGGTGACGGTGACGATGGTGTCGGCGCGTTCGATCTGCAGTTCGTCCATGGCCGGCGACGCTAACCGTGCCGACCCGAGCCCCGGAGTCCGGACCTGCGACAATCGCGTGCGATGGGACTGAACCCCTACCGCCCCCAGAAGCGCCGCCCCAGCGACATCGCCTTCGTCGCCGCCGGACTTCTCGTCGCCGTCGCCCTCGTCCTGTGGGCGTTCCTCGGCTGAGCACGGCTCAGAAGCAGCCCTCGAGGATCTCGACCTGGCCCCGGAGGATGGAGACGACGTCGAAGCGCAGCTCGGGCGCCCGCTCGCCGGTCTCGGCGCAGAACCGCTGAGCGAGCCGGCGGATCCGCCGCTGCTTCGCCGGCGTCACCGCGGCGGCCGGAACGCCGAAACGATCGGACGATCTGGTCTTCACCTCGGCGAACACGAGCACGCCCGGGCCCCGCAGCACGAGATCGAGCTCGCCGTCCGAGCAGCGCCAGTTCCGGGCCACGACCTCGTAGCCGGCGGCCTCGTAGCGCCGGGCTGCGATCCGTTCGCCGTGGGCACCGAGCGCCTGGCGCGGCGTGGGCGTGGTACCCGACGGGGTCACGGCTTCTTGCGGAACTGCTCCAGGTCGATCTCGGCCTGGGGCAGCTCCTCGATGTTGACGTCCTTGAACGTCACGATCTGGACCCGCGAGACGAAACGGCTGGTGCGGTACATGTCCCACACCCAGGCGTCGCGCAGCTCGAGCTCGATGTAGGGCGACCCGCCACCGTCGTGGACGGTGCGGTCGACCTCGTTGGCGAGGTAGAACCGCCGCTCGGTCTCGACCACGTAGGCGAACGTGGGGCTCACGTCCTTGTACTCGCGGTAGAGCTGCAGCTCGATGTCCGCCTCGTACTGCTCGAGATCGTCGGTACTCATCGGTTCGGCTTCATCGGTTCGGGTTCATGTCGTGTCGCACCTCCGTCCCGGCACCGTAACCCGGCCGGGGTGACAACGAACCCGCCGTGCTCACAGATACGCGATCCGGCCCGGCGGCCAGATGCGGGCGATGGCCCGTCCGACGATGCTGTCGACCGGTACCGCCTTGAAGAAGCGGCTGTCCTTGGAGTTGGTGCGGTTGTCCCCCATGACGAACACGTGGTCGGCGGGGACCCGGTAGGGCGCGAAGTCGCTGATCACCACGTCGTCGGGAAGGTAGGGCTCGATCAGCGGTCGGCCGTCGATGTACACCGAATTGTCGTGGCCCTCGACCGTCTCACCGGGCAGGGCGATGATCCGCTTGATGAGCTCCTTGTCGTCGGGACGCATCAGACCGACGGTCTGCAGGGCGTCGCGGCCCAGCCGGACGAGCAGGAACGAGTGGTCGGATCCGGTGTCGCCGTCCGGGTCGGAGAACACGACCACATCGCCGCGACGGGGCTCGTGGAGGTGGTACGCGAGCCGGGACACCACGACCCGGTCACCGGCGCGCAGCTGTGGCTCCATCGACGCCGACGGGATGAAGAAGGCCTGGGCAACGAACGCCTTGAGCAGGATGGCGACCACCGCGGCGAACACGACGAGACCGGGGATCTCCAGGGCGCGACGCCAACCGGACGTCGCCGGGGATCGATCCGGTACCGGGTCGTGCTCTTCGGCCGGGTCGTCCGACGCTTCCATGGAGGGTGGCTGCGCCGGCGTCGTGCTGGCGGAGCGGGAGCTCAGAAGTCCCGCTTCTCCTTGACCTTCGCCCGCTTCCCCACCCGGTCGCGCAGGTAGTACAGCTTGGCGCGACGGACGTCGCCACGGGTGACGACCTCGATCTGGGCCACGGTGGGCGAGTGGAGCGGGAAGGTGCGCTCGACCCCGACGCCGTTCGAGAGCTTGCGCACCGTGTAGGTCTCACGCACGCCGTCGCCCTGGCGCTTGATCACGACGCCCTTGAACTGCTGGACCCGCTCCTTGTTGCCCTCGACGACGCGGACGTGGACGTTGACGGTGTCGCCGGCTGCGAAGTCGGGGATGTCGTCGCGCAGGTTGGGGAGGTCGACGAGATCGGTGGGGTTCATGGCGAGGCTCTGTTCTCGTGAAGCGGGTGATCGGCCTGCGTCGGCGCAGGGACGGCGGACGGGGCAACCCCGGCCGGCGAACGGACCAGTGTAGGAGGATGGCGTGGCACGCGACCAACCCGATGGTCAGGGGCGCAGGAGGGTGCGGAACTCGTCGAGCAGCGAGAACTCGGTGAGCACGGCGATGTCGCCGGGATCGAGGTCGGCGGGGTCGAGCGCGCCGAGCAGATCGGGCCTTCGGCGGGCGGTGCGAACGAGGGCCTGGGCCCGCCGCCACCGGGCAACGCGAGCGTGGTCGCCCGAACGCAGCACATCGGGGACCTCGACGGGACCCGACGGGGTCTCGAGACGAGCGGGGCGGGTGTAGTGCGGGTATTCGAGCACGCCGGTGGAGAACGACTCCTCGCTGGCGCTGTCGTCGTTGCCCATGACGCCGGGCACGAGCCTTCCCACCGCCTCGAGCACCACCATCGCCGCCACCTCGCCGCCGGCGAGCACGTAGTCGCCGATCGACAGCTCGCCATCGCAGTACCCGTCGATGACCCGCTGGTCGACGCCCTCGTAGCGGCCGCACAGCAGGGAGAAGCCGTCGGAGGCCGCCAGCTCGACGGCGCGGGCCTGGTCGAAGCGATCGCCGCCCGGTCCGAGCAACAGGAGCGGGCGGGGCGGGGCCGCCGCCTCGATCGACGCGATGAGCGGTTCGGGCTTGAGCACCATGCCCGCCCCGCCGCCGAAGGGTGCGTCGTCGACCGTGCGATGGACGTCGGTCGTGTGCTGGCGGGGATCGTGGGTGCGGACGTCGAGGATCCCGCGCTCGCGGGCCTTGCCGAGCAGGCTCTCGCTCGCGAAGCGCTCGACCATCTCGGGGAACAGGGTGAACACGTCGATGCGCACCGGACGCCGATCAGGTCAGGTCGAGGAGACCGTCGGGCGGCTCGATGGTGATGTGCCCGTCGGCGACGTCGGTCACGAACGGCAGCGGAACGAGCGCACCGGACCCGAGCTCGACCATGTCGTAGGCCGGGTTCTCGACCACCGCCACGCACTCCCCCACCACGGTGCCGTCGGCGAGGACCACGTCAGCGCCGATCATGTCGTGGATGAACCACGCGTCGTCGTCCTCGATGGCCTCGGCTCGCAGCACCAGTCCGTGCAGCTCGTCGGCATCCTCGCGGCTGTGGAAGCCGTCGAAGAGCACGCGCCACCGGTGCTGGTGGGGCTGGGCGGCCACGACCGTGAGCGGGCCGCGGTCGGTCTGCAGGACCGCCCCGACGTCGAGACGCTCGGTGCGGTCGGTGCTCAACGCCACGATGACCTCACCGCGCAGGCCGTGCGGCTTGGCGATCCGACCCACCTCGAGCAGCTCGGTCATCGGTCGTCACCCCTCGCTTCTGGCACCTGTTCCGCCGGTCAGCGACCGGCGATCGTGGTGCCAGAACGCAACTAATCGGCGAACTCGACGTCGATCTGGTCGACGCCGTCCTTGGCCGCCGCGGCCCGGACCACGGCGCGGATGGCGTGGGCGGTGCGCCCCCGGCGGCCGATGACCCGGCCCGTGTCGCCGTCGCCGACGTGGACGGTCAGTTCGTAGCGGCCGTCGTCATCGTCGACCTCGATCTCGACCTCGTCGGGCTGGGAGACGATCGAACGACAGATGTACTCGCAGACGGCGACGGCCGTGGGGACGGCGTCGTCGCTCACGAGGTGCTGCCGGCAGCAGCGGCCCCGGCCGCCGCGCCCTGGTCGGCCGTCGCCTCGGCCTCGTAGCCCTTCTGGTACTGCTCGGCGCCCTCGGGGGCCTTCTCGCCCTTGAACGCGGCCATGGCGCCGGAGATGGTGAGCAGCTTGCCGACGGTCTCGGACGGCTGGGCGCCGTTGCTGAGCCAGTGCACGGCACGCTCGTTGTCGACCTTGATGACCGACGGCTCGCGGCGAGCGTCGTAGTGGCCGATGATCTCGATGAAACGGCCGTCGCGCGGCGAGCGCGCGTCGGCGGCGACGATGCGATAGGTGGGCTGCTTCTTCTTGCCCATCCGCATGAGGCGGAGCTTGACGGCCACAGGTTCTTCTCTCTGGTGAAAGGTCTCGTTCGGGGCGCGCTCGGGTGATGGGCGCAGCGGACCAGTGTGCGTGCTCACCGGCCGGGCCTGCAACCTGGCGGCGCTAATTCTCCAGGCCGGGCAGGCTGAAGGGCTGCTTGGGCGGCGTGGCTGCCGCCGGGTTGCCGCCCTTGGGAGTGGTGCGACCCCCACCCTTGCCCTTCTTCTTCTTCTTTTTCTTCATGGCCCGGCCGGCCAGGCCCGGCATGTTCTTCATCATCTTCTGCATCTCCTGGAACTGCTTCACCAGCTGGGAGATCTGGCCCACGTCGGTGCCGGAACCGGCGGCGATGCGGGCCCGGCGGGAGCCGTCGATGATCGACGGGTCGGTGCGCTCTTGCCTGGTCATCGAGTGGATCATCCCCTCGATCCGGGACAGCTCACGATCGTCGATCTCGACGTTCTTCACCTCCTTGGGGATCCCTGGCATCATCCCCAGCAGGGAGGAGATCGAGCCCATCTTCTTGACCTGCTGCATCTGGTCGAGGAAGTCGTCGAAGGTGAACTGGCCGTCGAGGAGCTTCTGGGCCGCGGCCTCGGCCTCCTTCTCCTCGAAGACGGTCTCGGCCTTCTCGATCAGGGTGAGCACGTCGCCCATGCCGAGGATGCGCCCCGCCAGGCGGTCGGGGTGGAACAGGTCGAAGTCGTCGAGCTTCTCGCCGGTGGAGGCGAAGGCGATGGGCTTGCCGACGACCTCCTTCACGGAGAGCGCGGCACCGCCCCGGGCGTCGCCGTCGAGCTTGGTGAGGATCACACCGTCGAGCGAGAGGGTCTGGTTGAAGTTCTCGGCGACGGTGACCGCATCCTGGCCGGTCATGGCGTCGACCACGAGGAACGTGTAGTCGGGGCTGGTGGCCTGGGAGATCTGGCGCACCTGCTCCATCAGCTCGGCATCGATGGCGAGCCGGCCGGCGGTGTCGACGATGACGACGTCCTTGCCGAGACGGCGGGCCTCGCCGATGCAGGCCTTCGCCACCTCGACCGGGTCGCCGGTGCCGGAGGCCACGATGTCGTCCGGCGCCGAGTACACCGGCACGTCGAGCTGTCCGGCCAGCGTGCGGAGCTGCTGCACGGCGGCCGGGCGCTGGAGATCGGCGCCGACCAGCAGCGGGTTGCGACCCTGGGCCCTGAACCAGCGGGCGAGCTTGGCCGAGTTGGTGGTCTTGCCCGAGCCCTGCAAGCCGGCCATGAGCACGACGGTGGGCGGCTTCGACGCGTAGGTGATCCGGATGGTCTCGCCGCCGAGGGACTGGATCAACTCCTCGTTGACGACCTTGACCACCTGCTGGCCGGGGTTCAGCGCCTGGCTGACCTCGGTGCCGACCATGCGCTCGCGGATGCGTCCGACCAGGTTCTTGACCACCGAGAAGTTGACGTCGGCCTCGAGCAGGGCCAGACGGATCTCGCGGAGTGCCTCGTCGACGTCCTCTTCGCGCAGCTTCCCCTTGCCGCGGATGCCGTTGAAGATCGTCTCGAACCGGTCGCTGAGTGCTTCGAACATGGACGTCCGATCCTACCGGTCGTCCACCGCGGTGCCGGAGCCGGCGACGGGAGGGCGGCTCCGTGTCATGCGCCCTCAGCTCGTCGGTGAGGACTCGATGCGAGCACCACCGCGGACGCCGGCCGCGACGTAGACGGGGAGGTCGGTGGCCTCGGTGTCGATGAGCAACGGCTCGACCGCACCATCAGCGCTCCGGCCCGAGATCACCAGCCACCGGCCGTCGAAGTCGATCTCCACGGAGGCGAGCGAGCGGTCGGCCACGGTGAAGCGGACCTGCTCGCCGGTGTCGTCCGTCACCACCACCTGCCAGTGGTCGGCCCGGACGGCCGACGGGTCGGTGCCCTCGTCGGAGAACCGCGGATCTGGGCCCTCCACGTAGGCGAGCTCGGAACCATCCGGGGAGAGCACGGCCGAGCCGATGAAGGGCGGTTCCCCGCCGTCCACCGCGTCGGTGGGCGACGGCCTGGTCTCGACGACGGCGCCCGTGAGGTCGTGGAACTCGACGACGGTGGCCTCGTCCTCGGTGTAGGACAGCGCCACGGTGTCGCTGCTCAGGCTGGCCCGGGTCAGCAGCGCGTTCGGCCACGCGGCATCGGCCAACGTGGTGACCCGGCCGGTGGTGAGATCACGGAGACGGAGGGTGCCGGTGATGTGGTCGTCGACCATCGCGGGGTCCCGGAAGAGGGCATAGAGGATCTTCGTGGTCTCCCCGTCGGTGACCGCGTCCTGGAGGCGCACGACCTGGTGCGAGGCCAGGGTCAGACGCGACGAGGTGCCGTCGGGGCGGAGCCGCACCAGCCCGAACGCCTCGTCGACCCCGTCGCGGCTGGTGCGCATCGTCTCGTAGAACACGGTCCCGCGGCCATCACCCACCGCGGTCCCGATGCGCGCCTCGGGGTCGGCCACGAGCGTGACCGTGTCACCGCTCACCCGCTGGATGGTGTCTCCGTCCGAGACGAGGATCGGGGGCGGATCGGTGGCGGCCGCGAGTTCGGTGGCGGGCAGCAGCCACCCGCTCGGCACCACGGAGGACGCGGTCTCCAGCACCGAGCCGCCCAGGCCGTCGATTCTGCGGTGTCCGACCGGGTCGAGATGGGGCCGTCGAGCGCGCCCGTTCCGGCGACGTCGCCGTCGTCGTCGCCGGCACGGCATCCGGCCACCAGCGTCAGGACCACGGCCGCGACGAGCAGCCCCGAGCAGCGTCTCACGCGTGTGACTGGTCCCCGGTGACCGTGATCCGGTTGTCGACGGCCGCGACGCCGACGACGGCGCCCGCGGTGCGGCCCAGGTCGGCGCGTGCGGTCTCGTGGGGCACCTCACCGGTGAGCGTGACCCGACCACCCGTCACGGTGACCTCGGGTTGGGGAAGGTGCCAGGTACGGGGCGAGTGGGCCAGCTCGTCACGGATGGCGTCGCCGAGCCCGGACGGAGGGACCGCGCCGCTGGCGCCGTAACGCCGGGCCAGGCGGGCACGGAACTCGTCGCCGGCGGTCGGCGCCAGGGCGAGCCCGGTGACGACGCCCGCCCCGAAGAGCAGCATTCGGCCGACGCCCACGAAGCGGATCGTCCGGAACGTGAGGGCGACGGTCCCGAACGCGAGCCGGATCGGCAGGGTGAGGAGCTTCCAGGTCAGCCAGATCATCGTGGTCTCCGGATGGGATGAGTCGGTGCGTTGTCTCGGAGGGGCCGGCGGAGGCGGCGCGGCTCCATTCGATCAGACCGAGAGCAAGGCGTCGACGAAGGCGTCCGGATCGAACTCGACGAGGTCGCCGACCTGCTCGCCGAGGCCGACGAGCTTGATGGGCAGGCCCAGGTCGAGGGCGATGGCGAGAGCCACACCACCCTTGGCCGAACCGTCGAGCTTGGTCAGCACGACGCCGGTGCACTGGGTGGCCTCGGAGAACTGCTTGGCCTGGGCCAGTCCGTTCTGACCGGTGGTGGCATCGAGGACGAGCAGCACCTCGGTGACCTGGCCGGGGTCGCGATCGGCCACCCGGCGGACCTTGGCCAGCTCCTCCATCAGGTTGGTCTTGGTGTGGAGGCGACCGGCAGTGTCGGCGAGGACGAGGTCGATGCCTCGGGCCCCGGCCTTGGCCACGGCGTCGAAGATGACCGACGACGGGTCGCCGCCCTCGTCACCGCGGTGGAACTCGGTGCCGGCCCGCTCGGCCCAGGCCTGGAGCTGCTCGGCGGCCGCGGCCCGGAACGTGTCGCCCGCGGCCATGATCACCGAGCGGCCGGCGTCGACCTGCTGCCGGGCCACCTTGCCGATGGACGTCGTCTTGCCGACCCCGTTGACGCCCACGAACAACCACACGTTCGGACCGCCCGGGACGATGTGGAGCGACCGGTCGCCTTCGGACAGCGCCACTTTGAGCTGGGCCTTGAGCGCCTCGACCAGCTGGTTCGGCTCGGTCAGGCCCTGGTCCTTGACGGTGGCCCGCAGCTCGTCGAGCAGCAGCGTGGTGCGGGTGACACCGACGTCGGCGCGGATGAGCGCCTCCTCCAGCTCGTCCCACGTCTCGGCGGTGATGTCGGACCGGGACAGCACCGAACCGAGGTAGCCGCTGAACGCGCTCCGGGCCTTGGCCAGACGGTCGCGGAAGCTGGGCTTGACGACCGGTTCCCGCTCCGGCGCCGGCTCCTCGGCGAGCGGAACGCTCGTCTCGGGTTCGACTTCTTCGGGCGGGGCGACGGGCGGGCGGGACTCGGCCGGGGTGCGCGTCGGCGGAGGCGGCTCGATGCCGGGAGGGGGCTCGCGCCGGCGGTTGACCACCAGGACGGCGAGACCGCCGACCAGGACGACGAGCGCGAGGATCGGGAGGAAGATCTCCATGGACGGGCGAGCCTACCGACGGCCCTCGCCCGGTCAGCGCCCGCGGCCCGGGACCGCGCCGACGCCTCTAGCCTGCGGGGCGTGGAGCAGCCTTCCGGTCCCGACGACACGCAATCCCCGGCGCACGTGCCGCCGCCACCGGCCCCGCCATCCGTCCCGGCCCCCGCGGTGCAGCTCCAGATGGTGACGCGGGAGGTCAAACGGGTCATCGTCGGCCAGGACCGCGTGGTCGAGCGCCTCCTGGTCGGCTTGCTCGCCCGCGGGCACCTGCTGCTCGAGGGCGTGCCCGGTCTGGCCAAGACCCTGGCCATGGAGACCCTCGCCGTCGCCGTGGGCGGCACCTTCGCTCGCATCCAGTTCACCCCCGACCTCTTGCCGGCCGACATCACCGGCACCCGCGTCTGGCGCCAGAGCAGCGAGCAGTTCGATGTCGAGCTGGGCCCGGTGTTCGTCAACTTCCTGCTGGCCGACGAGATCAACCGGGCTCCGGCCAAGGTGCAGTCGGCGCTGCTCGAGGTCATGGCCGAGCACCAGGTCTCCATCGGCGGAGAGTCGTTCCCCGTCCCCGAGCCGTTCCTCGTCATGGCCACCCAGAACCCCATCGAGCACGAGGGCGTGTACCCCCTGCCCGAGGCCCAGCGGGATCGCTTCCTGATGAAGATCCTCATGGACTACCCGTCGCCCGGCGAGGAGGCCGAGATCGTCCGCCGCCACGGCGTGTCGCCGCCCACCGCGTCGATGGTGCTCCCGCCCGAGGCCCTGCTCGACCTCCAGCGCGCCGCCGACGATGTCACGCTCGATCCGGGCACGTTGCAGTACGCCGTCGACGTCGTGCAGGCGACGAGGGAGCCGGCCGCGTACGGCCTGCCCGATCTCGTCGAGTACCTCGAGTACGGCGCGTCCCCGCGAGCCACCCTCGGGCTCATCGCCGCCGGCAAGGCCCTGGCCCTGCTGCGCCAGCGGACCTTCGTCGTCCCCCAGGACGTGTTCGACGTCGCCCCCGACGTGCTGCGGCACCGCTTGGTGCTCTCGTACGAGGCGCTGGCCCAGGGAGTGGAGGTCGACCACGTCCTGGCCCGCCTCCTCTCCACCGTGCCCGCCCCCGCGGTGTCGGCGACCACGGCGCACGCACCCCAGGAGCACCGGCCTGCGGGCTCCGGCGGGTTCGAGGCACCGGGAACGGTGTCGACCCAACCGGCGGGCGACGACTTCGGCAGCACGGGCTCCGGGTACTGAGGGTGGCCGCGGTCGCCACCACCGACGCCCGATCGGCGGCGGTCCTGCGCCGGCTCGAGCTCACGGTCAACCGGCGCCTCGACGGCCTCCTGCAGGGCGACTACCGCGGCCTGATCCCGGGCCACGGGTCCGAGTCCGGCGAGACCCGGCCCTACGTCGCCGGCGACGACGTCCGCCGCATCGACTGGAACGTCTCGGCCCGCTCGATGGTCACCCACGTCCGCGAGTCCATCGCCGACCGCGAACTCGAGACGTGGCTGCTCGTCGACCGCTCCCCCAGCCTCGAATTCGGCACCGCGGCGATGACGAAGGCGGAGCTCGCGGTGTCCGCCGTCGGCGCGGTGGGATTCTTGACGGCGCGCACCGGGAACCGCCTCGGTGCCGTGGTGGTCGGACCCCACGGCAGCGATGTCGTGCCGGCCCGACCGGGGCGCGACCACCTGCTGGCGCTGCTGCACTCGCTCGTGAACGCCCGGCCCAGCCCGGCCGCGGCCTCGGGCACCACCGAGCTCGGCGCCGCCCTCGGTCGCCTGCTCGTGCCGCCCCGGCGACGGGGCCTCACCGTCGTGGTGTCCGACTTCTTGTCGGCCGATGGCTGGGAAGGACCACTGCGGGCGCTGGCCAACCGCCACGACGTCGTCGCCATCGAGATCGTCGATCCGCGGGAGCTCGAGCTGCCGGCGGTCGGCATGTTGACCGTCGTCGATCCCGAGACGGGTCGAACCCGGGAGGTGCCCACCAACCGACGCACGCGGGAGCGCTACGCGCGGGCCGCCGCGGCCCAGCGGGCCGAGGTCGCCGACCGGCTCCGGGGTGCCGGCGTCGGCCACCTCCAGCTGCGCACCGATCGTGACTGGGTGCTCGACATCGTCCGGTTCGTGGGGATGCGTCGTCGCGTCGGAGGCCGTCGATGAACTTCCTGTGGCCCGACGAGTTCCTCTCCCCCACCCGCCTGTACGGGCTGATCGGGGTCTTCGTCCTCGCCCTCGTCTACCTGCTGCTCACGTTCCAGCGCCACGCCTACACGGTGCGCTTCACCAACCTGCCCCTGCTCGACTCGGTGGCGCCCCGCCGCCCCGGGTGGCGCCGCCACGTGGCGGCCGGCGCCTTCCTGCTCGCCATCGCGGCGATGCTCATCGCCTGGGCCCAACCCGCCGACCAGATCCTCGTGCCGAAGGAGCGCGCCACGGTCGTGCTCGCCATCGACACCTCGCTGTCCATGCAGGCCACCGACGTGGCGCCCAGCCGGCTCGAAGCAGCCAAGCAGGCGGCAGCCAAGTTCATCGACGGGCTCCCACCCCAGATCAACGTGGGCCTCGTCACCTTCGACGGGATCGCCCGGGTGCGCGTGACCCCCACCACCGACCGCCAACCGGTGCAGTCGGCCATCGAGTCGCTCGAGCTCGGACCCGCCACGGCCATCGGCGAGGCGATCTTCGCCGGGCTCGACGCCATCGACAGCGCACCCGTCGGCGCCGACGGTGAGCCCGTCCCGGCCACCATGGTCGTGATGACCGATGGCAAGACCACCGTCGGCCGGCCCGATGCCGACGGGGCCGCGGCAGCCGCCGATGCCGGGGTCCCGGTCTCGACGATCGCCTTCGGCACCGCCCGGGGCACCATCGTCATCGACGGTGAGATCCAACCCGTCCCGGTGGAGGAGGAGGCGCTGAAGCAGATCGCGCAGACCACCGGGGGCCGGTCGTTCAGCGCCGACTCGCTGGGCGAGCTCGAGTCGGTGTACTCCGACATCGGCTCGTCCATCGGCTACGACACCCAGAAGGTCGAGGTCACCGACCGCTTCGTCGGCTACGCCATCGGCCTGCTGCTGGTGAGCACGCTGCTGTCCTTGCTCTGGTTCCAGCGCCTCCCGTGAACCGGCTGGTCCGGGAGCTGTGGGCCCCCGTGGTGGTGACCGCGGCCATCCTCGGCGGCCTCACGGCCTGTGGTGGCGATCAGGGCGACGTGAAGGCGTTCTGTGCCGCGGTCGACGACTTGAAGGCCCACGACCCCTTCGCCGGGCTCGAGGTGGCGTCTCCCGGCGAGATGCGAGCCGCGTTCGACCAGCTGGCGGCCGGCGTCGACCAGGTCTCCTCGTCGGCACCGTCGGCAGCCAGGGTCCAGGCCCGCGCCTACCGCGACGCCGTGCGCGAGCTGATCGACCAGCTCCGTGGAGCGGACTTCGACCCGCGGGCGGTGGATGCCCTCGCGTACCGCAAGGCGGTGGCCGACTACCAGGACGCGGCCGTGTCGGTCGACAACGCCGCCACGTCCCTGTGTCCGTGAAACCGGTGGGCTCCCGACCCGTGGGCCCGGCGCCGGCCCGCGGTTACGGTGGGTACCGATGAGCATCGACGAACGAACCGACATCGAGACCATCCCCGGCGTGGTCGCCGGCCTGCGCCACAGCTTCCAGAGCGGGCGGACCCGCCCGATCGAGTGGCGCGAGCGTCAGCTCGACGGCCTGCTCCGCGTGCTCGAGGACCACGGCGACCGTTTGGTCCAGGCCATGCAGGAGGACTTCGGCAAGCCCGAGGTCGAGGCCTTCGCCACCGACATCGCCTTCACCGTCACCGAGGTCAAGCACATCCGCAAGCACCTCGGCTCGTGGATGGCGCCCCGGAAGGCCAAGCTGCGGCTCAAGGACCGCCCGGGCAAGGGCACCGTGCAGCCCGAGCCCCTGGGCGTGGCGCTGATCATCGCGCCGTGGAACTACCCGGTGCAGCTGCTCATCGCCCCGATGGCCGCCGCCCTGGCCGCGGGCAACGCGGTGGTGGCCAAGCCGTCCGAGCTGGTCCCCGCCACGTCGCTCGTCCTCGCCGACGCGCTGCGCGCCAACCTCGACCCCGAGGCCGTGGCCGTGCTGGAGGGTGGCGTCGACATCTCGACCCGCCTGCTCGAGCAGCGCTTCGACCACATCTTCTTCACCGGCTCCACCGCGGTGGGCAAGATCGTGGCCCGGGCCGCGGCCGAGCACCTCACCCCCACGGTGCTCGAGCTGGGCGGCAAGTCACCGGCCATCGTCATGCCGAGCGCCGACATCGAGACCAGCGCCCACCGCATCGCCTGGGGCAAGTTCCTCAACGCCGGCCAGACCTGCATCGCTCCCGACTACGTCCTCGTCGACCGCAGCCGCAAGGACGACCTCGTCGACGCCCTCGTGTCCGCCATCGGCGAGTTCTACGGCGAATCGCCCACCACCTCGGCCGACCTCACCCAGATCGTGAACCAGCGCCACGTCTCGCGCCTCGAGAAGCTGCTCGAGGGCCACGGCGGCACCGTGGTGTGCGGCGGGAGCGTCGATGCGACCACCCGCCGGTTCGCGCCCACCGTCATCGTCGACCCCGATCCCGACTCGGCGCTGATGCAGGAGGAGATCTTCGGACCGGTGCTGCCGATCCTGTCGGTCGACTCCGTCGAGGAGGCCGTGGCGTTCGTGAACGGACGGGACAAGCCGCTGGCGCTGTACGTGTTCACCGGTGAAGACGACCAGGCCCAGGCCGTGGTCGACCGCACGTCGTCCGGTGGCGTGTGCGTCAACCACACGCTGCTGCACATCTCCCCGCCCGATCTGCCCTTCGGCGGCGTCGGGGCGTCGGGACAGGGCCGCTACCACGGCAAGGCCGGCTTCGAGGAGTTCTCGAACCTCAAGCCCATCATGGTCAAGCCGACCAAGCCCGAGATCTCGATGATGTACCCGCCCTACACCAAGCTGAAGTCGAAGATCCTCAAGAACCTGGTCTGAGCACCCCGCGCCCGAAGCTCCCGAGCGACAAGATCGTTCTTGTCGATACTTCGGGGCGCAGGACCCCCGATCTGGCGACAAGAACGGCGTGGGGCTCGATCAGCAGTCCCAGGGTGCCGGCGTGGGGCGGTGCAGCGTCGGCACCCGGTCGGGGTGGGCGAGCAGATGGTCCATGACCCGGCGCACGGTCTGGGCGTCATGCCAGACGTCGTACTCCCAGAACACGACAACGGAGAACCCGAGGGCCAGGAGCCGCTCGTATCGCTCGTCGTCGGCGGCCCGGTCGGTCAGCGACGTGTGCCACGCCTCACCGTTGATCTCGACGATCAACGGACGTTCGTCGACCCGGTAGTCGACGGTGCGCACCACCGGCTCGGCGTCGACGGTCACCTGGCGGCGCAGCCGTCGAGCCGTCCGTGGCGACACGACCTCCTCGAAGCGCTCCTCCAGTCCGCTCCCCGCGGGCTGGTAGTCCGGTGGGCGCGCGTCGAGAAGCTGGCGGAGCACCACGATCCCAGAGCGACCCCGACCACCGGACCGCGCCGCCAGTTCGTGGAGGTACTGGCCGTCGATGAGTCGCTGACGCCAGGCCTGATCGAGGATTCGCCCCGCCCGCAGGCAAGCGATCTCGTGGCCGAAGCGGTGGGTGAAGGCTCCGGCGATCCACAGCACGATCGCCTCGGGCCGGGCGACCGGGACGTCGAGGTGGTGGGTCCGGTCGCGAGGATCGAGGTGGCTGATGACGTGGAGCTGGCCGATCGATGTCTCCAGCTCCCGACGACGAGGCACCGCCACGTGGGCGGGCAGGATCCGATCGCGCCCGAAGCCGAACAGCGTCGCTCCGGACTTGCTCCACAACAGCGCATCCGGACCGGCGTCGAGCACCGCGGTCATCACGGCCTGCTCACGAGACGGCGCAACGGCGCGGTGGCGCAGCACACGCGAGGTCACGGCCTCCAGGTCAGGATTTCGGTAGATCGTGCGCCGGGCTTCGCGGTTGGGCTCGACGAGCCGGATCTGGTGGCGGGCGGCGAGCCCCGCTTGGGTGCGGAACAGCTCGAGGACGGGATCGGGCAGCATGGAACGCTCCTCGGACGATGACGAGGGCGCAGCTGCGCCGAGCAGCCCGCATTCGAGCCGTGCGACCCATGGTAGAGACGGGCGCCGACATCCACGCCCACGACCACCGTTCTTGTCGGCAGATCTGGGGTCCGCTCCCCCGACCTGGCGACAAGAACGGTGTGATCATCGTTCCTGTCGGTCTTTCGGGGCAGAGGACCCCCATTCCACCGACAAGAACGGCTGGGTGGGTGTTATGCGGCGCCGACGGCCGCGGCGCCCTTCTCCGACACCACCCGTGACGAGCCGCCGGGCGACATGGTGACCCCGTAGAGCACGTCGGCCGCTTCCATCGTGCGCTTCTGGTGGCTGACGATGACCAGCTGTGCCTCCTGGCGGAACTCGGCCACCAGGTCGAGGAAGCGGTGGAGGTTCACGTCGTCGAGGGCGGCCTCGACCTCGTCCATGACGTAGAACGGCGACGGGCGGGAGCGGAACACGGCGAACAGGAACGCCAGCGCGGTCAGCGAGCGCTCGCCGCCCGACAGGAGCGACAGCTTGCGGACGTTCTTGCCCGACGGCTTGGCCTCGATCTCGATCCCGGTCTCGAGCAGGCTGGCCGGATCGGTGAGGCTGATCCCGCCGGTACCGCCCGGGAACAACGTCTGGAACAGGGCGGTGAAGTTCTCCGACACGTCGGCGAAGGCGCCGGCGAAGACGTTGACGATCTCGTCGTCGACGGCGCGGATGACCTTGGCCAGCTCGCGGCGGCTGGCCTTGACGTCGTCGAGCTGGCCCTGCAGGAAGGTGTGCCGCTCCTGGAGCGCCTCGAACTCCTCGAGGGCCAGCGGGTTGATCGGGCCCATCAGCCGCAGCTCGCGTTCGAGCTCGCGGGTGCGGGCCGCCGGCGACGTCCCCTCGTCGAGCTCGGGGCACTCGGCCGCCAGCGCGGTGTCGGGGTCGATGTCGAGATCCCGGCGCATGGTCTCGACCGCGGTCTCGATCCGCAGGTTGATCTCGTTGAGCTCGAGGTCGGCCCGCTGCATCCGCTCGCGTGCTTCGGAGAGCTCGCGCTCGACGCCGACGCGTTCGCGGCGGAGACCGTCGAGGGCCACCGCCACCTGGCGCTGGGCCTCGGACTGCTGGCGCCGCTCCTCCCGCAGCACCCCGAGACGCGCTTCGATGGCCGCGAGCGACGTGTCACACGCCGCGGCCAGGGCGTGCAGGGCCCGGGCCCGACCATCGAGCGCCTGGCGACGGACCGCGGCTTCGGCGGCCGCCGCCTGGTTGCGCTCGAGCCGGGCGTCCACCTCGGTCAGCCGGATGCGGAGGGAGCTGCGGCGCTCCTCGATCTGGGCGGCACGGACCTCGAGGTCGGACCGCAACGAGGTCACGGCCGCGGCTCGCTCGTCGAGGGCCGAGCGGGCGTCGGCCATGGCCCGGGCCGCTTCGCTGGCCGCGGCCTCTTCGGCTTCGAGCGCGGGCAGGGCCGCTTCGAGCTCGGCGAGCCGGGTTCGTTCGCCGGCGATGCGGGTCTCGATCTCGGCGCGAAGGGCGTCGCCGCCGCCCAGCTCGTCGGTGGTCTCGGCGGCCTGGGCCTCGACGCGCGCCAGGGCCTCGTCGGCTCGGCGGCGGGCGGCGACGGCCTTCTCGGCGTCCTCGCGGGCCTGCGTGGCCGCACGCCGGGCCGAGGCCAGACGCTCGCGGGCCGTCTCGCGGGCCTGGCCGGCCCGGGCCACGGCGGCTTCGGCCTGGGCGGCGGCGGCCCGGGCGTCGTCCAGGGCGGCGCCCGTGGCACCGGTGGCCGTCCCGCCGACCCGCCAGGCCCCGGGCCCGAAGCGGGCGCCGTCGGCGGTGACGACGACGGCATCAGGGTGGGCCAGCGCCACGTCGAGCCCGGCGGCCCAGTCGCCGTCGACGGCCACCGCGGCGCCGACGATGGCATCGAGCAGGGAATCGACATCGACACGCCCCGAACGCACGTGGGCCCGCACGGGCTCGCCGACCGCGGGAGCAGACCGCCGGGCCCGAGCGACGCCGAGGGCCAGTACGGCACCGGTGGCGTCGCCGGCGGTCAGGGCGGCGAGGGCGGACCGGGCCGCGTCGGATCCGTCGACCACCACGGCGCCCAGGGCGTCAGCAGCCGCCGTCTCGAAGATCGCTTCCCAACCCGGGTCGACCTCGACCAGGTCGAGCAGGGTGCCGATGACGCCCTGGACCTCGGCGAGGCGCTCGGCCCCGGCGGCCGACCGGGCCTGATCGAGGGCAAGGGCGAGCGCCTCGGCGCGTGCCACCCACGAGCGGTGCTCGGCGTCGGCATCGGCGAAGACCTCTCCCGCGACCTCGACCGCGGTCTCGGCATCGGTGCGCTCCTGGTGGAGACGGTCACGGTCGTCGAGCAGGGCCGGGATCCGGGCGTCGGCCGCGGCGATCTCGTCGCGGAGCCGATCGGCCTCGGACACGAGACGGTCGCGCTTGGCGGCCAGGGAGCGGAACCGCTCGTCGAGGCGGTCGCGCTCGGCCGCGGCCCGGGCCACGGCGTTGCGGAGCCCGGCCAGCTCGCCCCGGACCTCGGCCGCCTCCCCCGAGCTGATGGCCACGCCCTCGCCCCAGCGCTCCTCGAAGCGGGCCCGGGCGTCGGCGAGGCCCTGCTCGGCCCGACCGACCTCGTCGACCTCCGGGACCAGGGCGGCGGCCTCCTCGTCGATGGCGGCGAGGGCCTGGCGCAGCTGGGCCTGATCGGCCTCGAGCGATGCGACCAGGGCGGCGTCGACGCTGGACTCGCGTTCCCTGGCCAGGCTGCGCTCGCGCTCGTGGAGCACGGCGGCGATGCCCCGGCCCCGTTCGCGCAGCGCCTCGAAGCGGGTGAGCTCGTCGCCGAGATCGCTGCCGCCCAGCGCGTTCAGCTCGGCCTCCGCGGCGAGCACGGCGGTGTCGAGCTCGGCCAGACGGGCCTTGTGCGATGCGTCCTTGTCGGCGTGGACGGCGCGGTCGCGGGTGGTGTGGTCGAGACGGGTGCGGAGCTGGGCCAGCTCACGGCCGGCCAGGAACCGGCGCAGTGCCGACAGCTCGTCGACGAGGGATCCGTGCCGGCGAGCGGCATCGGCCTGCCGCTCGAGGGGGCGCAGACCGCGACGGACCTCGCGAAGCAGGTCCTGGACCCGGGTCAGGTTGGCCTCGGTGGAGGCGAGACGGCGCTCGGCCTTCTCCTTGCGCTTGCGGTACTTGAGGACGCCGGCCGCCTCCTCGATGATCATCCGCCGGTCGGTGGGCTTGGCGTTGAGGACGGCGTCGATCTGGCCCTGGCTGATGATCACGTGCTGCATGCGGCCGACGCCGGAATCCGAGAGCAGGTCCTGGATGTCGAGCAGCCGGCAGGGAACGCCGTTGATCGAGTACTCCGAGTCGCCCGTGCGGAACAACGTGCGGCAGATGGTGACCTCGGAGAAGTCGATGGGCAACAGCCCCGCCGAGTTGTCGATGGTGAGGCTGACCTCGGCCCGGCCCAGCGCCGCCTTCTTGGCCGTGCCGGCGAAGATGACGTCGTCCATCTTCTGGGAGCGAACGGCCGACGGGGCCTGGGCGCCGAGCACCCAGGCGATGGCGTCGACGACGTTGGACTTGCCGGATCCGTTGGGCCCGACCACGACGGTGACACCGGGCTCGAGCCCGAGATCCGCGGTGTCGGCGAACGACTTGAAGCCCTTGATGGTCAGGTTCTTGAGAAACACCGCTGCCGACGGTAGTGGGCCCCCGGGCGCCCCTCGCGCATCCTCGACGCCGGGGTTCAGGCCACCGAGAGGGCGCGGGCGACGCGGCGTTCGAGCGGATGCGCCGGCTCGAAGCGGCCGCGCACCGCGTCCTCGTAGAGGCGGCGGGCGCCGTCGGTGTCGCCCACCGCGAGCAGGGCCAGCACGCGCACCGCGGCGGCGGAGGCATCGTCGAGGCCACCGAGGGTGTCGAGGGCCTCGGCGGGGCGATCGGCGTCGACCAGGGCGAGGGCGTGCACCAGGCGCCGTCGCTCCACTCGGGGCCGGGCCCGGCGAGCGAAGGCGGCCCAGGGTTCCGCGAGGCGCATCCGATCGGGGTCACCGGAGAGGGAGGCGGCCCACGCCGCGTCGGCCGCGAACCCGGCCCGGCCCATGAGGGTCACCCGGTCGTCGCCGATCAGGGGGGCGTAGGCGTCGACGACGTCGACGAAGCGACGCTGCTCGAAGGCGATGAGGCCGGCCACAGCGAGCAGCGCCCGGGTCTCCCCCACCGAGGCCAGGCCGTCGTCGAGGATCCGGCGGGCCCGGTCGAGGTCGCCGGCGTCGTGGGCGCGCAGGGCCTGGACCGAGAACCAGCCGCTGCGCTCCTCGGCGATGGCATCGGTGTCACCACGAGCCAGATCGAGCAACAGCCGGCCGTCGGACGACGGCTGGCCGAGCCGCCGCCGGCTGCCCGGCCAGAGGTTGGCGACCACGGCGATGGCATTGAACCCGACCAGCAACTCGATGTGGGCGGCCGCCCCGATGCCGAGCAGCACCAGGTTGGCGGCGACGCCGGCCCCGGCCACCACGGCGGTCCGCCAGCGGAACCCGTCGCCGGAGCGGGACCCGGTCTGGACGTGGCCCCCGAGCGGGAGGGGAGCGAGCCGCAGGTCGATGGCGCCGATCCGTCGGTGCCAGATCGGACCGCCACCGATCTGGATCTCGAACACGTCGTGGCCGACGAGCCGCGCCGCGACGAGGTGGGCCAGCTCGTGGGCCACGATGGCCACCACGACCACCGCGGCGAGAACCGCGACATCAGCCACCGATGCATCACCGGCCGGGAGCGCCGCGCTCGCCACCAGACCGCCACGTCAAGTCTGGCACTGCTCGCAGAAGTAGGTGTTGCGCCCGCCGAACTTGGCCTTGACGATGGTGTCGCGACAACGGCGGCAGGCCTCGCCGTCGCGGCCCGACACCTGGTGGTACTCGACGTAGCCGCCGGAATCGCCGTGCAGGTCGTGCCAGTCGCCGTCGGACATGGTGGTGCCGCCGTGCTTGATGGCGTCGTGGAGGATCTCGACCACGCTGCGGTACAGGCGACGGACCTCCTGCACCGAGAGCGAGTCGGACAACCGGTCGTAGCGCAGGCCGGCGTCGTAGAGGATCTCGTCGGAGTAGATGGCGCCGATGCCGGTGAGGAGGTCCTCGTCGGTGAGGAGCGACTTCAGCTTGACGGACCGGTTCAGCACCAGCTTGGCGAAGTCCGACCAGGGCACGGGCTGGTCGACCACGTCGTAGCCGAGCAGCTCGATCTCATCGACCCCCTCGGCGACCTCGTCGGGCGTCAGCAACCACAGCTCGCCGGTGTGCTTGGGGTCGATGTAGCGGAGCTGGCCGCCCTGGGTGAAGGTGAGCACCACCGACGTGCCGTCCTCGAGACCATCCTTCGAAGGGGTCTTGCGCAGCTGGCCCCCGAGGCCGGGCCGGATGATGAACCGGTCGTCGGTGTCGAGGGTGAAGATCAAGAAGGTGCCGCGCCGCATCAGCGACTTCAGCTTGGCGCCTTCGAGCATCCCGGCGAACTGCTTCTTGGAGCTGTGCCGCGGGATGGCCTTGGTGTCGAGGACCTCGACGGTCTTGACCTTGCGACCGACGACCTCACGTTCCAGTTGACGACGGATCGTCTCGACCTCGGGTAGTTCAGCCATCGTCGTCGCCTCCAGGCGCGTCGTCGCGCGATCCTCGCGGACCGGAAACCGGCCGATGCTCCGCATCAGCCTGGTCGGGTTCGGATCCGAGCAGTTCGAGCGCGGCTCGGGCCGCCTGCTGCTCGGCTTGTTTCTTCGAGCGCCCTGTCCCGATGCCGAGCGCTCGTCCGTCAGCGGTGACGGTGACGGTGAAGCGACGGGCGTGATCGGGGCCGTCGGCCTCGAACGCGTAGTCGAGGCTGGCGTCGGTCTCGCTCGCCAGCACCTCTTGGAGCCGGCTCTTGTGGTCCTGGTTGCGACCGCCGGCGTCGATGGCCGAACGGATCCGGTCGCCGAAGAGGCGCATGACGACGTCGCGGACGATCTCGATGCCGGCGTCGAGGTACACCGCGCCGAGGACCGCCTCCACCGAGTCGGCGAGGATCGACGGCTTCTCCCGTCCGCCCGACTGCTCCTCACCCTTGCCGAGGCGGAGGTGATCGCCGAAGCGATGCTCGATGGCGATCTCGGCCAGGCAGACCGAGTTCACGACGGCCTTGCGGATGTCGGTGAGGGCGCCCTCGTCGAGATCGGGCTCACTGCGGTAGACGAGATCGGCCACCACGAAGCCCAGCACCGAGTCACCGAGGAACTCGAGCCGCTCGTTGGAGTCGTCCTCGGGGTGCTCGGAGCACCAGGATCGGTGGTTGAAGGCCTGGGCGAGGAGGGCATCGTCGTTGGGCTCGTAGCCGAGGACGGCCACGAGGCGAGCGCGTTCGACCACGGGGCGGTGACCGCCGGCCGCGATCGGCACGGGATCGTCCCGGCTCGGATCAGAGCCGCGCGACGACGTAGTCGACGGCGTCGCGGATGGTCTTGAGGTCTTCCAGGTCTTCGTCCTCGATCCGGAATCCGACGGTGCGCTCGCCGATCTCCTCCTCGAGTGCCTCCACCAGTTCGATGAGGGCCAGCGAATCGGCATCGAGGTCGTCGACGAAGCTGTCGCTCTCCTTGATCGAGTCCGGTTCGATCTCGAGGATGTCGGCCAGGCGGTCGCGGATCAGGTCCAGGACCTCGTCGCGATCCATCTTTCCGCCTTCCACGTGCGTCTCTGCGGGCACCACGCTTCTCCTGGTATTCGTCGGGCGATCGGTCACTGTAGCGACTCTGACCGATTCCCACCGGATCGGCGCGAAAGCCCAGCAAACTGACTACTCAGAGGACAGAGCTCACTACGATCCGTCCGCTTCGTCCGTTCTGGTCGGCCGTCGCGCCAGTGGGAGCGAACCGATGACCGACCAGAACGATGAGGTCAGGCGATGGCGGCGGCGAGGGCACCCACGACGTCGCCCACGATCATGTCGCGCGCCACCTTGACCGCGTTGACGATGGCGGTCTCGCCGGAGGATCCGTGGCTGATGATGCAGACGCCGTTGACCCCGAGGAGCATGGCGCCACCGGTGTTCTCCGGGTCGAGCGAGGCGTACAGCGGCAACAGCTCGGGCATCAGCACGTCGGCGGCGGCCCTCGTCTCGTCGTTGGCGCCGAACGCCTCGAGCAACCGGGACACGAGGGCCTTCATGCCACCTTCGAGCGATTTCAGGGCCACGTTGCCGGTGAAGCCGTCGGTGACCACGACGTCGACGTCGTCGGTCATGAGGTCGCGCCCTTCGACGTTGCCGATGAAGGTGCCGCCACTGGCCCGGAGGACACCCTCGGCGGCGAGCAGTTCGTAGGTGCGCTTGCGCAGTGGATCGCCCTTGCCCGGTTCCTCGCCGATGGAGAGCAGACCCACCCGGGGCGTCTCGATGCCGAAGCGAGCGGTGGCGAACGCCGCGCCCATCTGGGCGAACTGCACGAGCCACTCGGGCTGGCACTCGGCGTTGGCGCCGGCATCGAGCAGCACGGTGTGACCGCCGGACGGAACGGGCAAGGGGGTGGCGATGGCCGGGCGTGTGGCGCCGGAGATCCGGCCCATCCGCAGCAGGGCCGAGGCCATGGTGGCGCCGGTGTTCCCGGCGGACACCATCGCCGAGGCCACGCCGTCGCGTACCGCTTCGGCGGCGCGGACCAGCGTCGAGTCCTTCATGCGCCGGACGGCCTGGCCGGCGTCGGCGTCCATGGCGATGACCTCGGAGGCCTCGATCAGCGGGAGATCGCCGGCCAGGTCGGCGACGTCGGGGGTGCCGACCAGGACGACCGGGACGTCGAGCTCGTCACGGGCCCGTCGGGCCCCGGCCACGATGGCCTCGGGCGACCGGTCCCCGCCATTGGCGTCAACCGCGATCGGCAGCATGCGAGGGTCCTCCCGTGCGTGGAGAAGGTCGATTAGTTCGACGGTACGGAGCCGCGTCCCGTTTCACGGACGAGGTGGGGAGTTGCGAGGCACAGCCGAACAACTCCAGGAAACGGACGAAGTCCGGTTTCAGTCGACGTCGACGGCCTGGCGACCGTGGTACCAGCCGCAGTTGGGGCAGACCACGTGGGGCACCTTGGTGACGCCACAGCGGGGGCACAGGCTCCGGGAGGGACGCTCGAGCTTCCAGTTGGCGGCGCGGCGGCTGCGGCCCTTCGCCTTCGATGTCTTGCGCTTCGGAACGGCCATGACGGATCAACCTCTGGGACGAGCAAACGGCCCGTGTGCGTGGGCGTGGTGGCGCGTCGGGACTGCCGGACGCGAGCGGGCCAGCGTAGCGGCGCGCCGTCCTCGGCTCACAACCGCACCCCCTGAGGTCCCGGATCACCAGTGGTTCAGTCGAAGTGCAGGTCGTCGAGGGCGGCCCAGCGGGGATCGGGGATGGGCTCGGCCGCGGCGGCCTCGGCCGCGACCTCGGCTTCGTGGGCGTCCTCGGTGGTGGTGGGGAAACGATCGGGATCGGGACCCGTGCAGTCGTCGCGGCACAACGGGGCGAGGGGCATGCCGGACAGCACCAACTCGCGGACGAGGGGTTCCAGATCGAGGAGATCGCCTTCGATGGGCAGGATCTCCTCGTCGACCGGTTCCCGCTGGGCGACCTCGCGGAACGCGACGGTCTGGTGACCGTGGATCTCGTCGAGGCAGCGCCGACACTCCCCGTACCAATCGAAGCCGATCTCGCCGGTGAGCTCGATCCCGCCGGCCATGGCCATGGCCTCGCCGTCGACGGTGACGTCGGTTCCGGGGATCGTGCGCGCCGCGGTGGTCTCGAGGGGGCCGAGATCGACGGCCCGCTCGATGCTGCGGCGACTCCCCGGCTCCCGGAGCAGATCGCCGACCCGGACCACCAGTGGCCGGGGCACGACTCAGCGGTCGTCTTGGTCGAAGAACACCGGCGGCCGCGGGTCGGGCCGGTGGTCGGGAACGGCCTCGAGCCGGGGGCGACCGGCGTGCTCGGGCGGATCGTCGTCGTCGCGAGCCTGGCTGCCCTGCAGCTTGAGTCGGCCGGCGTTGACGACCTTCATCGTCCGCTCGAGCACGATCTCGAAGCTGGCCAGGCGCTGGTCGCAGAAGTCCTCGGCCTCCAGTTTGAGTCGACGGGACTCGGCGTCGGCCTGGTCGATGACCGAGCGGGCCCGGGCCTCGGCCGACTTGACGACCTCGGTCTTGCGGACCATTTCGTCGGCCTTCTCTCGTGCCTCGTCGAGGATCTCCTCGGCCTCGCGCCGGGTGCGGGCCAGGAACTCCTCGCGCTGCTTGAGCAGCCACTTCGCCGCCCGGAGCTCTTCGGGGAGCCGTTCCGACGCCTCGTCGACCAGATCGAGGACCTCGGCCTGGTTGATCATGACCGAGGTCGACAGCGGCATCGGGCGCGCCTGCTCGATGAGCTCACGGATCTCCCGCAGGACGGACTCGACCTGTGGGGCTTCGTAGGGCGATTGGCCGGGACGGTCACCGCTGCTCATCGGCGCTCCTCGCTGGACCCGTGGACGAGTGCACGCCGAAGGTGTCGCGCAGTCGCTTGGACACCGCATCGGGAACCATCTCCGCCACGTCGCCGCCGAAGCGGGCGATCTCGCGGAGCAGCTTCGATGCCACGAACGAGTGCTCGGTGGCCGAGGGGATGAACAGCGTCTCCAGCCCGGAGATCTTGCGGTTCATGTGGGCCTGGTGCATCTCCGACTCGAAATCGGACACCGCGCGCAGGCCCTTGACGATGACGTCGGCGCCGATCTCGCGCGCGAGGTCGACGACCAGGCTGGAGAACTGCACCACCTCGATGTTGTGGAGATGCGCGGTGCTCTCCTCGATCATCGCCTTGCGATCCTCGAACGAGAACAGCGGCTCACCCTTCTGCGGGTTGCGCATGGCCGCCACGTACACCCGGTCGAACAGGCGCGAGGCCGTCTCGATGATCTCGAGATGTCCGTTGTGGATCGGATCGAACGTCCCGGGATAGAGGACTGTCCTCACGCGTCGGCTCCTGTTGCGTCGGTTGGGTCGTCGGACATGGACTCCCGACCCTCGGGGCCGGCCGGGAGTTCGGCCGGTGGGGCGGCGAACGTGATCACGGTACCGCCGTAGGCGCGCTCCCTCATCTTTTCCCACCCCAGCGGGAGCGCCAGCGAGCGGTCGGACTCGACCACCACCAGGCCGTCGGGCGCGAGGTGGGCGCTGACACGGTCGAGCAGGTCGATCCACCCGTCGAAGGCGTACGGCGGGTCGGCGAGGACGAGATCGACGTCACCCGGAAGGGCGTCGACCGCCTGTTCGACCCGGTCGCGCACAACGGTGGCCCGGTCAGCGAAGGCCAGGGTGGCGAGGTTGTCCTCGATGACATCGACGGCCGACCGGTCGGACTCCACGAACCACACCTCGGCCGCGCCGCGGCTGAGCGCCTCGATCCCGAGCGCACCGCTCCCGGCGTAGAGATCCACGACCAGGCTCCCCGCGATCGGCATCCGACTCGACACCGCGTTGAACACGGCCTCGCGGACCCGGTCGGACGTGGGTCGGGTGGTGGCGCCCTCGGGGCTGCGGAGCCGCCGACCGCGGGCCGAACCGGCGACGACCCTCACCCGGGGGCCGAACCGGTCGAGGCGCACATCGCTCCCAGTGTGGCAGCCGGGTCGCGAGCCGCCGTGGCATCCGTTGACCACCCCGCCCGTTACCGTGGCACCGGTGTTCGAGCCCGATCAGGTCATCACGTGCATCGACTGCGGCGGGCGCGCCCACCTCAACTCCTACGAGCCCGAGGACGGTTGGGCGCCGGGGGATGTCACCGTCTACCGCTGCGAGGACTGCCTCGACGCCTGGTACCTCGAGGTCCCCGAGGACGAGGGCTGAGCGCCTACGACTTGAGGAGGAACTCGGCGTCGGTGTCGTCGAGGTGGACCCGCACCTCGTCGAGCAGCGCGGCGGGTACCCCACCGGGGCCATCGACGAGCTCGAAGGCCGCCTCCCTGGCCAGCCCGACCCAGTCGCGGTCGGTGCGCAGCGACGCCAGCTTGAGGTCGCTCATCCCCTTCTGGCGCTCGCCCATGATGGTGCCCTCGCCTCGCAGATCGAGATCGACCTCGGCGAGCTCGAAACCGTCGGTGGTCCGGACCAGGGCCTCGAGGCGGGCCGTCCCGTCGTCGCCCGCCCCCTCGCCGACCAGGTAGCACACCGACGTGTGGCGGCCGCGCCCGACCCGGCCCCGGAGCTGGTGGAGCTGAGCGATGCCGAAGCGGTCGGCGTCGAGCACCACCATCACGGTGGCGTTCGGAACGTCGACCCCCACCTCGATGACCGTGGTGGCGACCAGCACGTCGAGATCACCGCGGCGGAAGGCAGCCATCGTGGCCTCCTTCTCGTCGGCCCGGACCCGGCCGTGGAGCAACCCCATCCGCCGACCGGCGAGCTCGGTGGCGCCGAGCAGCTCGTACGTCTCGGTCGCCGAGGCGACCTCGAGCTTCTCGGACTCCTCGACGAGCGGGCAGACCACATAGGCCTGGCGCCCGGCGGCGAGCTCGGCCCGCACCCGGTCCCACATGGCGGCCTGGTCCTGCTCGGTCTGCGGCCAGATCGTCTCGATCGGTGTCCGTCCGGGAGGCAGTTCGTCGAGTACCGACACGTCGAGGTCGCCGTAGACCGTCATGGCTGCGGTGCGCGGGATGGGCGTGGCGGTCATGACCAGCACGTCGGGCACCGGACCCCGGGACTTGTCGCGCAAGGCGGCCCGCTGCTCCACACCGAAGCGATGCTGCTCGTCGATGACGGCCAAGCCGAGGGACGCGAAGCCGACGTCGGCCGAGAGCAGGGCGTGCGTGCCGATGGCGATGTCGACCCGTCCGGCGGCCAGGTCCTCGGTGATCTGCCGACGGGCCGCGGCGGGGACGCGGTTGGTGAGCAGCTCGACCCGCAGGGGCCGGTCGAAGAGCGCGCCGTCGTCGCCGATGCTGAAGCCCTCGAGCATCGCCGCCACCCCGAGGGCGTGCTGTTCGGCGAGGACCTCCGTCGGCGCCATCAGCGCCCCCTGGTGGCCGCTCTCGACCGCGTGGAGCAGGGCGGAGACGGCCACCAACGTCTTGCCGGCCCCGACGTCGCCCTGCAGGAGCCGGTGCATGGGGGTCGGCTGGGCCATGTCGGCCGCGATCTCGTCGATGGTCCGGCGCTGGGCGGCGGTGAGGGGGAAGCCGAGACCGGCATGGAACCGCTCGACCATGGTGCGAACGGGGTCGTGGGCGATGCCCGCCACCGTCGCTTCGAGGGCGCGCTTGCGCAGAACGAGCGCGAGCTGGACACGCAGCAACTCGTCGAAGACCAGCCGGCGCCGGGCGAGGAGGTGCGCACCCATCGTGTCGGGGAGGTGGATGTCGTGGAAGGCGTTGGTCCGATCGACGAGGTCGTGCCGATCGAGCAGCGCCTCGGGGACCGGATCCTCGAGCTCGCCGGCGCGACGCAACGCCTCCTCGATCCAGCCGGCGAGGTCGTAGGACGTGAGCTTGATCTTCTCGGACTGGGGGTAGACGGGCACGACTCGCCCCGTCCGATCGCCCACCAGGTCGACGACCGGGTTCGTCATCTGCCGCCGGCCCCGGAAGTCCTCGAGCTTGCCGAAGAACACGGCCTCGGTCCCCGGGGCGAGCTGCTTCTCGCGCCACGCCTGGTTGAAGAAGCTGATCCGCATCGTGCCCGATGCATCCCGGGCCGTTCCCATGACCATCACCCGGCCCCCCTTGATCCGTCGGGAGGTGATGTCGGTGACGGTGGCCAGGACCGACGCGACCTCGCCGATCGCCAGGTCACGTATCTGCGCCTGCTTGGTGCGGTCGATGTAGCGACGCGGGTAGTGGGTCAGCAGATCGAACACGTTGGCGATGCCGAACGACGCCAGCGCCTTCGCCTTCGCCGGGCCGACACCGGAGAGCCGGGTGACCTCGACGGAACGCAGCGATTCCAGCGGCCGGGCCATGGGATCATCCTGCCCCAGTGGGTGGGACAGGAACGCGAACCGCCCACACGCACGGGGCGTGTGGGCGGTACGGGCGCAGCGGCGGAGTTGACGAGCCGGCCGGCCGGAGGACGGCGGGCGAGCAACTCCGGAAGCGGAGCCGGCGGACGAAGTCCGCGGGCGAAGTGGCTCAGGCGCTGCGGAGCGCCTTGATGAGCTCGCGCTTGGACATGCCGGAGCGACCGTCGATGTCGAGCTCCTGGGCTCGCTCGTAGAGCTCTTCCTTGGTCCAGTTCTCGTACGGACCGGTGGGACGGTCAGCGGTGGCCTCGGCCGTCTCGGCTGCCGCGGTGTCCGCGCTCTTCACGGCGCGATCCCCGGCGTGCTCGGCCTGGCGCTCGATGCGATCGGCGACCTTCTCGGCATCGTCGGCGACGGAACGGAAGTTCCGGCCGACCTGCCCGGTGGCCCGTTCGGCGCGGTGCTCGATGGTCGAGCGGGCCTGCTTCAGGTCACCGAAGGAACGGCGGCCGGTGTCACGGATGGTGCTGGCCGAGGCCCCGATGGCCTTCTCGGTGGCGCTGACCAAGCCGTTGGCACCCTTCCAGACCACGCTCGCGACGTCGCCGACGGCGTCGAGCATCGTCGCGGTCATGTGGCCGTACTGACGGATGGCTTCGGAGTTGAGGGCCCCGACGCGACGAACCACCACGTTGAGCGGCGGCGGCGTGCGCTCCGCAACCTTGGTCGCGTTCGCGTCGTAGGCACGAGCGAACTCGCTGAACTGGGCGTCGATGGTCTGGGTGATGGTCATGGTCGCGCCTTACCCGATGCTGCATATTTCATGCGAAAGGTGACGGACGGCACGGCTGCGGCGGAGCCGCAGACCCTGAGCACGGCCTCACTCGATGCCGAAGAGGTACGGGTAGAGGGGCTGGCCGCCGTGGTGGATCTCGGTCTCGACGTCGGCGTGGTGCTCGGCGAGCCACTCGGTGATGAGCCGGGTGGTGCCGGCCGACGAGCCCTCGCCCTCGATGACGGTCACCAGTTCGTGATCGTCGTCGATGAGGGCGTCGAGGAGACCGGTGCAGGCATCGGCCAGCTCGGCGGCGACCACCGCGATGCCGTGGCGAGCGATGCCCAGCCAGTCGCCCTCGGCAATGGGGCCGGCATCGCACATCGACGGTCGGATCGCCCGCGTGATCTCCCCGTTGACGATGGCGCCGGCCAGCTCGCCCATGGAGGCCACGTTGTCGTCGGCGGAGGCCTCGGGGTCGTATCCCATGAGGGCGCCGAAGCCCTCGGTGATCGAGCGGGTGGGCAGGACCCGCACCACCTTGTCGGTGAGGGCGTCGACCTGCTCGGCGACGGGGATGATGTTCTTGTTGTTCGGCAAGATGACGACCTCGGGGGCCGGAACGGCCTCGACCGCCTCGAGCAGCTGCTGGGTCGACGGATTCATCGACTGGCCCCCGGTGACGACCTGCTGGACGCGCAGGTTGGCGAAGATGCGCCGGATGCCGTCGCCGGTGGCGACCGCGACGACGCCGCAGGGCACCGGTTCGAGCACGGGCTTTGGGCCGGTGCCGGCCTCGCGGACCCAACGCTCCTCCTCCACGTCGCCCAGCTCGTCGAGCAGGTCGGTGACCCGGATCTGGCGGGGGCGGCCGATCTCGATGGCCGCTTCGATGGCCTCGCCGATCTCGTCGGTGTGGATGTGGCAGTTGTAGATCCCGTCGCCACCGACCACGACGATCGAGTCGCCGATCCCGGCCCAGACCTCCCGGAACGCCGGCATGGCCTCGTCCGGCGCGTCCAGCAGGTACATCACCTCGTAACGCAGCTCGGAGACGTGTTTGCCCGTCTCGGCCGTGGGCGTCTGATCCGACCCCTTCACCCGTTGGGCGACCCCGTCCGGAGCGGGGGGCGGCGCCGGCACCTCTCGACCGTCGACCACCTGCAACAGCGCATCGAGCAGGAGCAGGAAGCCGGCCCCACCGGCGTCGACGACCCCCGCGTCGGCCAGCACGGGCAGGAGGTCGGGCGTGTGGTCCAGCGAGGTCTGACCTGCCTCCCGGGTGTCGGCCAGCACCTCGAGGAGCGAGACGTCGTCCCCGGCGCGGCGGCGGGCCGCCTCGGCGGCCTCACGGACCACGGTGAGGATCGTGCCCTCGACGGGTCGCTGGACCGCTTCGTAGGAGAGCTCGGACGCCCGGCTGAGCGCGGCGGCGAACACGTCGGCGTCGATGGCGTCGACCTCGCGGACCACCTCGGTGACCCCGCGCAGGAGCTGGGAGAGGATCACCCCGGAGTTGCCACGGGCGCCCATGAGCGAACCGTGGGCGATGGCCTTGCACACCCCGGCCATGTCGGAGTCGGCGCCGGCCGCTTCCACGGCTTCGATCACGGAGCGCACGGTGAGGGTCATGTTGGTGCCGGTGTCACCATCGGGGACGGGATAGACGTTGAGCCGGTTGATGGCGTCCTGGTGGGTGGCCAGCGCGTCGCCGAAGGCAACGACGGAGCGATACAGCTCGCGGGGGCCCAGGACGTCGAGGGTCGTCATCGGCGAGCGAGCCTACCGATGCACCTCCGTGCGGCCGGACTCGCTGCCGCGGCCCGAGGCGGCCGCCGTCATGTGGTGTCACAGAACGGGCCACGGTTATGGTGAACGGACCCCAGGTAACAGGGTCGACCGGAGGTCGGGTCCCACAGCACGAGGTGGATGCAGGTGCAAGGAGTGATCAAGTCGTACGACCCCGGCACCGGCGATGGTGTCGTGCTCACGGACACCGATTTCACCGAGTACGAGCTCGCGGCCGGTGCTCTCGAGGGTTCGGTCTTCCGGATGCTCCGCCAGGGTCAACGCGTCGTCTTCGACCTCGACGACGCCGGACGGGCGCGCGCCTTGCGACTGGGTTCCGAAGTGGACATGAGCACGCCGCACTTCCCCGAGGACGACGTGCCCCTGGAGACCGGGATCTGACCGCCCGAGCGGCCTGTTCCCCCGACCGAAGTCGCAACGGCGCGACGAAAGGCGAGACGACGAGATGTCTTCCACGACCGAGACGGCCACCAACGGCAACGCCGGAACCGAGAACGCCCGGCTGCAGGCCTGGGTGGCGGAGTGGGCCGAGATCTTCCAACCCGACGCCATCGAGTGGTGCGACGGGTCCGAGGAGGAGTGGGATCGACTGACCGACCTGCTGGTGGAGCAGGGCTCGTTCACCCGGCTCGACGAGTCGAAGCGGCCGAACTCGTTCCTGTGCAACTCCGATCCGGCCGACGTGGCGCGGGTCGAGGAGCGCACCTTCATCAACTCCGAGCGGGAGATCGACGCCGGACCCACCAACAACTGGCGGCCGCCGGCCGAGATGCGCGATGAGGTCCTGCGCTTCTACCGCGGCGCCATGCGGGGCCGGACCATGTACGTCATCCCCTTCTCGATGGGCCCGCTCGGCTCCGACATCGCCCACATCGGCGTCCAGCTCACCGACAGCCCGTACGTGGTCGTCAACATGAAGATCATGACCCGCATGGGCCAGGGCGCCCTCGACGTGCTGGGCGACGGCGACTGGGTCCGCTGCCTCCACTCGGTGGGCTATCCCCTCGTCGACGCCGAGGGCAACGAGCGTCCCGACGTGGCCTGGCCCTGCGACCCCGACAACAAATACATCTGCCACTTCCCCGACGATCGCGAGATCTGGTCCTACGGCTCGGGCTACGGCGGCAACGCCCTGCTGGGCAAGAAGTGCTTCGCCCTGCGCATCGCCTCCACCATGGCCCGCGACGAGGGCTGGATGGCCGAGCACATGCTGATCATCGGGGTGACGCCGCCGAACGGCGAGAAGAAGTACGTCGCGGCCGCCTTCCCCTCGGCTTGCGGCAAGACCAACATGGCCATGCTCATCCCGACCCTGCCCGGCTGGAAGGTCGAGTGCATCGGCGACGACATCGCCTGGCTCAAGTTCGGCGCCGACGGCCAGCTCTACGCCATCAACCCGGAGTCCGGTTTCTTCGGGGTGGCTCCCGGCACCAGCGAGGAGACCAACCTCAACGCGCTGCGCTCGGTGGACGCCAACTCCATCTTCACCAACGTGGCGATGACCGACGACGGCGACGTGTGGTGGGAAGGACTCTCCGAGCCTCCCGCCCATCTCATCGACTGGCGCGGAAACGACTGGACACCGGCGTCCGACGCCCCCGCGGCCCATCCCAATGCCCGTTTCACGGCGCCGGCCTCCCAGTGCCCCGTCATCGCTCCGGAGTTCGACGACCCCAAGGGGGTTCCGATCTCGGCCATCCTCTTCGGGGGCCGCCGGGCGTCGAACGTACCCCTGGTCACCGAGGCGCGCGACTGGGAACACGGCGTGTTCCTCGGCTCGATCATGAGCTCGGAGAAGACCGCGGCGGCCGCGGGCAAGGTCGGCGAGGTCCGCTTCGATCCCTTCGCCATGCTGCCGTTCATCGGCTACAACGCCGGCGATTACATGCAGCACTGGCTCGACATCGGGAACGCGACCCCCGACGGCGCGCCGGCCACGCTGCCGAAGCTGTTCTGGGTGAACTGGTTCCGCCGCGGCGAGGACGGGTCGTTCCTCTGGCCCGGCTTCGGCGACAACAGCCGGGTGCTCAAGTGGGTGATCGAGCGCCTCGACGAACAGGCCGACGCGGTCGAGACGCCGATCGGGCTGGTGCCCACGCCCGACGCGCTCGACACCTCCGGTCTCGACATCGATGCCGCGGTCCTCGCTGAGCTGTTGGCGGTGAACGCGGAATCGTGGCGTCAGGAGATCCCGCTCATCGAGCGCCAGTTCGACTTCATCGGGGAACGGCTGCCCGCCGCGCTGCGCGACCAGCTCGACGAGCTCGAGAAGCGTCTCAGTTCCTGATCGGCACGCGACGAGCCCCGACCGGGTGGACCCGGGTCGGGGCTCGTGTCGCGTGCGGCGGGCCGCTCAGTGGTGGCGTGTGGGGAGCGGCAACAACCCGGCGGACCGGCACTGGGCGGCGAGCTCGGAGAGGGCTTCGACGTAGGCGTCGCGCGCCACGGCACCAGCGAGGTAGTCCTCCCGCAGGTCGAGGAACATCGCCTCCACGAGCAGGTCGACGAGCTGCTCGAACAGGCGGTCCTGCAGCTCGTCGTCGTGGCCGACCAGCTGGATGGTGCTCAAGATCTCGTCCTGCTCATCGGCCACCCGGGTCACCAGCCGCTCGTGTGCGTCCATGTCCGTTCCATTCGCCATGTCGGGATCGCCCTCCTTCCCCGACGCTGCGTGATTTGTGACGTACGGAACGTCGAAATCAGATCACCGAAACTTGCGTTGCATACACTCAGGTTTCCTCTATGCTTGACCATCAGAGCAATCGCATCTGGTCACCCCATCCGAAGGAGGAATCCGCCATGCTGCTCCGTTTCGATCCCTTCCGTGAGCTCGATCGCGTCGTCGACGACCGCGTGGCGCGCGGGCCCGGGCCCATGCCGATGGACGCCTACCGGCGCGGGAACCACGTCATCGCCCACATCGACCTCCCCGGTGTCGCGCCGGACGACGTCGACATCGAGGTCGAGCGCAACGTGCTCACCGTGAGCGCGAGCCGGGCCTTCTCCCGGGCCGAGGGCGACGAAGTCATCGTCGGCGAACGCCGACACGGCGAGTTCCGCCGTCAGCTCCTGCTCGGCGACACCCTCGACGCCAATCAGGTCGAGGCCAGCGTCGCCGATGGCGTGCTCACGCTGCGCATCCCGATCGCCGAGACGGCCAAGCCCCGCAAGATCGAGGTGGGTGGGAGCCGGACGATCGAGGCCACCGAGTCGTCCGACCAGGCCTCGATCTCGGCCTGAGCCATCGGCGCTCGCCATCGCCGGGCCCGTCGGGACCCCCGACGGGCCCGCTCGCGTCCGGGCTAGAGTCCGCCGTCCGACCCGCGACGAGTAGACGAGAGGCAAGTCATGGCCGTGAGCGCGTACATCCTCATCCAGACCGAGGTCGGCAAGGCGGCCGAGGTCGCGGCAGAGGTCGGTCAGATCCCGGGTGTGGTGTCGGCCGAGGACGTGACCGGCCCGTACGACGTCATCGCGCGAGCCGAGGCCACCACGGTCGACGAGCTGGGCAAGATGGTCGTGAGCCGGGTCCAGATGATCGCAGGCATCACCCGCACCCTGACCTGCCCTGTGGTGAAGCTCGACGGGTGAGCCGGCGACGCCGGCACCCGGTCAGGCCGACCCGTCGACCCTGATCCGGCCCGGACCCGTCATCAACGCCTGCGGCAGGTCGATCGCCACAGGCCTGCCGTCGTCGTCCGTGGCCGCGAACGCCACCTCCACCCCGCCCTCGGCGGCCCGGACGTCGATCGTGGTGGCCGCGGCGGTCTTGGCCAGCGACTGCACGACGGACTCGATCGAGGCCAGCACGACCAGAGCGGTGGCGGGCCCCACCGGGGTCTCCACCGTCCACTCGAGGTCGACGGCGGAGCCGGCCTCCTCGTGGGCGGCCTCGATCTCGATCTCGACTGCGGTCCGCAACGGGTCGGGGCTCCCGGCCAGCGGGGACTCGTCCTCGATCCCGAGCGAGATGCTGGTGCGCCACGTCCGTTCGACCCGTTCGAGGGCGAGGTGCCAGAGAACGTCGGCCGCCGACTCGTCGAGGGGTGCCGGGGCTTCGACCTGGCCGGCCAGCTGACGACGCGCCGCCTCCAGCTCGGCCGCGCGCTCGTCCCGGGCCACCTCGGCCTCCTCGAGCGCCGCCTCCAGGATGGCGGCGCCTTCCGAGGCCGCCTTCACCTCCGACTCCAGGACCACGATGCGTCCCGACGCCTCCTGCGCTGCGGCCTCCGCGGCGTGGCGGGCCGTGGTCTCGTCACGGAGACGAGCCCCCACGTCGGCGGCGTCGCGCCGGGCGCGCTGCGCCCGTTCGAGGGCGTCGTCGCGGGCCTGGCGCGCCGCGATCGCGTCGGCGTCCGACGCCGCCTTCGCCCCCACCGCCTCGTCGCGCGCCGCGGTGGTCACCACCAGCTGCTGCTCGAGGTCGGCGATGTGGCCCCTGGCCCGGACGAGCCCCACGGCGAGCGCCGCGGCGACGACGAGGCACGCGGCAGCGATGACGACCATCGGGACGACCCTAGCGACCGGCTCAGCGAGGTCTGGAGAACTGCAGCGAGCGCAGGGCGAGCCCCATCAGGAACAGGCCACCGGCGCCGTAGAGCAGGTAGCGGTAGTCGCGGAGCTGGTTGCGGTAGCTGTAGATGATGCCCACCGTGGCGAAGGCGACGAAGCCGTAGAAGGCGTGGAACTGGTCGAGGTGGACGTCATCGCCCGTCTGGAGGGCGACACCGAGCACCACCTGCACGACGATGGCGAGCTCGGCCACGACGGTGAGGATCCACAGGGCGCGGCGCCGAGCCGGTGGCCACCAGTGCGCGGCCAGCGCCCACGCACCGACCACGGCGTTGCCGACGATGACCACCCAGGCGTTGGCGCCGTGAAGGGTGCGGATCACCCGGTCAGTCGGTGCTGCCCGCGGAACCACCCGCGACCTGGTAGCTCCACAGCTCCGACGACACCGACACGGGCGCACCGCTCTCGGTGGGTCGATCGGCGCCGCGGTGACCGTGGGCGAAGTCCGCCGACGAGACCCAGGCGTCGAAGGAGGCCTGGTCGGCCCAGCGGGTCACGACCAGCCACTGGGTGCGGTCGTCGGTGGGTTGGAGCAGCTCGAAGCCCTCGAATCCGGGCTGGCCGTCGACGGCACCGGCCCGGGCCGCGAAGCGCTTGGCGAGCTCGTCACCGGACCCCTCGGGGACGGTGATGGCGTTGATCTTGATGACGGTCACGCGGAGGTCCTCACATGTTGTCTTGGACGGGACGGTCACCCATCCTGCTGCGCGGATGGCGGTACGAGCCAGTCGTCGACCCCGGCTGCTGCCGGACCTCGACGGATGAACCACTCGGTCCCGAACGCGGTGGCGAACCGGTCCTCGGGCATCGAGAGGAAGAAGCTGTCGGCCGAGATCTGGCTGCCGTGGGCGGCCATCGATGCCCGCTTCCGGTCCACCCATGCCGTCACGTCGACGACGGTGGTGATCTCCTCCTCGGAACTGCCGAAACCGTCGTCGAAGTCGTCCGCCGGCGGCGCAGGAGCGTCGGGATCGGGAGTGGCACCCTCGGCTTCCGCCTGCGCCATCAATCGGCGGATGTGGTCGCGGTTGAGGGTGGCCTCGAGCACGTGCGGGGTCCCGGCCAGCTCGGTGGCGCGGACCCCGACCCGGTGCACCTGGATGTGGTCGGGGTGTCCGTAGCCCCCGTGGTCGTCGTAGATGGTGCAGACGTCGGCGGCCTCCTCGACGAGGATCGCGGCCATCCGGGATGCGGCTTCGTCGACGTCGGCCCGCCAGAAGCAACCCGGGTGGTCGTTGGTGGGTTCGCCGTCCATGCCGGAGTCCCGGTAGCCGAGGAACTCGACGCGGTGGACGCCCAGGGCCGCGGCCGACGCCGCCACCTCGGTGACCCGCCGGTCGGCGAGCTCTTCCCCATCGGCCAGGATCCCATCGGGGTACTCGCCGCACTCGCCCTTGGTCGCGAACACGAGCACGACCCGGTCGCCCTGGGCGGCCGCCCGGGCCAGCGTGCCACCCGTGTGGATGGACTCGTCGTCGGGGTGGGCGTGGAGGGAGACGATCGTTGCCATGGGCCGAGTTTGCCGCGGGCGGTCCGCGATGCGACGCGGGCGCGCCCTCAGGAAACCGCGCCGGTCGACCGGAGCTTGGCGACGCGGTCGGCGTCGAGGCCGAACTCGGCGAGGACCTCGTCGGTGTGCTGGCCGGCGTGCGCAGGGGGACGCCGGATCTCCGGTTCCGTTCGCGAGAAGCGGGGGGCCGGAGCCGGCTGCACGACGCCGTGGTGATCGACGAACGTGGCCCGTTCGACGTTGTGCGGGTGGGCGGGGGCCTCGCCGAGGCTCAGCACCGGTGCGAAGCACACGTCGGTGTGCTCCATGATGTCGCACCACTCGTCGCGCGTCTTGGTGGCGAAGATGGCGGCCAGCCGCTCCTTCATCGCCGGCCACTGCTCGCGGTCTTGCTGGTGGGGCAGGTCGTCCTGCTCGCCCAGTCCGGACAGCTCGAGCAACTCGGCGTAGAACTGCGGCTCGATCGAACCGATCGACACGTACTTTCCGTCGCGGGTCTCGTAGACGTCGTAGTAGTGGGCGCCGGTGTCGAGCATGTTCGTGCCCCGCTCGTCGTTCCAGATGCCCATCGCCCGGAAGGCGTGGAACATGGTGGTCAGCACCGCGGCGCCGTCGACCATGGCGGCGTCGACCACCTGACCCTTGCCGGACCGCTGCGCTTCGAGCAGGGCGCACACGATGCCGAAGGCGAGGAACATGCCGCCGCCGCCGAAGTCGCCCACCAGGTTCAACGGCGGTACCGGCGCCTCGCCCCGACGACCGATGGGATCGAGGGCCCCCGCCAGCGCGATGTAGTTGATGTCGTGCCCCGCGGCCTGGGAGTAGGGCCCGTCCTGGCCCCAGCCGGTCATGCGGCCGTACACGAGCTTCGGGTTGCGGGCGAAGCAGTCGTCGGGGCCGATGCCCAACCGCTCGGTCACTCCGGGACGGAAGCCCTCCATGAGCACGTCGGCCCGCTCGACCAGCGACAGCAGGGTCTCCACGCCGTCAGGGCTCTTCAGGTCGACCCCGATCGAGCGGCGACCGCGGTTGAGCACGTCGGCCGGTGGCGACTCGGGATCGCCGCCCATGACCTGCGCCGCCCGGTCGACGCGGATGACGTCGGCACCCATGTCGGCGAGGAGCATGGCGCAGAACGGGCCGGGGCCGATGCCGGCGATCTCGAGAACGGTGATGCCTTGGAGTGGACCCATGGCGAGATGCTGGCCGTTGCTTGACTGCTCGGTCAAGAAGCACCCGCCCGGACCGGTGGCGACACGATCGGCGCGTTCCACCCGCCAGGGCGATGCAACGCGCCAATCGGCGCGGGACCCGGGGTACGGTCCCGGCGATGGGCGACCTGGTGACCGCGTTCGCTCCCGGCCGGGTCAACCTCATCGGCGATCACACCGACACCACCGGCGGCCTCTGCCTTCCGATGGCGGTGTCGATGGGCATCACGATCACGGGTGAGCGCACCGGCGATGAGGTGGTGCTTCGCTCCCCCGCCGTCGAAGGCGACGCCCACATCGGTCTCGGCGTCGACGACCCGGCGTCGGTGGAGCCGGCCTGGGCCCGCTACGTCGCCGGCGTGGTCGCCGGCGTGCGTCCCGCCACCGGGTTCCGCGGCACGGTGACGAGCGACCTCCCGATCGAGGCCGGGCTGTCGTCGTCGGCCGCGCTCGAGGTGGCGGTCGCCCTCGCCCTCGGCTTCACCGGTTCGACGCTGGCCCTGGCCCAGCTGTGCCAGCGGGCCGAGCACGTCGCCACCGGCGTGCCGTGCGGGATCCTCGACCAGCTGACCAGCGCCGGCGGCGTGGCCGGCCATGCCCTGGTCATGGACTGCCATGCCCTGACCCTGCGCCCGGTCCCCGTTCCCGATCACCTGGAGTTCGTCGTCGTGCACTCCGGCCAGTCCCGCACGCTCGCCGGGTCGGCGTACGCGGAGCGCCGGGCGCAGTGCGAAGCGGCCGAGGCGCTGATCGGTCCCCTGCGGCGAGCATCGCGCCTCGAGACCGACGCCATCGCCGACGACGTCCTGCGCCGCCGGGCCCGTCACGTCGTGACGGAGAACCAGCGTGTTCTCGCCGCAGCCGACGCTCTGGCCTCCGGCGACGGGCCCGCGCTGGGCGCCCTGTTCGTGGCCAGCCATCGATCGTTGCGCGACGACTTCGAGAGTTCGACCCCTGTCGTGGACGCCACGGTCGATCGTCTCTGCGCGGTGCCGGGCGTGCACGGCGCTCGGATGACCGGCGGTGGTTGGGGCGGCTGCGTGGTGGCGGTCACCGTACCCGGCACGCTGGACGAGGGGTGGGTGGTGCACCCTGGCCCGGGCGCCCGGGTCACGAGCCGAGCAGGCGGGCCTTCTGGGCCGTGAACTCGGCCTCGGAGATCACGCCCCGGCTCCGGAGGTCGTCGAGCTTCACCAGTTCGTCGGCGACCGAGGGAGCAGGGCCCGTGTGGCCGATGCGATCGAACTTGCGGTTCTCGTTCGCCTCGATCTGACGGTAGATCTCGTTCTGCACCGCCGACGGCTTGCGCACGTCGGAGAACGCCTGGCGGCCACTCTCGCCCGCTGACTCGATGACGAGATCGCCGGCCCCGAGGATCCGCTCCCGGAGCCGTTGGGAGAACAGCACGTTGTTGACCCGATCGAGGGGGATCTCGATGCCCGACTTCGAGAGCACGCCGTTGCGGTAGATGAGCCGGTCGGTGGTGACCACGAAGTTGGTGGACCGCCACGCCATGTACCGCAGACCCCACCAGACCAGCGCGGCGATGATGACCAGGCCGGCGAGGATCTGGAGCACGCCGGCGACATCGGCCACCAGCGCCACCACGCCGAGCACCAGGGCGGCGACGAGCGCGACGGTCTGTCTGACCATGAACCACCAGTGGGGATTCAGATCGAGGACGATGCCCTCGGAGTCGTTGAGCAGCTTCCGCGGGAAGGCCACGGCCGAGATCCTACGCCCAACCGGGGAGCGGGACAGGCTCTACTCTCGGCCCTGATGGACGCCTCTGCAGTGCTCGCCGGCCTCGACGACGGGCAACGGCTGGCCGCGACGTCCCCCGCCATGCCCCTCGCCGTCGTCGCCCCGGCCGGCTCGGGCAAGACACGGGTCCTGACCGCCCGTGTCGCCCACCGGATCGCCGCGGGCGACATCGAGCCCCAGCACGTCCTGTGCGTGACCTTCACCCGCAAGGCCGCCGACGAGCTCCGCGGTCGCCTCCGGGCCGTCGGTCTCCACGACCACATCGAGGCGGGCACGTTCCACGGGGTCGCCTGGCGGCAGCTGCGTGATCGCTGGGCGGCATCCGGTCGCCGGGCGCCCCAGCTGCTCGACCGGGTCCAGCCCTTCCTCCGGGAGCAGGTGGCCGGCGACGCGACCCGAGCCGAGCTCGCCGACCTGGGCCACGAGATCGCCTGGGCCAGGGCGCGCATGGTCCGCCCCGACGGCTACGAGGAAGCGGCACGCGCCGCGGGCCGGCGAACCCGTCGGCCCGCGGCCTGGATCGCCGCCCGGTTCGCCGAATACGAACAGGCCAAGTCCCGGCGCCACGTCGTCGACTTCGACGATCTGCTCGCGGCCTGCACCAGCGCGCTGGAGGGGGACCCCGGGTTCGCCGCCGCCCAGCGCTGGCGGTTCCGGCACCTCTTCGTCGACGAGTTCCAGGACGTCAACCCGCTGCAGTTCCAACTCCTCGAGGCCTGGCGCGGCGACCGCTGGGACGTGTTCGTCGTCGGTGACCCGCACCAGTCGATCTACGGCTGGAACGGCGCCGATCCCGGTCTCCTGGAGACGCTCGGCACCCGCTGGACGGCACTGGAGACGATCCACCTCGACCGCACCCATCGCTCCACCCCCCAGGTCACCGCGGCGGCGGCCTCGGTGATCCGGGCCGCCCGCCTCCCCGACCGGCACCCCATCTCCACCGGCGCTCCCGGTCCGGCCGCCCGGATCCACGCCCACCGCGACGAGGTCGAGGAGGTCACAGCCGTGGCCAACGCGATCCGACGCCGCCGCGGCCCTGACGCACCCTGGTCCTCGTTCTCGGTGCTGGCTCGGACCCACGACCAGATCCTGTCGCTCGAACGGGGGCTGGCGGCCCTCGGCGTGCCGATCCACATCCGCCGCCAGAGCGCGGTGATGGGGGACCCCGTGGTGCGGCGTGTCGTCGCCCGGCTCGGTCGGGACGACCGCCCGCTCCTGAGCGCCCTCGGGGACGCAGTCGCCGATGACGACCGGGACCAGCCCGACCTCGATCGGCTCCTGGAAGCGGCCGAGACGCAGGTGGAGACCGATCCGGCCATCACCGGGCGGACGTTCGCCGGCTGGGCGTACGCGCAGCTGACCGACGACGACCCGGCCCCCGTCGACGCGGTGACGCTCTCGACGATCCACGCCGCCAAGGGGCTCGAGTGGCCCATCGTGCACATCGTGGGCTGCGAGGAGGGCTCGATCCCCCATGCGTCGGCTCGCCGGCGCGAGGCCAGGGCCGAGGAGGCTCGGCTGCTCTACGTCGCCATCACGCGCGCCGCGCTCGAGGTGCACCTCCACTGGGCGCAGAGCCGCACGATCCGCGGCATCCGTCGCGACCGCGAGCGAAGCCCGTTCCTCGTCGGATTCGAGGAGGCGGTCGCCGAGGACACCGAGGTCGAGCCAGCCACGGGCCAGCTCCAGATCGCTTCGCTGCGCGGCACCGTCGGGACGCCACCTCCACCCGACCCCCTCCTGGCCGCCCTCCAGGCGTGGCGTGCCGGCCGGGCCCGCGCCGCCCGGACCGCGCCGGAGGTCGTGCTCGCCGACGAGTCGCTCGTCGCCATCGCCACGTTGCGCCCGCGCACCGCAGACGCGGTCGCCACCATCCCGGGGATCGGCCTCTCGCGCGCCCATCGCTACGCGCCCGAGGTCATCGCCATCGTCGAGCGCGTTCCTGGACCGGTGTCCTGAGCATCGGGACGTCCCGCGGTACCGCGGACCATCGCCGGTCGGCGCCGGGCCCAGCCAACTCGTCGCACGGGTAGCGTCGCCCTCGATGCGGCTCGCCACCTGGAACGTGAACTCGCTCAAGGCCCGGCTCGAGCGGATCGAGGCCTGGTTGGTGGAGGCCGAGCCCGACGTGTTGTGCCTCCAGGAGACCAAGCTCGCCGACGACGCCTTTCCTGCCCTCACGATGGCGGGCCTCGGCTACGACGGCGCCCATCACGGCCAGGGCCGGTGGAACGGGGTGGCGATCCTGTCGCGGCTCGGCCTCGACGATGTCGTCCACGGCTTCGCCGACGGCGGTCCGCCTGACCCCGAGGCCCGGTTGCTGACCGCCCGCTGCGGCGACACGCTCGTCGTGACCGCCTATGCCCCCAACGGTCGCGCCGTCGGTCACGAGCAGTTCGACTACAAGTTGGCGTGGTTCGATCGCCTCGTCGCCCACCTCGATGCGGTCAGCGATCCCGGCGACGACGTGGTGGTGTGCGGCGACCTCAACATCGCCCCCGAGGACCGCGACGTGTGGGACATCACCGCCGTGCACGGCGCCACGCACGTGACCGACGTCGAGCGGTCGCGCTTTCGCGCCCTGCTCGACTGGGGGATGGTCGACGTGTTCCGCCAGGCCCATCCCGACACCGATCGTCTCTACACCTGGTGGGACTACCGAGCAGGAAACTTCCACAAGCACAAGGGGATGCGCATCGATCACGTCCTCGCCACCCGTTCCCTGGCCGACCGGCTGGTCTGGTCGCTCATCGATCGCAATGCCCGCAAGGGAACCGGCCCGTCCGACCACGCGCCGCTCCTGGCGGAGTTCGCGCCCCCGGCGTGCTAGCAGTGTCGCCGTGACCGACGACCCCCGCATCCCACCTCTCGCCGACGGACCCCTCCCCGACCGGCGGACCAGCGCCGGATGGGCCGAGCACCTCGAGCGGCTGGCATCCGACGAACCATCGCCCCGCCGCGGCGAGGTCCGTCGCCTCGCCGACGCGGCCCGCCGGGTCATCCACGGACTCGTCGTGACCGACGCGGCCGAGGACGACCTGCGCGCCGCCGCCGACCAACTCGAAGCGGTGGCCGCGCTCTTCGACGCCTCCGCCGTGCAATCCATCTACGAGGGCTTCGCCGAGGCCGCCAACAGCGGAAGCCCGCACGGCTTCTTCGACCACAGCCCCATGCTCGGCCGGGCCAACCCACTGGCCCCGCCGATCACGCTGCGGGTCATCGACGATCGCACGATGGAGGGGACCGCGACGTTCGGTGCCGCCTACGAGGGTCCGCCCGGCTGCGTGCACGGCGGGTACGTGGCCGCGGCCTTCGACGAGGTGCTGGGTTCGGCGCAGTCGCTGTCGGGTCAGCCGGGCATGACGGGACGGCTCAGCGTCGACTACCGGTCGCCCACGCCCCTGCACGAGGAACTGCGCATCACGGGCCGGTTCGACCGCGTCGAGGGCCGCAAGACCTTCGCCTCCGGGACGATCCACGCCGGCGAGCGGCTCTGCGCCGAAGCCCAGGGACTGTTCGTCTCCATCGATTTCGGGCGCTTCTCGGCGCTCAAGTCGGCGCGCGAAGAACAGCGGGCGGCACGGGCCGCCCGCCGGGACTCCGCGAGCTAGGACCGCTTCCGGGTCGTCTTCTTCGCCGGCGTGGCCCGCTTGGCGGGGGCCTTGCGCTTCGCCGCGGCCTTCTTGGCCGGAGCCTTGCGCTTCGCCGGCGCCTTCTTGGCCGCAGCCTTGCGCTTCGCCGGCGCCTTCTTGGCCGGCAGCCTTGCGCTTCGCCGGCGCCTTCTTGGCCGGAGCCTTGCGCTTCGCCGGCGCCTTCTTGGCCGGAGCCTTGCGCTTCGCCGGCGCCTTCTTCGCGGGCGCCTTGCGCTTCGCCGGCGCCTTCTTGGCCGGAGCCTTGCGCTTGGCAGCCTTCTTCGCGGGCGCCTTCTTCTTCTGGGCCATCGTTTCCCTCACCGTCTCGGTTGATTCGCTGGTGGCTTCCTCGGCGGCCGCCTGCTGAGCGCGCAACTTCCGCCGTTGCGACACGCTGAGCTTCTCTTCACCGTCGGCCGGTGTCGCGGCGGCTGACGTCCTCGACGGCTTCGGCGCCGTCTCGGTCTCTTCGGTGGCGTCGGTCTGGGCCGCGGAGCCGCGGCCACGACCGCGTGACCGGCCCCGACTCCGGGAACGACCAGAGGGGGCCTGGGCGTCCTCGTCCGGCTGGTCCGGTTCCTCGTCGGCCACATCGTCTGCGGCCTCGACGCCGGGCATGGCGAGGTCGATGCCACGCCGGGGGGTGTCGATGGCCATCACCACGAACTCGCGCGTCTCGCCCAGGGTCAGGACATCGCGCGCGCTGCGGGGCGCGGGATCGGCGAGTGCCTTGAGCGCCACGTAACAACGCGTCCCGTCGACCAGGACATAGGCGCCGTGGGAGGAGAACTGCTCGACCTCGGCCTCGACCACGGAGCCCACCGGATGGGCTCCGACGAACTCGATGAAAGGGAGCGGCTCGTTGTAGGGCTCCGGCTCCTTGCCGCCGCTCTTGCGCCGGTCGGCCTGGTCGCCACCCGACGACGCCTTGGCGGCCGACTTCCTGGTCGACTTCTTCGCGGCCTTCGAGGACCGGGACGACTTGGCTGCCTTCTTCGCCGGCGACTTGGGCCGCGACGAGGCCGCGCCCTGCTTCGACCCGCGGCGCTTGCGCTTGGCATCGGACACCGCCCGACGGCTGGTGGGGCCGCGCACCGGTGACCGGGCGAGGAAGATCCAGCCGACACCGGGGACGTGCTTGCCGCCGAGGAGCCGACCCTCCTCGAAGAGCCACTCGTACTTGCCGTGGAACTCCTGGAACGAGTCGTTCGACAGCACCACGGCGTCGGCGCGATCGGCAACCTCGAGGATGAACGCATCGCCCCGGCCGATGACACCCGCCGGTGGCGTGATGATCTGGCCCTTGCTCGTGGCGGTGTCGTACTCGTCGCGCTCGGACTTGTCGATGCGGTGACCGAAGGTGGCATCGACGATCACGGTGACGTTGTCGGGGTCGAACTCCTTCGTGACCGCGTCGACGGCATCCAGCAACTGCTGGAGGCTTGGCAGCGAACGGCCTTCGGTGGCGATGTTCGAGCCGTCGACGACGAGGTGGGAAGTGCCCATTGGCGGGGCCAGTCAACCACGGCGCACCCCCAGGTCGAAGGATCCTGCACCGCGAGCGCCGAGCCGACGGCGTGCTACACCTCCGCCATGCCCTCCCCGACCTCGGCCATCACGGCAGCGCTCTTCGACTTCGGCGGCGTCATCCTCTCGAGCCCGTTCGAGGCCTTCGCCCGCTACGAACGCGACAACGCGCTGCCCCCCGACTTCATCCGCACCCTCAACGCCACCGATCCCGATGACAACGCCTGGGCCAAGATGGAACGCAGCGAGGTCTCCATCCCCGAGTTCTGCGCGTTGTTCGAGGCCGAGGCGCGCGCCGCCGGTCACGAGATCGACGCCGCGGCCGTTCTCGCCGGGCTCCGTGGCGAGATCCGACCCGCGATGGTCGAGGCCCTGCGGCGGTGCAAGGCCCGGCTCAAGACGGCATGCCTGACCAACAACTTCGTGGCCCCCGCACCCGGCGACGAGGGCGCCCGCATGGATCCCGAGAGCTACGAGGGCGTGATGGAGCTCTTCGACGTGGTCGTCGAGTCCTCCAAGGCGGGCTGCCGCAAGCCCGATCCCCGCTTCTACGAGATCGCCTGCGAGCTGCTCGGGATCGAACCCAGCCAGGCGGTCTTCCTCGATGATCTCGGGATCAACCTGAAGCCGGCCGCAGCCATGGGCATGACGACCATCAAGGTCGTCGACCCCGACGACGCCATCGCCCAACTCGAACACGTCGTCGGCTTCCCCCTCCGCTGAGAGGCGGTACGGAGGCGCGTCCAGTTTCGGAAGGGGAGCGCAGCGAGGGAGGAAGCCCCAATCAAAACGTCAGTGCCTTGTCGAGGATCGACGTCTGCTCCTGGCCGTGGATCTTGTTGGAGCCGGTGGCCGGCGAGCCGGATTCGAAGCGCGAGACCCGACGGATCTTGTGGCTGTCGCCGAAGCCGTCGTAGAGGCGGCCCTTGACGAAGTTCCACGCCCCCATGTTCTCGGGCTCCTCCTGGAGCCACACGATCTCGCTGGCGTTGGCGTACCGACCCACCTGCTCGGCGAGCTGGTTGGTGGGCCACGGGTAGAGCTGCTCCACGCGGACGATGGCCACCGGTGCGCCCCGCTCGTCGCGGGCCGCGATGGCGTCCTGCGCCACCTTCCCCGTGGCCAGCACCACCCGGTTCACCGAGGTGGCGTCGAGCTCGGCCGGGTCAGGGAGGACCTCCTCGAAGGAGCCGTCGACGAGCTCGTCGATCGGCGAACGCGCCGGCTTGGCCCGCAGCAGGGACTTCGGCGTGAAGACGACGAGCGGCTTGACGATGTCGTGGTGGACCTGGCGGCGCAGCAGGTGGAACATCTGCGCCGACGTCGTGCAGTTGGCGACCTGGATGTTGTCCTCGGCGCAGAGCAGCAAGAAGCGTTCCATCCGGGCGGAGGAGTGCTCTGGGCCCTGTCCCTCGTAGCCGTGGGGCAGCAGCATGACCAGGCCCGAGTCCTGGTTCCACTTGTCTGCGGCCGACACGATGAACTGGTCGATCACGATCTGGGCGCCGTTCACGAAGTCGCCGAACTGGGCCTCCCACAGCACGAGCGCCGCCTTGTTCTCGACCGAGTAGCCGTACTCGAAGCCGAGCGCGGCGTACTCGGACAGCAACGAGTCGTAGACCCAGAACTTGCCGGGCTTCGGGGCGTCGGGCTCGGGCGCGATGTGGGCCAGCGGCGTGTACTCGGTGCCGTGGAGATGGTCGTGCAGCACGGCGTGGCGGTGGGCGAAGGTGCCCCGCCGGGTGTCCTGGCCGGCGAGGCGGATGTCGATGCCCTCCCGGAGCAAGGTGCCGTAGGCCAGGGTCTCGGCCAGGCCCCAGTCGACCTCGCCGCTCTCCCACATCTTCCGTCGCGTGTCGAACTGGCGCTCGAGCTTGGGGTGGATGGCGAAGGTCTCGGGCCAGGAGTCGATGGCGGCGAAGACGTCGTCGAGAGCCTCGCGGGACACGCCGGTGGCGACGTGGGGCAACACGCCCTGCGGCACCGGTGGCTCGGCCGCCACGATCTCCTCGTCCGGTGCAGACGAGCGGGTCTCGTCCAGCGCCTCCTGGAGCCGGTTCTGGAAGTCGTCGAGGGCCTTCTCGGCATCCTCGATGGTGAGGTGGCCCCGCTTGACGAGTGACTCGGTGTACAGCTTGCGCACCGACCGGTGCTGATCGATCTTGGCGTACATCAGCGGTTGCGTGTAGCTGGGATCGTCGCCCTCGTTGTGGCCGTGCCGCCGGTAGCAGACCATGTCGATCACGACGTCTTTGTTGAACCGCTGGCGGAAGTCGAACGCGAGGCGGGCGGCGCGCACGCAGGCCTCCGGATCGTCGCCGTTGACGTGGATCACCGGGGCCTGGACCATCTTGGCCACGTCGGTGGAGTAGAAGCCGGACCGGCTGGCCTCGGGCGTGGTGGTGTAGCCGATCTGGTTGTTGATGATGACGTGGACGGTGCCGCCGACGCGGTAGCCGCGGATGTCGGACATCTGGAGCGTCTCGGCGACCACGCCCTGGCCGGCGAACGCGGCATCACCGTGGATGAGCACGGGCAGGACCGAGAAGGCGTCGGGCTGGTCGATCTGGTCCTCGATGGCACGGGTCATGCCGATGACGACGGGGTCGACGGCCTCGAGGTGGCTGGGGTTGGCGGCGAGCGCGACCGGGATCGAGGCGCCGTGGCGCGAGGAGAACGTGCCCTCCTGCCCGAGGTGGTACTTGACGTCACCCGAGCCCTGGACCGAGTTCTCGGGGATGAAGCCCTCGAACTCGCTGAACAGCTTGTCGTGGTGCTTGCCCACGATGTTGACGAGCACGTTGAGCCGACCCCGGTGAGCCATGCCGATGATGGCCTTGTCCATCGACGCGCCCGCCGCGGCCTCGAGCACGGCGTCGAGGATGACGATGGCCGACTCGCCGCCCTCGAGCCCGAACCGCTTCTGGCCGATGTACTTGGTGGCCAGGAACTTCTCGAACGCCTCGGCGGCGTTGAGCCGGCCCAGCACGTGCTGTTGGGCGTCGTTGTCGAGCTCGACCGACACGCCTTCGACCTGCTCCTGGATCCACGCCTTCTGCTCCGGCTCCTGGATGTGCATGTACTCGATGCCCAGGGTCCGGCAGTAGGCATCGCGCAGCACCTTCAGGATCGTCCCGAGGGGCATCCGATCGACGCCCGCGAGCCCGCCGGTGAGGTACTCCCGGTCGAGGTCCCAGATCGTCAGCCCGTAGGTCAACGGGTCGAGCTCGGGATGCATGTGGGGTTCGCGCCAGCGCAGCGGATCGAGGTCGGCGATGAGGTGGCCGCGAACCCGGTACATGTTGATCAGCCGCTGCACGGCCATCTGCTTCTCGAGCCGATGCGCCTCCTGGTCGACCGGCCGCACGTCGGTGCGCCACTTGACCGCCTCGTAGGGCACGCCGAGAGATCGGAAGATGTCCTCGTAGAAGCCGCCCTCGCCGAGGAGGAGCTCGTGGACCCGCTTCAGGAACAGGCCCGACTCGGCGCCCTGGATGATGCGGTGGTCGTAGGTCGAGGAGACGGTGATGACCTTGGACAGGCCGAGATCGGCGAGGGTGGCGGGATCGGCGGCCTGGTACTCCGCCGGATAGTCGATGGAGCCGACGCCGACGATGAGGCCCTGGCCCGGCATCAGACGCGGCACCGACTGGACCGTGCCGATGGTGCCGGGGTTGGTGAGGCTGACGGTGACGCCGGCGAAGTCGTCGGGGCTCAGCTTGTTGTTCCGGACCTTGCGGATGAGCTCCTCGTAGCTGGCCCAGAAGGCCTTGAAGTCCAGCGTGTCGGCATCGCGGACCACGGGAACCATGAGCGAGCGGGACCCGTCGGACTTCTCGACGTCGACGGCGATGCCCAGACCCACGTGCTCGTTGCGCACCACCCGTGGTTTGCCGTCCGGGCCCTCGAGGAAGCTGTTGTTCATCGCCGGCATGTCGTCGGCGATGGCCCGCACGACGGCGAAGCCGATGATGTGGGTGAAGCTCACCTTGCCGCCGCGGGTCCGGCCCAGGTAGCCGTTGATCACCCGCCGGTTGACCTCGAGCAGCTTGGCCGGGACCTGACGGAAGCTGGTGGCGGTGGGGACGTCGAGGCTGCGCTCCATGTTCTGCACGATCCGGGCGCCGACGCCGCGGATCAGCTCGCCCGGGACCGTGGCCTCCGGTGGGCGCGAACCCTCCGGGGTGACGGCAGGCGTCGCTTCCTCGGCCGAGTCGGCGCGGGCGCTCGGGGCCGACTCGACCGACGCCGCTGACCGCGCCGGGGCCGCATCGGAACGACCCGACTGGACGCCGTCGCCCGTCGACGGGGCACCGTCGACGTCGCGCCGGTAGTCGGCAAAGAAGTCCTGCCATGCCTCGCTCACCGAGGCCGGATCGGCCAGATATTGCTCGTACATCTCGTCGACCAGCCACGAGTTCGGTCCGATGAGGTCAGGCATCTGCTCGGCCGGGCTGCGGTTCTCAGGCACGAGCCGAGCGTACCGCCGTTCACCAGTGCTCCTGCGAAGCGACGACCTGGGCATCGTCACCATCGGAACGGGTATGGGGGCGGGGTCAACGCCCCCCGGCACCCGCGCCGAACCACGTACCCGGAGGCCCGACTTGTCCGACCCCCGACCACCATCCAGACCCGTCATCGTCGAGCTCGACGTCAACCACGAGCGCCGAGCGGTGGCCGTGGAACCGGACCGGGTCCTGCTCCGAACCCTCCGCGACGAGCTCGATGTGACCGGCACCAAGGCGGTCTGCGAGATGGGCGACTGCGGGGCGTGCACCGTGCTCCTCGACGACGAGGCCGTCTACTCGTGCCTGGTGCTCACCACCGAGTGCGTGGGCCGTCGGGTCGAGACCATCGAAGGCGTGGCCGACGGCCAGCGGCTCGACCCCCTGCAGCAGGCGTTCGTCGATTGCGATGCCCTCCAGTGCGGCTTCTGCACACCCGGGCAGATCATGAGCCTGGTGGCGCTGCGCCGGGCGACGGACGAGCCCGACGACGACGAGATCGAGCGTGCCGTGCAGGGGAACCTGTGTCGATGCGGGGCGTACCGACACATCCTCGAGGCGGCACGGGTCGGGCTCGGCGCCGGTGCCGCCGCGTCGGGAGCCGGACGATGAAGGCGACCCAACTCGACCAGTGGCGCCCCGACCAGCACCTGGACGAGGTCGGGTCCTCCCGCAGCCGGCTGGAGGCCCACCAGAAGGTCACCGGCTCGGCGCGGTACAGCTCCGACGTCCATCTCCCCGGCCAGCTCCATGCCGCCGTCGTCCGCAGTCCGCATCCGCGGGCGAGGGTGACCGCGGTCGACACCGCGCCTGCCCTCCAGGTCCCCGGCGTGGTCGACGTCCTCACGGCCGACGACGTCCGTGACGTCCGCTGGTACGAGGAGGAGGCGCCGCTGTTCGGCGACGTCGTGCGCTTCGTCGGCGACGAGGTCGCCGCCGTCGCCGCGCTGACGGTCGAGGCGGCTCGGCGCGGCGCGGCCGCGGTACACGTCGACTACGACGTCCTCGACCACGTGACCGACGGCGAACACGCCCTCGACGGCGACGCGGCGACCGTGCACGAGGGCGGCAACCTGGCCGCCGAACCGCAGGAGAGCGGGCGGGGCGACGTCGACACCGCGATGGCCGGTGCCGACGAGGTCGTCGACCTGTGGTTCCGTACGCCGACCGCGGTGCACAACGCGCTCGAGCCCCATGGGAGCACGGCGTGGTGGCAGGACGACCAGCTGACGCTGTACTGCTCGACGCAGGGCGTGAACGACGTCCGCGACATCATCGCCGAGCGCTTGGCTCTCGACCACAACCACATTCGTGTCGTCGCCGAGCACGTCGGGGGCGGGTTCGGCGCCAAGCAGGTGCCGTGGAAGCCGACCGCCATCGCCGCCCTCCTGTCCCGCAAGACGGGGCGACCAGTGCAGCTGATGCTGGACCGTCGGGCCGAGAACCTCGCCGCGGGCAAGCGGAACGGCACCTGGCAACACGTGCGCCTCGGCGCCGGCCGTGACGGCCGCCTCGTGGCCATCGACGCCGACCTCTGGGCCGACAACGGCGCCTACTCCGTCGCCGGCGAAGCCAGCAACGTGCCGGGCGCCTACCTCCAGCTCTACGCCTGCGACAACGTGCGCACCGTGTACCGGCGGGTCTACACCGACACCGGTCCCGCGGTCGCGTTCCGCGCCCCGGGATACGTCGAAGCCGCCTTCGCCCTCGAGTCGGCGATGGACGAACTGGCCCGGCGCCTCGGCATCGACCCGGTCGAGCTGCGCCGACGCAACTACACCGAGCGCGACCAGCAGAAGGACCTCCCGCTGTCGTCGCCCGACGCGCTCCGCACCTGCTACGACCGCGTCATCGAGGTGGCCGGTCGGGCCGAAGCGCCGGACGGCGACACCGCGGGCGTCGTGCGAGGGCGGGGCTTCGCCGCCCACGAGTGGATGGCCGGCAAGGCGTCGCCCGCCGGGGTACGCGTGGATCGAGCTGAACTCGGACGGCACCGTCCACGTGGTGACGTCGGCCCAGGACATCGGCACGGGCACCCGCACGTCGCTCACCCAGGTGGTCTCCGAGGAGCTGGGCATCGCCGTCGATCGCATCCGCTTCACCCTGGGCGACACCGCCGCCGGTCCTCCGGCCCCCACCAGTTCGGGCAGCGCCACCATCCCCACCATGGCCCCCGCGGTGCGGGCTGCCGCCCAGGACGTGCGCGCCCAGGTGATCGACCGCGCCGCCGAGATCCTGGGCACCGACCGGGACGGGCTGCACTTCGACGGCACCACCATCACGTCCGATGCAGCTCGGCGTCGACGACCTGGCCCTCACCGATCTGCTCGACGAGCTCGCCCCGGTGGGCATCCACGGCCACGGCGGGCTGGTCGACCCACCCGACGACGTCAGCGTCCGCACCTTCGGGGCCGCCGTCGCCGACATCGAGGTCGACACCCGCACCGGGGCGGTCCGCGTGACCCGGGTCGTGGTCGCTCCCGACTGCGGGCGCATCGTCAACCCGCTGCTGGTCGAGAGCCAGGTGATCAGCGGTGTGACGCAGGGCATCGGCTTCGCCCTCTGCGAGCAACAGGTGGTCGACCACCGCCTGGGGCACGTCCTGAACGCCGACCTCGAGGAGTACCTGGTGCCCACCGTTTCCGACACCTGCGTCATCGACCACGCCGTCGTCGACCTCCCCGACCTGGCCGCCAACCCCTTGGGCGTCAAGGGCATCGGCGAGCCTCCGTTGATCGCGGTGCCCGCCGCCATCGCCAACGCGTTCCGCGACGCCACCGGCATCCGGATCACCGAGCTGCCCCTCACCCGGCGCCGGGTGCTCGACGCGCTCCACGACCACGACCATGCCGAGGTGCGCTGATGCCGTTCCGCTACCAGCGACCCGACACGCTCGACCCCGAGACACTCGCCGACCCCGGTGTCGCGCTCTACGCCGGCGGCACCGACCTGCTCCCCCTGTACAAGCTGGGCCTCGTCGAGCCCGAGGTCCTCGTCGACGTGAAGTCGGCGGCGCTGCCCGACACCATCGAGCGCACCGACGACGGCTGGCGCCTCGGGGCGTTGGCCACCCTCGCCGACATCGAGGACCATGCCGCGCTCCGCGAGGACCTCCCGTTGGTCGCCGAGGCGGTCGCCCAGGCCGCCACCCGCCAGATCCGCAACCGGGCCACGGTCGGGGGCAACCTGCTGCAACGACCCCGGTGCCGGTACTACCGCGACGAGGCCATGTCCTGCTGGTTCGACGGTGGCGACTCGTGCCCGGCCCGGGAGGGCCGCAACGAGCACCACGCCCTGTTCGACACCGGCCCGTGCGTCGCTGTCCAGCCGTCCGACCTCGCCTCGGCCCTCGTCGCCGTCGGGGCCACCGTCACGCTCGGCGGCACCACCGAACGCACCGTCGCGGTGGCCGATCTCCTCGCCCCGCCCGGCGAAGATCGCCGGTCGCTCAACCGTCTCGAGCCCGGCGAGGTGGTGGAGTCGGTCACGATCCCGGCCGGCGCTCGGCCGGCGATCCTGCTACCGCAAGGCCATGGACCGCGCCGCGTGGCAGTTCGCCCTCGCCGGCATCGCCGCCGTCGTCGACACCGCTGGGGACGGCTCGATCCGCGACGCCCGACTGGTGGCCAGCGGCGTCGCCGCCGTGCCGTGGCCGCTCACGGCGGCACAGGACGCGCTCGTGGGCCGCCGGCTCGACGCCGACACCATCGCGGCCGCGGCCGCCCATGCGGACGACGGCGCCACTCCCCTGTCGGAGAACGGCTACAAGGTCCCCCTCCTCCGTGGTCTCACCCAGCGCGCCCTCGAGCACCTGGCCGACGACTGACGCCGCCCACACCTCGGTCCGGGGGACGGATCTCGCGCCCTGGCGCGGGATCCGGGGATCAGAACGAGGTGCGGTGCCCATGCCGGTGGCGCCGCCATGGCCCCATAGGCTGCTCCGGTGGCCGAATTCATCTTCACGATGCAGAACCTCTCCCGGTACTACCCGCCGGACAAGGAGGTGCTGCGCAACATCAATCTGTCGTTCTTCCCGGGCGCCAAGATCGGCGTGATCGGCCACAACGGCTCGGGCAAGTCCTCGCTGCTGAAGATCATGGCCGGCCTCGACGACGAGTTCACCGGCCAAGCCCGCCTGTCACCCGGCTACAGCGTCGGCTACCTCCCCCAGGAACCGCACCTCGATCCATCGAAGGACGTGCGGGCCAACGTCATGGACGGCATCGGCTCGGTCGTGGCCCTCCAGGAGGAGTACGACGCCCTGCTCGCCAGCTACGCCGACCCCGACGCCGACTACGAAAAGATCGGGGCACGTCAGGCCGAGCTCGAGGCCAAGATGGCGGCATCCGGCGTCGACGACCTCGACCGGACGGTCGACATCGCCATGGATGCCCTGCGTTGTCCACCCGGCGACGCCCCGGTCGAGAACCTCTCCGGCGGCGAGCGTCGCCGGGTCGCGCTGGCCCGCATCCTGCTGTCACGGCCCGACCTGCTCTTGCTGGACGAGCCGACGAACCACCTCGATGCCGAATCCGTGGCGTGGCTCGAGCGCACCTTGCAGGACTACGCCGGCACCGTGGTGGCCATCACCCACGACCGCTACTTCCTCGACAACGTGGCCGGCTGGATCCTCGAGCTCGATCGCGGCCGCGGCTATCCCTACGAGGGCAACTACTCGGGCTGGCTCGAGCAGAAGCGGGCCCGCCTCGAAGCCGAGGACAACTCCGACCTGAAGCGGCGCGAGACCCTCAGGCGCGAGCTGGAGTGGATCCGCAGCTCCCCGAAGGCCAAGCAGGCCAAGGGCAAGGCCCGCCTGCGGGCCTACGAGGAGCTGCAGAGCCAGGCCGACGCGGGTACGGGCCGGCTCGAGAAGCTGGAGATCGCCATCCCGCCGGGCAAGCGGCTCGGCGACGTGGTCATCGAGTTCGACCACGTCTCCAAGGCCTTCGGCGACCGCCTGCTCATCGACGACCTCAGCTTCAAGCTCCCGCCGGCCGGGATCGTCGGTGTCATCGGCGCCAACGGTGCCGGCAAGACGACGCTGTTCAAGATGATCACCGGCAGCGAGAAACCCGACGACGGCGACATCACGATCGGCAAGACGGTCGAGTTGTCCTACGTCGACCAGGACCGCGACGTCCTCGACGACGACAAGACCGTCTACGAGGAGATCACCGGCGGCGTCGACAACCTCCTGATCGGCAAGCGCGAGATCCATGGTCGCGCCTACGTGTCCAGCTTCAACTTCAAGGGCTCCGACCAGCAGTCGAAGGTGGGCGTGCTCTCCGGCGGCGAACGGAACCGGGTGCTGCTCGCCCGCAAGATCCGGGAAGGCGGCAACGTGTTGCTGCTCGACGAGCCCACCAACGACCTCGACGTCGACACCCTCCGGGCGCTCGAGGACGCGCTCGAGACCTTCCCGGGTTGTGCCGTGGTGATCTCCCACGACCGGTGGTTCCTCGACCGCCTCGCCACCCACGTCCTCGCCTTCGAGGGCGACTCGCAGGTGCGCTGGTTCGAGGGCAACTTCACCGAGTACGAGGAGTGGCGGCGCAAGGAGTTCGGCGCCGACGCCACCCAGCCTCATCGCCTCAAGTACAAGCCGATCAGCCGCAACTGAACCGGCGCCCGCGACCGCCCAGGGTCGCCCACCGCGAATCCGGGCAAGAAGTGGCATTTCGGGCGTACAGTTACGAAGCGTGCAGGAGGAACCACAGTCCACGGTCGGCGGGCGGCGTCCGCGGATCCTCGTCGTCGACGACGAGGCGTCGGTCCGATCGCTGCTGGCCGCCACGCTGCGCACCGCGGATTTCGAGGTGCTGGAGGCCGAGAGCGCCGACCAGGCCCTGCGCATGCTGGCCCACGAGCCCATCGACGCCGTGCTCCTCGATCGCATGATGCCCGACATGGACGGCATCGAGGTCCTGCGCTGGATCCGGCGCACGCCGGCCACGGCCCAGACACCCGTGCTCTTCGTCACCGGTCGTGACCAGGTCGACGACCTGGTCGAGGGGTTCGGGGTCGGCGCGGACGACTATGTGGTGAAGCCGTTCGAGCCCGACGAGATCGTGGCCCGGTTGCACCGGCACCTCCGGGGACGGTCGGAGTGGGACGAGATCGTGCGGGCCGAGGTGGAACGACGGATCGCGCTGGTGGAGGCCGCCGCGTCGGCCTCGGCCGCGTCGCTGGAAGCCGGGGTGCGCGATCTCTGTCTCGGCCTGTCGCGGCTCCCCGGGTTGCGCGGGGTGGCGCTCGTCGAGATCATCGGTGATGCCATCGCCGTCCTCGGCGGCAAGGGCGACGATCCGGTGGCGGCGTTGCAGGCCCACCACGGACCCAACTCGATCGACCGGCACCTGCTGGCCCGAGCCCAGCGGGGCGCCTGGCTCGAACCGATCAGCGGCGGGGCCGGCACGTCGAGCGTCACCGTCGCCCCGGTGCGAGCCGACGACATCGTGGTGGCGTTGCTGCTGGCCCTGCCCGAACCGGACCTGGGCGGGCTCGCCACCGATCGGCTGCACGCCTCGGTCACCGACTTCGCCGCCCTGGCCAGCGGCGTCTTCGGCTCGGCCCTGCGCGACAGCGCCCGCCGCGAAGCCGGCTACCGCAGCGTCATGCGGATGATCGAGGACCAGAGCTTCTCGATCGCGTTCCAGCGCATCGTCGATCTCGACACCGACGAGACCGTTGGCTTCGAAGCCCTGGCCCGCTTCGACGACGGACGCTCGCCGCTCGACGTGTTCGCCGAGGCCGTCGCGGTCGGGGCCGGACACGCGCTCGAGATCGCGGCCCTGGACGCGGCGCTCGAAGCCGCCAGCTCGCTCCCCCCGCACCTCCATCTGTCGGTCAACGTGTCACCGTCGGTCGTGATCGACGAGGACCTGGGGCCCCGGCTGCGCCAAGCCGAGGGTCGGAGCCTGGTCATCGAGCTCAGCGAACTGGAACCGGTCGCCGACTACGGGGCGCTGCGCGCCGCGCTCGCCGAGCTGGGGACGAACATCATGCTCTCGATCGACGACGCCGGGTCGGGCTTCGCCAGCCTCGCTCACATCCTGGCGCTCGACGCCACCTTCGTGAAGCTCGATCGGTCGTGGGTCTCGGGCATCGACCGTGACCCGGCCAAGCGCGCCCTCGTCGCCGGCATCGAGAACTTCGCCTCGGAGACCGGCGCCACCCTCATCGCCGAAGGCATCGAGACCCGGAGCGAGCTGGAGACGGTGCGGGCCCTGGGCATCCGCCTCGGCCAGGGCTACCTGCTCGGACGACCCGAGCTGCGCTGACCTCCGCGACGGGCCTCCCACTGCGATAGACAACCGCCCATGGCCAACTCGGGAAGCATCCTCGGCACGCGTGTCCAGCGGGTGGAGGACCCCTCGCTGCTCCGCGGCGAGGGCACCTACATCGACAACGTGGCTCCCCGGGACGCGCTGCACATCGCCTTCGTCCGATCGATGACCGCGCACGGGCGGATCGAGTCCATCGACGTCGACGAGGCCCGGGCGATGCCCGGTGTGATCGACGTGTTCGTGGGCGCCGACGTCGACCTCGGCCCGCTCGTGTCCTCGCCGTTCCTGGCCCACCAGATCCCGCAGCAGATTCTCGCCACCGATGTCGTCCGCTTCGTCGGTGAACCCGTGGCGGTGGTCGTGGCCGAGACCGCCCGCCAGGCGGTCGATGCCAGCGAAGCCGTGTGGGCCGACATCGAGCCGCTGGCCCCGGTCCTCGACCCCGAGGCGGCCGCGGCGGACGAGATCGTGCTGTTCGCCGACGCCGGCACCAACGTCATGATGGACCAGGGCGATCCCATCACCGCCGACGACCTCACCGGGGAGGTCGTCGTCTCGCAGCGGATGATCAACCAGCGCATGGCTGCCGTTCCCCTCGAGGGCCGCGTCGTCGCGTCCCGGTGGGATGGCGACCGGCTCACCCAGTGGGCATGCACCCAAGGAGCGCATGGCACTCGCGACGCCCTCGCCGCGCTGTTCGGGCTGGAGCCGACACAGGTCCACGTCATCACGCCCGACGTCGGCGGTGGGTTCGGGGCCAAGCACGGGACCACCCCGGAGGAGGTGCTCGTGCCGTGGCTCGCCCGCCGGCTGGGGCGCGCCGTCCGGTGGACCGAGACCCGGTCAGAGAACATGGTGGGGATGGTGCACGGCCGAGGCCAGGTCCAGCACGCCCACCTCGCCGGGAACCGCGACGGCACCATCACCGGGTACCGGCTCGACGTCCTCCAGGAAGGCGGCGCCTATGCCGGCATGGGATGCGTGCTCCCCTACATGACCCGCCTGATGGCACCAGGGTGCTATGCGATCGACGATGTGAAGGTCCGGATCCGCTCCGTGCTGACCAACACCACCAACGTGGGCGCCTACCGCGGCGCGGGCCGGCCCGAGGCGGCGGCGGCGATCGAGCGGATGGTCGACGTCTTCGCCGACGAGATCGGCATGGACCCGGTGGCCGTGCGACGCCGGAACCTGATCCCGGCCGATGCCTTCCCGCTCGAGACGGCCACCGGGGGCTCCTACGACTGCGGCGACTACGAGACCGTGCTCGACAAGGCACTCGCCGCGGCCGGCTACGACGACCTGCGGGTCCGGCAGGCCGAGCTCCGCGCCCAGGGTTCGGTCACCCAGCTCGGCATCGGCGTGTCGGTCTACGTCGAGATCACCAACGTGCTCCGCGACAGCGAGTACGGGTCGGTGGAGATCACCCCGGACGGCGGTGCGATCGTCCGCACCGGCTCGTCGGCCCACGGCCAGGGCCATCACACGGCATGGGCGATGCTGGTGGCCGACCGCACCGGGATCGACATGGATCGCATCGAGGTCCGTCACGGCGACACCGACGATGTCCCTCGTGGGGGCGGCACCGGCGGTTCGAAGTCACTCCAGATCGGTGGTGCCGCGGCGGCGGCCGCCGCCGAGCTCATCGTCGACGAGGCCCGCACCCTGGCCGCCGAGCTGCTCGAGGCCGATCCGGCCGACATCGTCCACGACGCGGCCGCGGGTACCTTCGCCGTCGCCGGCACCCCGGTGTCGGCCAAGACCTGGGCCGACCTGGCGGTGGCCGCGGCCGAGGACGGTCGGGCATCGCTCTTCGCCGAGACGGACTTCCAACCGGAGGGCTCCACCTTTCCCTTCGGCGCCCACGTGGCGGTGGTCGAGGTCGACACCGACACCGGCAAGGTCCGGCTGCTCCGGCACATCGCGTGCGACGACGCCGGCACGATCATCAACCCGCTGCTCGTCGACGGCCAGGTCCACGGTGGCGTCGCGGCCGGTATCAGCCAGGCCCTGTTCGAGGAGATCCGCTATGACGACGAGGGCAATCCGCTCACGACGACCCTCGCCGACTACGCGTTCCCGTCGGCCGCCGAGTTCCCCTCCTTCGAGCGGGTCGAGAACGAGACGCCGACGCCGATGAACCCGCTGGGGGCCAAGGGCATCGGTGAGTCCGGCACCATCGGGGCCACGCCTGCGGTGCAGAACGCGGTCGTCGACGCCGTGTCCCACCTCGGAGTGCGCCACATCGACCTCCCGCTCGGTCCCGAGCGGGTCTGGAGCGCGATCCAGGACGCTCGTCAGCGCTGACCGTCCCGCGACGTCATGGCCGGTGGGCGTGCGCCTGCAGGTCCTGGTCGCGGTAGAAGCCGGTGACCGGATCGGTCGAGCAGGAGAGCAGGTCGGTTCCGAGCACGTTCTTGGCCATGGTCCAAGTGTGGCGCGCCGCCCCGATGGGAGCAGATTCAACCGATTCCGAATGCTCGATGGGTTCGTCGGGTACTGACACCGCTGTCGCCACCGGCCCACACCACGAAAGAACCCGCCGTAGATGAGCATCCTCGACCGCACCGATTCCGCTCCCGAACGTGACGAGACCATCGACCTCACCTCGACGGAGGTGACCGACCCCGACTCGGCGAGCGAGGCCACCAGCGTTCGAATGCACGATGACGGCACCGAGACCTCGGCTCCGCCCGACGGCGACCGCAACCGCCACCTGCACGCGGTGACCGTCCACGACCACCGCAGCGGCCGGCCTCCGGTGCGCGGCCTGCGGATCCGCCGGATCCGCCTGTGGAGCGTGGCCAAGATCGCCGCCGTCTTCTACCTGCTCGGGTACCTCGCCACCATGGCGACCCTCGTGGTGGTGTGGAACCTCGCCCTCCACCTCGGCTTCATCTCGACCATCGAGGATGCCATCGCCAGCTCCCTCGGCCTCGACTCCTACCAGGTCGTGGGACAGGTCCTGTTCAACCTGTTCCTCGTCGGCGTCGGTGTCCTGGCGCTGCTCGGCCTGATCGTCACCGTGCTGCTCGCCGTCGTGTACAACGCCTCGTGCGCGCTCTTCGGTGGCGTCGCGCTCGAGACGGCGCCGCTGCGCCGCCCACGGCGCGTCTTCTCGCTGCGTCATCGCCGCTTCGTCACCGTGCGCTAGATGAGCCCCCTCCTCCGAGACCTGCTCAGACCACTCCGCCGGCTCGCGCTCGTCTCCTTGACCATCGGGGTCGTCGGCGCCGTGCTCGTCGCCCTGCTGTCGTCGACGACGCTGTTGATGGCCCATGCCGCCATCCAGGCGGCCCCGAAGCTCCCCGACCCGGGCGTCGACGTGTCGAAGATCGACGACCTGAGCGCGGCCGTCAACCGCAACACCTCGCAGTCATCGGTGGTGCTCGACGCCAACGGCAAGGTCATCGGGCGCTTCGCACCCGAGGAGCTCTACCTCCCGTTCGACGTCGGCGAGGTACCCGACGTGGTGCGCGACACCCTCATCGCGTCGGAGGACGCCGACTTCTACCACCACGGCGGCTTCGACCCGAAGGCCATCCTGCGGGCGGCGATCGCCAACGCGCGCAGCGGCCACATCGAACAGGGTGGCTCCACGATCACCCAGCAGCTGGCCAAGAACCTCTTCACCGGCAACGACGACAGCATCCAGCGCAAGCTCCAGGAGCTGCAGGTGGCCGTGGCGCTCGAGAAGCGGTTCTCCAAGGCCGAGATCCTGACCGCGTACGCCAACTCGGTGTTCCTGGGCAACGGCGCCTTCGGGTTCGAGGCCGCCTCCCGCACCTATTTCCACAAACCGGCCAAGGACCTCTCCCTGAGCGAAGCCGCGTTGCTCGTCGGCGTGCTGCCGGCACCGACGGTTCGCGATCCGCGCGCCCATCCCGACGCGGCCGAAGCGGCCCGCCGCAAGGTGCTGCGCAAGGTGGCCGCGGCCGGCACCCGGCCCCAGGCCGAGGTCGACGCTGCGATGGATCAGGTACCGAAGGTCCTGCCGAAGAAGCCCCAGATCGAGAACTGGCCCTACTACATGGACTACGTGCGCCGGTACCTGCTCGACACCAAGCACGTCGATCCCAAGCTGCTGTACGGGGGCGGACTCGAGATCCAGACCGCCCTGGTCCCCGAGATCCAGTACGCAGCTCGTCTCGCCGTCGCCAACCGCCTGCCCGACCCGGCCGGGCCTGATGCCGCGCTCGCGGTGGTCGACGTCCACACCGGCTTGGTCACCGCCCTCGTCGGCGGACGGTCCTTCGACAACGCGCAGGTCAACCTGGCGCTCGGCCGGGCCGGCGGTGGGACCGGCCGGCAGGCCGGCTCGTCGTTCAAGCCGTTCGTCCTGGCCACCGCGTTCCAGCAGGGCTACGTGCCCCAGCAACGGATCCCGGCGCCGAAGCAGTACATCCCCACCACCGTCGACGATCCCAAGCCGGTCGAGAACTTCTCACACCACGGCTACGGGAACGTGACCCTCATCCAGGCCACCATCCACTCGATCAACACCGCCTTCGTGGGGCTGACCGAGGCGGTCGGTGCCGGGGCGGTCCGCAACACCGCCACCGCGCTGGGCGTCACGGGCCTCCCCGAGCACGTCGGCCCCAGCATCGGCATCGGCGCCTACGAGACGTCGCCGCTCGACATGGCGACGGCCTATGCCGGGTTCGCCAACGATGGCCACCGGGTCGAGAGCGGGCCGGTGACGCGGTTGATCGGCCCCGATGGCAAGGTCGTCGCCGACTACACCCCCCGGGCTCCCGAGGACGGCCCGCAGGCGGTCAGCGTCCAGACGGCTCGGCAGGTGACCGCCATCCTCCAGGAGAACGTCAGGCGCGGCACCGCCACCCGCGCCCAGTTCGGGCGGCCGGCCGCGGCCAAGACGGGCACGTCGGACCAGTACGCCAACGCCTGGCTGGTGGGATACACGCCGGACTTCGCCACCGCGGTGTGGGTGGGTCATCCCGAAGGCAACGTCCCGATGCACGACGTGGCCGGGTTCAGCCGGGTCACCGGCGGCAGCATCCCCGCCTTGATCTGGCACGACGTGATGGCCTTCGCCCACCGCGACCTCCCGGTGGCCGACTTCACGCCTCCGGAGCCGGCCCACGCCCAGACGAAGTCGCTCACCGGCATCCGGTCCTCGACCACCCGGACACGGCGGACGACCCAACCGCGACGGACCACCACTACCGCACCCACCACCACAACCACCGCGGCCCCCACCACGACCCAGTCGTCGACCACGACGACCACAGCCCCGACCTCGTCCACCACGCAACCGTCCCCCCACCACCACCACCACGACGACGGCGCCCTCGACGACGACCACCACCACCACGGCACCGACCACCACGACGACCGCGGCGCCGACCACCACGACGACCGCGGCGCCGACCACGACGGCCTCCACCAGCACGACCTCGGGCTGAGCGCGGCGGCAGTCCGCAGGGGGCGGAGCTCGCTCAGGCGACCAGGTGATCCAGGAGGTCGACGACGCGTCGTGCTTGTGCTGACGGGGCGCCGTCGTCCGGCGTGAGGCGCAGCTCGGCGGCGTCGGGCGCCTCGTAGGGATCGTCGATGCCGGTGAAACCCGTGATCTCGCCGGCCCGGGCCTTGGCGTAGAGACCCTTGGGATCGCGCTGCTCGCAGACGGCCAGCGGGGTGTCGACGAACACCTCGACGAAGGCCAGATCGGCCAGGGCATGGATCCGACGCGCCCGGGCCCGGTCGGCGGCGTACGGCGAGATGACCGGCACGAGCGCCACCACGCCGGCGTCGGCGAAGAGCCGCGCCACCTCGCCGACCCGGCGCACGTTCTCGGATCGATCGTCGGCCGAGAACCCGAGGTCGCCGTTCAGGCCCTGGCGCAGGTTGTCGCCGTCGAGCAGGTAGGCGGGCCGGCCCGACTCCACGAGGAGGCGCTCGACCTCGGCCGCCACGGTCGACTTGCCCGAGCCCGACAGGCCCGTGAACCAGATCGTGGCGCCACGCGACGGCCGTTGGTGGCGACCGAGGTGCGACGGATGCCAGACCGTGTTCGGCGTGCTGCGGCTCACACCCGACAGGCTGGCAAGGTCGGCGTCGGGAGCGCCAGCGAGCAGCCGACCGCGAAACGAGGGCGAAGAGCCCACCAGGGCTCGAGACCGAGTGAGCAGATCACGTCTCGCCCAGGATCATCCCGGCGGCCACGGTGTTGTTGGTCGCCTCGTCGACGAGGATGAAGCTGCCCGTGGATCGGTTGCGCCGGTACTCGTCGAAGAACAGCGGCGCCGTGGTCCGCAACGACACGCGGCCGATCTCGTTGAGGGCGAACTCGTCCGCCTCCTCGTCGCGGTGGAGCGTGTTGACGTCGAGCCGGTACTGCAGGTCGGTGACCATGGCCCGGGCCCACCGGGAGGTGTGCTTGATGGCCAGCTTCTGTCGGGGCCGGAGCGCGCCCGTCTCCGACATCCAGCACACCATGGCCTCGATGTCCTGGCTGACGGTCGGTTGGTTCCGCTTCCGGCAGATCATGTCGCCGCGGCTGATGTCGATCTCGTCGTCGAGCCGGATGGTGACCGACATCGGGGCGAAGGCCTCGTCGATGGGGCCGTTGGGCCCGTCGATCGCCTTGATCGTCGACGAGAACCCGCTGGGCAGCACCACGACCTCGTCGCCGGGCTTGAACACCCCGCCGGCGACGACACCGGCGTAGCCGCGGTAGTCGAGGCCGTCGGCCGTCATCGGCCGGATCACGTACTGCACCGGGAACCGGGAGTCGATGAGGTTGCGATCGGAGGCGATGTGGATCTCCTCCAGGAACCGCAGCAGGGGGAGGCCCTGGAACCACTTCATGTTGTCGGACCGCTCGACGACGTTGTCGCCGAGGAGCGCGGAGACCGGGATGAAGGTGAGGTCGTTGACGTCGAGCTTCATGGCGAAGTCCCGGTACTCGGCCTTGATCTCCTCGAACCGCTCCTCCGACCAGTCGACCAGATCCATCTTGTTCACGCAGACCACCAGGTGCGGGATCCGCAGCAGCGAGGCGATGAACGAGTGGCGACGGGACTGCTCGGTGATGCCGTTGCGGGCATCGACCAGGATCAGGGCGACGTTGGCCGTCGACGCCCCGGTGATCATGTTGCGCGTGTACTGGATGTGGCCCGGCGTGTCGGCGATGATGAACTTGCGCCGGGGTGTCGCGAAGTAGCGGTAGGCGACATCGATGGTGATGCCCTGCTCCCGCTCGGCCCGCAGCCCGTCGGTGAGCAGCGCCAGGTTGGTGAACTCGTCACCCCGGGCGCGCGAGGTGGCCTCGACCGCTTCGAGCTGATCCTCGAAGATGGTCTTGGAGTCGTACAGCAACCGACCGATGAGGGTCGACTTGCCGTCGTCGACGGAGCCCGCGGTGGCGAAGCGGAGCAGTTCCATCTCAGAAGTAGCCCGTGCTCAGGGTCTCCGGCTCCGCCGGAGCCGTGTCGGCTGCTCGCTGGCGCTCCCGACGCCGACCTTTCGTACCCCGCTCCATGTCAGAAGTAGCCCTCTCGTTTGCGGTCTTCCATGGCGGCCTCGGAGACGCGGTCGTCGGCGCGGGTGGCGCCCCGCTCGGTGATGCGGGTGGCGGCCACCTCGGCGATGATGGCGTCGAAGTCGCCGGCCGGCGACTCGACCGCGCCGGTGCAGGTCATGTCACCGATGGTGCGATACCGCACCGTCTCCTCGTAGACCTCCTCGCCCTCGAGCAGCGGGATGAAGTCGGACTCGGAGAGGAGCATGCCGTCGCGCTCGAAGACCCGGCGCGTGTGCGAGAAGTAGATCGAGGGGATCTCGACCTCCTCCTCCTTGAGGTACTGCCAGATGTCGAGCTCGGTCCAGTTGGAGATCGGGAACACCCGGATGTGCTCGCCCTTGTGGTGCTTGCCGTTGTAGAGGTTCCAGATCTCGGGGCGCTGGGCCTTCGGATCCCACTGGCCGAAGTCGTCGCGGAAGCTGAACACGCGCTCCTTGGCCCGAGCCTTCTCCTCGTCGCGGCGGGCGCCACCGAAGACGGCGTCGAAGCCGTGGGCCTCGATGGCGTCGAGCAAGGTGACCGTCTGGAGCAGGTTGCGGCTCGCCCGCGGGCCGGTCTGCTCGACCACCTTGCCCTCGTCGATGGAGTCCTGGACCGAGGCGACCACGAGCCGGGCGCCGGCCCGTTCGATTCGACGGTCCCGGAAGTCGATCACCTCGGGGAAGTTGTGGCCGGTGTCGACGTGCATGACCGGGAACGGGATCTTCGCCGGTGCGAACGCCCGGATGGCCAGTTCCAGCATGACGACGGAGTCCTTGCCGCCCGAGAAGAGCAGGCACGGCCGTTCGAACTCGGCCGCGACCTCGCGCATGATGTGGATGCCTTCGGCCTCGAGGGACCGCAGATGGGAAAGCTCGTAGCTCATGGGGTCGGTTTCATCGACGTCGTCCGCTCGACTCGGGGACGGACAAATGTACGGGTAGGTCCGGTTGCTAGACAATCGACGTGCCCCGCGACGCCGCCCTCGTGACCGCCGACGACCACGCCCTCGCCCGGCGGCTGGCGGTGGAAGCGGGCCGGATGCTGGTCGAGATCCGAGATGAGCTGTTCGACTCCGGCGCCGACCCGACGACGGTCAAGGACGAGGGCGACCGCCGGTCCGACGAGTTCCTCATGGCCGAGCTCGCCGCCCACATCCCCGCCGGGGACGGCATCCTGTCCGAGGAGTCTCGTGACACCCACGGCGACCAGGCCCGCCTCGCCGCCACCCGGGTCTGGATCATCGATCCCCTCGACGGGACGCGGGAGTTCTCCGAACCGGGCCGTACCGATTGGGCGGTCCACGTCGCCCTGTGCGTCGATGGCGTCGCCGAGTGCGGTGCGGTCTCGCTGCCCGCCCTCGGGACCTGCTTCTCGACGGCCGATGACCGCTTCGACCTCCCTCCCGTGCCCGACCACCCTCGGGTCGTCGTCTCACGCACGCGTCCGCCGGCCGAGGCCGAGCTCGTGCGAGCGGCGCTCGACGGGGTCACGGTCGAGATGGGCTCGGCGGGCGCCAAGACCATGGCCATCCTGCGGGGCGAGGTCGACTGCTACCCGCACTCTGGAGGTCAGTACGAGTGGGACTCGGCTGCGCCGGTGGCCGTGGCCCGCCACCACGGCCTCCACGCCTCCCGCCTCGACGGGACTCCCCTCCGCTACAACGACGCCGATCCCTACCTGCCCGACCTGCTGGTCTGCCGCCCGGAGCTGGCCGACATCGCCATCGCCGCGGTGGCACGGGGATGACCGTCATGGAGTGCAAGACGATCCGCTACCAGGTCACCGACCGGGTGGCGCGCCTCACGCTCGACCGACCCGACCGACACAACGCGTGGACCGGCCGGATGCACCTGGAGTACCGCTGGGCGCTCACCGAGGCCGAAGCCGATCCCGAGGTCCGGGTGGTCGTGGTCACCGGCGCAGGGTCGTCCTTCTGCGTGGGCGCCGATGCCAGGGCGCTCGAGGGCCACGTCGACAAGGGTGGCTACGACGACGGATTGCGCGGCGTCGAACCACCGATGCCGGCGGTGGCCGAGCCCTTCGCCGCCGACTTCGCCTTCCAACTCGGCATGCGGACCCCGATCATCGCCTCGGTGAACGGCGCCGCCGCCGGCGTCGGCCTGGTGATCGCCTGCTTCGCCGACATCCGGTTCGCGGCCGAGGGCGCCAAGCTGACCACGGCAGCCCCCAAGCTCGGTTTCCCGGCCGAGTACGGGCTCTCGTGGCTCCTCCCCCGCCTCGTCGGGGCCGGTCGCGCCGCCGACTGGTTGTTGTCGGGCCGGGTGTTCCGCGCCGAGGAGGCCGCCGAGGTCGGCTTGTTCTCGGCCGTGCTCCCGGCCGCCGAGCTGGCGAACCACGTCGACGCCTACGCCCGCGACCTGGCGCACCACGTCTCGCCGGCATCGGTGGCCGCCACCAAGGCCCAGCTCTGGGGCGACCTGTTGCACGACGACCCCGCCCGGTCGGTGCGCGAGGCCACCGCCCTCCTGCGCGACATGGCCACCGGCCCGGACTTCGCCGAGGGATCGGCCGCCCTCACCGAGAAGCGACTCCCGGAGTTCTGATCCGTCTGCCACCAGGACAGGCCGGGTGGGTGCAGACCATGGCGCGCCACGCGCCTCCGACGACGAAGCCGAATCTCGCCGCTGTCGCGACGGCCAGGGCTGCTGCGACAATGGCCCGATGGCGAACGATGCTGCCCCCGACCCCCCTGCCGACCACGACGTCGGGGCGTTCAGCGACTCGCCGCCGTGGATCGTCGTGCGCGACCAGCTCAGTTGGTTGCCGCCCCTCCAGCAGGTCCGGCGAGCCGTGCAGGCCGAGGTCCCCCGGCTGACCCGTCCGTCGTTCCTGCCCCCCGCCAAGCGGGTGGTCACGGTCAGCGCCCACCTCGGCTGGGCCGTGGGTCGGTGGGCCGCGGGTGCGCGTCGGACGGGCGGATCGGTCTCCCGCGCCGACCTCTCCCGGCGGCTCCGGATCGCGGCCGAGGCGCTGGGCCCGACGTACATCAAGCTGGCCCAGATCATCTCGAGCGGCGAGGGCCTGTTCCCCGAGGAGCTGGTCGCCGAGACGAAGAAGTGCCGCGATCAGGTGCCCCCCGAATCGTGGGACGACGTCCGCCGCGTGGTCGAGGAGGACCTCGGGCGCCCGATCAGCGAGTGCTTCTCGCACTTCGAGACGACGCCGCTCGCCGCGGCGTCGATCGCCCAGGTCCACCGCGCCACGCTGCGCTCGGGCGAGGACGTCGTGGTCAAGGTCCAGCGGCCCGCCGTGGCCACCCGGGTCCGTGAAGACCTCCAGGTCATGGCCTGGCTGGCCCCCAAGCTGGTCGGACGGATCCCCGTGGCCGCCCTCGCCAACCCGCCCGCGCTGGTCGAGCTGTTCGCCGAGACCATCTCCGAGGAGCTCGACTTCCGGCTCGAAGCCGAGAACATGCTGGACGTGGCGGCTTCGTTCGCCGAGCTGGGCCAACGCGACTACGTCATCCCCCGCCCCCACCCCGAGCTCGTGACCCGGCGCGTCCTGGTCATGGAACGACTCGACGGGTTCAAGTTCGACGACGTGGCCGGCATGAAGGGGGCGGGAGTCGACACCGAGCAGGTGGTCCGCACCGGCATGATCGGGTTCATGGAGGGCGCCCTGATCCACGGCATCTTCCACGGCGACCTCCACGGCGGCAACCTCTTCGTGCGCCCCGACGGCAAGACCGCCCTGTTGGACTTCGGCATCACCGGCCGCATGGACGAGTTCAAGCGCACCGCCTTCCTCCGGATGCTGATGTCGGGCACGTCCAACGACCCCAAGGGCCAGCTCGCCGCCTTCCGCGACCTGGGCGCGCTGCCCTACGACACCGATCTCGACGCGGTCATGCGCGACCTCGGCCTCGACACCGGCGAGGTGCTCGACCCCACGCAGATGGACGGCGACGCGCTGGTGGCCGAGATCCAGAAGACGATCAAGGCGCTGCTCGGCTACGGGGCCCGGATCCCCAAGGAGCTGATGCTCTTCGTCAAGAACCTGATGTTCGTCGACGGTGCCATCGCCACGCTCGCCCCCGAGCTCGACATCCTGGCCGAGATCGCCAACGTGACCATGTACTTCGCCACCCAGCACGGGGAGGCGATCGCCGCCCAGCTGGGTACCGACATGTCGGCGTGGGAGTTCGACATGGACGGCGTGAAGGCCGGCTTCGGCCTCGGCGACGACGTGGACCGCCTCACCTACCGCGACCTCCAGCAGCGCCGGGAGGTCATCCGGCAGCGGCTCGAGGGGCGCAAACTCGTCTGAGCGTGCCCGATCCCGACGCCCCGAAGGCCGAGTGGCGGCGGTGGGCGGGGGCTCTCCCACCGGTGGATGCGCAGCTCGCTGATCGGGTCGTGGCCCACGTGCAGGCCTTCCTCGACGACCGGGACGGCCCGGTGCTGACCTACGTCGCGCTGGCCGGCGAGGTGGACGTCGGCGGACTGCACCTCGTCGCGCCGGTGCTGCCCCGCGTGGGCGACGACGGAACGATGACGCTGCACCACGACGCGGGCCGGCGCGAGCGGCACGCCTTCGGGATCGAGCAGCCACCGGCCGGGCTCGCCCCGGTCGACCCGGCGTCGCTGGCGGCGGTGCTGGTCCCGGGACGCGTCTTCGACCGCGACGGGTTCCGCCTCGGTCGGGGCGGCGGGCACTACGACCGGCTGGTGCCGCTGCTCGCCCCGGCGGTCCCCGTCATCGGCGTCGCCGTCGACGCCCGCATCGTGGCCCGCCTCCCCCGCGAACCCCACGACCGGCCCATGTCCCACCTGGCCACCGAGCTCGGCGTCTTCTCACCCTGAGACGGCCGCAAGAGGCCCGACGTGGAGATGGAAGCCGGCGGCTATCGCCCGGTTCGGTTCGAGTCGAGGCATCGCCGACACGCCGAAGAACGGCACGTCAATGGGCCTCGACGCTGCTGCCCGTCCTGCGACGCCTGCCCGTGACCGAACCCGAGGACCCTCGCCGAAGCGATCTCGGTGAGGCCGAACGAGAGGATCCTCGTCGGCGCAGCGGCGGTGCGGGTGTATCGAAGGCGAGGATCCTCGTCGTACAGAACCCGGTCAGATCGAACGAGAGGACCCTCGCGACGACGCACCGGTGGAGGTTCCGGGACCGGCGGAGACGGCATCGCCCACCGTGCGCCTCGTGATCGCTCGTTGCTCGGTCGACTACCGCGGCCGGCTCCAGGCCCACCTCCCGTCGGCCGACCGGCTGCTGCTCCTCAAGGCCGACGGTTCCATCTCCATCCACTCCGACGACCGTGCCTACAAGCCGCTGAACTGGATGAACCCGCCCTGCACCATCACCGAGGAACCGGGCCGGTGGGTGGTGCGGTCGAAGAAGGGCGAGGAGCTCGAGATCACCCTCGAGGTGGTCCACTCCGACACCGAGGCCGACCTGGGCGTCGAGCCGGGGCTCCAGAAGGACGGCGTCGAGGCGCATCTCCAGGTGCTGCTGGCCGAGCGGTGCGAGGCCATCGGTCCCGGGTTCACGCTCGTGCGCCGCGAGTACCCCACCGACATCGGCCCGGTGGATCTGCTGTGCCGCGATGCCGATGGGGTGGCGATCGCGGTGGAGGTGAAGCGCCGGGGCGAGATCGACGGGGTCGAGCAGCTGACCCGCTATCTCGACTTCCTCAACCGCGATCCCCGCCTGGCGCCGGTGCGCGGTGTCTTCGTGGCCGAGCAGATCAAGCCCCAGGCCAAGGTGCTGGCCGCCGACCGCGGCATCGGTTGCGTCGAGGTCGACTACGACGAGCTCCGCGGCATGGAGTCCTCCGAGCTGCGACTGTTCTGACCACCCTTCCGGAAACTGGACGCGGCTGCGTACCAACACCGCCCGGTCACGCCGAGATCAGCAGATCCGCCTCGAGGTCCACCCCTGTGCGCCGCCCATCCCGGCCCGCGACGGTGGCCAGCCCCTTGGCGCGTCGGCCGGTCCGGTCCCGGAGCAGGACCCGGAACTGCGGCCGCCGGTACAGCCGGAGATAGCGGTAGCGGCACGACTCCAGCGAGAGACCGCGGGTCGTCGCCCACACCTCCACGTGACGGCGAGCAGCCCGGGCCCGCCGGCGGTCGACGAGCAACACCGCGGCGAGCACGGCACCGATGAGGAGCAGATCCACGGACGGAGTCTCGCAGACCGCTCGCGGTACGCAGGCGCGTCCAGTACGCAGGCGCGTCCAGATCGCGGGGGCGGCGCATCGGTACGCTCGGACGGGTGGGAGCCCGCTCCGCCATCGAGACCGTCGCCCAGCCGTGGCCGGTGGTCTACGACGCCTTCCTCCAGGCGCTCCCCACCCGCGGCTTTCGCGTCACCGAGGTCGACGCCCGCCGCGGGCGCATCGGCCTCGAGACCCGCAACTCCCGGCTCGTGCTGGCGGTGGGCGCCATCGACGCCATCACGTCGGAGTGGGTCGCCACCTCGGAGCAGAAGATCGGGATCGTCCCCGATCGTCACGAGGCGCACTTCGCGACGATCAGGGACGCCCTCGACGCCTATCTCGACGCCTACTACGTGTAGCTGCAGGTGCCCTTGTCGAGCACGACCCGGCCATCGCCGGCCTGGGTCTGGAACACCGCGGCGCCGTCGCCGGTCCGCCACACGTTGATCGTGAGGTTCTCCCCGGGGAAGACCGGGGACGAGAACCGGCCGTACATGGCCTTGAACCGGGACGAATCGCCGTCGCAGAGCCCGTGCAGCAGGCCGCGACCGGAGAAGCCGTAGGTGCACAGCCCGTGCAGGATGGGCCGGTCGAAGCCGCCCATCGCCGCGAACGTGGGATCGGCGTGGAGCGGGTTGCGGTCGCCGGAGAGGCGGTAGATCAGGGCCTGCTCGGGTCGGGTGGTGTAGGTGATCGAGACGTCGGGATCGCGATCGGGCTTCTCCCACTCGAGCGCCGGCCCGGAGTCGCCGCCCCACCCGCCCTCGCCGCGGATGAAGGCCGACATCGTCTTGGTGAACAGCGGCTGGGTCGCCTCTCCGGATGAAGCGTCGACGAGGGTCGAGACCGACTCGCTGACGACGACCGCACCCTTGCCCTTGTCGTAGATCCCGGTGATCTCGCCCACGGTCTCGATCTCGCCCTCCACCGGGATCTCCCGGTGCAGCTCGATCGACTGCTCGCCATGGACGAGCATCGCCGGGTTGAAGGTGCCGATGTTGGCCATCGCACCGCCACCGAAGCCGAGGACGACGGCCATGGTGGGCAGCACCTTCTGGTCGATGTCCGCCGAGTTCTCGGTGGTGTACTCGAGCTCTTCGAGCGGCTCCTGGCCGGCACCGACGCCGACCGCGTAGAGCAGGGCGTCCTTCGAGGTCCACGAGTGGCGGCTCGGTTCGCTCTTGGAACCGACGGCGTCGGGGTTGATGGGCATCGTTCCTCCCTCAGGCCTCGTCCATGCCGAACATGTTGGCGTTGGGCCGGGCCTCGCTCACGATGCGCCGGACGTCGTCGCCGATCTTCGCGGGGTCGTCGCCCGGCATGTCGATCGTGGGGCCTCGGTGCCAGCCCTCGGACACGGACAGGGCCCGGCCGGACACGTCGAAGACCCGTCCGGTGACGTCCTTGGACTCGCTGCTGGCCAGCCAGACCACGATGGGGGCGATCATGCGCGGGGACATCAGCGCCTTGTCCTCCTCGGACGCCTGGCCCATCCCGAGGTTCTCCGTCATGCGGGTGAGGGCGGCGGGGGCGATGGCGTTCACGGTGACGCCGTAGCGCCCCAGCTCCTTGGCGGCGATGACGGTGAAGCTGGCGATGCCGGCCTTGGCGGCGCCGTAGTTGGTCTGGCCGACGTTGCCATAGATCCCCGACGGCGACGACGTGTTGATGATCCGGCCGTCGACCTCGTTGCCCGCCTTGGACTGCTCGCGCCAGTAGGCAGCGGCATGGCGGCTGGGAGCGAAGGTGCCCTTGAGGTGCACCTTGATCACGGCGTCCCACTCGGCCTCGGTCATGTTGGTCAACATCCGGTCACGGAGGATGCCGGCGTTGTTGATCAGGATGTCGAGCTTCCCGAACGTGTCGATGGCCTGGTTGACGAGGCGCTCGGCGCCGTCCCACGACGAGATGTCGTCGGTGTTGGCGACGGCCTCACCCCCCATGGCCTTGATCTCGTCCACCACCTGCTGGGCCGGACCGGCGTCGTCGCCGGTGCCGTCCATCGAGCCGCCCAGGTCGTTGACCACGACCTTCGCGCCCTGTTCGGCGAGCATCAACGAGTGCTCCCGCCCGATTCCTCGGCCGGCACCCGTCACGATGGCCACACGGCCGTCGCAGATCCCACTCATCGCACTGTTCCTTCCAGATCGTCGTCGTTCGAAGCGTCGTGACCATAACGACACCACCACACCGTGTCACGACCGTCACACGCGTCGCGCAATCGTCATCTCGATGACTACGTCGGGACTCCACCGACGTGTCAGGGTTGTGAGCCCGTGGGCACCCGAACGCGAATCGTGTGGATCAGCATCCTGCTGCCGGTGGTCCTGCTGCTCGGCGTCGTCGCGGCATGGGCCATCGACACCGGGGCGGCGGGTGGCGAGGTGCTGCGCAACGTCCAGCTCGCCAGCCACGACATCGGCGGGCTCGGTTCGGACCAGCTCATCGACCAGATCAACGACATGGCGACCACGATGACGGACCGCCAGGTGCACATCGTCACGCCCGAGGTCACCTACGACACCACGGCGAAGGAGATCGGCTTGTCGATCGACGCCGTCGCCACGGCCCAGGCCGCGCTGGACGAGGGCCGCACCTCGGTCCTCCCGGTCCGCCCGCTCGGCTGGTTGGCCAGCTTCTTCAACCCCCACGACACGCCGATCCACTACACGGTCGACACCGAGGTGGCCCGCGCCACCCTGCGCCGGCTGGAGGGCGATGCCCTCGTCTCCCCCACCGAGCCCACGATCGAATCCCGCGACGGCAACCCCTTCGAGGTCGTTCCCGGGTCACCGGGCTCCGGCATCGATCCGGCCACTCTCGCCCGCGCCCTCGCGGTGGCGGCCGAGGACACCCCGATCGACCACGCGGTCGAGGTGCACATCCGCCAGACCGACCTCTCCCCCCGCCTCGCCGACTCGGTCGCCGAGGCCGCGGCGGCCCGAGCCAACTCGCTGACCGACTCGACCCTGTCGATCAGCGCCGGCGACCAGACCATCCAGCTCGTGCCCCGGGAGCTGCGCCGACTGGTCGACGTCCAGGAGCAGGAGGACTCGATCGCCGTCGGGCTCGACACCCAAGGGCTGCAACACACGCTGGAGACCGAGTTCGCCTCCCTGACGGTGGCGCCGGTGCCGGCCTCGTTCACGCTGGTGAACGGCACACCCCAGCTCACCCCGTCGGTCACCGGCCAGGCGTGTTGCGCACCGGGAAGTGCCGACAAGGTGGAGCAGGCGTTCCAGACCGGAGCGAGCGAGGTCTCCGTCGACCTGACCGAGACCGAACCGGAGCTGACCACCGAGCAGGCGCAGGCCCTCGGCATCGTGGAGGAGATCGGCAGCCCCGACGCGTTCGGGCCCACCACGCACCACAAGTGCTGCCAGAACCGGGTGACCAACATCCATCGCATCGCCGACATCGTGCGCGGGGCGATCATCAAGCCCGGCGAGACCTTCTCCGTCAACGACTTCGTGGGCCAGCGCACCACCGCCAAGGGGTTCGTCACCGATGGTGTCATCTACAACGGCGAGCTGACCCAGGACGTGGGCGGCGGAGTCAGCCAGTTCGCCACCACCTTGTTCAACGCCGCCCTCTTCGCCGGCCTCGACTTCGGTGAGTACCAGAGCCACAGCCTGTACATCTCCCGGTACCCGAAGGGCCACGAGGCGACGATCTCGTTCCCGCACCCCGATCTGCAGATCGTGAACCACACCAAGTACGGCGTCATGATCTGGCCCACCTACACCGACACGTCGCTGACCGTGCACCTCTACAGCACCCGCTACATCGACGTCTCGATCGGCGATCCCACGCCCGCCCCGTCCGGAAACTGCACCCGCTGGACGACCCCGCGAACCCGCAGCTACCCAGACGGCTCCACCGACCGCGACACTGTGTCGGCGCGGTATCGCCCGGCCGAGGGCGTGAGCTGCTGAACCCCGCCGAGGGAGACGACGTCATGGCCGAACTGCACTTCGAGACCCGGATGAGCGACAGCGATGCCCTCATGTGGAACATCGAGAAGGACCCGCTGCTGCGCTCGACGATCACCGTCGTCACGTTCCTCGACCAGGCGCCGGATCGGGCGGTGGTCGCCGACAAGATCGAACGGGGGAGCCGGGTCATCCCCCGCATGCGCCAGCGGGTCATCGGCAACCCGTTCTCGCTCGCCCCGCCGCGCTGGGAGTGGGACACCAACTTCGACCTGCGCTACCACGTGCGCTGGGTGAACGCCGGCGGCAAGGGGACCGAGCGCAGCGTGCTCGACATCGCCGAGCCGATGGGCATGCAGGGCTTCGACCGGGCTCGGCCCCTGTGGGAGTTCGTGGTCATCGAGGGGCTCGAGGGAGGCCGGGCCGCCCTGATCCAGAAGCTCCACCACGCCATCACCGACGGTGTCGGAGGCATGCAGATCGCCATGTTGCTGCTCGACCTCGAGCGCGACGCCGGCCTCGACGAGTCCGACATGCCTCCGGTGCCCGACATGCACGTGATGAGCCCCACCGAGCGAACCCTCGACGCCGTCACCCACCTGGCCCGTCGCAACCTCGGCATCGCCCGGCGCACCGGCGGATCGGTCACCGGTGCCGCTCTGGGCGCCGTCACCGATCCGATCGGCACGATCCGTGGTGTCGGCGAGGCACTCGGTTCCGTCACCCGGATGCTGGCCCCGGCCACCGAGCCGCTCAGCCCGATCATGCGCCACCGGTCGCTGTCGGTCCGGTTCGACACGCTGACCCTGTCCCTCAGCGGGTTGAAGGCCGCGGCCAAGAAGGCCGACGGCCGGTTGAACGACGCGTTCGTGGCCGGGATCGCCGGCGGCCTCGCCCGCTACCACCACGAACACGGCGCCGCCGTGGACGCCCTGCGCATGAACATGCCGATCAACATCCGAACCGAGTCCACGCAGAACGAGGCCGGCAACCAGTTCGCCCCGGCCCGCTTTCCCGTGCCGATGACGATCGACGATCCGGTCGAGCGGATGCGCGCCGTCCACGACATCGTCGTCCACGAGCGGGGCGAACCGGCCCTCAAGCTCGTCGGCCCCATGGCTGGCGTGTTGAACCGGCTGCCCATCACGCTCACCACCGCGGTGTTCGGATCGATGCTCAAGGGCGTCGACTTCACCGCCTCGAACGTTCCCGGTGCTCCCCTGCCGGTCTACCTGGCCGGCGCGCGACTCGAGTCGATGTTCCCCTTCGGCCCGCTCGCCGGCGCGGCGGTCAACATCACCCTGCTGTCCAACTGCGACCACGCCCACCTCGGCATCAACAGCGATCTCGTCGCCGTGCCCGATCCCGACGTCCTGCACGACTGCCTCCGGGCATCGTTCGACGAGATCCTCGCCGTCGCCTGACCGCGGCCATCCGACCGGTGACCACGAACCGATGCTGAGCTGCGATGTCGCCGTCGTCGGTGCCGGCCCCGCCGGGGCTGCCGCCGCCATCTCCCTCGCCCGGGCCGGACGCGACGTCGTGCTGGTCGACAAGGCCACCTTCCCGCGCGACAAGTGCTGCGGCGACGGTCTCACGACTCTCGCCCTGCGCCTGTCCGACCGGCTCGGTCTCGACCCGTCCACGATCCCCTCCTGGATCACCGTCGACGGCGCCACCGTCTTCTCGCCGAGCGGTCACGGCGTCCGCTTCCCCCTGCCGGACGGGCCCGGCGTGTACGCGGCCGTCGCCCGGCGCTCCGAGTACGACGCCGCGCTGGTCGACCTGGCCCGCCGCGCCGGCGCCAAGGTCCTCGACGGACATGCGCTGGTGGCCGCCGACGAGACCGACGACCGCGTCCACCTCGACGTGGCGGGGATCGGGCGGATCCACGCCCGGTACGCGGTCGCGGCCGACGGCATGTGGTCGCCCATGCGCAAGGCGCTGGGCCTGGCCACGCCCGGCTACCGGGGCGAGTGGCACGCGTTCCGGGCCTACTTCACCAACGTGTCCGAGCGGGCCCAGCACGAGCTCGTCGTGTGGTTCGATGCCGATCTCCTCCCCGGTTACGCCTGGTCGTTCCCCGAAGGCGACGGCACGGCCAACTTCGGCTTCGGGATCCAGCGGGGTGGCAAGGTCCCGATCGGCGACATGGCCGGCCTGTGGGACGATCTGCTGCGTCGGCCTGCGATCCGCGCCGTCCTCGGTACTGATGCCGTTCCCGAGGCCAGGCACACCGCGTGGCCCATCCCGGCCCGGGTCGACCGTCTCGTGCGGACCTCCCGCCGCACCCTGTTCGTCGGTGACGCCGCCGCCGTCACCGACGTCATGACCGGCGAGGGCATCGGCCAGGCGCTGCTCACCGGGATGCTCGCCGCCGAGGCGATCGAGACCGCCGGCCCCCACGGCGCCCGCATCGCCACGGCCCACTACGAGCGGTCGGTCGACGCCCATCTGGTGGCCGACCACCGGATGTCGGCGCTGCTGGTGCGCGCCCTGCAACACCGCAAGGGGGCACGGACCGCCATCCGGGTGGCCGGCCTGACCCCCTGGACCCGGCGGAACTTCGCCCGCTGGCTCTTCGAGGACTATCCCCGGGCCCTGGTCGTGACACCCCGCCGGTGGCACGCCGGGATGTTCTCGGGGCCGGGGGCGTTCCCGTCCTGAGAAACCCTCAACGGTGCAACCGAAGCTCCGACCGCACTTGACCGCACGGTCAAGTCGCCACCAGCATGCGAGCATGCACACGCGGCTCACCGATGTCCTCGAGATCGAACATCCCGTCATGCTGGCCGGCATGGGCGGTGTGGCCTACAGCGAGCTGGTGGCCGCCGTCTCCGAGGCCGGGGGCTTCGGCTGCCTCGGCGCGTCGACCATGTCCGACGACGTCCTCGACGCCGAGATGGCGGCGGTCCGCGCCCGGACCGACAAGCCCTTCGGCGTCGACCTGTTGACCGCGGCCGGCGACCAGACCGCCAAGGTCGAGCGCATCATCGCGGCGGGGGCCAGCGTCTACGTCGCCGGCCTCGGCGTGCCGCGCGAGGTGATCGAGCTGTGCCACCAGTCCGGCGTGTTGGTGATGAGCATGTGCGGCAAGGTCCGCCACGCCGTGAACGCGGTGGAGGCGGGCTGCGATCTCGTCGTCGCCCAGGGCACCGAGGCCGGCGGGCACACGGGCACGGTGGCGGCCAACACGCTGCTCCCGCTGATCGTCGACGCCGTGGGCGAGCGTGTCCCGGTGGTGGCCGCCGGTGGCATCTTCGACGGCCGTGGCCTGGCCGCTGCCCTCACCATGGGGGCCGACGGCATCTGGGTCGGCACCCGCTTCATCGCCACGCCGGAGGCCCACACCGTCGACGGCTACAAGGACCGCATCCTGGCCATGGCGGAGGACGACACCACGGTGACCCGCGCCTACACGGGCAAGACGTGCCGGGTGGCCCGCAACGGCTACACCGATGCCTTCGAGGCCTCGGGCGCGCAACCGGAGCCGTTCCCGATGCAGTTCGTCAAGTCGATGAACGACGGCGCCAACCACCTCGGGGCCGAGGGCTCACCGGCCGGCCTCGACCCCGACAAGGAGTTCTGGCCCGTCGGCCAGGGCGCCGGCGGCATCCACGAACTGATCCCGGCGGGTGAGCTGGTCGAGCGCTTCGTCACCGAGGCGGAGCGGGCACTGGCCCGGGCCCAGACCGCGCTCGGCTGACATCGCACCGCGTCGATCCCACCGCTTCTGGTACCAGGTTCAGCGGTCCGTGACCGGACCACGTGGCGCCAGAACCGGTGTCGCGACGGCTATCCGCTGAGGCGCTCGCGTGCCTTCTTGGCCCGCTCGAGCAGATGGGCGGGGATCTCGACACCGTTGACCGACGCGCCGCCACCGGCAGCCCCGCCGTCTCCGCCCTCGGCCTCTTCGGTCTCGACGGCCTCGGGCTGGTCGAACACACCCGACTCGAGCGCCTGGACGCGACGCGTCTTGTACTGGTCGTACTTCTTCGCCGGTACGAGGTGCTCGCGGTTGATCGAACCGAGGTCGACACCGTTGTCGAAGAGCACGTGGTACCGGATCCAGCGGTCCCAACCGTCGACGAGGGCGATCTTGCCCATGGTGCCCTCGGGCACGCCGGGAAGGTCGTCGAACGCGACGACCTTCGACTTGCGCTTCAACTCGTCGTCGTTCCCGATCTCGCGGGCGATGTCAGCTGCCGAAACGGTTGCGCCGGTCACCATGGTGGTCATGCTGGCACGCCATCGACGGCCGGCGGTAACTCCCGGCCCCTCAGCCGTGCCGGGCCTCCGACCAGGTCTGGCCCGACTCCACGTCGACGTCGTGGGGCAGTCCCAGGACCCGCTCGGCCACGATGTTGCGCTGGACCTCGCCCGTGCCGCCACCGATCGTCAGGGCGCGGGCGAAGAGGTACCCGAAGTGCCAGCCGTGGAGGTCGTCGCGCTGGAACGGCCCGACGTCGGCCAGCACGCCGTGGGTCCCGGCCAGGTCCTTGGCCAGCTCCATGATCGCCTGCCCGTGCTCGTCGGCCATCACCTTGCGGATCGACGCCTCGGGGCCGGGTTGCTCGCCGCGCAGGCGGGCCGAGACGGTCCGCAGGCGGATCAGGTCGAGCACCTTGGCGTCGCTGTAGAGCCGGGCGATCCGGTCCCGGAGGACGGGGTCTTCGACGCCACCGGCCTTGCGGATCTCGTCGAAGAGGTCCCAGGACGTGGGTCCCATGCCCCACAGCAGCCCGCCGGTGGACAGCGAGACCCGCTCGTTGCCGAGCGTGACCTTGGCCAGGCTCCAGCCGTTCCCGACGTCACCGACCCGGAGGGAGTCGGGGATGCGGACGTCGTCGAGGAAGACCTCGTTGAAGATGGCGACCCCGGTCATCTCCCGCAGCGGCCGGATCGTGATCCCGGGGGTGTCCATCGGGCACAGGAAGTACGTGAGACCGGCGTGCTTGCTGGTGTCAGGATCCGTACGGGCGATCAGGATGCCCATCTGCGACTCGCGGGCGCCCGAGGTCCACACCTTCTGTCCGTTGACCACCCATTCGTCCCCATCTCGCACCGCTCGGGTGCTGAGGTTGGCCAGATCGCTCCCCGCACCGGGCTCGGAGAACAGCTGGCACCAGATCTCCTCGCCGGCGAGCAACGGGAACAGGTAGCGCTGCTTCTGCTCGTCGGTGCCGGCATGGAGGATGGTGGGACCGGCCCACCCGATGCCGATCATGTTGGTCGGACGCTTGACCCCGGCCGCCTTCAACTCCTCGTCGATGAGGATCTGATGGATGGGGTCGGCGTCGAGGCCCCACGGCTCGGGCCAGTGCGGGGCGACGTAGCCGGCTTCGGCCACCTGGCGGCCGGTGGGCTCTGGATTGGCGGCGATCCAGTCCCGCACGGCGGTGCGTCGGGGGTCGTCGGGGCCCGGGAAGTCGAAATCCACACCGAGAACCTAGATCCGGCAGGATTTCTTCTCACCAATCAGGAATATGCAGGTAGCATCGGAGACCGGGCGAGTTTCCGGCCCCGTCATCGGGGGTCGTAGCGTCGTTTCCCGTTTCCACACCCCCTTGCCCTGGAGGTCGTCGTACCCGTGAGCCCCGCCGCACGCGCCACCCGCTCGGGAGAATCCGACGAGGACATCGTCAGGCTCTACCTGAACGACATCGGGCGCCACGCGCTGTTGACCAAGGAAGACGAGGCCCGCCTCGGTGCCCTGGTCCAGGCCGGGGTCGATGCCCGCGAGAAGCTCGCCGACGAGGACGAACTGTCCCCCGCCGACAAGGCCAGGCTCCGCCGCCAGGTGCGCGCCGGCGACCGCGCCACCGAGCAGTTCGTCAACGCGAACCTCCGCCTCGTGGTCTCGATCGCCAAGAAGTACCACCGCACCGAGCTCCCGCTGCTGGACCTGATCCAGGAGGGCAACCTCGGGCTGATCCACGCCGTCGAGAAGTTCGACCACCGCAAGGGCTTCAAGTTCTCCACCTATGCCACATGGTGGATCCGTCAGGCCATCACCCGCGGCGTGGCCAACACCGCCCGCACGATCCGCCTCCCGGTGCACGCCCACGACCTGCTCAAGCAGATCGACAAGGCCCGCGGCATGCTCGAGTCCAAGCTGGGCCGGCCGCCCACCCTCGAGGAGCTCTCGGTCGAGGTCGGCCACCCGCCGGCGAAGATCGAGGAGATCCTCGCCTCGGCCCGCATCGCCAAGTCGCTCGACGACGGCCTGTCCGACGACGGCGACATGACGCTGGGCGACCTGGCCGCCGTGGCCGAGGACGACCCCGAGGGCGACGCCGTCACCGAGGCCACCCGCGGCGACGTGCTCGCCGGGCTGAAGGGCCTCGACGACCGCGAGCAGCGGATCCTGATCCTGCGCTACGGCCTCGACGGCCACGAGCCCCGCACCCTCGACGAGGTCGGCCGCCACTTCGACCTCACCCGGGAGCGGATCCGCCAGATCGAGGCCCGGGCCATGTCCAAGCTGCGCCACCCGGCCAACGCCGGCATCCTCGCCGACCTGGCCAGCTGACCCCGGCCCCCCTCGGTTCCGGGCCGCGGTACACGCGGCCGGCGCACGTCCTCGCGGCCTGATCCAGCCCCCCGGATCGTTCTTGTCGGGAAATCGGTGCGCAGCACTCCCGAATCTGCGACGAGAACGTCAGGTGGGGTCGAGCGCGGCCCCCCGCTCGGACGCCGGACCGAGTGCGGGCTGATCGTCGACGCCAACGCGGTAGCCGACGAAGCCGGGCAGGGCTCGGGCCAGGCCGACCATCACGACCACACAGGCGATGCCGCCCGAGACGATGGCGACCTCGACACTGGTGACCGCGGCGACGACGCCCGACTCGAGCTCGCCGAGGCGGGGCCCACCTGACCACACCGCCATGCCCACCCCTTCCATGCGGCCGACCAGGTCGGGCGGGCTGGCGAGCTGGAGGATGGCCTGGCGAGAGATGCCCGAGATCATGTCCGCGGCGCCACCGACGGCGAGGGTGGCCAACGACAGCACCACCCCGTCGACCAGGCCGAACGCGGCCATGGCCGTGCCCCACACCACGATGCTCACGGTGACGACCAGGCCATGGCGCGTCACGTGTCGCGACCAGCCGCTGGCCGCGCTGGCCACCAGCGCGCCCATGAACGGCGCGGCGTAGAGCAGCCCGAGCACCTCGGGATGGTCGGGGAATCGCGAGGCGGCCACGGCCGGGAACAAGGCGATGGGGAGCCCGAAGATCATGGCGTCGAGGTCGGATGCGAACGAACCGAGCAGCACCGGCTGCCGGCGGAGGTGACGCAGACCGTCGGCGAGGAGGGAGAACGTGGGATGGCCACCGACGATCCGGGGGTGCAGCGGCGCCATGCGGCCGATGACCACCGCGGCCACGGCGAAGGTGACCGCGTCGCCCGCGTAGGTCGACCCGGGGCCGATCCAGGCGATGAGGACACCGGCGACGGCCGGTCCGGCGACGTGGGCGATGCTGCCCGACACCGCCTTGAGCGCCATTGCCGATGCCACGTGGTCCCGACCCACCACCCGTATCACCGATGCCCGCTCCGCCGGTGCGCCGAGGGCGAAGGCACAGATGTTGGCCGCGCCGAGCACGAAGATGGCGGCCACGTTCGGATGGTCGAGCGTGGCGTTCGCGGCGAGCCCCAGCGCCGTGGCCATGCCGAGCAGCTGGCATCCCACGATCCAACGGCGCCGCTCGACCTTGTCGGCGACGGCTCCGCCGACCATGTTCAGCACCAGCAGGGGCACGAAGGTCACTGCCCCGAACAACCCGATGGCCAAGGTCGATCCGGTGAGGGTGTAGAGCTGGAACGGCACCGCCACCGTGGTGAAAGCGCTGCCGAACTGGCTCACCGCGGTGCCGGCGTACAGGAATCGGAAGTCCCGGGAGGCCCGCAGCGGGGTCACGTCGACGGCTGCGGCCGCGAGCCGCTCCCGGAGTCCGCGCACCGACGCACGCTATCCACCGCACGGTGGGGCGGAGAGCTGGTTTCCCTACGATGCGTCCATGACCGGATGGAACTTCGCCGACATCTGGGAGACGGTCGCCGAGACCATCCCCGACGCCCCCGCCCTCGTGCACGGCGACCGCACCATCACGTGGTCCGACTTCGACCACCGGGCCGACGGCGTGGCCCAGGCCGTGCTGCGGGCCGGTGTCGGCGAGGGAACCACCGTGGCCCAGTACCTCACAAACCGACCGGAGTACCTGGAGTCGGTGTTCGCCGCCTTCAAGCTCGGCCTGGCCCCGGTGAACACCAACTATCGCTACGTCGACGACGAGCTCGTCTACCTGTGGGACAACGCCGACACCTCGGTGGTGGTGTTCCAGGGCGAGTTCACCGCCCGGATCGAGGGGCTGCGCGACCGGGTGCCCGGCGTGGCGCTGTGGCTCTGGGTGGACGACGGCGCCGGGGCGTGCCCGGCCTGGGCCGTTCCCTACGAGGACGCCGCCACGAGGGCCGCCGGGCGCGCCACCTCACCGTGGGGCCGCTCCGGCGACAGCCTCTTCCTGCTCTACACCGGCGGCACCACGGGCATGCCCAAGGGTGTGATGTGGCGCAACCACGACCTCGTCCTGGTGCTCAACGACGGTGCACCCCGGGCTCGCCGGCTGCCCGAGGAGGCCGACCTCGACCACATCCGGGAGATCGCCTCGACCCCGGGCTACCGGACCCTCCCGGCCTGCCCGCTCATGCACGGCACCGGGGCGTTCAACGCCTTCACCGCCCTGACCGTCGGCGGCTCGGTCGTGACCCTCACCGGTCACCACTTCGACGCCGTCGAGCTGCTCGACACCATCGAGGCCCAGCGGGTCAACAACACCGCCATCGTGGGCGACGCCTTCGCCCGACCCATCCTCGCCGCCCTCGACGAGCACAACTCAGGCGAGGGGCCCGACCGGTGGGACATCTCGTCGCTGCGGGTGGTGCTGTCGTCGGGCGTGATGTGGAGCCAGGCCACCAAGCAGGGCCTGCTGCACCACAACCCGGACATGATGCTGGTCGACACCCTCGGCTCCTCGGAGGCCGTCGGCATGGCCAAGTCGGTCTCGAGCGGATCGGGCTCCGACAGCGCCACGGCCACGGCCACGTTCTCCCTCGGGCCCGACACCAAGGTCATCACCGACGACGGGGTCGTGGTCCAGCCGGGCGACGACCTCATCGGCAAGCTGGCCATCCGGGGCCACGTCCCCATCGGGTACTACAAGGATCCGGCGAAGTCGGCCGAGACGTTCGTCCAGATCGACGGGGCCAACTACTCGATGCCGGGCGACTACGCCCGTGTCGAGGCCGACGGCACCCTGATCCTGCTCGGACGGGGATCGGTGTGCATCAACACCGGCGGCGAGAAGGTCTTCCCCGAGGAGGTCGAGGAGTCGCTCAAGGAGCACGACGGGGTCCACGACGCCGTCGTCGTCGGCCTCCCCGACGAGCGCTTCGGCCAGGCCATCACCGCGGTGGTCGAGCCCATGCCGGGCTCGACGCCCGACGAGGCCGAGCTGATCGCCCACGTGAAGGGACGCATGGCCCACTACAAGGCCCCCAAACGGGTGGTCTTCGTCGACTCGCTCGGGCGGGCCGCCAACGGCAAGGTCGACTACAAGCGCTGGACCGCCCACGCCAGCGACGTTCTGACCTGACCGCAGTACGCAGACGCGTCCAGTTTCCAGGGACGGGGTGACCAGCCGTAGCCTCGCCGCCATGACGCTCTCCTTCGACGGCAAGGTCGCGGTCATCACCGGTGCCGGTGGTGGTCTCGGCCGTTCGCACGCACTCGAGCTCGCCCGCCGGGGCGCCTTCGTGGTGGTCAACGACCTCGGCGGTTCCGTCGACGGCGTGGGCGGCGACGACTCCGCGGCCCAGAAGGTGGTCGACGAGATCAAGTCGTCCGGCGGCGAGGCTGTGGCCAACCACGACTCGGTGGCCACCCCCGAGGGCGGCAAGGCCATCGTGCAGGCCGCACTCGACACCTGGGGCAAGGTCGACATCGTCATCAACAACGCCGGCATCCTGCGCGACACCAGCTTCGCCAAGATGACGCCCGAGCAGCTCGAGCCGGTCCTCGACGTCCACCTCAAGGGCGCCTTCTACGTGACCCAGCCCGCCTTCGTGCACATGAAGGAGCAGGGCTACGGCCGCATCGTCAACACCTCCTCCGGCGCCGGCATCTTCGGCAACTTCGGCCAGACCAACTACGGCGCGGCGAAGATGGGCCTGGTGGGGCTGATGAACGTCCTCGCCGTCGAGGGGGCCAAGTACAACATCAAGGCCAACGCCATCGCCCCGGTGGCCGCCACCCGCATGACCGAGGACATCCTCGGCCCGCTGCTCGACCAGCTCGGCCCCGAGTACATCACCCCCATCGCCGTCTACCTGGCCCACGAGTCCTGCGAAGTCACCGGCGAGATCTACAGCTGCGGCGGCGGCCACGTGGCCCGCGTGTTCATCGGCGTGACCCCCGGCTTCACCGACAAGGACCTCTCGGTGGAATCCATCGCCGAGCACCTGGACCAGATCCGCGCCGAGGAGGGCTACGAGGTCCCGGCCAACCTCAACGAGGAGCTGGGCCTCACCCTCAAGGCGCTCTCGTAGCCCTGAACCCCGGTTCTGGTACCACGATCATCGGTCGGCGACCGTCGATCCTGGTGCCAGAACCTCAGAGACGGGCCGGGAGGGTGGCGTCGAGGAGCGCCAGCTCCGTGCTGGGGTCCGACCAGCGGTGCACGGCGCCGGCCGGCACGGTGACGGCGTCGCCCGACCCGAGGCGGTGCTGGTCGCCGTCGACGGTGAGGGTGACGGCGCCGTCGAGCACGAAGGCGAAGGCGAGCTCGCCGTCGTGGGTCGTCTCGACCGAGTCGCCGGCGTCGGCGAGGCCGGCGGGGCGCACGAAGCGGACGCCGGCCAGCCCGGCCGTGGCCGCCTCGATGGCGGTGTCCTGCGCCTCGAAGCACGGCAACCGCCACGGTTCCCAGGCCACCTCGGTGGCGATGTGGCGGGCGAAGCGCTGGCCGCCGAAGTCCCGATCGGGGTCGACCACCGGCGTGGGGAGCGCCAGGTCGTGGTCGGCCACGGTGCGGTGCTCGGCGGGGCAGCCGATCTCGACCACCTCGAGGCCGTCGGAGGCCCGCAGCACCCGGTGGCGGATCTCGGGCGGCTGGAGCACGCAGTCACCAGCCTCCATCACGAACGGTTCGCCCTGGTCCTCGTAGACGACCTCGACCCAGCCCCGCCGGACCACGATGAGCTGGAAGCGGATCTCGTGGTAGTGGACCCAGTCGGGCACCGGCCCACCATCGGGGATGCGGATGTGGGACGCGATGAAGCGACCGCCCTGACGATCGGGCACCAGGTCGCGGTACTGCATGCCGGCCCGCCCGGTCCCCCAGGCGTCGTCGGCCCGGGTCAGCGTGAACGACGGCACCAGGGCGGGCACGACCATGGCGTCGGAGGCCCACTCGATGCGGGTGCCGTTGGGGGCGGTATCGGTGCCGGCGCGGTCGGAACCGGTCAGGCGCAGCACGCCCGGGTCGCCGCCGACCCCGCCTTCGAGCCGGATGCGGGTCCCGTGGCCGGACAGGACCGCGACCCGGGGTCCGTCGGCGGGGAACACGACCTCGACGCGGAACCCGAGCCGGTCGGTGAAGTACTGCATCGTCGGCCCGAGGTCGGCGCACGGCAGCACCACCTCGGCGGAGACGGCATCGGCACCCATCGCGCCCTGTCTACAGGGTCTTCACCCACTTCTCGCCCACCGCGATGCGTCGGGACAGCTGCTCGGCGGTGGCCTCGGTGACCTTGCGCACGCCGGCCAGCCGGTTGAGCTCGCCGTTGACCTCCCGGTGCGACCGGCCGGTGACCTGCACCAGGTGGGTCACCAGGTCCGAGTTCTCCTTGCGCAGCTTCGACTTGTGCTCGGCCAGGCTGAGCCGGGCCGCGCCCGCACCGTCCGCCGACGCGACGGCA